>NZ_JBEEAB010000003.1:0-589192 GCF_040120725.1 Actinopolymorpha sp. B9G3 | reverse complement strand
AACCTGGATGCTCCGCCACCCCGACAACCTCGAAGACGACGACCAGGACAAGCTCGATCACGCGCTCGCAGCCTGCCCGCACCTGTCCGCGACCGCCACCCACGCCACGGCATTCGCCGAGATGATGACCGGCCTACACGGCGACCGCCTAATAGCCTGGATAAACACCGTCGACGCCGAAGAACTGCCTCACCTGCACTCCTTCACCACCGGCCTACGCCGAGACCTCGAAGCCGTCATCAACGGCCTCACCCTGCCCTACAGCTCCGGCCCCGTCGAAGGCATCGTCAACAAAATCAAATACCTCAAACGTCAAATGTTCGGCCGCGCAAACTTCGACCTCCTCCGGAAACGAGTACTACTCACATGACACCACCACCAACAGTCACCGACCGGCCCACCGCCTCACGAAATTTGAGACAGAACCCGACTAGTTGTCCCCCGCCTGAAATTCGTCAGTCATGTCGGGCCAGTGAGTTGTGTTGTCAGCGGCAAGCGGTCAACTGGCTCCCGACGCCGTGTCGATCGGGGCGCGCTGTTACGTACGCGACGGCCTCTCTCCTCAATTAGGCGGAAACTCACCACAACGAGGGAAATCACTGTCACTGTTCCAATCCCACTCGGGCCTGATCCAGAGGCTTCCCGCCCCGGCCGCACCTGACCGTTCACGCCCGGCGAGTGACGAGTGTGTCCTGGGTCGCGACCGGTCGGGTGCTTCTCGTCGGTGTAATACCGACATCGGAACCATCGCCGCAAAACGGAAGTCATGAGCAAGGCCCGGTTCATGAACGGGCTCGTCCCGCGGCCTGGGCCGCAGCTTCGCCGAGGCCGCTCTGGCCCGCGGCGACAAGGTGGCTGCGGCCGCCCTGCCTGTTGACCTCTCGGCGGTCGACGTCCCGGGCCGTCGGACTGGCAGGCCCGTTGATCGAGTAGTCGGTATTCCTCAGCGCCCGACGCTTGGGTTCACTGGCTGTGGTCGCCGGGGGCGTAGCGGTTCCAGATGCCCCCGGCGCACGCCTTGGCGCTTCGCGTCGGCATACAGCTGGGCGTAGCAGCTAACGCTGGCGTCGAGGCAGGTCACAGGTCCGTCGGCGGCTCCGGTGCTGGCTGCTCCGGCTCCGGTGGTGGCGCCGGCTGCTCCGGTGGTGGCGCCGGCTGCTCCGGTGGTGGCGCCGGCTGCTCCGGTGGTGGCGCCGGCTGCTCCGGCTCCGGTGGTGGCGCCGGCTGCTCCGGTGGTGGCGCCGGCTGCTCCGGCTCCGGCGGTGGCGCCGGCTGCTCCGGTGGTGGCGCCGGCTGCTCCGGCTCCGGCGGTGGCGCCGGCTGCTCCGGCGGTGCAGGATCTGGCCCAGGATCCGCGGGATTGATTCCAGACGGAGCTGATGTTCGGGTGAGGCTGATCGGTTCGCCGTAGGCAAATCCGGTGCTCAGCACGAATGCCACAGCTGCAACTGTCGCGATGACTGCGAGCCATCTGATTGTCGAACTCATAAGACCTCCAGCTTTGTTTCGATCGTCAGGTAGCCCCCCGATTTGGCGCTTCCTTGGGTCTGTCCTTTTCACTTGCCAGTCCCATGAGTCTCCGTCGCACCTCGCGCGAAGGCCTCCCCGAAATGGCATAAAGGGCTCCCCTCTTATTCAAGGTCCGGGGCAATCGGCCATCCGAAAACCGCCAGTTTGGGAAGGTACATCTGTAACGTCATGAGCCGGGATCACCCCGCACAGTGTGACCGGACCGATGGGGAATGACCCAGCTGAGCGTTGGCAAATATTGCCCGCGGGCCGTGCGTCCTCGGCGTTCCGCACCTGCCGCCGGCGCTGGGTGGTGGGCCTGCGTGTCGTCGCGAATGTTGGCCCGGGTCGGGTTGGGAGGGAGGTGACATTGTGCACGAAGTTCAGGACGAACCCCAGGCCCCGGGAGCCGAGTTGGTCGGGTCCAGTCCGGAGAGCTCCTCTAGCAGACCCGGGCCTGGTACCGGAGGTGCTCACTCCGCGTTCACCGAAGTGTCGCGCATCGCTGAGTTGGTCCGGACGAACGAACCTGGCGTGATCTCGGTTATCGAGGGCCTGCTGGCGGGGCGAACATCCCGTACCAAATCACCGACCGCAACATGAGTGTCCTCGAAGGCTCCATTAGCGCGATCCAGATAAGGATCTTGGTGCCGGACGAACACGAGGCAGATGCCCCTGAACTGCTCATCGACGTCGAACTCGGCAAACGGCTGCGTGCCCTAACCTCCGGGCGCCGGCGAACAATCGTGCCGCGGAGGACAGACCTTGACGAAGAAGGAGAAGGCCCCATGGCCTGGCCGGGTCGGAAGTTTCGCCTGCCATAACGCCTCGTCACGGAAACCGCAACATCTAGTCAGCCGTCGTGGGCACACCTGACAGGCAAATGCAGCCCGTCGGCGCGTGACACCGGTCATGACACCAAACGGGGTCGCGTAAAGCACGCCCAGTACAACCAGTCACCACCTACTGCACGCGAATGCCCAGGTAGAGCGTGTGATGCATCCGAAGTAGGCCCCTCTTAATCCGCGGGTTCGGGGTTCGAGTCCCTGGCGGCGCACCCGTAAACCGGCTGGTAAAGCGAGGTTTCGCCGCTTCGGTCGGTCATGGCCAGCCCTCCCGAGCAGCAACGCAAGCAGCAGCGCGCACCACTCCCGGGCCATGTGTGCCCCTTGCTTGCGGGCACACAGAGGGCAAGGAACCGACGACGGGGAGCGTGCGGCCTGCCTGACCCCTGCGGGGGGGTAGCGGCCGTCGGCTGCTGGACCTACTGCTGTACAGATCCGGGGCGTGTGGGACGTGTCGGTCCGACACCGGGGCGCACTCCTCGCCTGGCGTGGATGCGATCACGCGTCCTAGGGTCGAGCGCATGGTCGATCCAGACGACTGGAGTACGCACTCGCCGTACTCGGATCCCGGCATGCACGCGCCGCTCCTGGACGCGGTGCCCACCGTCATACCGAGTCTGTCAACGGTGGCCTGCAACTTGGTCGTGCACTACCGGTATTCGGGGCTGAACCTTCCCCCATCCACCCGAAACGACATCAACAGTCGCTGGCTCGCAGTCATGCTGGACAGAGACCAGGAGCGACACGCGAAACCACTCGCCGAGTTTCGCGAGCCGACCGAGCGCCTCCAGGGCTGCTGCCGCGATCTCAGCCTGTTCTGCGTCGCAGTCCTGCGCCAGCATGGCATCCCAGCTCGCTCGCTGGTGGGCTTCGCGAGTTACCTCAGGCCGGGCTACAACCATGACCATGTGATCGTGCAGGCCTACGACAAACAGGCGCAGCGCTGGGTCCGGTTCGATCCGAAGAAGGTCACCGAGCCAACCAAGGCGCTCCCGACACCACACGACATTCCAGCTGGCGCGGACGCTCCCTTCCGTACTGCCGCCGAGGTCTGGAAGGGCTGTCGCGCCGGAAATCTAGACCCGAACCTGTTCGGCGGTCGTCCGGGATCCAATCTCGGCGGAATGTGGTTCATCCACAACTACGTCATGATGCAACTTGCACACCGCTACGCCGCCGAACTTTTGCTGTGGGACGGCTGGGGCGCCATGTGCTCGCCGCCCGGACTCCCCGGACCGGACTACCCGCCAGATGACGCCACACTCGCCCTCATCGACGACATCGCCGACCAACTGATCGCGGTCGAGTCCGCCCCTCCGACTGCGGACAGGCGTCCCACGGAGGCACTACTGCGCAAGCGGTACAACGAGGACGACCGACTGAACCCTGGCACGTCCGTGACGCAGTACTCCCCCACCCTGCACGATCCGCCAATCACCGTGCCGATCGTGCAGGGAGGTGCCTCCTCGGCGCCTCTTCTCTCGCCTGATGGTCGTATTGGCACGTGATGGCACGCCCGGCTGGTTCCATACGTGGTGCCGACTTGCCAGACTGGGCGTGCATGAGCGCGAAGAGGCTTCGTCACCAGGTCACTGGGTGCAGGCTGAAGGGCCGGCGACGTCAGGCGGCTCGGGTCATAGCCTCCGTGACCGAGTGGGCGACCAAGCAGCCAGACGTCCTGGCCGTCGCCGTCGTGGGGTCATATGCCTACGACCATCCCCGGATGGCCAGCGACGTGGACATGATGCTGATCACGACCGACCGACCGCGGCGCATTCAGGGCCTCGACTGGATCGCAGCGTTCGACCCGCGCGCCAAACTCATCCGGACCAAAGACTGGGGCCCGTGGCTGACCGAACGCCGCGTACGTCTCCGTAGTGGCCTCCAAGTTGAGCTCGGTGTAGCCGAGCCGGAGTGGGTTCATCGCGCTTCTGCCCGAGTGCTGGGCGATGGATGCCGAGTACTTCACGACCCAGCAGGTGTGCTTGCCCGGGCGCTGGCGGATCTCGGACAGCGAGCGCCTGGGCCGACGGTGACACCAGACTCAGCCTGAAAAGCGGAAGATCGACGATTCGATCCCGTCCCTGCCCACCACACTGACCAGGCCATAGCGGAGCGTGACTGCCCGTCGGTGCCCATCATTGACCCTCATTGACCGCCCGTTATTGCACGCGGGGACTGCCGACCACCCGCCTGCACGCCGCCTTCCTGGAGTGCCGCGAGGACTGGGGCCTGGCCTCCACGAAGACGGCTTCGGCCTGGGCGCAGACGACACCGTGGACTCACCCGACGGCTTCGCTACTTGGGTACACAAGCGGATCCGACTGACCCACCCGGCAGGCGATCCCTGCCCGGACGAACGGCACGGCTCACCCAGGTGGATCGTCGAGGACGGCCAGGTACTCGGAGGAGTCTCCCTACGGCACTGGTTCGACGACGACATCGGCCACATCGGCTACGGCGTACGCCCGTCCGCCCGCCGCCGCGGTCTGGCGAGCTGGGCGCTGGGGGCTCGGCGAGATGTTCGGCGAGGCACGCGCTGCCCTGGGCCTGGACCGCGTTCTTATCCCCTGCCTCGCGGATAACGTCGCCTCGGCTCGCACAATCGAACGCAATGGCGGCGTCCTGGAAGGCATCCGCGACGGCGAGCATGGTCCCGTGAGGCGCTACTGGATCGATCTGAACCGGTGACCGTGACCCATGTCGCGAGGTCGGCCTTTTACTGGGACGCCGCCTTGCGGACTGGTCGCTGCCAGGATCCGCGCACCCCTTCCTTGCAAAGGCATATTCGGTGCTCGCGCTCGGTTGAGCGTCGATCGGCTCGCCGCCGACCAGCGTGGTAGTGACCGCTGTTTACCGTGACAGCCCATGATCGTCCGCCTCGTCTGGCACGCAAGCGGCACGGCGACCTTCTTGTCCGTAGGTCGCCAAGGACTGGGTACGTGCGTCCACGATCGTCCATGTCAACACCAGAATGCTGGTCTCGGCCGGTCCGTATCGTGGTCCGCTGTCCATGGTCGTCCCACCCCGTTGTTAGCAACGGCGTAAGCCGGGTCGGCCGCAAGCTCGTCAAAGATTCGGGAATGCCGGCCGAGTCCTGGGTGCCACGGGCCTGGACGTCTGTTCTCGGGGACGTTGATCGAGGATCGAACTCCCTGATGCCACATGGGTTCGTCGTGGAACCGAGGAATGACATGCAGGTGCGCATGGAGCCCCGTCATGTCGCTCCACCCGAGGGTGTACCCGTCGGGTGCCAGAAGCTCATGTAGGGCCTCCCTGGCCTTGACCAGGAGGTCATGTGTCTCTGTCCACTCCTCTGCGGTGAGGTTGAACGGGGATGTCCGGTGGGCGATGGGAATGATTGCTCCGGATCCTGGAAGGACATCCGGAGGCAGGCCGGCTTCTGCTTGGAGCTCATGGTCGCGCATCGCCGCGAAGAAGATGCAGAAATCGTTCTCGATGTACACGTCGGCCTTGCGGAATCGTGCCTGTTGATCGCAGAAGTGGCAGCCGTCTTCGGTCAAATTGGCGAGTCTTCACTCTGCGCCGTAGTCGTCGCAACCAGCCAGCTCGCAGGTCGGAGCCGAGCGGGTCAAAGACGTCGGCCAGGAAATCCGCCACAGGCTCGCCCGTGCCGCGCGGCATGTCAGGGGTACGTGGCGTCCATCGCGAGATAGGAGTCGAGTACCGCGGCTGCGGCTCGGGGGGTGCGCTCCGATCGCAAGGGCCGTACGAAGCGGCCATGGATGAACTGCAGGCCGGCGACGACAATCGACGCAGCCAGGAGCTCCTCGCTCAGCTTGCTATGGCCTCGAAGCCCGTCGCGATAGCCCCGCACGACTGCGGCGTGAAGGTCGGCCGCCACACCGGTGTGGCCGAGGTCCATCAGCGAGATGAACGCTGCCCGCCCGATGTCGACGCCGAAGGGTGCGATCGTCGCGTTCTCCCAGTCAAGAATCACGCCACCCTCACCGTTGTCGAGGTAGTTCCCACTACCGGGATCCCCGTGCGTGAGCGTGAGAGGCTCCACGTGGCCGATCCGCTCGATTGCCACATGGATCCTACGCACGACGGGCGCGTCCAGCGTCGATTCGACCACGCCGAGGCGATTGCGGTGGTCCTGGGCAAACTCGCATGGAGACACCCGAGGTAACGGGCATCCATCGATCGGCACACCCGCCAAGGTCGCAAGATCACGCCCGAGCCGATACCAGCCGCTAGGCACCGTCGCACGGATCCCGTCCTCCTGGCTGAGCACGAGAAACAGCTGGCCCTCGGACGTCCTCCCCTCTCCAACCAGACTCGGCACAGGCACACCATGCTCACGTGCAAAGCTCAGGGCGATCCGCTCCCTCGAGAGTCGGCCATGCACGCCCTCGATCTTCACAACCACGCCTTGTCCGTCGGACAACGCGCCATACCTTGTCTCGTTCTTCGAGCCGGCAGATGTCCGCTCCCCCAGTGCGAGCGCTCTGCCGTCGTCCAGCCTCAGTGTGCGTTCCGACACGGCATCCACCCTATGGGCTCCACTCCCGTCGGCGAGCCCGAGGACGGCCGCCCGCAAGGGCGGCCGGGGCAGTGCGCCGCGTCAGCGGCGCCTTGACACTGCAGAGGGAAGTTCGGCAGTCCATTGGGCTAGGTGCCCTGCGCGCTGCAGGAGCAGCAACGCGAGCAGCAACGCCGACGAACTCCTGCGGACTCATCCGGACTCCCACGCCCGATCAGCCATTAGCGAGCAGGACGATCGGACGGCTTCGGACGTCCCTGGAGTGGTTGGGCCAGCCTCTTAATCCGCGGGTTCGGGGTTCGAGTCCCTGGCGGCGCACCCGTACTGACCTGGGCAAATGCCCAGGTCGTTTCCTTTGTTCAGCTGATCGTGACACCACCTGCCATCTTTCGCTGTCAGGGCTAGGTCGACCAGACCCCGAAAAGCGGCAGCCCGGGGCCATCGACGTGCTCCCCAGTGCTGCCTTTCCGGGCTCGACTGGTGGGCATCGCTTCGTTGTCGTTCATACGCCAGAGAGTGGGAGCGGTTCAGGTCGTCGCCGGCAGCGGGTGGGCCTGCCTGGACAGGAGGTTGGCGGGCCGGGGCAGGCCGTAGTGGTCGCGCAGTGTCCTCCCGATGTACTCGTGACGGAAGAGCCCGCGCTTGCGCAGGATCGGCACCACGTGGTCGACGAACTCCTCCAGGCCTGACGGCAACACCGCGGGCATGACGTTGAAGCCGTCGGCCGCACCGCCAGCCGCCCAGTCCTGCAGGGCGTCGGCGACCTGCTCGGGCGTACCGCTGAACGTCCGGTGTCCCCGTCCACCGCCGAGCCGCCCGATCAACTGCCGCACGGTCAGACGTTCCCGCCGGGCCAGCGTGACGATCAGCGTGTACCGGCTCTTGGCCCCCTCGATCTCATCCTCTGCAGGTAGGTCGGCCGGCAGCTCGCGGTCGAGCGGCAGGTCCTCGGGGGCGACGCGGAGGGTTCGGGCGAGCTGAGCCCGGGCGTACGCCGGCACGATCAGCCGGTCCAGCTCCTCCTCCCGGGCCAGCGCCTCGGCCTCGGTAGACCCCAGGATGGGGACGATCCCCGGAAGGACCCTCACGCCATCGGGATCCCGCCCTGCCTGGGCGACCCGATGCTTGATGTCGGCGTAGAACGCCTGGGCGTCGGCCAGGGTCTGCTGCGCGGTGAAGATCGCCTCGGCGTACGTCGTGGCGAACTCCTTGCCGTCCTCGGACGAACCCGCCTGGACGAGCACGGGGTACGCCTGCGGCGACCGCGGGATGTTCAGCGGTCCTTGCACCCGGAACGATGCACCGGCGTGGTCGATCCGCCGCACGCGGGTGGAGTCGCCCCAGACTCCGCGGTCCTTGTCGGCGAGGATGGCGTCGTCGTCCCAGCTGTCCCACAGCTTCTGCGCTGCGTCGACGAACTCCGCCGCACGCTCGTAGCGGTCCCGGTGACTCGGCATCTCGTCGAGGCCGAAGTTGCGGGCCGCGTCGACCGACGCGGTGGTGACGATGTTCCACCCGGCCCGCCCACCGCTCACGTGGTCGACCGACGCGAACCGCCGCGCCAGATTGAACGGATCGTTGTAGGTCGTCGACGCCGTCGCGATCAGCCCGATCCGGGTGGTGACCGCGGCGATCGAGGTCAACAGCACGGTCGGTTCGAGCGAGCCCGACGGCCGGCGTCCCACGTCGGAAAAGAGCGCGGGACTGTCAGCGAAGAACACCGAGTCGAACCTTCCACGCTCGGCTATTCGAGCGAGATTCTGGTAGTGGGTGACGTTGGTGTTGGCGTACGGATCGCTCTCCGGCAGTCGCCACGACGCCTCGTGGTGCCCGGTGCTCATGAGAAACGCGTTCAGATGAAGGGGTTTCGGCGTACTCATCGGCTGGCCCCCACGCTCTGCTCGACCGTCCGAAAGTCGACGCTTGGGTCGATGCCGAGCCGGGAAAGCAGGTAGCGCCGCAGTTCGGCGAACCGCGGGTCCGTGGGGTCCCGGGGTGAGTCGAGATCGACCTCGACCTCGACACCGATCCGGCCGGCATCGATGATGAGGATGCGATCGGCCAGCACGATCGCCTCGTCCACGTCGTGGGTCACCAGCAGGACAGCGGGCTTGTGCCGGTCGCACAGCTGCCGGAGCAACCCGTGCATCCGGATCCGGGTGAGGGCGTCCAAGCTGCCGAAGGGCTCGTCGGCAAGGAGTAGTTCGGGTTCTCGGACGAGCGACCGGGCCAGTGCGACGCGCTGCTGCTCCCCGCCGGACAGCTGGTTCGGCCAGGCCCGCTCCCTGCCGGCGAGTCCCACCTCGGCGAGGCTCTCCCGCCCATGTGGGAGGGCGTCGGGTCCACCCAGACCGAGAACCACGTTGTCGAGAACGCGTTGCCACGGCAGCAGCCGGGAGTCCTGGAAGACGACGGAGAGCCTGCTAGGGGCGTCGATCTCACCGGAGCCCGCGACGTCGTCGTCGAGTCCGGCGAGTGCCCTGAGCAAGGTGCTCTTGCCGGAGCCACTGCGACCGAGCAGGGCGACGAACTCACCGTGGCCGATGGAGAGGTCGAGTCCGGCGAGGATCTGTCTGTCGCCGAACCGGCGTACGAGGTCGTGTACGCGTACGACCGACTCGGCGCCGCGGGCGGTCTGCGTCCCGGCGCGCTCTGTCAGTCCGCGAGCGTGCGTCGCCATGACAACGCCCTCCTCTGCACGAGCCGGACAGCGCCGTCGGACAGCAGCCCGAGGACGCCGTACAAGACAAGGCCGACGATGATGATCTCGGTCTGGCCGTACGTACGAGCGAGTTCCATCATGTAGCCGATTCCGCTGGTGGCGTTGATCTGCTCGACAACTACCAGCGACAGCCACGCCCCGACGACGGCAAAACGCAGGCCGAGCAGGAATCCGGGCAGTGCACCTGGCAGTACGACGCGGCGGATGAACGCGACGTAGCCCAGGCCGACGGTCTCTGCAAGCTCGACGTAGCGGCTGTCGATGCTGCGCAGGCCGTTGTGGGTGTGGATGTAGACCGGAACGAACACACCCAGTGTGATCGTCGTGACCTTCATCGTCTCGCCGATGCCGAACCACAGGATGAGCAATGGCAGCAGCGCGAGCGAGGGGATCGCGCGTTTGATCTGGATCGGGCCGTCCAGCACCGCCTCGCCCCACCGGCTGAGCCCGGAGATCAGGGCGAGCACGGTGCCGGCGGCGATGCCGATGGCGAGGCCGAGGAACGCCCGCTGGGTGGAGACGGCAAGGTTGGACTGGAGCCGGCCATCGGCCATCAGCTCTCCCGCCGTCGTCACGACGGTCCAGGGTGCGGAGAGGATCCGTGGATCGATCAGGCCGGCAACCGAACCCGCCGACCACATCGCCAGCAGGAGCGCCGGGCCGACCACCGGACCGAACCGGATCGGCCGTCCAGGACCGAGCTTGTGCCGTCCGCGTAGCCGCGAGGCCGGACCGGATCCGACCTCCGCGGCCCGCGCCGGCCTGGTCAGTGTCGTGGTCACGGTGCTTCACCTCCTCCTGACGCATCGTCCGCGATCACGTCGGCGGCCACGGACTCGAACCGCCAGTCGTAGAGATCCTTGGCGTCGATGACGTCGTTGCCGGTTTCCTTGGCAAGCAGGTCGATGGTGTTCTGGTGCCGCGCGGCGACGTCGGTCCAGTCGCCGGGGATGTCGAGCTCTCCGGCGGCATCGATGAGGTACTCCCCGTCCTCCGCGGACAGGCCTTGGTCCTTGACGTAGTAGCCCTCGATCCATTCCTGAGGGTGCTCGTGGATCCAGACCTGCGCTCGGGCCCAGTGCTGGACGTACTCCTGGATCGCGGCCGCCTTGGCGGAATCGGCAAGGCTCGATGTCAGGGTGTAGAGATGGCTGGGGTCGTCGCGCAAGCCGTGCGGGATCGCCGTGGCCCCGTCCTTGCCGTATTTCGCGAGGTACCGCTTGACGTTGACACCCCCGATGGGTGCTACGTCGACCTGGCCGTTGGCAAGGGCGTTCGGATAGACGTCCCCGGTGCTCGGCAGCTCGATCGGTTCGACATCAGTCTTGGCCAGCCCAGCCTTCGCGAGGACCCGAAGGATCAGCGCGCCCTGAGCCTGACCCGGGCTGTAAGCGATCTTCTTGCCACGCAGGTCGTCAATGCTGTCGACCATGACACCAGGTGCCACACCGAGCTGGTAGATCGGATGGTGCACCGGGTCCTTGCGGAACTGTGCCGCCACGATCCGGACGTCGAGTCCGGTCCATGTCGCGTGGATCGGCGGGATGTCTGCCACGGCGCCGATGTCAAGTGCACCTGCGCGGAACGCCTCGGTGGTCTGCGGACCGCCGGAGATGTTGGCCCATTCGATGTCGAACGAGACTCGCTCACTCTCACCCGAGAGCTCCAGCGCCACTTTCGTGGCCGGGTCTCCGACGATCAGCTTCGTGCCCTCGGGAACGGATGCGGCAATCGGTTTGGTGAGTGCCGCGTTCTCGGCTTTCGGTGCGGCTGCGCCTGGACCGCAGGCGCCGAGGAACGCCAGGCCAGCAAGCAGAGCGGCAACGACGGCAGCACGTCGCGCACTGGGCGAAGAATGTCGTACGAACATGTGGTGTCACTCCTTTGAAACCGGATCTCTGGCTGCTGGACCGTGGTGCTCGTCGCCTCACGCAGAGCTCGTCGCATCAGATGCTGGCAACGAGAAACGCAGGCAGAGCTGAGCTTCCGCGAGAGAGGCGGAGATTCCGGGAGAGAAGCGGGGGTTGGTACGCGTGCAGGAGACGCCGGCGTGCGTCAGCCGTGACACACGGCGCTGGCGACCCGCATCTGGTCGACCTCGCGCCTCTCCGTCAGCAGGAGCAGCGTAGACATGGTGCCGAGATTACCTACTTATCCCATATGATTACTAGATAATCCGATAGGTGAGACGGAATCCTCGGCGCGGCCTCGGCTGGCGACGGGAACGCCATCGCGCCGTAGCCGCTGCGGATCGACAGCACCCAGCGGACGTAGGGACTGGCGAGCTCTGCGGCCACGGTGTCGTCGTCGGCCACCACGATGTCGGCGGAGACCATGACGTACGGAGTCGCCAGCGTGGACGAGGGCCGGAACGCCTCGCGGTAGGCCGCGACGGACTCGAGGACGGCGGCCGGATCGGCGTGGTAGTTGGCGGTATAGGGCAGTCCTAGCTCACCGGCCGCCCGTGCACTCGGTCCCGCGCTCGAGCCGAGGACCCACAGGGCGAGGTCGGCGCCTTCGGCCGTTGGTGCATGGAGCTCGGTGCCGTCGACCGAGCGGTAGTCACCGCGGAGGAACGCCGCGATGTCGCACAGTTGGACGACATAGTCATCGCCATCGGCGTCGCGGATGCCCAGCAGGCTTGCTTCGATCTGCAACCGGCCGGGATCGAGCCTGACATGCGGTGGCGGTGGCAGCAGCAGTCCGTCGACGACGGAGTACGCAGCGGGCCCGATGGCGCTGCCCGGCAATGGGTTCGACCGGGCCCGTGCGAGGCGTTGCTTCAGCCGGCGCGCGCTCGACCTGCCCAGACCCGGGCCGATCCGGCCAGGGTGAAGATGTGCGATCGTCCCGAACTGTTCGACGGCCTGAAGCGGTGTGGTCGCGCCCAGCAGGACCGCGCCGGAGCCGACGCGGATCCGGTTCGTCCGCGCGGCGATGAGGGCGACCAGCACGGCCGGCGCTGCCGCCGCGACTCCAGGGGCCAGGTGGTGCTCTGCGACCCAGTAACGGCGGTAGCCGAAAGCCTCCGCCTGGCGCGCGAGATCGAGGGAGTTGGCAAGCGCGTCAGCTGCCGTACCGTTCGAGGGCACGGGTGAGAGGTCGAGGACCGACAGGGGCGTCCTGTTCACGGGCATCCTCCGTGCGTCTGCCGGAAATCGCGTCGAGCTGCTCACGCGTGTATGGGTCCTGCGGCTGGGTGAAGATCTCGTCGACGGTGCCGATCTCCACGAGCTTTCCGTGGCGCATCACACCCACGCGGTCGCAGATCTGGCGTGCGACGGCCAGATCATGAGAGATGAAGAGGTACGACAGGCAGAGCTCGTCCTGCAGTCGGACAAGGAGTTCCAGAATCTGCCTCTGCTCTGAGATGTCGAGCGCCGAAACGGGTTCGTCCAGGACGACCAGTTCGGGTTCGAGAGCGAGCGCCCGGGCGATCGCCACCCGTTGCCGCTGCCCGCCGGAGAGCTCGGCGGGACGGCGGTCGAGCACTGTGGCCGGCAGGGCCACCTGGTCGAGCAGCTCGCCGACCCGCTGACGTCGGGCCTGCCGGTCGCCGGTCCCGTACGCCCGCAGCGGCTCCGCGACGATCTGCCCGATCCGCTTCCCAGCGTCGAGCGAGGCGTACGGGTCCTGGTAGACGAGCTGCATCCGTCGCAGGAGCCGGCGCAGGTCGGTGCCCTGCAGGCGCAGAATGTCCTCGCCGTCGAATAGCACCTGCCCGGAGGTCGCGCCCTCGGGTCGGAGTAGAAGCCGAGCGGTAGTGGTCTTCCCCGAGCCGGACTCCCCTACCAGGCCGAACGTCTCCCTCTTCCTGACCTGGAAGCTCACGCCGTCAACCGCACGGACAGTTCGCGCGCGCCCGGGCAGGGGGAACTCCTTGCTGAGCGCGGTGACCTGCACGAGGTCGCCGTCTCGCGCCACGGAATCGGGCGCGACGTTGAGGGCGAAGCCAGCGCTGCACCGCGCGTGGTCGCGGCGGCCCAGCGGGACCGCGCGGGTGATCGGCACCATCCGGGCTCTCGTGAGGCTGGGCGCCGCCTCGATGAGCCCCCGGGTGTACGGATGCCGCGGTGAGTCCAGGATCTGCGCCGTGGTGCCCGTCTCGACCACGCGCCCACCCCGCATGACCACGATCCGCTGCGCCCGGTCCGCCGCTACCCCAAGGTCATGGGTGATGAACAGCGCCGCCGTCCCGAGCGCTCGGCACAGCTCGTCCAGTTGGTCGAGCATCCTGCGCTGGACCGTCACGTCGAGCGCACTGGTGGGTTCGTCGGCGATGACAAGCTGTGGCCGGCAGGCCAGGGCGATGCCGATCAGGACCCGCTGGCGCATGCCGCCAGAGACTTCGTGCGGATACTGCCGTGCGCGTACGCCTGGATCGGAAAGCCCTGCCTGGGCGATGACCTCGACGGCCCGCGCGGCCGCGTCCCGCCTCGTGGCCTGCCCGTGCCGCCGGAGCACCTTGGCCACCTGGTCGCCGATCCGGCGTACCGGATTGAGGGACACTGCTGGATCCTGTGGGATCAGTCCGATCCGGGCGCCACGGATGGTCCGCATCCTCCGGTCCGACCAGCCGGCGATGTCGCTGCCAGCGAACCGGATCTGCCCTCGATCAAGGACACCGCCGTACGGCAGCAGGCCGACGACGGCGTGTGCCATGGTCGACTTGCCCGAGCCGGACTCCCCCACGACGGCGACGATCTCCGCGGGAGCGACTGTCAAGCTGAGGTTGCGTACTGCAGGAATCTCCTGCCCACGCAGGCGATACGACACGTCGAGGCTACGGATCTCCAGCAGTGGGAGGGCGCCACTCACCCGCGCGCTCCCGTCAGCACGTGCGCAGCATCCATCATGATTCCTCTCAGGGGGTGTCAGCCGGAACCCAGCTTGGTGACCGTGCTGTAGGCGCCCGCGTGGTAGACGAGGGGTGTGTGCGGACGGGTTGCAATGTCGGTGATTTCGGCGACCACCAGGTGGTGGTCGCCGACCGGGAAGCGCGCTTCGACCCGGCCACGCAGGTACCCCGCGGCCTCGTCCAGCATGGGTTCACCAGTTGGGAGCCGGGACCACCTCGTCGGGGCGGCGAACCGGTCGATGCCACTGGTCGCGAACCGGTCCGCCAGTGTGCGCTGCTCGGCATCGAGGAAGTTGACAACGATGCCGTCGGCGACGGCGATGGCCGGCCAGCTGGATGCCGCGGTCGACAACGCGAACGACACCAGCGGCGGTCGCAGCGAGATGGAGGCGAGCGACGTGGCCGTGAAGCCGACCGGGCCGAAGCCTGCATCCGCCGTGACGACGACCACACCGGCGGCGTAGCGGCGGAAGACCGCGCGGTAGAGATCCGTGGTGATGCCCGTAGGAACTTCCACAGAGCTGGTCAAGACGACACCTCCTGGGCGTCCGCCAGCTCCGCGGCACGAGACGGATGGGCACCTCTCGTGCCGCGGAGATCGCGAAGGGCGAGACGGATGGGTACGCGGAAGATCGACGCTGACCCCCGCGTGAACGCAAGCGGGCAACCCGCATCCGGCGGACCGGATTGCCGTGTCACGTGGCGTCAACCGCGGAAGCACTGGCAGACGTCGTAGTCAGCCGGTGTCAGCAACACCGGCCACTGGCCACGCGCATCTGGTCGATGACGCGGCGGGTTGTGAGAATGAATCCCCGACACATAATCCCTACTATCGCTGTAGGAGATGGCGCCGACCAGGGTCGTCCCATGCATTGGACACGCCTGGCCGAAAAGTCCATTGACGGCCACCGCCGGGAATGCTGGTCCAGGTTCTCTAGTTGCCCTATGTGATTTGTGTCCATAGCGTGGCCTCGCCATCGGCCCCATGCCTACGACCGAGCCAGGACGACCGCGACCGAGAACATGCGTACGACCGAGAAAGAGGCGAAGATGCCCGTCGAGGTCCTCGGCATCGCCGGTACCAACGACGGGTCGGAGACCGCAGCCCGCTCCGGCCCGAGCTTCCAGATCGTCAAGCAGGCCTGGACGAGCCGCGAGCCGTTCGACCACGACGGCACCCACTGTCGGTTCGCCGACTTCGTGAGCGACGTTTTCCCCGTCCAGCAACCCAGGCCGCGCGTCTCGTTCGGCGGTTCGTCACCAGCGGCCTACGCGGCGGGTGCTTCCGAGGCCGACATCTACTGCTTGTGGGGCGAGCCGTTGCTGCAGACCGCGGAGCAGATCGAGTTGGTCAAGGCGGCCGCCCGGGCTGCGGGACGCAGCGACGTACCGAAGTTCCAGGTCGCGTTCCGCCCGATCATCGCGCCGATCGAGGAACTCGCCTGGGACAAGGCGTGCCGGATCGTCGACGCGATCACGTCCCGTACCGCCGGAGGAACCCGACCACTCACTCGCCGGCACCGGTTGACCGGTCCCGAGAACTCCGGGTCACAGCGGCTGCTCGCGGTCGCCGAACAGGGCGAGCGGTTCGACCGGGCACTGTGGACCCGGACGGCGGCCGTCACCGGCGGCGCGGGGAACTCCAATGCCCTGCTCGGTACGCCCGAGGTGGTCACCCAGGCCCTGCTCGACTACTACGACCTCGGCGTCGAGATCATCTCGGCCCGGGGATACGACATCTTGGGTGACGCCATCGACTTCGGCCGGTACGTGATTCCGATCGTCCGTGAAGAGGTCGCCAAGCGCGATGCCGAACGCGAGCACGACCGGCTCGCCGAGACGGTCGGGAGGCCGTGATGACCCACCAGCCCAGTGCCGCATTCGACGGCTCGAACCCCGGGATCGTCGTCGTGTGCGGCAACCCGAAGTCACAGTCGCGGACTCTCACGGTCGCCCAACGACTCGCCGGACGACTGTCCGAACGACTCCCCGGACTGCTCGCCGAACGACTTACCGACGAAGCGGACCTTGCCGGATCGGCAACCATCGACCTGGCCACGTTGGGTGGCGCGGTGATCGACGGCAGTCCGGACGTGGACGAGGCACTCGCGACCGCCAGATCGGCGCGGGTGCTCGTGGTGGCGACACCGATCTACAAAGCCAGCTACACAGGGCTGCTCAAGGCGTTCCTCGACCGGTTCGGCGGCGGCGCGCTCACGGGGATCATCGCCATACCGCTGACCGTGTCAGCTTCCCCTATCCACCGCCTCGCCGCCGACGTCCATCTACGACCCTTGCTGATAGAACTCGGCGCGAGCGTGCCCACCAGGGCTCTCGCGATCGAGGAGAGCCAGCTGGCGGCGATCCACGACGCCGTCGAGTCGTGGATCGCGTCGGAGGCACCGCTCATACGCGACGTACTCCCGGGTCTCGCCGCAGTGCGCGCGTAGGGCGCTGGCACCGCACGTCGTACAGCCTTGCTCGCCGCCGCTGGGGGCCACTCGCCAACCTGTGCAACCATGGTTACACTACTTCGATGGATGTCGGGCAATGGGTGCTGCTCTGTTACCACCTGCCGCGGGAGCCGTCGACCCCGCGGATCACCGTGTGGCGCAAGCTGAAGCGCCTCGGGGTCGCCCAGCTCGGTGATGGCCTGGTCGCGCTGCCCGCGGATGCGCGGACCCGGGAGCAGCTCGAATGGATCGCAGAGGAGATCGTCGAGGCCGGTGGTGATGCGGGCATCTGGCTGGCGCATCCGGCCACCGCAGGGCAGGAGCGAGCCCTCGCCACCGGTTTGGCCGGGGCAAGGGCGGCGGAGTATGCCGCCATCGCTGCTGAAGCCCAACGCGCCTCTGACCTCGGTGAGGCGGCACGGCGCCGCACCGCGAAGAAACTCCAGGCCGAGCTGCGTCGAATCAGCCGGCGCGACTATTACCCACCCCCAGAACGAGAAACCGCGCACCGCGCAGTCCGCACCCTCCTGGAGCACGTGCCCACCCTCGCCTCACCGCGAGCCGCAGCCGGGCGAACGGCGCGATGAGGTGGGCGACACGCGCTGGCGTGCACATCGACCGTGCCGCCTGCGCCTGGCTGATCAGCCGGTTCATCGATCCCGCCGCCGAGTTCGCCTTCGTCACCGACCCAGCTGAGGTACCACCGGGTGCCACGGGCTTCGACATGCGGTCGGTGGACCTGTCACACCACACTCGCCCAGACGGAAGCGGCGTCGACTGCAGCTTCGAGACAATCCTTCGCCACTACGACCTCACCGACCCGGTGCTGTGGCGCATCGCGGCCATCGTCCACGAAGCCGACCTCGACGACGACACCTACGACGCCCCCGAAGCTCCCGGACTCGACGTCGTCCTGCGCGGCCTGTCGATGACCTGTGACGACCACCGGGTGGTCGAGCTCACCCGCCCGATGTTCGACGGCCTTTACGAGTACTACCGGCGAGCCACCCTGCTCGGAAGGGAACCCTCGTGAACCCTGCAGCCGATAAGTCCGCGGCCGAGTCACCCAGCCACCGATCGGACACCTGCGAACACGTGGACGCGCCGCAGACCGTCCGAGACGTTGTGCCGTTCCCCTCGGCCGTCCGCACCTGGTTCGCGATCTCCCTCCAGACCTTCGGCGGGCCGGCCGGGCAGATCGCTGTCATGCAGCGCACCCTCGTCGACGAGAAGCGATGGATCGGCCAGCGCCGGTTCCTGCATGCGCTCAACTACTGCATGCTGCTCCCGGGCCCCGAAGCCCAGCAGCTGGCCATCTACATCGGCTGGCTACTCAACGGCATCAGGGGCGGACTGGTCGCCGGCACCCTCTTCGTCCTCCCAGGTGTCGTCGCCCTGCTCGTCCTCTCCGGCATCTACGTCGCCTACGGCGACACGGCCGCAGTCACCGCGATCTTCGCCGGCCTCGCGCCCGCGGTCCTCGCCATCGTCGCCCAGGCGGTCTGGCGGGTCGGCCGGCGATCACTCGGACACCCCGCCCTGGTGGCGATCGCCATCGCCGCCTTCCTCGCCCTGGCCGTGTTCGGTGTCCCGTTCCCCATCGTCATCGCGGCAGCCGCTGCCGCTGGCTGGCTCCTCCACAAGTTCAACCCAGCCGTGTTCACCGCCAGTTCAGACAACGGTGCCGCCAACGGTGAACCACCGCTGATCCCCGACGACGCGTTGCACACCGAAGCCCCCACAGCCGGCCGGGCCGCGCGGGTCCTCGCCATCGGTGTGGTGGCATGGGGGCTGCCGATGCTGCTGGTGGTCCTCCTCACCGGCACTCAGAGCGTCTTCACCACGCAGGGACTCTTCTTCTCCGGCACCGCACTCGTGACCTTCGGTGGCGCCTACGCCGTCCTCGCCTACGTCGCCCAGCGCGCCGTTGAGGTCTACGGCTGGCTCGGCCCTGGCGAGATGGTCCGCGGCCTCGCGCTCGCCGAAACCACCCCGGGCCCGCTGATCATGGTCGTCCAGTTCGTCGCGTTCCTCGGCGCCTACCGCGACCCCGGCACCCTCAACCCCTGGATCGCCGGCCTGAGCGGCGCCCTGCTCACCACCTGGGTGACCTTCGTTCCCTGCTTCCTGTTCATCTTCCTCGGCGCGCCGTATGTCGAACGGCTCCGGAACAACCACACCATCTCCGCCGCACTCTCCGGCATCACCGCCGCAGTCGTCGGCGTCATCGCCAACCTCGCCCTCTACTTCGCGATCCACACCCTGTTCACCGCGACCGACAACGCGTCCTGGGGGCCCGTCCACCTCGAGCTACCTGACCTTGCCAGCCTGAATCCGATACCCGCCGCCCTCACAGTCGTCGCACTCGTCCTCATCTTCCGACTGCGCTGGTCAGTTCTACGCACCCTCGGCACCTGCGCCCTCCTCGGCCTCCTCGCCACAGCCGCGGGCTCGATGGCGTGAAATCGGGTATCGGCCGACGTCGCGACTGGCCGCTGCCGAGCATTCACCCGTGCGCCACCGGAAAGCTCTGCACGAGGGCCGCCTGCTTGGGCAGGATGTCGGCTCACGACTGATGTATCCCGGCGGCGAAGCCCTGGCAGCTTTATGTGCGACCGCTACGAGACACGGGCGGGAGGCCCAACGTTTTGCGAACTCGGCGCGCCAGCCGGCGCCTGGTCCGCAGGAAGCGCGCCATCAGCTCGGCATGGCCGGTGAGGAAACCGTCGGGGTCGCCAGGCGGGGCGAGCACGTCGATCACCGGCATGCCGGCACCTTCGGGAACAGTCAGCGTGGCAGTGAGGCCGATGAAACCGGCATCAATCGTCGCAGCGGACAGGCTCGCCGTACCCTCGCCCGCATGCGCCGGTATCGCCGGTGTCGCCGGCTTCATGGTCGTACCGGCGAGCCGGATCGCCACCGAGTAGCGGCCGGGGTCAAGCCGATCACTGACCTTCACCGTCAGCGTGGAGTTGCTCGTGCCCCCGCGACGGCCGGCGAGAGCTCCGCGGGCAGGTCGATGGTCCTGTCCGTGCCCTCGTGCAGCAGTCTCATGACCGCATCAGACCGTGCCTGTGTGGTGAGTACGCGCAACGGGAGTGTGACCACGAAGCCCGCGTGCGGGCCTACCAGTGCAGGCTCGGCGGGCACGAGCATGTCCCGTTTCACGGTGCACTGCTCGCCGACCTCGATCGAGAGATGCCCGCGGTCGGTCCAGTGTGGTGTCACCATCTGTGCTGGTTCGCCGACGATCGCGGGTATGCAACGCTCGGCCGCCTTGACGGTCTTCATGGCACCGACCCTCGCGTCCTTTGTCCAGCCGCAGCAGGAGATCCGAGCGACGACATCCCAGATGCCGCTGGATAGAGGCGTGGAGGCGACGACCGAACGGATGTCGATGTGGGCCTCGCACGTCACGACCGTACGGAACGTTTCTCCGCTCACGGGTTCGGTGCCAGTGCAGTCGGTCATGGTCGCTGCGTAGGCCCGAACATCGGACGCGCCGACCGGGTATCGCGCGATGGCGGAGGTCGCCGGCACGAAGTGCTCGGCTGAGGTGGACTTCGCCCGGAGAACCACATCGACCTTCGCCTGGGCCAGCCGCATCGTGCTGTCGAGGTCGTCCGGGGACAGGGCCGCGAGCGCCTCGGCGGTGAGCGGTGGCGTCAGGAGGTCGCGACCGCCCCGATGGGTGAAGGTCATCGGCTCACCGGTGGTGCGCAGCTCAGCGGTGACGGCGAGCTGGAGACCCCGTCGTGCCAGACCAGATCGTCGAGGCGGACGTGATTGTGGATGTCCTCCTCCCACTCCGCCAACCGGATCAGGTCGTCGAGGCGGCCCGCCTGGACGAGGCGGCTGACGATACGTTGCGCGGGTGCCATGCCCGCGGCCACGCCAGGGGCGAAGCGTTCGGCGGAGAGGCGGTAGACCTCATCGAACAGCGCGCGCCGGTCGACCTCCGGCATCCGTAGCAGCCGGCTACCGCGCAGACGCTCGATCATCTCCACGCGGTACCACCGGCGGTGAAGCTTGTCGCGCAGCGGGCCAGGCTCGGTGTTGGCCTCGACGATGTCGAGCGCTTCGCTGAGGTTGGCGAAGTACTTTCTCCAGTCGATCTGCTGGTAGGCGGCGTTGCTGGAGTCGTCGCGGCGTACGTGGTAGTAGCAGATGTAGTTGCTGAGCACCGAGACTTTCTGCGCCGCGAAATATGCCGCCGTGACGAAGACGTGGTCTTCCAGGCGGCGCCGGCCTTCGGGAAACCTCAACCCGTGCGCGTCGAGGAACGCCTTGCGGAACATCTTGTGCGGGGTGAGGCTGTCGATCAGCGGCGTCTTGCCGAGAGTCGCGTCGGGGTGGTTCTTGCGGAACAGCTCGCGTGGGACGCCTCTGCCCTTGCCAGCCATCTTGCCGACGACGACGTCGGAGCCGTGCTCCTTGGCGTACTTATACATGCGCTCCAGGGCTTCGTCGCCGAGATAGTCGTCGTTGTCGACAAAGAAGACGTACTCCCCACACGCGTGGGCAACGCCGACGTTGCGAGGCTTGCCCGACCACCCGGAGTTCTCCTGGTGGATCACCCGGATGTGCGGGTGCTCGGCGGCGAGAGCGTCAAGCCGGGCCGGGCTGTCATCGGTCGAGCCGTCGTCGACGAAGATCGCCTCGAACTCCTCCGGCGGGAGGCTCTGGCGCAGCAGCGAGTCGATGCAATCCTGCAGGTAGGGCCCCGGATTGTAGACCGGAATGACGACCGTCACCTTGACGCCTGTCGACAGAGCGTTATCTGCGGCGGGACTCGGGGTGGGATCGCCCGACGATCCAGGGCCGGCGTGCGCAGACGAACTGCTTGTCGCCGCTGCCGAAAGTGTCATGTATACCCCTTGGTTGTGTCCATGTGGCTGTGTCGATCCACGGCGGCCAGGCTGCACGTGACGAACAGCACAGGTATCCGGGCGGGGCAGTCGGCGCGGTGCCAGTCAGGCCATTCCAGCTCGCCTGCGGCCGCCGCTGGCGGCGCATGGCGTGGCACCCCTCCTGCCTGCCGCCGTCAGGCGACTGCACGGTCGTTCAATCGGCTCAGCAACAGATCGCCGATTCTGACGACCTCCTGCTTGTAGGGAGTGTCCGAGAGGATGAAGTGGGTGAGGCCCAGCTCCTGGTACTTGCGCAGTGCGTCTGCGACGTCGGTGGGTGAGCCGACCAGCCAGGTGGTACCAGCTCCACCGCCTCCGAACTTGCCTGGCGCCGTGTAGAGGCAGGAGTCGAGCACCTCGCCCCGCGCGGCGAGGGCGATGAGGCGTTGCTGGCCAATCGCCTGGCGCCGCAGGCTGTCGGTACGGGACACGCGCTGTTCGTCGGACATCTTGGCGACCTTCGCCTCAGCATCGCGCCACGCTTCCTCAGTGGTGTCACGCACCAACGTGGTGATCCGTAGCCCGTACTCGAGGGGGGCGTGCGTACGCCCGAGCGACTGGCTCAGCGCCCTGAGCCGGTCGATCCGCTCGGCAATTCCGGCGAGCGGTTCGCCCCAGAAGAGCTGGACGTCCGCCTCAGCGGCCGACACCCGCTCGGCCGCGGCGGAGGCGCCGCCGAAATAGAGGCGCGGATGTTTGCGTTGCCCGATGCCAAACGGGCGCGGGGCAACTGTGGACCCGTCAACGGTGAAGTAGTCGCCCTTGAACGTGACGTTCTCCTCGGTCCACAGGAGCCGGACGAGCTGAAGAAACTCCTTGGTCCGTGCGTAGCGGTGGCTCTGGTCGCCCTCGGTGTCGCCGTAGGCGGCGAGGTTGTCGCGGCCGCTGACGATGTTGACAAGGAGGCGTCCGCCGCTGAGCAGGTCGAGCGTGGCCGCAGCGCTGGCGAAATGTGCAGGCTGCCAGTAGCCGGGCCGGATCGCCACGAGCGGCTTGAACGTTCTGGTGCGGGCGGCCAGGGAGGTGGCGACGGTGAAGGTGTCGGGGCGGCCCCAGCCGGTGCCGATCAGAGCGCCTCCCCAGCCGTGCTCCTCGGCTGCGCGAGCAAGCTTGGTGGAGAAGTCAAGGGTTCCCCACCCGTCCTTTGTGTCGTCGCCCCAGTGCCCCGGTTCGACAGTGTTCGGGATGTACCACAGGAACTCGAGGCTCATTTCGTCCCTTCGCCGGGGTCGCGACTGCAAGCTATCCTACTTACTCGATCGGGATGGTAGATAATAGGCATCTGCGGGCCATCAGATCCAGCGTCGCTACGTGGCGGAATATGCAGAGGATGGCGCGAGGGAGCTGTACACCTCGGCACCGCCGACACTGACGCCGTTGCGATCTAGTCGCCATGTGGCCCGGACGACCAACGCCTGCTAACCGGGTCTTCTCCCGCTTCTATGACGTGGCAGCCGTTGTCGAGCGAGCGCTGCCCCTCTGGCATCCTGACCATCGGCGGGGCCGCCAGAACGCTGTGTACCGGCTGCGTGCGGCTGTGAACCGCCCATCCTCCGCAGCCACGTCCCACCAGCCCGCCATCGGCGTGCCGGGTTGTCAGGTGTCAGCGTTGCTCTGCTTACCGACGTGCCCGCCGCCCGCAAGCGCGTGACACCGGTTGTGACACCAACCGGTGTCGTGCAAGTCACGCTCAGTACGGCAAGTCACGGCTCTGCACGCGGATGCCCAGGTAGAGCGCATGATCTACCCGTCCATGCCGTCTCGCCGCGCTGCTGCGTCGGTGAGTATCTCTTGAAAGAGCGCTTGGCATTCGGTGACGAAGGCGGGCCAGGTGCGCCCGTAGTACAAGATGATGGCGATCGCCCAGGCACGAGCGCGGGTCCAGGTCAGATCGTCGAGGTTCAGGGTGTTCCAGTAGGCCTGTCGTGCCTCCGGCGGCAGGCCCCAGACGGTGGCGTGCTCGGCGTCGGGATGACCGACCGTGAGGCTTCCAAAGTCAATGACAGCATGCAGCATGCCGTCCCGCGCTAACAGTTTGCTGGGTCTGAGGTCACCGTGGAGCCACACGTATGTCCGCATGGCTCGGGAAGGGCCAGAGCGGCTCGCCACAACTGCTCCAACGTCTCAACGTCCAGCTGGGATCCCAGAGTGGTTCGGCACTCGTCAAAGCAGCTGCTAACCCACTCGAGTTCCGGCAAGTAGCCACCGCGGTACCAGCTGAGGTCGCCAGTGCGAGTTGATCCCATCAGGTCGATGCTGTGCAACTCCCGAACGAACCCTGCCAGGTCCGCGCCCAACCTTGCCCAGTCTCGCACGCTGCCTGCGCCGACTAGCTCACCGTCTATCCAGCGGTAGACCGACCAGACGAGCGGGAACGTGCTGGTAGGGGTTCCGGCGTAGACCGGCTCAGGGACCGAGTAAGCAAGCAGGGGTGCCAGGCGAGGGAGCCACTCCTGCTCCTTCTGCACCGAGCGGGCGGTGTCGACGGTTCGTGGAAGCCGCACGACCAGCTCATCGCCGAGCCGGTACATGACGTTCTCCTTGCCCGCGCCCGCTGCGGACAATGGCAGATCAGCCCACTCAGGGCGTTGTTCCCTCAGGAGCGTCCGGACAACAGTGTCGTCGACCGCGACCTCGTTTTCGTGAAGCACCACCACGGAGAGTCTCCCCTTCGTAGAGCACGGGCAGCCAACGGTTTTCGGTCAGGCAGTCATGATGAGCCGCTGCTATCGCTCAATGCTGACGGGTTGACGGAGTGGGGCGGAGTCCAGGGGGCAGCGGCCCCGGAGAAGACCTCGACCTGAGACGGCTCAGCCAGTCATGCGTACCGTCTGCGACCGCGCCGGCCCGTCCGAGGAACGCGCCCCAGCTCCCCAAGTCAACCTTCGAATGCTTCGAGGCGGGCCTAGGATGCGTGCGTGGCGACCAAGTGGCTGATCGGGACGGCACTGGTTTTCGTTCTGATCGGTGGCTGCCAGCTACCACGGATCTGGAAGGTGCACGGGACATGTCCTGGCGGAACGGGCGGCACGCACAAGACAGCATCCAGGCTGTGGGAGAGGCGGTGGCCGACGAGTTCGGTGAGTCTGCGAAGGAGGCACCCGGTGGCCCGCTTTCGCGAGGCTACGTCGGCACCGCGCTCGACGACGCGTCAAGGAGTCTTGTGATTGTCGTCGATCCAGCGATGGTCGATATGGAGCGGCTCGCCCGCAGGCTGACTGCGGCGTCCGGGCCCAGCGGTGTGGCCGTTCGAGTCGAGGCCACGAAGGTCAGCGTCGCCGACTTGCTCGCCGCGGAGGAGGTATTGCGTGCACGAGATTGGCATCCGGATGCCTCAACGGTTGGTATGGCTTTCGGCCTTGACCCCGCGGCATGTCGGTACGAGGTCACTCTCAGTAAGACTCACGAGGACGTTGCTCTTGCCCTCAAGGACCGGCTAGGCGAGCTTGTCGACATCCGCTGGGGAACGCCGCAACGGCGGTGAGGGTAGGGCGCCGTGGACACCGGGGGCGACCTCGACGCAGTGGCCATTGGAAGCGGAATTCTTGGACTTGCGTGAGCGAGAACGGCTGGCCGCAGGGCGGCATCAGGATGCGACGCCGTCCGCGAACTGCCAGCCGCGTACCAGAGGGATAGCGGCGTCGCGTACGCCGGCCTGTCGGCGGCCCTGGCTGCCCAAGACCATCCTGAGGCCGCCGCCTCACCGGGCCCTTAGCGATGGCGCGGGCACGAAATAGGCTGCCCGTCACGTGGCGGGGAGGGTGGACGATGCGGCAGAAGATCGACACGGAGCCGATCCGTGAGCCCTGAGGAGGGTACGGGGCACGAGTGGGGATCGAGGCTCTGGCGCGACGCTGCCGAGAACTGGGCTCATCTGCAGCTCGACCGGCTTGGTTTCCGTCCAGCCGGCGCGATGTCCGACCTGTCAGACCAGCGCTGGTCGTGGGTTTGGCGCATTCCGACGAACCGGGGGGACGTGCTGCTCAAGCAAACGACGAGTGCCAGGAACGTCGAAGGATCCGTTCACACATTCTGTGCCGACGCGGCGCCCGAATACGTGGACCGGCCGCTCGCTTACGATCCTGCGACAGCGCGCATCCTGTTCACTGACGGTGGGCCCACGATGGGAGAGGCGAGTCAGTCGCCAGAAGGTCCTAGTCCCGAAGCCGTCGCCTCGATGGTTACCGACTACGCCCACCTGCAGCACGCCACTATCGGCCGTCAACGCCAAGCCGAGGCAGCCGGCCTACCGGCTTGGGATCCGGCCGGTGCAGCCCATGAGGCCGAGCAACTCGCCGGCATCCTGCATGCGCTGCCCAGATCGGACCCACGACGCATCACCGCCCTGCAAAAGGATCTGCTGCTCACGAAGCTCGACGCGCTCACTGAGTCCGGGACTGTCCTCGTCAACTCGCCCATCCCGTCCTGCGTCGACCACGGCGATCTCTGGCCAGGCAACGTCCTGGCCGCCCGTACCCCCGGCGGCCACCACCGCTTCATCGACTTTGGCGACGCTGCTTGGACCCATCCGTTCCTATCCCTCATGGCGCCCCTCTTCGAATGTCACCGTCGATGGTCACTGCCAGGCCCTTTCAGCGACAGTCTCAACCATCCGTCGCTGCAGATGATCATCGACTCATATCTTCAGGCGTGGACTGATTACGCCAGCCGCCAGGAACTAAGAGACATCCTCGGCCACGCCCTCCGGCTCACGCCCCTCAGACGAAGCTGGGCACTCGCCACCAACGTCAAGCACGCCACCAGCGCCGACGCCGACGACCTCGGACCCACCCCCTGGTCATGGCTAACGGCAGCCACGCCCTCTTGCACCAAGGAGCCACGACCGATGGGAGACCGATGACGATCATCTTTCTCGGTACGCCGCCCACGTGAAGCCCATGGGACTACCGAGCCGAGTTCGGGGCGATCGGAAATCGGCTTGCGGTGATCCGATGGGGCGTCGTACGGTCGGCCCTCGATGAACGAGACGCCCGAGGTCCTGCCATTGCCGGACAGGAAACCGGTCGACGCCGCAGTGGCGTCCAGGTTGATCGCCGCGCAGTTCCCGCAGTGGGCCGACCTCGAGGTCCGGCCGGTCGATGCGCAGGGTTGGGACAACTGCACCTTCCGCCTCGGTGACGAGATGCTGGTGCGGCTGCCGACTGCCGAGGAGTACGCGCTGGCGGTGGAGAAGGAACACCGGTGGCTGCCGGTTCTCGCCCCCGCGTTGCCGTTGGAGATCCCGGTTCCGCTGGCCAGAGGCGTACCCGATAAGGGCTTTCCGCACGACTGGTCGGTCTATCGGTGGCTCGGTGGCGAACCCGCGGACCGTGCCGTCGTCGAGGACATGACGGCGTTCGCCATCGACCTAGCGGAGTTCCTGGTGTCCCTGCAGCGGATCGACCCGACAGGCGGACCGGGCCCGGGGCTGCACAACTGGTTCCGTGGCGGACCACTGACGACCTATGACGGGTGGGCCCGGGCCTCTCTGGAGACCTTGGACGGCCTGATCCGGACCGAGACCGCCGAGGAGATCTGGGAACGGGCGTTGCGAGCCTCGTGGGACAACCGGCCGGTCTGGTTCCACGGTGACATCGCCTCGGGAAACCTTCTGGTGAAGGACCGTGCGCTCGCGGCCGTCATAGACTTCGGCACCTGCGGGGTCGGAGACCCGGCCTGCGACCTGGCGATCGCCTGGACGATGCTGACCGGCAAGAGCCGGGCCGCGTTCCGCGATCGGCTGGAGGTGGACGAGGCGACCTGGCAGCGTGGACAAGGCTGGGCGCTCTGGAAGGCCCTGGTCGTCTGCGCCTGGGCGGTTCGCGACGGCGACGGCCTGCCGGCGGACGCGTCGTTCGTTCTCGAGGAGATCCTCGCCGGGTAGGATTCGGCCTGGCCGCAACTGGCGAAGGTGGACAACCACCAGGGAGCGGCCGTTTCCCGCGTGAGCGTCGACCGCCTGGGCGCCTCCGTCAGTGATGTCCGGCTGACACCCAGGAGGCTACGACGTGGATCTGCGTTACGGAATCAACCCGCAGCAGGCGGCCAACGCCGCGCCAGTGCGCCCCGGCCAGTGGCCGGTCCGGGTGCTGCAGGGCAACCCGTCGTTCATCAACATGCTGGACGCGCTGAACAGCTGGCAACTGGTGCTGGACGCCAGCCGAGCCCTGCACCGACCAGCGGCTGCTTCCTTCAAGCACGTCTCGCCGGCCGGCGCGGCCGTGGCCGGACCCGTCGATGACGTCACCGCCGAGCTCTACGCCATCGACCGCGAGCAGGTCGGCGCGCTCACCAGCGCGTACCTGCGTGCCCGCGACGCCGACCCGAAATCCTCCTACGGTGATTTCGCCGCCGTCTCACACCCGGTCGACACCGAACTCGCCACGCTGCTGACCAACGTGGTCTGCGACGGCATCGTCGCTCCCGGCTATGCCCCCGGCACCGTCGCGACGCTCAGCAAGAAAAAGAATGGCCGCTTCCTGGTCATGGAAGCAGACGAAACCTACAGACCCCCTGCGTGCGAGGCACGGGACGTGTTCGGCCTGCGGCTGTTCCAGCAACGCGACGAGGTGACGCTCTCCACGACGCTGCTGGACAACGTCGTGTGCGGTGCGCTGCCCGCGACGGCATCGGCGGATCTCCTGCTGGGCTTGGCGGTCCTGCGCTACACGCAGTCCAACTCGGTGTGTTACCTGCGTGGTGGGGCGACTCTGGGGATCGGTGCCGGCCAGCAGTCCCGCGTGGACTGCACCCGCCTGGCCGGCGCGAAGACCGACACCTGGTGGCTTCGACGCCACCCGGCGGTCCGCGCGCTCGCGTTCCAGCCGTACATCAGGCGTCAGGACCGGATCAACTGGCAGATCCGCTTCGTCGAGGGCGACCTCACACCGGACGAGAGTACGCGAATGGCGAGCGCACTCTCCAAGCCCGCACCCGCGCTGACAGACGCCCAACACAGGCAGTGGCTGACTGGCTTGAGTGGGGTCGCGCTCGTCTCGGACGGCGCCTTGCCGTTCCGCGACAACGTCGACCATGCACACCGGCACGGCGTCGGCTACATCGCCGAGCCAGGCGGATCGATCCGTTCCAACGAAGTGGAGGACGCCTGCCGCGAGCATCAGATCGCTCTCGCCCGTACCGGCCTCCGGTTGTTCCACCACTGAGGACGCCGAGGTCCCCGCGGAGAGCAAACTGCTTGCGCAAGCCTCGTGCCGCGAACCTACTCAAACAGGCGGAGCAGCAGGCTGCGGCTACCGGGAGCCAGCAGAAGGTCCCTGAACTGGTCGACGCCGCCGGCGGGCCATCGTTCGGCGATGCGCTTCACGGCAGGGTCCTGGATCTGGGCGCCGAGCGCGCCGGGAAAGTCGCCCCAGATCACCTTGAAAGGACGGTCCCACAGGTGGTGCACCTCGGTGGGCACGGGTGGGGTGATGTTCAGTGCGTTGTGCATCGCTGCGACCTGTTCGTAGGCAGCCATCAGCGCGTTCTCGCGTTCCGGCCACGTCTCTGCCTGAAGCGCCTGCCACAGAATCGGCGACAGCTCGGCGGCGCAGGCCAGCCGGGAGAAAGCCGTCCCGAACCACTTCGAATAGGGCGCGTACTGCCGTTCCATCAGGAAGCACAGCCGCATCAGATCGAGCACCAGCCGGGATCCGATGAGCGCCGATCCGAGCTCGTCTCCCACGGAACCGGCCCTGCCGACCAGGTTGGCTTCGGGGTGAATACGCCACCAACCCGCCACCAGCAGGTAGAACCACACGTCCCGCGGATAGTAGGCGAAGCGGTCGCGGACGTTTTGCAGGCCGACCTCATCGTGATAGACCGCTCCGGCGGTGACCATACGGAGGCCCTGCTCAGAGAAGGTCAGCCAGTCGCGCGCACCGATCTCGCCGTCGATATCGACGTCCAGGCGTTCGCGAAAGTAGCCGCGCAGCGTGTGGATCCCGTAGTCGGTCGGATGGCCCTGGAACCGAGGCGGTACTCCTTGACGCAGGATTTCGTCGATGGCCTCACTGTGGCGGGCGTGGTCTTCTTCCCGCAGAAAGACCAGGACGCGCGGCTCCCAGTTGTGGTCCCCCGACATCTCGTCGTCGAAGCCCAGGACCTCCGAGCCGCGGCCGAGGAGCGCCGCGCTGTGGGGAAGACCGGGGAACTCCGCGTCCAGGATCGGCCGGACGGCTTCCTGGTAGAACCGCCGGCTCAGTTCCAGGCCGGGAACGAACGCAGACACGAGAGTGCACTCCTCAAGACGTGTGCCGCCGGGCGTTGCGGCACGGGCGTTGCGGCACGGGCGTTGCGGCACGGGCGGCATGCCACGTGCCCACACCGTGGATACCACGGAGCGTCAGCCGACAGGGCAGGGGTCACCGCAGGTCCGCCTTTCCTCCGATCAGGAGGTGACCGGGGACTCGAGACGGCAACCATGATCGTTCCTCGATGCGATCGAGCTCGGTTTTCGGGCCGCCGCGATGATTTCTCGTCCCGGCGCGGGTTGTAGTAGCGACCGAACCCCAACACAGCATCGGCTGGGAAGGATCGACGACCATGCCTACCAACGAGGAACAGATCCGCACGCTGATCGAAAGCTGGGCGGACGCGGTCCACACCGGTGACCTGGGTGGCGTCCTGGTCGACCACACCGACGACATCGTGATGTTCGACGTGCCGCCACCGTACGCAGGCGTATGTGGCATCGATGCCTACCGCGAGACCTGGCCGGGATTCTTCGAATGGCAGCGTCAAGGCGCCTCGTTCGAGATCGAGTCCCTGCACATCACCGCGGGCGAGGACATCGCATTCGCGTACGCCCTGCTGCGGTGTGGGACACCGCAGGAGTTCGCCGACAATCCCGAGAACCGGCTGCGGCTGACCCTGGGCCTGTGCAAGGAGAACGGCCGATGGGTTGTCACACACGAACATCACTCGTTCCCCCACACGGACCCCGGTGCCGGCGATGAGCCCGCTGAGGCGGCGCGTGGGTGAGGGGCGCTCCGGGATAAGGGTTTGCCTTCTCCGTGCCCATCATGGATAGTGGCAGTATCCATATGCGGATAGCACCACTATCCATCACGAACGGAAAGATCATGGTCTTACTCGTCCTGGCGGTCGCCCTCCTGGGCTTCCGCCTCCTCGGCACGTTCGGAGTCCGCCGATTCGCCACCTGGCCGGCCAGCGCCGCACCCGCGATGGCCGTCATGCTCGTCGTCACCGCGAGTGCGCATTTCGTCCCGGCGGGCGTCACTGTGATGCCCAACCACGCCGATCTCGTACGCATGGTGCCGCCGCTGGTCCCGTTCCCCGACGCGATGGTGTACCTGACCGGCGTACTCGAACTGCTCGGCGCTCTCGGCCTGGTGCTGACCGCGACCCGCTGGGCGGCCGGACTCAGCCTCGCCGCCCTCTTCGTCCTCCTGCTTCCCGCGAACATCTACGCCGCCGTCGCCAGCGTGCCGTTCAACGGAGAGGAGCCCACGCCGTTGTGGCTGCGGATTCCCGAGCAGATCCTCTACATCGCCCTCGTCGTCTGGGTCGCCCGGTCGGCGGACAGCACAGCGATCCGGCGCTTGCTGCGCCGGCACCTGCGCCGCTCCGAGTCCGCACCGCCAGCCGTCGCATCCCGCTGACCGTCATCCCATCCTGATTTCGCAGAAGGAGTACGCCGTGGAAACCGTGGCTCTCAGTGCCGAGTCCCGGCTGGTCGCCGGGGCCGTTCTCCTCACCATCGTCACCATCCAGGTCGGCGGCTGGTTCATGACCCGGATCGCCCGCGGCCAGGTGCCGATGACCGACTTCCAGAAGTCGTTCGCTCGCGCCGGGCACGGCCATGCGGGCGTCCTCGTGATCCTGAGCCTGGTCGGCCTGCTCTACGCGGATGCCACCGGCCTCACCGGGCTGGCGTTGTGGACCGCCCGGCTGGGTATTCCCGTCGCCGCGGTCCTCATGTCCGCCGGGTTCTTCGCCGCCTCCGCCGGGAGGAATGCCACCGGGCCCAACCGGTTGATCTGGATACTGTGGATCGGTGCGCTCTCCCTCGCCGCGGGCGTGGTCAGCCTCGGCATCGGCCTGCTGACCGCCTGACCCAGGCGACCCACGCGACCCACGCGACTCACGCAGCCAGCGTCGACCGCTGAGAAAAGGACACTGTGACGGAGATTCGAGAGTTCCGCATCGAGGTTCCGCAGGCGGCACTCGACGATCTGCATGCCCGCCTCGACCATGCACGGTGGCCCACGCAGCCACCGGGCGTCGGGTGGGACCGCGGCGTTCCCGGCGACTACCTGAAACCACTGGCGGACCACTGGCGGCATTCCTACGACTGGCGCACCTGGGAGGCGAAGCTCAACGAGTTCCCACAGTTCACCACCCGGATCGACGGGCAGCTGGTGCACTTCCTGCACGTACGCTCCCCCGAGCCAGACGCCCTTCCGCTCATCGTCACGCACGGATGGCCGGGGTCCGTCGTCGAGCTGATGAAGGTCATCCGCCCGCTCGCCGATCCCCGCGCCCACGGCGGTGACCCGGCGGATGCGTTCCACGTCGTGGCGCCGTCCGTGCCCGGATTCGGGTTCTCCATCCCCCTTGCCGAACCGGGCTGGAACCACCGCCGGATCGCCCTCGCGTGGGTCGAGCTGATGAGTCGGCTCGGATACCCCCGATTCGGCGCTCAGGGCGGCGACACCGGTTCGGTCGTGTCACCCGAGCTGGGCAGGGTGGCACCCCACCGGGTGGTCGGCGTCCACATCAACGGCGGGTTGGCGTTTCCGGACCTGGGCTCGTTCGACGTCGACAACTTCACCGATGTCGAACGGGCGCGGATCGCCGCGGCCGAATGCATCAGACGCGACGGAACGGGATACGCCGACATCCAGTCCACGCGGCCGCTGACCGTGGCGTACGGACTGAGCGACTCACCGGTCGCCCAGCTCGCCTGGATCGTGGAGAAGTTCCGGGAGTGGACCGACCCGGCCAAGGATCTGCCCGAGTCTGCCGTCGAGTTGGACCAACTGCTCACCAACGTCACGTTGTACTGGCTGACGGGAACGGGCGCATCCTCGGCACACCTCTACTACGAGACGCGGGCGGAGAGGGAGATGGAGGGCCAGCAGGACGCGTCGGACAGAAGGGCACCGGTGCCGACGGGACTCGCCATCTTCCCGTCCGACCCCGCGATCCGGCGGATCGCCGAACGCGAGCACACCCTGGTGCACTGGTCAGAGTTCGACCGCGGGGGGCACTTCGCCGCCATGGAGGCGCCCGACCTGCTCATCGACGACGTACGAACCTTCTTCCGCCGCGTCCGGCGACAGACCTGACCCACCTGTCCGGGCCTAGGACGACGCGCCCGTCGCCGGAGGGCTGAGTCGGGCGAAGCCTTCCTGCCGCTGGTAGGGAAAGTACGGATAGGGCGCGGTCAGCGCGCTGGCCGCGTCGAGCCTCGCCAGCTGGTCCGAGGTGAGCGTCCAGCCGACGGCGCCGAGGTTCTGACGCAACTGGGCTTCGTTGCGGGCACCGACGATGACCGAGGCGACCGTCGGTCGCCGCAACAGCCAGTTGAGGGCGATCTGCGGAATCGCCTTGCCGGTCTCCTTGGCAAGCTCGTCGAGAACGTCCACCACACCGAAGAGGCGCTCGTCGTCGACGGGTGGACCGAAGTCCGCGGTCTCGTGCAGCCGACTGCCGGCCGGCAGCGGTTGGCCGCGACGGATCTTGCCGGTGAGCCTCCCCCAGCCGAGCGGGCTCCACACGAGGGCGCCGACACCCTGGTCGAGCCCGAGGGGCATGAGCTCCCACTCGTAGTCGCGGCCGACGAGCGAGTAGTAGACCTGATGCGCGACATAGCGGGGGTAGCCGTACTTCTCCGCGACGGACAGCGACTTCATCACCTGCCAGCCGGAGAAGTTGGAGACGCCGACGTAGCGGACCTTTCCGGTGCGTACGAGGTCGTCGAGGGTGGACAGCACCTCCTCGATCGGCGTACCGGCGTCGAACGCGTGCAACTGGAAGAGGTCGAGGTAGTCGGTGCCGAGGCGCCGCAGCGCGTCCTCACACGCCCTGATCAGGCGCGACCGCGACGAACCGGCCTGGTCGGGCCCGTCGCCCATCGGCAGGCTGGTCTTGGTGGAGAGGATCACCCGGTCCCGCCGGCCCGCGACAGCCTGGCCGAGGACCTCCTCGGACGCGCCGTTCGAATAGACGTCGGCCGTGTCGAACATCGTGACGCCGGCGTCCAGGCAGATGTCCACGAGACGGCGAGCCTCGTCGGCATCCGTCTGGCCCCAGGCCCCGAACAGCGGGCCCTGGCCGGCGAACGTGCCGGCGCCGAAGCTGAGCGCGGGGACCATGAGTCCGGAGCTGCCCAACCGTCTGAATTCCATGACCACGTTCCTTCCCGCGACACGACAGAACGCCAGCCGCTAACGGTCCAGTAGTTCCGTTAAGCTGGGTGTAGTCAACCTAGCACGCCTCCGTCGTTAACGAAACTGGAGACCCGTTATGGGCGCCGAGAATGCCGGCCCCGGCACCATCCGCCCTGGAGGACGGACGGCAAGAGTGCGGGCGGTCGTACTCCAGGCAGCGGGGGACGCCCTCGCCGAGAACGGACTGGCCCACCTGGACCTCGCCGACGTCGCGCATCGGGCGAACGTGGGCAAGACGACCGTCTACCGCCGCTGGGGAACCGCGGCCAGCCTCGTCGCCGATCTGCTCGTGGACATGGCCGAGCAGTCCTCGCCTCGCACCGAGACGGGCACGCTGATCGGCGACCTCAAAGCCAACGCGCGCCTCGTCCAGCGGACCCTGAGCGACCGCCGCCAGGGAGCGCTGTTCAAGGCGATCATCGCCGCGGCGACGTGTGACGACCGGACGGCCGGAGCCCTGCGGCGCTTCTACGACACGCGGGTCGCGGAATGGGCGCCGTGCGTCGACCAGGCCATCGACCGGGGGGAGGTACCGGCGCGCACCGACGCCCACGAGGTGATCCGGGCCGTGTCCGCTCCGCTCTACTACCGCCTGCTGACAGGCGGCGATCCCCTCGACACCACCGCCGCGGATCGCGCCGCCGAAGCCACCGCCGCGGCGGCCCGAGCCGGGGCGTACGTCCGTCGGTAGCCACGAGCGCTGGTGGCCACCCCGTCAGGTTTCGATCAGGACATGGTCCTCGTCCTCGCCCGGCGGTTCGACCTTGGCCTCGAGAACGTCGAAGGTGTGGCGCGACATCCGGATGCTGCCCCGCGGATCGTGGTTGCGTCGCTCGACGCGCGCCCACGCCACCTCCCGGTCGCGACAGCGCACATGGTGCAGCCGGGACGAGGCGCCACACCGCTCGGCGAGGCGACGGGCGGTGTCCCGCTTGCTCCGTGCCCAGAACCCCAGGTCGAGTACGACGTCGACGCCGAGCGACAGGCACCGACACCAGAGCGGTTCCATCACCGTCTCGACCCGGCGGATCAGCGGCGCCATGTCCGGGATCCGGCTCTCGTCCTCGTCGTAGAGCGTGGCGACCCACTCATCCGTACTGAACCGGACGCCCCCGAGGCGCTCGGCCAGGCTCTGGGCGTAGGTCGTCTTGCCGGCTCCGATGTAGCCGTAGATCAGATGCGCGGTGGCCATCGAAAAAGTGTAGGGAGGACGTGTCCGCACGCGCCCGGGATCACCCCCGCCACGTAGGCCAGGATGGTCGCCATGGCGAACGACACGGTGGCTGTCCTTGGTCCTGGCGGTGTCGGCGGACTGCTCGGCGGGTTGCTCGCCCGTGCCGGGCACCGGGTGGTGTTCCTTGCCCGGCCCGCGACGGCGGCGGCCCTGCGGGAGACCGGCCTCACCGTCACCAGTACGGCATTCGGCGACTTCACCGTTCCGGTCGAGGCCGACACCCAGCTCCGCGAACCTGTCGCCGCCTGCCTCATCACCGTCAAGGCCACCGCACTCGGCGATGCCCTCACCCGCCTGCCCGCCGACGCGTCCGGCGCGGGTCTGCTCGTGCCGTTCCTCAACGGCGTCGACCACATGTCGCTCCTGCGCGAGCGCTACCCGACGGCGTCGGCGGTCGCCGGCACCATCGTCGTGGAGTCGACCCGCGTCGCGCCGGGACGCATCGAGCACGCCAGCCCGTTCGCGCGGATCGAGCTGGCGAGCGTCACGGTGGAGCGGCAACGGCTCGACCAGCTTGCCGGTCTGTTCGCCGAGGTCGGCCTCGACGCGTCGGTGCGCGCTGACGAGACGGCGATCCTGTGGAACAAGGCGTCGTTCCTCGCCCCGATGGCGTTGCTGACCACCCACGCCCGCGCACCGATCGGGGTCGTACGCAACGACCGGCGGTCCACCATGCTGGCGGTCATCGACGAGATCAGCGAGGTCGCCCAAGCGTCGGGTGGCACCGTCGACGCGGAGACGGTCGTCGTGGGCCTGGACCGGATGCCGGAGACCCTGAAATCGTCGATGTTGCGCGACGCCGAAGCCGGCCGCGCGATCGAGCTGGACGCGATCGGCGGTGCCGTGCTGCGGGCCGCCGAGCGGCACGGCATCGACGTCTCCGTGACCGCGGGCCTGGTCGACGACCTTCGAGTGCCGCGTCCATGAGAGCGTCACCAGGAACGAGTGTCCTTCCAGGTCTTGAACACATGGATGACTATCCGTCGTCAAACCGGGTAGATCGAGTCGCGAGACACGACCTCAGCGACGAAAACGCCACCACGTCCACCAGCACCAGAGCGCCCGGACCTCGTGCCTTTGGCCGGTACGCATGAGCGGCAGTGATCACGCACGGCGTCGCCCGGCCCTCCGCGCGCCGGTCGCCTGCCCCTTCGCGTTGCCAGGTGCGACTGCGCTGGCGCAGGCGAAAGGGACGAGAGCATGACCGGAGAGCAACCCGTGGCCGAGGCGGCCATCGAGCTTGCCGACTCCGCCGGAATCGATGTGAGCTCACTCGACCCGCTCGGAGCCGTGATCCACCACTGCATGTCGCTGATGGACATCGCCGCCAGCGGTGTGATGCTCGCCGACCGGTACGGCCGACTCCAGACGGCGGCCACCAGTGCCACGTCCGATGCCCTGACCCGCCTCTTCGAGCTGGAGTCAGAAGGCGGACCCTGTACGGAGAGTTACCAGACTCAGGAGCCGGTCAGCGAGACCGATCTCGATGCGGCGCCTACCCGCTGGCCGCAGTACGCACTGTGCGCGCGGGAGGCCGGCGCCCGTGCGGTTCATGCGTTCCCGCTCAAGGTGGGCACGCTGACGGTCGGCGCGCTCGGGTTCGTCAGCGCCGAACCGAAGCCCCTCTCCGACGACGACCAACGGCTCGCCACGGCGCTGGCCGACCTGGCGACGATCGGCGTACTCCACCAGAGCTCCGCGGGACGGGCACACAAGGTCGCCGGCCAACTGCAGGGGGCCCTCGACAGCCGCGTCATCATCGAGCAGGCCAAGGGAATGCTGGCGCAGCGCAGCGGTCTGAGCGTCGACCAGGCGTTCAACGCGCTCCGGCACCACGCCCGCAGCAACCGGCTCCGACTGGCCGAACTCGCCCAACAGGTCGTCGACGGCACGGGCGATCCCACCGTCATCCTGGACTCCCTGTCGACGACCGCCGCACGGCCGACGCAGGTCACGAGGCCGATCCGTCCCACGGGCTCACCTCGTCCCAGCCGGCCAGACACACCGAGACGAGGGGGCTCCGGCCCACCAGCGGGACACTGACGCGGAAGATTCGGGGGACCATCGTGCGGCAAGCCGGCTGGAAGGCGATCGAATTCGTGCTGTTCGCGGCACTCGGCGTCGTCTGGGTGATGGTGATGCTCGTACGCTGAGCGCCGCTCCCACTGCTCCGATGCCGAGCGCCGCTCACACCTCGGCCAGCAGACCGGCGATAAGCGCGGCGCGGCGCGGCATGCTCTCGATCAGGACGTGCTCATGGTCGGCGTGCGCGCCGCCGCCCTCCGGGCCGAGGCCGTCGAGGGTGGGTACGCCCATGGCGGCGACGAGGTTGGCGTCACTGGCTCCACCGGTCGAGCCCTCCCCGAGGTCGCCGACTCCCATGCCGGCCGCGATCGCGCGGGCGTGGGCGAAGAGCTGTCGGCTGGCGGGAGTCGACTCCATCGGCGGGCGGGATGCCTCGACCCGCACCGTCAGTGTCGTACCGGTCACTGCCGGGATCAGCCCGGTGATCGCCTGTTCGACGCGGCTGGCCTCGGCCGCGGTGGCGACCCGGACGTCGATCTCGGCCTCTGCGTGAGCCGCGACGACGTTGGGACGGCTGCCGCCGCGGACCACGCCGACGTTGACGGTGGTGCCGCGCTCGCGATCGTTCAGCCGGTGGAGCGCCTGCACCTGGTGGGCTAGCTCGACGATCGCGCTCGCTCCCTTGTCGGGTTCGATCCCCGCGTGGGCGGCGCGACCGCCGATCGCCAACCGGTACGTCGCGATGCCCTTCCGCGCGGTCTTGAGCGCGCCACCTGGCAGGGGCGACTCCAGGACGAAGGCGGCAGCGGCACCGGTCGCGGCGGTTTCGATCAACTCCCGTGACGTCCGGCTGCTGACCTCTTCGTCGCAGCTGAGGAGAATCCGCACCTGACGCCGTGGGGCGCGTCCCTGTGCCTTGAGCTCGCGGAGCGCGTACAGCAGCAGCACCAGGCCACTCTTCATGTCGAAACTTCCCGGACCGGTCAGGATGCCGTCCTCGATCCGCAGCGGCATCCGGGACAGCGTGCCGCGTGCCCACACCGTGTCGTAGTGGCCGAGGACGACGACGGGTGCGGCGTCGGGCTCCGCGCCCGGCACCGTGAGCGAGAGGTGCGGCGCCCCGCCCGGCCCGAGCGGGTGACGGGTCAGCGTTCCGAACTCGCCGAACCGCTGCTCGAGCCGGCCGGCCATCTCCGCAAGACCCGCCGGATCGTCCGAACCGGACTCGATGCTGACCCACTCGGCGAGCAGGTCGACCAGCTCCTGGCGCCGCGCCTCCAGCCGCACGCGGATCTCCCCCGCGATCGATCCGCCCATGCCGATCAGTCTGCCAGGACGGGGAGTACGACGTGCGAGGGGTGAGCGGCGCTGTGGTGGACGGTGTTGTCCGCTACCTGGTGCCGGTGGTGACGTCCGATCGGTTCGCCGGTGTTGGGGTTGGGGTCGAACCGCGGGAAGTTGCTCGACGACACGTCGACCCGGATCCGGTGACCCTTGCCGAAGACCGCGCCGGTGCCGTACATCGGGATGCGCAACTGGTAGACCTCCCCGGGGACCATCGGCTCCGGTTGCGCGGGATCGTTGCGGTAACGGCACCGGAAGATCGAGTCGGAGATGTTCACGGCGTACCCGTGCGGGTAGTCCGCCGAAGGCGGAAAGACGTCGACGAGCTTGACCGTGAAGTCGGTGTCAGGCGCGGACGAGGAGACGTACAGCACCGCCGACAGCGGACCGATCACCGTCACGTCGGCGGCGAGCGGCTCGGTCTGGAACACCACCACGTCCCCGCGCGCGCCCAGTGGGAGGTAGGGCGGCCAGGCGCCGAGCACGTCCGGCCCGGTGCGCTGGTCCTGCCCGCCGACCTTGACGATGGACGCCCATCGTTCTTCGTACGGGATGCGGTCCGCGAGCGCGTCCGGCACCGGCACCTGGTCGGAGAGCGAGGAGATGTTCCCGCCGATCGTCGGCACCGGATCGGCCGGGTCGTAGCAGAACGTCGTGCTGTCCGCTGTGGCCGCGATGCCACCGGACGTCGGCTCCGGAGGTTCGGTGCCGAGAGACCCGTCGCCCCGCAGGTGGTACGTGACCTCGGCCACGCCCGCCGGCGGGAACTGTTTCTCGCCACGCCATTCGCCACCGCGGCGGAGCCGCCCCTCGCGCGACCGTGACCCGTCGCCCGCGCCCATGACGAACAGGCGGACGGGATCCTCCCGGTCCACGCCGTTGTCGAGGCCCTTCAGCCAGCGGTCGAACCACCGGAGGTGGAGGTGCGGGAAGTCGTCGGCGAGGTTGCCCGCGAGGGAGCCCGCTTCCCCGAACTCGACGTCACCGGCGAACGTCGTGTCCACCGTCGTCGAACCGTGCGTCCACGGGCCCATGACGAGGTGGACGGGACCGTTCTTGCGCTGCGAGAGCCCGGTGAAGTTCTCGATCGTCGCGCGGGTGTAGGAGTCGTACCATGCGCCGCAGAACAGGACCGGCACGTCGGCGAAGTCGTCCCAGTGCTTCATGACGTGGAAGCCGGGCTGCTCCCAGAACTCCTCATAGTCCCCGCGGGTGTAGAGATCCAGCGCCCAGCGCTCGATCGACGGCGAGTGGGCGAGCGGCGTCAGGCCTGGACGCAGCGGCAGTCGACGAAGCCACTCCGCCGCCGAGACCGCCGTCTGCGCGGCTGTCAACTCGGGGTTGCGCGCGTTCGCCGGCGTCGTCGCCGCCTCCATGAACGCCCAACTGAGAAAGCGCAACTCCATTGCGCCGTTGTGGCGTACGGAACTGGTGTAGGCGTTCGACCCGGACTGGTTGACCACCATCGCGGCGAGGTGGGGTGGGTTCAGCGCGGCGGCCGCCGTCTGGGTCCATCCCGAGTACGACGTGCCCATCGTGCCTACCGCGCCGGTCGACCAGGCTTGGACACCGAGCCACTCGATCGTGTCGTACCCGTCCTGGGGTTCCTGGACGAGGAAGTCGAACGTGCCCTCCGAGGCGTACCGTCCCCGGCAGTCCTGGATCGCCGTCACGTAGCCACGGCGGGCGAAGTACTCCCCGAGCTCGCGCATCGCGAGGCTCCGCTTGTTGTACGGCGTACGTACGAGGACAACCGGACAGGCCCCGGCTGCCCGGGAGTCGGGCGCGGCGGGATCCGCCGGAAAGAACAGGTCCGTGGCGAGCCCGGCGCCGTCGCGCATCGCCAACCGCACGTCACTCGCCAGCAGTACGCCGAACTCGCTCGGCGACTCCGGTTGCCCTCGCCAGTCAGCCACGTCGACTCCCTCGGGAGATGGGAGGGCTCCAGGTCGGAATGCGGAACCCCTTTCTCCGAACCTATGAGACGAAGGGCACCCTCATCGAGACCAGACCCGGGTGCCGCGGATGACCGCGTTCGGCACCGGCATGCACATCGGCCGGCGGATGCGCCCACGACGCGGCATTCCCCACAAGCCCTCGATGGGTGAACTTTTGCCTCCAGAGCCTGGTCGATAGTGGGACACAAACACCACTGCTCACATTCTGGAACCAACGGCGGAGCAAACTCGTCACAACCCTCGCAAGTGGGCGGCGTTCACCTCGCGATACGGACTCTTGGCCTACGTTGGAGCGGCATGTTACAAGAGACGAACACAGCGTGATCGGACGCCGAGGCAAACCCGGAGGGCGACCCGATGAGACGCCAGCGCCACCACAGTGGCCGGCACGTCGACACGGCGACCACGGACGACGCCCGCGGGCACTTACCAGCCCGCGCACCGTCCGCCCTTTCAGGTGCCGTACGCACGCGTTTCCCCGGCCGTACCCGGCCCACCGCTCGGCTGACGCGACCCACTGCCACGACCGAAGTGACAAGACCGTCTCTCCCTGACGAGGGGGCCGCGCGATGGTGAAACGTTGGCAGCGAACCCAGTCGAAACGCCGGCTCACGGCGCAGGAACGTCACCGCGAAGAACTCCACATCCAGCAGATGAGCGAAGACGCCGTCGTACGCTCGGAGAAGTCCGAGCAACGGGTGCAGCGCCTCAAGATCCTGCTGCACGCCTCGTTGTCCCGTCCGGTCGAACCCGTCGACTTCGAGCAGTTGAAGAAGTCCGTACCGACCGTCGATCTCGGCAGCGACGCCGATCCCCACCCCCTCCCGCACTGGGAGGAGTACGCACCCCGACCGGCGAACTTCCTCACCCGGCTGCTGACCCGCGCGTCCCGGCGGACGACCGAGGCGGAGGCGGAGGCGGCGTACGCCAGCGCACTGGAGCGTTACCGTGCCGACGAGGCGGAGCGGCAACGCCGGATCGAGGAGCTGCAGCGTTCCCACGCCGACACACACGCCACCGTGCTCGAGAAGACCCTTGCCCACAACGCGTCCATCGACGAGTTCCGCGACGCGGTGCTTGCCGGTGACCGTGTCCGGGTGAGCGAGTACTTCTCCCGGGTGTTCGCGACCATCGTGGACCGGTCCAGCTTTCCCCGCGACCGGCGGTTCGCCTACGTTCCCGAATCCAAACTCCTGCTGATCGAGTGGCAGCTTCCGAGCACCGACATCGTGCCGCGGGAGAAGGAGTTCCGCTTCAACAAGGCCACCGACTCGGTGGGTGTCTACAAGTGGCGTTCGGTCGGCGAACTCCGCGATGTCTACCACGACCTGCTGGCCCAGATGGCGCTCCGCGCGGCCAACACCGCATTCGGCGCGGACCCGGCGGGACTCGTGGAGACCGTCGTCTTCAACGGCATGGTGACCACGGAGGACGGCACGAGTGCGTGCCTCATCACCATGAGTACCTCGCGACGACGCTTCAGCCGACTCAATCTCGACAACCTCAGCGACCCGCTGGAGCTCGTCCGCAAGCAGTGCGGGGCAGACGTTTCCCCTTATCCGGAAGAGCTTGCCGGCGTGACGCCGATTCTCACCTACGACCTCGCCGATCCGTCCGTGACTCCGGCGGCGGCCACCCGCGCACCCAACCTCGCGACGGCACCGATCGAGGAGTTCTGGCGCCTCGTCGAACGGCTCCTGGAACGCATGGGCTACTCCGTCGTCGCGCTCGACGGAGCGGCCGGCAGCTACCTCGCGTCCTCCTCGGGCGCCGAAGCCTGCCGCAAGGTCGTGCATGTCCGCCGCGGAGAGGGCCGGTTGGAGACCTCGGAGGTCCGCGGGCTTGCCTCCGCCGTACGCCGCGAGCGGGCCGACGGCGGCATGCTCCTGACGACCGGCGGGCTCGACCCGCAGGCGTACGACTACGCACACCGGCGGCCGTTACGGCTCTACGACGGGCACAACGTCCTCGCCCTGTGCCAGCAGCACGGCCTACCCGTACGGATCGAGCCGGCCGTCTCCTCCGAGGCGGGACCTGCGGAAGGCTCAGGCGTACCCGAGCAGCGCCACGACCGCACTCCGTCCGGCGTCGACCGCTGACGCAGCCGGGGCGCCCTCATCCCACGTCGTCGATACCGGCGAGGATCTCGTCGACGTCGGCGCGGTCGAGCCCCGAGGCATGCAACAGGTCGTGGACGCAGGACCGTACCTGTGCGACCACGACCTTGCCGGAGAACCCGCACGCGTCGACCGCCGACGTCGCCAACTCGGCCGCGTCGACCAGGCCGCGCCTCGCCGCCCGCGGTTCGACTCCCCTGGCGAGTTCGTTGCGGAGCGTACGCACGGACTCGGCGAGCCGGCGTACCGCTGCCACCAGGTTGGGTGGGACCGGCTCGTCGTCCCGGATGACCACGATGACGCGCCGGGCGAGGACCCGGGTGTTGCGTACGGCATGGTCGAGGTCGGTCACGGCATCGACGTACGAGGTGAGATGACCGCGGGCACGCCAGCGCACGGGCGCGATGCGGGCGATCTCCCTCCCGGCGCTGAGCGCCTCGCGAAAGTCCCCGAACGAACCCTCGATGAGACGGGCACGAGCCAGGGCGGCGTTGGCGGCGGACCGGTCCTTCGCGTTGAGCGCCGATGCCAGGTCGTCAAGGGTGCTGGCCAGTTCCTCCAGCATCCGGCCAGCGGCGCGCCGTGCCACGACGACAGGGTTGACGGGCAGCAGGATCGCGTTGACCAGCAGGCCGATGGCACCTCCGACGAGGGCGTCCACGAAGCGGGTCGTGGCGGCCATCGCGGTGCTGGTCGCCGGCACGAGTGCGACGACGAGGATCGCCGACGCGGCGCCCTGGTTGACGAGCAGCGGACCACCTCCGGTGAGGACGGCGGCCGCCATCGCGAGCAGCACCACCAGCCCGATCTGCCAGGCGCCGCGACCGATCGCCCCGATGAGGAGTTCGGCGACGAGGACGCCGAGGGCCACGCCGACCACGAGCTCGAGGGACCGGCGCAGCCGCTGGCCGAGGGACACTCCCAGCGACAGCACGGCCGCGATCGGGGCGAAGAACGGTTGCGGATGACCGACGAAGCGGGTCGCGACGTACCACGCGAGACCGGCCGCCACGGCCGACTGGACGATCGGGAGCAGGGTGCGCCCGAGCCGTCGGACGCGGGTGCCGAGCGACTCACGGGAACGCTGCGCCACGTCGTCGAGGATCGCCTCGCCCCGGCGTACCAGCGCCGCCACCGGCCGTCGGCCCTTCATCACACCCTCGACTCACCCACTGGTTGTCCCGGGCCGCCGGTCGCTCGCAGGACGTACGTACCCAGGCCGGCGGTCCCCTACAGGTAGAGGCCGGTCTGGTCGTCCTCGAGCCGTTCGGAGGCAACCGCGTGGATGTCACGTTCGCGCAGCAGGATGTACTCCTCGGCGTGCAGCTCGATCTCCGCGCGGTCCTCGGGATCGAACAGGACCCGGTCGTCGATGACGACCGACCGGACGTGTGGTCCGATCGCCACGACCTTCGCCCAGGCAAGACGCTTACCCATCTTGGCGGTCGCCGGAATCACGATCCCCGCGGACGAGCGACGCTCACCGCTCTCGGCGTCCAGGACGACGAGGACGCGGTCGTGCAGCATCCGGATCGGCAGCTTGTCGGCGCGGAGCCGGCCGTTCGACGTGTCGGTCACGGTGTGAGAGATTACGGCGCCTTGCCCACCGATCGCCAACGGCCCGGGCTCCGCGTGGACGCCGGCCGCCTGGGCACCTCCCGACGGCGGCCCTCTTCGTTGCCTGGGCCAGCCGGGCAACCACCGGGGCAGAGAGAGCGTCCAGAGATCAATCCGACCCTGGAGGCTCCGATGTCCCGCTTCACCGCGCCCCGGAAGGCTCTCTTCGTACGGACACTGCTCGTACGGACCCCGCTCCTACGGGCTCTGCTCGTACGGACTCTGGGCGTCGGGATGGTCGCCGCGTTCCTCACTCTCGGCGGTGTGGTCCTCGCGCCCGTACCCGCGTGCGCGTGTTCGTGCGTTCCGACCAACCCGGCCGAGGCGTTCGCGCGCGCCGACGCCGTTTTCGTCGGACGAGTCGTTGACCGGGCCTCGAAAGACCGGTTCCCCTGGGAGAGCACGGGTGTGGAGGTCTGGACGTTCGAGGTGGAAAGGATCTACAAGGGCGAGGTACAGCGGCGGCAGGAGATCGTCACGATGGAGTCCGGCGCGTCCTGCGGCCTGGAGCTGGACGGCTCCGGACCGTTCGTGATCTATGCCACCCACGACAGCTTTGACATCGAACCCCAGCGCGACCAGTACGCCGCCGGCCTGTGTGACGGCAGCCAACCGCTCACCGCCGAGGTCGAGCGTTCGCTGGCCGCGCAGGCACCCGCCGGGCCGATCATGCCGGCCGGCTCGGTGGACGCGTCGGGAGAGAACCGCGACGGGGTGTCCACCCCTCTCGTGGTCGGACTCGGAGCGATCGGTGCCGTCGTCGCGGCGGTCGTCGGCTGGCTGAAGCTGCACGGATGAGCCACCCGCGGGACCCCGTCTGGTCGGTCGACGCTCAGCGACGTCTCCCCTGCCGGCGATGGTGCCGCGGGCCACGTGGCTGCCGGCCACGCGGCTGGCCGAGCCGCTGAGTACGCGGACGGGCGCCACCGGTCGGGCCGTCGTGCAGCCGGCCGCGGAGCAGCTTGAGCGCACCGAACACGGCACCCGCGGCGACCACGGCCGTCACGACCCGGCCGGTACGGAACCGGCCGTCGGGGGTCATGACCACGAGCTTCGCCTTCGCCGCACCGCGGGAGACCATCTGCTTCGGCTGCATGCGTTCGGTCAGTGTGTCGATCGTGGTGGCCAGGCGTTCGCGCGTGGCCGTGAGCTCCCGCTCGATCTCGGCAGCGGACCGGTTGCCCGCGGCTTGCCGCTCACCAAGGGACGCCTTCTCGCCAGCGGTTCGCTTCTCGGCAACCTCCCGGCTCGCGCTCGCGCCCGGTTGTTCCTTCTGGGCGGGTAAGCGCTGCCTCGTCCGGTCGCTCACTCTCGGCCCTCCGATCGTCTGGTGATCATGAAGGGTTCCCGGCGCCACAGGCGGGCCCGATCGTCACGATCACGTCACCTCGCTCGCATCCGAACCCCACGATCGCGGTGATCACTTCAGTGTGGCAGATCGCTCATGTGCGCCTCAGATCTTCGCGGGGTTACCCCAAACGAGCGCTCTGACCACAAAAGCCCGAGCCATGGCGAAACGTGCGGGCGAGTCAGCGCGCCCGGGCCCAGCCAGCTCAGCGGGTGCGATCCGCCAAGCGCGGGTCGAAGCCGTACGGAAGTTCCAGTCGGTGTGCCGCCATCAGTTGGGCGTCACCGAGGACGAGGGGAGTCGGTCCGTCGGCGACGATCGTGCCGCCGTCGAGGATGACCGAGCGTTCGCAGAGTTCCAGGGCGTACGGAAGATCGTGGGTCACCATGAGCACGGTCACGTCCAACCGGCGGAGGATCTCCGCCAGCTCCCGGCGGCTGGCCGGGTCCAGGTTGCTGGACGGCTCGTCGAGGACGAGGATCGACGGCCGCATCGCGAGGACGGTCGCCACCGCGACCCGACGCCGCTGGCCGAAGGACAGGTGGTGAGGCGGGCGATCGGCGAAGTCGCCCATCCCGACCTGCCGCAGCGCCTCGTCGACCCGGGCGTCGAGCTCTCCGCCGCGCAGGCCGAGGTTGGCCGGGCCGAACGCCACGTCGTCGCGCACACTCGGCATGAACAGCTGGTCGTCGGGGTCCTGGAAGACGACGCCGACCCGCCGGCGTACCTCCCGGATCGTCTCCGCACCGACCTGCATACCGTCGATGCGTACTGATCCCAATCCCGGGATGAGGATGCCGTTGAGGTGCAGAACGAGCGTGGTCTTGCCCGCGCCGTTGGGGCCGAGGACGGCGACCCGCTCGCCGCGGGTGACCGTGAGGTCGACGCCGTAGAGCGCCTGGTGGCCGTCGGGATAGGCGTATGCCAGGCCACGGAGTTCGAGGACGGGCGCGCTCGACCTGGTGTGCTCGGTCTGCGGCGGCGCGGCGGTCATGGTGTCCACCAGGCGACGAACGCCACTGCCAGCGCGGTCGCCGGGAGTGCCAGGGCGAGAAGCCATGCCCGGCGTGAGGGGTACGCCGGGGCTCCGGGCAGGTCCGGCAGCCGACCGGAGTAGCCGCGGGAAAGCATCGCGAGGTGGACACGTTCACCGCGTTCGTAGGACCGGATGAACAACGCTCCGGCCGACTGGGCGAGGACGGGCCACGCCCGCGGTCCGCGCGGGGTGAACGCCCGGGCAGCCCTCGCCGTACGCATCCGCCCCATCTGGTCGGTGACCACGTCGAGGTAGCGCACCATGAACGCCATGATCTGGACGAGCTGACCCGGCACCCGCAGCCGCTGCATCCCGACCAGCAGGTCGCGCTGGTCGGTCGTCGCCGCGAACAGGATCGACGTGACAACACCCAGGGTGGCCTTGGCCAGGACGTTCCAGCCCGACAGCAGGCCAGCCTCCGACACGGACACGCCGAGCACGTCCATGCGCGGCCCCTGCGCGATGAACGGCAGGAGCACCGCGAACACCACCACCGGCGCCTCGACCACCATGCGCGTGGCGACGAACGGCAGCGGCACCTGGGCGAGCAGGGCGACGGCGATCAGGAGTGCGGCATAGCACCCGAACGCCCAGAACGCGGTGCGCGGCGTCGCGACGACCACGAGGACGAAGGCGACGAGCGCGACGAGCTTGCAGTGCGGCGGGAGCCGGTGCACGACCGAATGGCCGTGGACGTAGAGCCGGTGCGTATGGACCGCGCCCATCTGTCAGCCGTCGGTGGAGCGACTGGTGGCCTCGACGGCGGAAGCGCCGGTGGCACGGTCGGTGGAGGGCGTCGAGGGTTGGGGCGTCCGGGTCCGCCGGCGCACGGCGTAGGCCAGACCACTTCCCAGGGCGAGAACGACCAGGACGCCCGCGACTCCCGCGAGCCCACCGGACAGGACCGGATGCTCCACACCCCTGACGCCGTAGTCGGCGAGCGGCGACCCAGCAGTGGCGCTGTCGCGGGCCCGATCGCCGAAACCGAGGTCCTCGGCGACCCGGTTGAGCCCGTCCGGGCTGCCGGAGGCGAAGTAGCTCACCCCGCCCGCGAGCAGGACCGCGACCACGACGCCGACGAGCACGACCACCTTCGTCCGTACCCGGGGCCGGCGGGTCGGGCTCGGCTGGGTCGGGCTCGGTTGCGTACCGGCGTCGACGCGTTCGCTCATGAGGCGGCCTCCTTCGACATGGCGCGGGACGTACGGATGAGGAGGGCCTGCCCGGCAAGCAGGCCTCGGGCGCCGTGGACCAGGTCGGGCCGGACCGCCACGATGCTGGCCACGGTCGCGGCGGTGATGGCGGCCTCGCCGATCCCGATCAGGACGTGCCAGCCGAGCATGGCGGCCATGAGTGCGCCGAGCGAGATCTCGGCCGTTCCGCCCACGGCGTAGAGGCCGACGAAACACAGTGCGGAGACCGGCACCGAGATCAGCGCGGCCACGAACGCCGCCGGCGCCGCCGACCCGGGCCGCCTCGGCAGCAGCCGGAGGACGAGCGTGAAGATCACCCACCCGGCAATGACCGTCACGACGCCCATCAGGGTGATGTTGGTGCCCAGCGCCGTGATTCCGCCGTCGGCGAAGAAGAGTGCCTGGACCGCCAGGACGACGGTCAGACACAGCACGGCCGTCCAAGGGCCGACGAGGACCGCGGCGAGTGCGCCGCCGAGCAGGTGCCCGCTGGTGCCGGCGCCGACCGGGAAGTTGAGCATCTGGACCGCGAACACGAACGCCGCGACCAGTCCGGTCAGAGGTGCCGTCCGGTCGTCGAGCTCGCGGCGCGCCCCGCGGAGAGCGACGCCCACGACCGCGGCCGCAGCGACGCCCGTCGCGACCGACGTGGGCGCGTCGAGGAAGCCGTCGGGTACGTGCACTGGTCCTCCTCGGGACTGGGAGGTCTGGGCGGGATGTCTCCGGTCTGGGAGATGCTCCACCTTGAGAGATGATGGCAATCCTGGACTGATCACATTTCGCCGGTCATTCTTACATGCAAACAACTTGCAACAAGACCCCCCGTCTCATTCCGTCCGACCTGGAGGACCAGTGGCCCCCGCACCTCGACTCAGCCCGGGCGACCCGGCACCCGACTTCACCCTCGACGACGCCGACGGCAAGAGCGTCGCCCTCGCCGACCACCGTGGCCAGAAGGTGATCGTCTACGCCTACCCGGCCGCCATGACCCCCGGCTGCACCAAGCAGGCCTGCGACTTCCGCGACTCGCTGGACTCGCTGGCCGCGGCGGGATATGCCGTGCTCGGGATCTCGCCGGACAAGCCGGCGGCCCTCGCGAAGTTCCGCGAGAAGGAGGGTCTGACGTTTCCGCTTCTCTCCGATCCCGACCGGCAGATGCTGACCGCGTGGGGTGCGTACGGCGAGAAGCAGATGTACGGCAAGACGGTCACAGGGGTGATCCGTTCGACGTTCATCGTCGGCGAGGACGGCCGGATCGAGGTCGCGCAGTACGGCGTCCGGGCCACCGGGCACGTCGCCAAGCTGCGCCGCGAACTCGGCGTCTGACGCCCTCGGCGGCGGGTCCCGGCAGGAGGTCGTCGGCGGGTGGCGGCCGAGACCGTAGACTGAGCCGCCGCTGATGGGCTGCCGCAGGCACGCCCGGGCGCGAGAGTGGCGGAATGGCAGACGCGCCGGACTTAGGATTCGGTGCCTTCGGGCGTGAGGGTTCGACTCCCTTCTCTCGCACGCGGCCGACGACGCTGGGCGACGCGGCCGGATCCACCTCCGGTGGTCACGCCGACCCGCTGGCACGGGGACGTCAATCCTCCTGTCAGCCCTCAGTCGGGGCTACTCGCCGGAGCTGATGTCCTCGCTCCTCTTCTCGCACCAACGTCTCGTGGGGGAATGCCCGGTGAAGCTCTCCATCCTCGTACCTGTCTACAACGAGGAAGCGACCTTCAGCCGTGTCCTCAAACGGGTCCTCGACGTTGACTACCCGTGCGAGGTAGAGGTCATCATCGTCGATGACGGCAGCCGCGACGCCACCCCTGAACTCCTCGACCAGATCGACGACCGGCGGGTCGTTGTCCACCGGCACACCGTCAACCGCGGCAAGGGTGCGGCCATCCGTACGGCCGCCAGCATCGCGACCGGCGACTTCTTCGTGGTCTGTGACGCCGACCTCGAATACGACCCGGCCGACATCCCGAGGCTGCTTGCTCCTGTCATCTCCCAAGACGCCGAGGTGGTCTACGGCACCAGGACGTTCTCGAGCCACACCTCGTACTCCTTCTGGTTCGTCCTCGGCAACAGGGCCGTCACGACATTCGCCAACGTGCTCTTCAACTGCTACATCCGCGACCTCGAGACCTGTTTCAAACTGATGCCGCTCACGCTCTACCGCGAACTCGACATCCGTTCGGCAGGCTTCGGCATGGAGGCCGAGATCACCGGCAAGCTGCTGCGTCGGGGCTATCGGCCGTACGAAGTGCCGATCTCCTACCGCGCTCGCACCCGGGCGCAGGGCAAGAAGCTCACCTGGCGCGACGGGGTCGAGGCGTTGTGGATCCTGGCGCGTACCCGACTCTCCGGCGGCCGGCGCTGAGGCTCCGTCCAGGGGAAAGACTCTGGCGGTCCCCGCACCCCGCGACCGCCGCCGTCTCCCTGGCTGTGGCCGCGGGCATCGCGGTACGGCTCGTGTTGTGGTGGCAGGACCGCGCGTTCTGGCGTGACGAACTCGGCCTGGTCCAGAGCCTCGACGCCTACCCGGCTGCGGCACTGCTCGGGCGGCTGGCCGACACGCAGTCCGCGCCGCCGCTGTGGCTCCTCGTGGTCCGCGCGGTGACGGCGGTCGCCGGCGACGGCGAACGCACCTACCGGCTGGTGACGCTCGGATCAGGCTGTGCCTTGTTGGTGCTCGTGGCGGTGCTCGGCATCCGTCTGGTCCGCTACCGCTGGGCCATCGTGGTGCCGCTGATCCTGCTCGCGACCCTCTCGGAACTGGTCTTCTACACCGTGCAGACGAAGCAGTACGCCACGGACGCGTTGGCCGTGACGTGGTTGGTGCTGCTCGGCGTACTGCTGCTGGCGCGTGGTGCCGAGCCGACCGTCGCTCAAGGCGGGGAGGGCGGTGACGGGGTTGGTGTCAGCGCCCGGCACAGCGGCTTCCGGCGGACCGATCTGTGGTGGTACGCGTCGCTCGTCGTCCTGCCGTGGCTGTCCCACGCCTTCATGCTGGCGGCGCCGTTGGTCGCTGGCTGGGTGACGCTCGTGCGGACGTGGCGTGGCGAAGTGACGCTGCGCCGCGCTGCGGGCTGGCTCGTCGCGCCGGCAGTGTCGGTCCTGGCGGCGGCACTCTACGCGCGGCACCTGACGAGCCAGGCGCCCGACTTCCTGACGTACTGGGCGGCGTTTCTCGGACCGAGCGGTCACACGACGCACGGTGGAGGTCTGGCCGGCTGGTGGGACTGGCACAGGTTCGTGTTCGGTGAGTTCGCCGTCCGCGAGCTCGGCTTCCCGACGACGTGGGGGGCCGCGCTGGTCGTCGTCGGGGCACTGATCGCGTTCCGCCGCGGTGCCGCCATCGCGATGCTGCTGGTCCTGCCACTGGTGGCGGCGTACACCGTGGGGGTGCTGGGGCTCTATCCGTTCGGGCGGCGGCTGGTGCTCTTCTGCGTTCCTTCGCTACTGCTCTGCCTCGGCATCCTGGTCGACGCCGTGGCGGGACGGGCAGTCCGCGTGGTTCGCGGGTGGACGGCGAGGTCGGGGGGACCGAGTGGCTGGCCGGCGGTCGGTGACCGGATGGTGGCGGCCGTCGCCGGGACCACGACCGCGGCGGCCGTCCTCGCCGTGTGCTGGACGCCGCCGACGCGGCTCGTTCACGACCTGACCTACCTGTACGGCGTCGACGACTACCGCGGTGCGTTGAGCTTCGTGGCCGCGAAGTGGGAACCCGGCGATGTCCTGCTCGTCGGCAACGGCGACCGGGCGGCGGTACGGGTGTATGCCCCGCGGCTGCACCTTCCGCTCGACCGGGCGTACCGCGCGATACCGACCGCGACGACCACCCCGCGGGCGGACTGTCCCCTGCCGCGCGAACTGGCGGCCGCGCGGCGGATCTGGCTGGTGACAGGCGATGTCGTCCCGCTGTACGACGGTGTGCCGAGCAGGTACGCCCTCGTGTCACCGCTGCTGCCGCGGTTCCGGGTGGTGTGGTTCCAGGACAAGGGACTGGTCACCGTGCAGGCCGTCATACCGGGCCCGACGCCCGACGCCCGACCGACCAGGTGCCTCGACTACGCCCCCGTCGGCCCCGCGGGCTCCCCCGCCCTCCCGTGATCATGATCGTGATCATGAAGGTGCCGCGGAGCTATGGCCCCGAAAGCCTTCATGGTCCGTTTTCACTTCATGATCTCACTGCAGGCCGGCGAGGGTGCGGGGACAGTGAGCGTCAGCGCTGAGTCAGGGCGGCGGCGATGAGGGGCGCCATGGCGCGGACCGCCTTGCCCCGGTGGCTCAGGGCGTCCTTCTCGGCCGGCGGAAGCTGGGCGGCGGTCCGCGTTTCGCCGTCGGGAACGAACACGGGGTCGTAGCCGAACCCGCCGTCTCCCGCCGGCTCCCGCGCGATCCTCCCTGGCATTCGGCCCTCGACGACGTGCTCTGTGCCGTCGGGCAGGACCAGCACCATGCAGGCCACGAAGTACGCTCCACGGCGCTCGTCAGGCACCTCGGCCAGTTGGTCGAGCAGGAGTTCGTACCCACGGGGTCGGTTCTCTCCCCGACCGGCCCAACGCGCGGAGAGGACGCCCGGCATGCCGTTCAAAGCGTCGACACACAGGCCGCTGTCGTCCGCTACGGACGGCAGACCCGAGTGGGCGAGCGCAGCGTGCGCCTTGAGCCTGGCATTTCCGTCGAAGGTCGGCTCGGTCTCGGCGGGCTCGTCGTAGGCAGGAACGTCGTCAAGGCTGAGGACCTCGACAGCGGACACCAGCGGGGTGAGGATCCGGGCCATCTCGACGAGCTTGCCGCGGTTGTGGGTGGCGAGCAGGACCTTCGGCCGGACCGACCGGTCCACCGGCGTACCCGTACTCGTCACCGATCCCGCCTCAACCGTGTCACCCGACCGCACCGCCGACTCCGCCTCAACCGTGTCACCCGACCGCGTCACCGATTCGGCCGCAACCGCGTCGCGGGCGCGCGTCACTGACCGGACCTCGGCGGAAGCTCCTTGGCAAGAACCTCTGCCTGGATGTGCGCCAGCTCCGCGCATCCGACGCCGGCCAGCTCCAGCAGTTCGTCGAGCAGTTTGCGGTCGAACGGGTCGCCCTCGGCCGTCCCCTGCACCTCGACGAAACGCCCGTCGCCGGTCATCACGACGTTCATGTCGGTCTGGGCGCGGACGTCCTCTTCGTAACAGAGGTCGAGCAGGGGCGCGTCGTCGACGATGCCGACCGAGATCGCCGACACCGAGTCGGTGAGGGCGTCGCCCCGGAGCGAGCCGCGGCCATCGAGATAGCGCACGGCGTCGACGAGTGCGACGTAGGCGCCGGTGATCGCCGCGGTCCGGGTGCCGCCGTCGGCCTGCAGGACGTCGCAGTCGAGCACGATGGTGTTCTCGCCGAGCGCCTTGAAGTCGATGACCGCGCGCAGAGACCTGCCGATGAGCCGGGAGATCTCCATCGTGCGTCCACCCAGCCGTCCCTTCACCGACTCGCGGTCGCTTCGGGTGTTGGTCGAACGCGGCAGCATCGAGTACTCGGCGGTGACCCAGCCGAGGCCGGAGTCCCGGCGCCAGCGGGGGACGCTCTCCGTCACGCTGGCCGCACACAGCACGCGGGTACGCCCGAACTCCACCAGAGCCGACCCTTCGGCATGGTCGAGCCACCCGCGGGTGATCTGGACAGGACGCAGCTGATCCGCGGAGCGGTCGTCGACTCTCACCATGCGTACGACCCTACCGGCGGCACCACCGGATCCCGTGCAGCGGCGCCTGCTGCTGCGCCGCCTCCGCGAGGGTACGCGGGCGGCGACAGACCGAAGGGCTGGGCGACGCTCAGGAACGACTCGTCGCGGGCGCGCCGCGGCGGCGCAGCACCGCCGCCACCTCCCCGACGGCAAGCCGGGCCGCCCACGGTGCCAGGTCGCGGGTCCTGCGACCCAACCACGGCACGCCCTTGGTCGCCAGCCAGGCCAGCTCCGCCCTACGGGACAAGGCGATGCCACCGCCGCGTTCGACGCCCGTGGGCGACGACCGCACACCCACAGCGCCGAGCCCCTCGGCACACGTACGCGCGAGCAGCCGGTGCCCCAGCTCCGACGGATGGAGTCGGTCGACGCTCCAGGCCTCGCGCGCGTAGACGGCGGGCGAGGCGGCGAGATCGATGTACGCACCACCGAAGGCGGCGTGGATCTCGTCGTACACCCCGTTCACCGCCTCGATTCGCCGGGCCAACGGTCCGGCCAGCAGCCTCGGCAACCCGAAGACCCGGCTGTGGTCGTGGAACCGCACCATCAGGAGGTCAGCCCCCGCCCGGGTGAGCTTCTCGGCGGTCCCGAAGAGGTCGGCGCGCACCCGGTCCGCGTCGAAGCTCGACCGCATCGTGTCGTTGACGCCGACGATCACCGACGCCAGCTGGGGCCGCAGGGCCAGCGCCTCGGGCAGTTGCCGGTCGCGGACGTGCGTGGTGGTCGCGCCAGCCTGGGCGAGGTTGTGGAACGTGAGGTCGTACGTCGACGTCAGCGACTCCGCAAGGAGCGCCGCCCACCCCCGCCATCCGGAGGTCGTGAGGTCGCCGATCCCGAGGGTCAGGCTGTCGCCGAGGGCGACGTACCGCAGCTCCCGCGTCGCACAGGTCACGGCGACCAGGCTGGGTCAGCCGGTAGGAGGTTGTCCGCACCCGACGTGACCGCCGGTCGAACGTCCCGCAAACTCTTGCCCGGCCGGGCGCTACCGCCTTACAAGGCAATGACCAACGACGCACGGTGAGTTTGCCGCGTGTCGTTGGGAATGATCACGCCTGCGTGATCATTCCCCTTGGGCTCAGATGTCGTACGCCGCGCCAGCGTGGGCGATCTCCACCGGCCCGTCGTAGGCGGCGCGCGCCTCAGCGGCAAGGTCCTCGGGTGCGTACCACGGCGGCACGTGCGTGATCACGAGCCGACCGACGCCGGCGCGATGGGCGTACTCCCCCGCCTGTCGGCCGGTCAGGTGGACGTCCGGCGGGTTCGAGTCGCCGTCACGGAACGTCGCCTCGCTCACCAAAACGTCGGCTCCGCGGGCGAGTTCCACGAGCGCGTCGGTCGGGCCCGTGTCGCCGGTGTAGACGAGCGAACGACCCTGATGCTCCAGCCTGATGAGGTACGCCTCGACCGGGTGGCAGGCCGGCGCCACCGAGACGTCCATCGGCCCGATCTGCCGTGCGCCTCCGGTCAGCCAGGCCCGGAAGTCGAACACGTCCCGCATACCGGGCTCGAGCGGGAGGCCGTAGGCGACGGCCAGCCGGTCGGCCGTACCGAACGGGCCGTAGACCGGGATCACCGTCCGTGGACCACCCGGATGGTACTTCCGAGCGACGTAGTACGAACACAGGTCCAGGCAGTGGTCCGCATGCAGGTGGGAGAGTCCCACCACGTCCACGGAGTACGGGTCGACGTGGCGTTGCAGGGCACCGAACGCGCCGTTGCCGAGATCGAGGACGAGCCGGAAGGTACGCCCACCATGGGGAACCTCGACCAGGTAGCACGACGCCGGCGAATCCGGCCCGGGAAACGACCCGGAGCATCCCACGACGGTGAGCCGCATGCCCACTCCTTTAGGCCACTTCCTCGACGAACGCGATCTCCGGACCGAGGAACCGCCCACCGATCGCCATGAACGCCTCCGGATCCCCGGTGGTGAGGAACCGGTGCTTCGGCGGCGACAGGGCGTCGTCCCGCGCCAGGCCCCCGCCGACCAGCCGTGCGTACACGTCGTTCGCCGTCTCCTCGGCACTCGAGACCAGGGTGACCGCAGAGCCCATGACGTACGAGATCACTCCCGTCAGGAGAGGGTAGTGGGTGCACCCGAGGACCAGCGTGTCGATCTTGGCCGCCGCGAGCGGATCGAGGTAGCGGTGCGCCTCGGCGAGGAGTTCCGGACCGCTGGTCAGGCCGCGTTCGACGAACTCCACGAACCGTGGGCAGGCCCGGGTGTGCAACGTGACGTGGGGTGCCGCCGCAAACGCATCGTCGTAGGCCTGGGAGGTCGCGGTGGCCCGGGTGCAGATGACGCCGACCTGGCCGGTCCTCGTCGCGGACACCGCTCGCCGCGTGGCCGGAAGGATCACCTCCACGACCGGGACCGAGTAGCGTTCCCGCGCGTCACGGAGCACCGCGGCACTTGCCGAGTTACAGGCGATCACGAGCAGCTTGACGCCCTGGTCGACCAGGTGGTCGAGGGATTCGAGGGCGATCTTGCGGACGTCGGCGATGCCCTTCTCGCCGTACGGGTAGCGCGCGGTGTCGGCGAGGTAGAGGACGGATTCGTGCGGGAGCTGGTCCATGACCGCCCGGGCGACGGTGAGGCCGCCGAAACCCGAGTCGAAGATGCCGATCGGCGAGTCTGACACGGCCGCCAGCCTACGGGCACCAACCCTGGCCCGGGGCCGCTATTCGCACCCGTCCAGACTTCGCCGTCGCGGGGAGAAACTCGCACAAGTCTTACGGGGCTCGGCCTAGGCCCGCGAACGCACCTGGGCTGCGTCCGTCGGCCAGGCCGAGCCCCCTCGGCGCCCCACCTGTCGGCGGCTCGTCAGCACGACAGTCGGTTCCTCCCACCAGCCCGCTCCAGGTGACCCTGGGTCGAGCATGTGTCCTCCGTCCGACCGCGCGTGCCTGAGTGTTCCCCCGAACCTCCCCGGTCCGCCGTCCCGGGCGCGTCATGGAATGCAAACCCACGAACCGCTCATGTGGTTGCATCAACTCTCAAGTCTCGACAAACCGGCCAACCTCGGTCATCGAGCGCCTGGGCGTGTTCCGTGACCCGGTGTGTTCGTCAGAGGCCTCACCGTGTTCCGTCACGCCCACAGCTGGCAGTCGAGAGTCTCCTCGGCCTCGTCGAGAGTTCCTTCGTACGCACCTGTGGAGAGGTACTTCCATCCGCCATCGGCGACGATCGCCACGATGTCGGCGCTCCTGCCCGCCTTGACGGCCTGATGGGCCTGGGCGATCGCGGCGTGCAGGACGGCACCGGTGGAGATGCCGGCGAAGATGCCCTCGAGGTCGAGCAGTTCCCTCACCCGACGTACCGCGTCGCGCGGGCCGACCGAGAAGCGGGAGTCGATCATGCGAGCGTCGTACAGCTCCGGAACGAATCCTTCGTCGAGGTTGCGCAGGCCGTAGACCAGCTCGCCGTACCTCGGTTCGGCCGCGACGATCGTGACGTCCGGCTTGTGCTCGTGGAAGAACCTGCCGACGCCCATGAGTGTCCCGGTCGTGCCGAGGCCCGCGACGACGTGGGTGACGCTCGGCAGGTCGGCCAGGATCTCCGGTGCGGTGCCTTCGTAGTGGGCGAGGGCGTTGGCCGGGTTGCCGTACTGGTAGAGCATCACCCAGTCCGGATGCTCCTCAGCGAGCTGCTTGGCGACGCGGACGGCCTCGTTGGACCCCCCGGCCGCTGGCGAGGAGACGATCTCGGCGCCCCACATGCGAAGCAGCTGCCGGCGCTCGGCCGAGGTGTTCTCCGGCATGACGCAGACGAGGCGGTAGCCCTTGAGCTTCGCCGCCATCGCCAGGGAGATGCCGGTGTTGCCCGACGTCGGCTCGAGAATGGTGGCTCCGGGACGCAGGAGTCCGTCCTTCTCGGCCTCGACGATCATCCGCAGGGCCGCGCGGTCCTTGACCGAACCCGTGGGGTTCCGATCCTCGAGCTTGGCCCACAGGCGTACGTCCGAGGTCGGAGACATGCGCGGCAGCCCGACCAGCGGGGTCTGGCCCACGGCGTCGAGATGCGAGGCGTAACGCATGGCTGACGGACCCCCGGCTCAGCCGCCCGCGACGGCGGGAAGGACCGTCACGACATCGCCGTCCTCGACGGACGCGCCGAGGCCGCCCCGGAAGCGGACGTCCTCGTCGTTGACGTAGACGTTGACGAACTTGCGAAGATCACCCTCGTCGACCAGTCGGGACTTCAGCCCGGCGTGGCGGGCCTCCAGGTCGTCGAGCAGCTCCTGCAATGTCGCGCCAGCGCCCTCGACGGTCTTGGCGCCCCCGGTGTGGGTACGGAGAATCGTCGGGATACGGACCTCGATAGCCATCGGTGATGTACTCCTTCGCTCGTCGTCATACGCGCCAAGTGCCACAACACGGGCTGCCGCACGGGGATTCCGACAGGGGATTCCGACAGGGGATGGACGGCCGATTCCGGTTTGATCGAGCGTCCGGGACCTCCGGCAGCCGAGCCGGCGATGATCTCGGCAGTCGGGATCAGTGGCCCGAACAGTCGTAGACGACGACGGGGGCCGTGTGCCCGAGGAGGAAGAGCTCCACGCCTTGGAGTCTACGGTCTCACCTCAGGTGGGAGGTCCGGCGGATCGCCTCGTCGCGGGAGCGCTGGCCAACCCGCACAACCACCTGCTGCATCACAGGGTGGTGTCGATCATGATCGGCGCTTCCGAGTACGACCGGTTGGGCGGGAACAACGCCTGCCACTGCGGATTCAAGACCTGAGGTACATCCGGATGGTCCCGGTCGAGCAGCGCCTTCTGGACCCGCCAGAGCAACTCCTCCGGCCGGGCGGTGATGTCGTCGGCTGTGAGGACGATGACGATCCAGCCCAGGTCGCGGAGTTCCTCGCAGGCGCGAACGTCGTTTCGCCACTTCCGCTTGAGCGTGCGGTGGAGGTCACCGTCGTACTCCAGGGCGATCTTCTGCTCTGGGTACTGCAGGTCTGCCGTCGCCACCCACTGGCCGAACTCGTCGTGGATTTCCCATCCTGGTTCAGGGCACGGCAGGCCCGCGAGGAGGAGCAGCAGCCGGGTCCTCGTCTCCATTGGCGAGTCGACCCGTGGCCTGACCAACCTCGCGGTCGCCCGGGCCAGCCGCAGCCCAGGGCGTCGAGGAGAGGCGTCCGCCGACCGGATCAACGCCTCGCGACTCGTCCACCCGTGACGTACCAGGGCGTCGCCGAGGATCAGGAGATCCACCAGCGAGAGATGAGCCGAAAGCTCGGTGAAATTCCGCTCAGGCATCACCACTGCTCGCCCCTCGACGAGCGTGACCGCCTCACCGTCGCTCGTGGCATGGCCGACGATGCCGTGGACCCTGGGACGCGAGGTGGGCGCCGGAACCGTCACATGGACCATCCCGTCGTCCCGGACGGGCACGTCCCGCAAGAGCAACTGTCCGCGAGATCCCGAGGCTCTCGGCGTACGACACGGTGAACGGCCCGGACAGCAACTCAGAAGGAAGGTCGGACGGAGCGGGCATCCGGACAGCTTGCCCGGGTCACCCACCGGCCCGTCTCAGGTATCCACAGGGGGGACCGGCCGCGTTCATTGCGAAGAAACGGTTAACGGGCCGCCGACCTGGTTCACCACAACTTCGCAATGAACGAGACCCGGACACATCTGGCGGGAGCGAGGCGGGAGATGACCGAAGCGCTAGTTGTTCGCGCGGCCGTCGTAGGCCGGGACCACCTGGACCTTCTCTTCGGTGACCTCGCCGTCGATGATGCGGTAGGACCGGAACTCGACCTCGCCACCCGCATCGGCGCCGTCCCTGGTCGACACGACGACATAGTGGGCATCCGGCTCCGCCGCGTAGGAGATGTCGGTACGCGACGGGTAGGCCTCGGTGGCGGTGTGCGAATGGTAGATCACGATCGGTTCCTCGTCGCGGTCGTCCATCTCCCGCCACACTCTGAACTGCTCCTGCGGGTCGAACCGGAAGAACGTCGGCGAGCGCTCGGCATTGACCATGGGTACGAAGCGTTCGGGCCGGTTGGAGCCTGCGGGCCCGGCGACCACGCCACACGCCTCGTCGGGATGGTCAGCGCGGGCGTGGGCGACGATCTTGTCGCGGGTGGCCTGGTCGATGGTCAGCACAGCCCGACCCTATCCAGCCGACCCAACCGCACCCTCCCGCCAACCGTGGCCGGCGGCCGGTCGCGGAAGGCAGGCTCAGCTGATCGCCGAGACCAGCGACTCCTGGAGCCACCCCAGCCAGATGTAGACGCCGTACACCTGGCGCCGGCGATCGTCCTCGGGCAGCGCCTCCCAGCGGGCCTCGTCGTCCTGCTCGACCCCCAGCCGGGTGGCGAGGGCGAGCCGGAGATCGGTGAGCGTACGCAGCCAGGCCTGGATCTCGTCGGGGTTGATCGAGACGGTCACCTGGTCGGAGTACGCCGGGTCGCCGAGCGACTCCAGGACGGCTTCGGCGTTCTTGACCTTGCCGTCGCGCAGGCCGTGTTCGGTGAACCGCCGGAACTCCCCCGCCGCTTCCTCATCATCGGCGTAGGCATTCGGGAAGAGCCGCGCGAGCACCTCGTCGTCGGGCGGCTCGGTCGAGCCCAGATGGCCGACGAGGGCGGCGAGGCTGTCCGCGGGCGGCGTCGACGACGGCGCCTCGTCGCGGATCAACTCCACCAGCTCACCGACCAGTCCACGGAGGATGTGCGCCTCCTCCGCGACGAACGTCGCCGACACCACTCCGTGTCGGGCCCGAAATCCGGTCGTCATGTGTCCCCAGTCGTCGTCTGCCCGGCCGCATTGCCAGCGGCGTCACACCTCATGTGTCACCACTCTTCTGCAGGGTCGCCCACAGACCGTAGGAGTGCATCGCCTCGACATCGCGTTCCATCTCTTCCCGCGTGCCGTTGGAGACGACGGCCTTGCCCTTCTCATGGACGTCCATCATGAGCTTCTCCGCCTTCTTCCGCTGGTAGCCGAAGTAGGACTGGAAGACGTACGTGACGTACGACATGAGGTTGACCGGGTCATTCCAGACAATGGTCACCCACGGCGTGTCCGGGCGGACGACGTCCTCGATGTCCGGCCGTTCGAGCTCCACTGGTGCGGTCCCGCTCACCGTCCCATCGTGGCATCTGTCGGGCGTTCCCCTCTCCTCGCACCCCCCAGAACGGTCCGAACGGCGCGTGGCCCACCACAACGAGCCGCCAGGGCGTGAAGGCTGAACGGCGTTGGCGCGCCGCGGTCTAGGCTCGGCCCTATGGACGAGATGTCCACCGGCACCTCCTCGACGGCGCTGTTCACCGACCGGTACGAGCTCACCATGCTCCGGTCCGCCCTCGCCGACGGCACCGCGCATCGGCGTGCCGTGTTCGAGGTGTTCGCCCGCCGACTTCCGGACGGTCGTCGCTACGGCGTGGTCGGCGGCACGGGGCGGTTCCTCGAGGCGTTGGAGCGGTTCCGGTTCGATGACGACACCCTCGACCACCTCGCCCGCAACGACGTCATCGACGAGCGAACCGCCGACTGGCTGGCGTCGTACCGGTTCTCCGGCGACATCTGGGGCTATGCCGAGGGAGAGTGTTACTTTCCGGGTTCGCCGATCCTGGTGGTGGAGTCGACCTTCGCCGAGGCTGTCCTGCTCGAGACCGTCTCGCTGTCGATCCTGAACCACGACTCGGCGATCGCGTCGGCGGCGTCTCGGATGACGACGGCAGCCGGGTCCCGCCCGATCGTCGAGATGGGTTCGCGACGTACGCATGAGGTGGCGGCGGTGGCGGCCGCCCGCGCCGCCTACCTCGCGGGCTTCGCGGCGACGTCCAACCTCGCGGCCGGTCGCACCTACGGCATCCCCACCAGGGGTACCAGCGCGCACGCGTTCACACTGCTGTTCGACTCGGAGCGCGCGGCGTTCGACGCCCAGGTAGCCGCGCTCGGCGCGAGCACGACGCTGCTCGTCGACACGTTCGACGTCCGTGCCGCCGTGCGAAGGGCCGTCGAGGCGGCCGGCACCCGACTCGGCGCCGTCCGGATCGACTCCGGCGACCTCCCGGTGCTCGCCCACGAGGTACGGGCCCAGCTGGACGAGCTGGGCGCGACGGAGACCCGGATCCTGGTGAGCGGCGACCTGGACGAGTACGCCCTGGCCGGGCTGGCCGCCGCGCCCGCCGATGCGTACGGCGTCGGCACCGCGCTGGTCACCGGCAGCGGCTACCCGACCGCGGAGTTCGTCTACAAGCTGGTCGCCCGTTCCACGACCGCTGACCCGGACGCTCCCCTGATCGGCGTCGCGAAGGCGTCGACCGGAAAGCCGACCCACAAGGGACGCAAGTGGGCCGTACGCCAACTCGACAACGGGATCGCCGTCGCCGAGGTCGTGTCGACACGGCCGGAGGACGAGCGGTTGGGCCGGCCGCTGTTGGTCCCCCTGGTGAAGAACGGCGAGGTTGTCGGCCGCGAACCACTCGACGCCGCCCGCGAGCGTCACCAGCGCAGCCGGGGCGAGTTGCCGCCGGCCGCCCTGCAGCTGTCTCGCGGCGAGCCGGCGATTCCGACGGCGTACGAAGAACACGCGCGGGAATGAGGTCCTGGAAGGAGGAGAGGTGCGATGACACGGGCGCTGATCGTCGTCGATGTCCAGAACGACTTCTGTGAAGGAGGCAGCCTGCCTGTGCACGGCGGGGCTGAGGTGGCCTTCGCGATCGGCGAGGTCCTCGGCGCCTGGCACGAGGCCGAAGAACGCGACAAGGCGTACGACCACGTGGTCGCGACCCGGGACCACCACATCGATCCGGGTGAGCATTTCTCCACCGAGCCCGACTATGTGACGAGCTGGCCGCCGCACTGCGTCGCGGGGACCGACGGAGCCGGCTTCCACCCGAACATCGACCCGCAGCCGTTCGACGCGGTCTTCAACTGTGGCGAGTACTCCCACGGATACTCCGCCTTCGAGGGGAGGTCGATCGAGGGGAAGGGACTGGCCGAGTGGCTCCGGTCCCACGACGTCGACCAGGTGGATCTCGTCGGGATCGCCACCGATCACTGCGTACGGGCCACTGCCGTGGACGCGGCGCGGGAGGGCTTTCGTACCCGCGTACTCCTCGACATGACGGCGGGCGTTCGCGCGGACACGACGGAGGCCGCGGTGCGCGAGATGCGAGAGGCCGGCGTCGAACTCGTCGGCACTCCGGTCGTCCACGAGGGCTATCCGCAGCCGAGCTGACTGTCGTAGGTCGATCAGGCGAGGACGCGGGCAAGCTCGTCGTCGGTCAGTTCCTCCAGCCGGGCGCGGAGTCGGTCCGGTGTGATCGGGAGGGTACGCATCCGGATGCCGACAGCGTCGTCGACCGCGTTGGCGAGGGCGGCCGGTGCCACTGGCGTGGACGCCTCCCCCGCGCCGAGCGGCGGCAGGCCGGGGCGGTCGAGCAGGACGAGATCGAGGGTGGGTACGCCGGAGAACGGAAGTATCGGATAGCTCGTCCAGTCGACGCTCTCGATCCCGTCGGTGCCGTGGCGCACCTCCTCGTGGAGCGCCCGGCTCAGGCCCTGCAGGATGCCGCCCTCGATCTGGTTCGCGAGGCCGTCGGGGTTGACGATGACGCCAGCGTCGCAGGCGGCCACGACGCGGCGTACGGTCACCGCTGCCGTCGTCGTGTTCACGCCCGCGTCGACGACGAGCGCGGCGTAGGCCTTCGACCCCTTGTACCTCGCCACCGCCACGCCCTGACCGCGCCCACTCGGGCCGATCCGCGTCTGCCAGCCGGCGCGTTCGGCGGCAGTCTCCAGTACCGCGCGCGCCCGCGGATCCGAGAGGTGCGCGAGCCGGAACTCCACCGGATCCTTGCCGGCGGCCTCGGCGAGCTCGTCCATGAACGACTCGATCGCGAACGTGTTGAAGTAGGCGCCGAGGCTGCGCAGCGCCGATGTCCGCAACGGTCCCTTCACGTAGTCGCCGACGATCTCGCGGGCGGGGATGTCGTACGCCGGAAGGGCGCTGCGTACTCCCCCTTCCCCGCCGCCCGCCCACGGCCGCGCCGGACCGCCCGCGCGCAGCCACGCCACCATCAGGCGGTCGCCTGTGCCGTGCGGTCGGGAGGTGTGTGCACCGGTACGGATGTGGTGCCGCCAGCCGGTGATCCTTCCGGAGGTGTCGAGGCTGGCGTCGAGGTCGGCCTGCATCGCCGGTCCGTACGGCTCCCAGGTGAACTCGTCCCGCACCGAGAACTGGAACCGCACCGGCCTGCCGGGCACCGCCCGGGCTGCCAGCGCCGCGAAGCCGGCCGCGTCGTCGGCGCCGTTGTGCCCGTAGCAGCCAGGACCGTCAACGTGGCGGACGGTGAGGGTGTCGGCGTCGACGCCGAGCAGCGCCGCCAGCTCCCGCCGCAGCGGATAGACGCCCTGGCTGTGCGTCCAGACCGTGAGCGCGGCCGGTTCTGGCACGGGGCCCGGTTCGGCACCGGCGCCCGGCTCAACCTCGGCATCCGGCTCAACCCCGGCGCCCGGCCCAACAGCGGCGAGGGCGACGGCAGCGGACGGCGCGATGGAGGCGTGCGCCTCGTGCGGTTTGGCGTACGACGCGTGGACCTGCCGCCCGGCGGCGAGTGCCTCGGTCACGCCGGGCTCCTCGACAACGGACTGGCGTACGGGCTGCGCTCGCCGTGTGTCATCGGAGGCGTCGCTGCCGTCGACCAGCGGCGCGGGTTCCCAGCGTGCGGACCGGGCGAGACGTCGTACGCCGGCGACGGCCTGCTCCTCGCGGTCGGCCACCACGACGACGAGGCGGCCGTCGTGGACCACGGCCCGCACGCCGGGCATCGTCTGTGCGGCGTCTACATCCACGCTGGTCAACGCCGCGTCGTAGGTCGGCGGGAGGAGCGCGCGGGCGTGCAGGAGTCCAGGCAGTGCCAGATCGTGGACGTAGGCCGGCGCGCCGGTGAGCTTCGCGGTCAGGTCGATGCGGTGGACCGGCTGGCCCACCGCTCCCCCTGGCGCGGTCGCCCCTGTCGCTGGAACACCGACCGCAGGAGCACCGCCCGCACTTGCACCCTCCGCGGATGGGCTGGTCCAGCGCGGGCGGTCGTCCGGGCGGATGGGCCCTAGCGGCGGGCAGCCTTCGGCCCGAAGCCGGCGGAACGCCGCGGCCGCCATCGCCAGCGCCGTACCGCCCTGCTCGAGTGAGGCGCTGCCGGCCGTGTAGCCCTCGTCCGGGGTCGCGTCGGTCGCGGCCTGGCGGACGACGATCCGGTCCACCGGTACGTCGAGCTCGGCGGCGACGACCTGGGCGAGAGCAGTACGTACTCCTTGGCCGAGTTCCGACCGGCCGCTGCGGGCCTCGATCCGGCCGTCGGGGAGTGGTCTGAGCCAGTCCTCGACGTTCGGGGCGCCACGTAGCGCGCCCGGAAGGTCCACGTCGGCGGGCCCGGCGGCCGCGAGTCCGCGTGGATCGGTGAGCAGGGTGGAATCCGGTCGTACGACGGCAGCGCAGGGCGGGAGCGTCTGACCGGCGAGCTTGCGGACAGCCCGGAGGATCCGGTGATGCGTACCGCACCGGCACAGGTGACCTTCGAGGGCTTCCTGGATGGCGGCCTCGTCGGGACTGGGCTCGCGGGCCAGCAGGCCGGCCGTCGACATGATGATGCCGTTGAGGCAGTAGCCGCACTGGGCCGCCTGTTCGTCGAGGAACGCCTGCTGGATCTCGTGCGGCTCCTCGGGTGTGCCGAGCCCCTCCGGTGTGGTGATCCTCGTCCCCTCGGCGGCGGCGAGAGAGAGCTGGCAGGAACGCTCCGGCCGGCCGTCGACGAGCACGACGCAGGCGCCGCACTCTCCGACCGCGCAGCCGGGGCGTACGCCGTAGAGAGCGAGATCGTGCCGGAGTACGTAGACCAGCGGCGTCTCCCGGTCGGCGTCGACGACGGTGGGGGTCTCGTTGACGACGAACGCGGTCGGTTCCGGGCCAGACATGTGGCTCACCTCTTTCGGCGTCGAACGGGTCCGCGCCTCTGTGGCGACAGGGGCGCCCTCATCCAATCGCTCCTCGCGACAGGGGCGCCTTCATCCAAGCCTTCTTCGTTGCACGGCGGCCCTCATCCAACGACGTGCGCGTCACGGAGTCCACCCCACTGGTTCGGGTCAGCGGAAGGACGCCTGCCACACGAGGCGGCAGTGCCGGAGTTCGAGGGTCCCGCCGTACGCCGTGAAGAGTCGTGTCAGGTCTTCCTTGACAGCCGGCCATGACGGAACGCCCCCGCGACGCCCAGCGAGCTTGGCGTAGAGCTCCGCGGGTTCATCGAAGGTCTCCGCCACGTCGAACCACCAGCACCCGTCGAGGTGGATCCGCCCCGCTGCCTGGTCGATGCCGGAGGTCACCCATCCGCGTACCTCGTCGTAGCCGAAGACGCGCTCGATTCGCTGCGGCTCGGGCAGGTCGGCGTTCCATGGCGGGACGGCGCCCGCAGGACCGGTCGGGTGCATGCCGACGGCGACCGCACCGGGACGCGCCGCCCGGAGCGAGGGGTCGAGCCACTTCGCGAAGATCGGCCCGCGCCGGCAGACGAACACGTCCACGCTCGCGTCCGGCACGCCGACGCCCGCGCCACCGTCGCTCAACCCGCTGCCGGCACCGTTCTCACCGGCACCGTTCTCACCGGCACCGTTCTCACCGGCACCCTCATCGAGGCGGAGGACGCGAAAGTCGATGTTGGCCACGCCGCGTTCGGTGGCAAGTTGCCGGGCCAGGTCGATGACGCCGGGATCGCCGTCGACCCCGATCACGTGCCGGCACAGCGGGGCCAACGTCTGGGCGTACCCCCCATGTCCACAGCCGATATCGGCCACGACGAAGCTGGGGCTCACCAGTGACCGGACAAGCGCATCGAAGAAGGCTTCGCCGTTGCCCGGCGCCACCTGGGAACGCCAGCCGTGGACGAAGCCGCGACTCACCAGCCGTTCGTCGTCCTGCCACTCGGCGAGGTCGGCGGGATACCTGTCGAGAAACCCCCGGCCCGGCGCCCTCACCGTCCGAGCTGCCGCCGGTCCCGGATCCGGCGAAGCCGCCGGCGCTGCGAGTCGTCGAGCATCAGGTAACCGGCGATCGGCGCGCCGACCACAGCAAGCACGATCAGCAGGGTCGCCCACCAGGGAAGCAGAATCCAGGCGAGCAGGCTGACACCCACGCCACCGACGATCCACCACGTGCGATTCGACATGTCGTCCCTCTCAACCGCTCTGAGGCGTGCACCACCCGGTCGTTCCATTGTCCGTCATGAGAACGGTCGACCGGTCCGTATGGTGTCACCCGTTCCCGACCCAGGCCGGACTTATGGCACCAAACCGACCGCCAAGGGGTGCAGCACCTGGGCTGGCGCCGACCAAAAACCGGGGTGACCCCGCCCATGGTGCGGTGCCATGCTCGGTGATCGTGTCGTCTGAGCGCCAGCAGGACTCGTCCGAACGTCGCCGATCCTCCGCCCGCCGTGCCGCGCTGGGAGTGCTCGTCCGCGCGTTCCCTGGTCGTACGACAATCCTGGCACTCCTCGCCCTGCTCTCCGGGGCACCGGCGGCCGGGTTCGCGCTCCTCGTCGGCCGCCTGGTCGGCCAGCTGCCCGACGTGGTGACGGGCGGATTCGACTCGGCGGAAGGACGCCGTGTCGTCACGACACTTGTGCTGATAGGCACCGTCCTGGTGGTGCAGGAGGCCGTCAATCTGCTGCGGCTGCTCGCGACGACCGATCTCCAGAAGCGGATGGACGAGTACCTCCTGGCTCGCGTGATGACGACCACGATGGCAGTGCCGGGACTCGAGCTCTTCGAGGATCCCGAGCTCGCCGCGGCCACCAACCGTGCCGCGAGTGTCGCCCGCTATGGACCCGGTGAACTGATCAGCGGCCTTTCGTACCGCTGGACCAGCCTGTCGCGCGGGCTTGCCGCAACCATCCTGGTCGCCACCATCTGGCCGGTGGCGGCGGGATGCCTGCTCATCCTCTGGCTCGTCGTCAGCCGCCACCTGCAGGCCGACTTCTACCGAGCGAACCCGTTCTGGACCGACCCGCTGCGCCGGGCGGTGTATCTCAACCGGCTCACCTACCTGCCCGACTGGGCGAAGGAGCTCCGCATCTTCGGGTTGACCGGTTGGATCGTCGACAAGTTCAGTACGGAGTGGCAGCAGGTGATGGCCGAGCTGTGGCGTACCCGCCGGGTCGGCTACCGCACCACGACGTTGCTCACGGTCGTGATCCTCGCTGCCAACGTCGTGGTGATGGTCCTGGCCGCGCGTGCGGCGCTTCGCGGCGACCTCGAGCTGGCCACGCTGACGGTCCTCGTCCAGGGACTCTTCGCGATGGCGATGCTCGCCTCTCAGGACGGCGACATCTGGATCGAGAACGGCGCGATCCCGGTGCCCGACGTCCTCGCCCACGAACGTGCCGCCGCCGCCATCACGTCGGCGCCCGACCCCACGGCGCGCTCGGCGACCGGCCTTCCAGCGCGGGCGATCTCGTTCGAGGGCGTCCGGTTCGGTTATCCGAGCCGCGACCGGCCGGTGTACGACGGCCTCGACCTCACCATCGAAGCCGGGCGCTCCCTCGCGGTCGTCGGCCTCAACGGCGCCGGCAAGACCACGCTGATCAAACTCCTCACCGGCCTGCTCCATCCGCAGGACGGCCGGATCACCGTCGACGGCATCGACCTGGCCGACCTCGATTCCACCAGCTGGCGGCGGAGCGTCGCGGCGATCTTCCAGGACTTCGTCCACTATCAACTGCCGGCGCGGGACAACGTCGGCTTCGGCGCCGTCGAGGGGCTGCACGCGCCCGACGTCGACGCGCGCGTCCTCGCCGCTGCGGGCAGGGCCGGCGCCGACACGATCATCGAACGTCTCCCGACGGGGCTCGACACCGTGCTGTCCCGGCGCCACGACGGCGGCGTCGACCTGTCCGGCGGCCAGTGGCAGCGGATCGCGCTGGCACGCGCGATGGCCGCGGTGAGCGCCGGCGCCCGCGTGCTCGTCCTGGACGAACCCACGGCGCATCTCGACGTCCGCGCGGAGGCGGACCTGTACGACCGGTTCCTCGACCTCACCCACGGGCTCACGTCGATCGTGATCAGCCACCGGTTCTCGACGGTACGCAGGGCCGACCGGATCGTCGTCCTCGACGGCGGACGGATCACCGAGGACGGGACGCACGACGAACTGGTGGCGGCGGGTGGGCGGTATTCCGGCCTCTTCCGTACGCAGGCGATGCGGTATCACGCCGAGGATCGAGACACCGCGGTAGAGGCGGGGGTGGGTGATGCCTGACGCGGCACCCACAGACGTGACCGGCCCGACCGGCTCGACCGGCACGCACGCTCCCGCGAGCCGGCTCCGCGCCGCCCGGGTGATGCTCGGCTTCGCGTGGCGCGCGGACAGACGCCGTTCGGTGCTCGCGTTCGGGATCTTCACGGTGCAGGCGCTCGTCACCGCGGGCTTCGCGTGGTGGTTGAAGCTGCTCCTCGACGGCCTCGCCGACGGCGACTCCACCCGGACCGCGCTGGCAGCCGTCACCATCGGAGTGTCGATCGCGGCCGGGAGCGCTCTCGACTACGCCGGTACCCGCGTCCGGATGGCCCTGAACGAGCGCGCCTCGCATCTGATCGAGCGCCGGCTCGCCGAAACGGTCGGGCATGTGCCGACACTCGAGATCCACGAGACGCCGGAGCACCTCACCCAGCTGGAACTACTGTCGAACGAGGAGTGGGAGTTCGGTGACGCGATCCCGTCCCTCGTGCAGCTGACGAACGTCATGATCCAGGCCGCCGCGTCGGTGGCCCTGCTGCTGAGCGTGCATCCACTGCTGCTGGCGCTGCCACTGTTCGGGGTGCCGATGCTGGTGTTGAGCCGGCGTACGAACGGATTGTTCAACCTCGGCATCGAACTCTCCGCGGCACCCAGCCGGCGAGCGGGAGACCTGTGGGATCTCGCCACGACGGCCGGAGCGGCGAAGGAGATTCGGCTCTTCCGGTTGGCCCCCGAGATCCTGCGGCGCTTCCACGCCGCGCACCGCGAGATCCGGCGGACGAACGTACGGCTCCAGCTGCACGGCTCGAGCATCGGGTTCGTCGCGCGACTCGTCTTCCTGGTGGGGTATTTCGGCGCGATCGTCTTCGTCGTCAACGAGGCGGTACGCGGACGGGCGAGTGTGGGTGACGTCCTTCTGACAGCGGTGCTCGCCGGGCAGGTGCTCGGCATCGTGGACGGGTCCGGCGAGATCGTGCTGTGGGTCCTGCGTACCCTCACGGCCGCGAGCCGGTTCGTCTACCTCGAGGATGTGGCGACGCGGGCACGGCGACGGGTGGACGTGAGCGCCGGCGTACCCGAGCGGCTGCACACGGGGATCGTGCTCGACTCCGTGTCGTACCGCTATCCGCTCGGAAGTCGCGACGTCCTGCAGGAGGTCAGCCTCCGACTTCCCGCCGGATCGACGGTCGCGATCGTCGGCGACAACGGTGCGGGGAAGACCACGCTGGTGAAGCTGCTGGCCGGGTTGTACGTGCCGACCGGCGGGCGTATCACCGTCGACGGCACCGACCTTGCGACATTGGATCCCGACCGCTGGCGGGAGCGGGTGTCGGCCGCGTTCCAGGACCATGCGCGGTGGGAGTTCAGCGTGGGCGAGGCGGTCGGGATCGGTGATCTCTCCGCTCTCGGAGCGGGTGTCGACGTTGGAGCGGGTGTCGACGATCGAGCGGGTGTCGACGATCGAGCGGGTGTCGACGATCGAGCGGTGACCGGGGCACTGGAGCGGGCTGGCGCCGATGACCTGCTCGACTCCCTGCCCGCGGGTCTGCGGACCCAGCTCGGACCGACGTGGCCCGACGGGATCGACCTGTCCGGCGGCCAGTGGCAGAAGCTCGCGATCGGGCGGGCGATGATGCGGACGTCGCCGCTTCTCCTTCTGCTGGACGAACCCACCGCGGCCCTCGACGCCGAGACCGAGCACCGGCTCTTCGAACGCTGGACCGCCGCGGCGGGCGCGGTCCGTCGTTCGACTGGCGGGGTGACGGTGCTGGTGTCGCACCGGTTCTCGACGGTACGCATGGCCGACCTGATCGTCGTCCTCGACCGTGGCCGGGTCGTCGAGACCGGTAGCCATGCCGACCTGGTGACCCGGGAGGGCGGCCTCTACGCCGAACTCTTCGAACTCCAGGCCAAGTCATATCGCTGACCTACGCACCCGCACCCCGGCGACCGCACCCCTACGACCCCGCCGCAGCGACCCGCCACAAGAATCCCCGCGGCAGCGGGGTAGCGTCACAAGTGCCGCTGCGGTATCAGGAGCTCTGCTGGTCGAGGCGGCGGAGGAGATGGGCGCGGGCGGCGGCGTCGGATCGGCCGCCACGCTCAGCCAGCCGGTCGGCGATCTCCCGGCGATGGTCGGGCTCTTTGGAGCCTGCGTACTTGACCTTCGCGCGTACGCCCGTCACGGTCAGCTCGATCCCGCGGATACCCGGCAGCTGCCGGCGATCGGGGTCGTCGACCGACGAGACCGGGACCCGACCCGATCCGGGCTCCAACCGGCCCAACTGCCGATTGAGCAGCACTGCCTTCTCCGCCGGGTCGTCGACGATGCGGACGTCGCACTCCATCTGGACAGTGGTGTAGTACGACGTCGGGATGCCCAACTCGGGCGGGGTACCCGGCAGCGCCTGCCAGGCCGACGGTGCGTACACATAGTCGTCGATCACGCACAACAGTGCACGGGGATGCTCCTCGAGCAGAGGCCAGATCGGGTTGGGTCTGGCGAGGTGCAGCCAGACGGTCGACGCTCCGTCGAAGACGAAGTGGGTGGCGACGACAATCGGCAGATCACGTCCGTCGCCCTCGTCGCCGCCGCGACTGCCGGGCGCGATGAGTTGACCGAAGTTGTGTTCTGCCAGCCATGTCCGCCACTCCTCGTCAGTCGCCGCGTCCCAGGGATGAACGAGCACAGAGTCCTCCTCGCTGATCGCCTCGCCACCGCAGAGACCGATCGCCGTCCGTCCGCCGCCTTTGCCCCGTGAATACGGTCGGGCGCGTCGCCGCCGCGCCATTCGAAAGCTTGGCCGTCAGGCCGCGGCCAACCGCGCCCGCAGCCGGTCCCGAACGCCGGGCCAGTCGTCGTCGGTCATCGCGTACTGCACGGTGTCGCGCCACGATCCGTCGCGGCGCGGCTTGTGCTTGCGCAACACCCCCTCGCGCTCCGCACCGAGCCGGGCGATCGCCGCCTGCGAACGGTCATTGCGGATGTCGGTGTGCCACACGACCCGCACCGCACCAAGCTCGTCGAACGCGCGCTGCAGGAGCAGCAGCTTCGCTTCGGTGTTGACGCCGGTACGCCACCACCGCTGGCCGAGCCAGGTGTACCCGATCGCGATCGACCGGGTGACCGGTGAGACTTCGTAGTACGAGGTCGTTCCGGCGACCTCACCGGTTCGCGCATCGATCTGCGTCCACGGCACGAGGACCCGGTCGTCCCGGGCGGCGAAGACCCGCCCGACCCACTGCACGACATCGTCGCGGGTACGCAGCGGCGGAACCGACAGGTGGCGCAGGACCTCGTCGTCGGCGGCCGCCAGGAATCCGTCCACGTGGTCGAGAGACATGGGTTCGAGGCGTACGAGCGCTCCGGTCAACACCGGCGCGGCGAACCACGCCTCGATGCCCTGGTCCGCGGCACTTCCCTGATCCCCTGCACTCCCCTGGTCCCCGGCACTCCTGTGGTGGGCGGTCGACGGGCTCGTTGCTGAGGCGTTCGTTCTGGTCGGGCCGGCCGCGGTCGGGCCGGCCGCGGTCGGGCTGGCCGCGGTCGGGCTGGCTGCGGTCGGGGTTGCGGGGCTCGCGGTCTCGGACACGGAGGGCACTCCTTCACCGGCATCGCCACGCCGAAGGTCACAGCCCCGAGCCCCCACCCCTCGAGAGCGGGTCCGGTCGCGACCCTAGTCAACCCGGGACCTTGCGCGGCAAGTTCGTTATAGTACAAAATAGTTGTTGTGTCTCTACAATATTCCATCGCCGGTACGACGTCGAGCGAGATTGCGACCAGCGTCGAGTCCGGTGTGCGCTCGGGCGCTCTGGAGCCGGGCACCGCACTCCCGCCCGTCCGCGCGCTTGCGACCCAACTCGCCCTGAGTCCGGGCACGATCGCGTCGGCCTATCGCACCCTGCGGCAACGGGGAATCGTCGAGACCGACGGACGCCGGGGCACACGCGTACGCACGAAGCCGCCGATCTCACCGCGCAGCGGCGGCCGCCTACCCACCCCGCCAGGCGCCCGCGACCTCGCCAGCGGCAACCCCGATCCGGCCCTGCTGCCCGCACTCGGCCCGAGACTGCGGCGGCTCGCTCCCGACCCTGTGCTCTACGGGATGGCGGGACCGGTCCCCGAGTTGGCCGTACTGGCAAGAGAGCGGCTGTCCGCCGACGGCGTGCCGGCCGAGTCCGTCACGGTCACCAGCGGCTGCCTCGATGCCGTCGAACGAGTCCTCGGTGCCCATCTGCGTACCGGAGACAGCGTGGCCGTCGAGGATCCCGGCTGGTCGAACCTGCTGGACCTGCTCGCCGCAATGGACCATCCGGTCATCCCCGTGCCCGTCGACGACGACGGCCCGGATCCTGTCAGCGTCGAGGCCGCGATCCGCCACGGTGCACGCGCGATCGTCGTCACCAGCCGGGCCCAGAACCCGTGGGGAGCAAGCGTCAGCGCGGCCCGAGCCACCCGGTTGCGCGCGATCCTCACCGCCCACCCCGACACGCTCGTCGTCGAGGACGACCACGCCGCCGAGCTCGCGACCGAGCCCCTGCACGCCTTGGCCGGCACAACGCGCCACTGGGCGATGGCGCGTTCGGTGTCCAAACCCCTCGGCCCGGATCTACGCTGCGCCATCCTTGCCGGCGACGACGAGACCGTCGGCCGGGTCGAGGGACGGCAGTGGCTCGCCGCCCGCTGGGTCTCGACGGTCCTCCAGGCCCTCGTGGTGGAGCTGTGGCGTGACCCGGCGGTCGAGGCACTGGTTACGCGGGCGGGAGAGCGGTACGACGAACGGCGGACGGCGCTGGTGAGCGCCCTTGGCCGCCGGGGAGTACGCGCCCACGGGCGCTCGGGCCTCAACGTGTGGGTACCCGTCGAGGACGAGACCGCCGTGTGTGCGCGGCTGATGGAGGCGGGGTGGGTGGTGGCTCCGGGCCGGATGTACCGGATCTCGAGTGGCGAGGGCATACGCATCACCGCCAGCACCCTGCAGGTCGGGCGCGACGTCGACGTCCTTGCCGATGCCGTGGCCAGGGCCTTGGCCCCGGGCCGCGCCCCCGCCACGGCTTAACGGTGGCGGTCAGCGAGGAAGCTGCCCCCGGCCCCGGAGCCGCGTGATCCGGCGACGCTGCGACTCGTCCAGCATGAAGTAGCCCACGACGGGCGCGGCGACGACGGCGAAGATGATCAGCAGGGCGAGCCAGTTCGGCAGCAGCCACAGGGCGAGGAGTGCGACACCCGCACCGCCCAGCACATATTTCGTACGGTTCGACATGCACCCATGGTTGCTCGTGGAATCCGTCCAGCCCTCGGGCATCACCCCGAGATCCCCCGGATGGCCAGCCCTCAGAGGAGACCGCCGAACGGGCCGCCCTCACCGGAGATCCCGAACGACGGCCCGCCCTCCCGAGCGGACGAGGCAGGCCCATACCGGCCTATACACGGCCTACCCGGGCGGGCTTTGTGCGGCGTCGACGCGGTAGACCCGCACGGCGTTGTCCCTGGTCGCATAGACCTGTCGCCAGCCCGGCGGAATGCGGAGTGGGTCCCCCAGCGCCAACCGCGCTGCGTCCCCGCAGTGCGCGCAGGGAATCTCGCCTTCCGTGCCGTAGAGGACGACGTACTCGCCCGGACCGGGCTGCTCACCCGCCGGTGCGAGGGTCCGCAGCTCGCCGGACCAGATCGTCCGGCCGAACCGCGTGGTCCGGTAGATCGGCAGCACCCGGACGGTACGCCCGTCGGTCCAGAGGACGCCTACGTCCGAGCGGTGGGCGGTGAGCCAGTCCCGGAGGTCACCCAGCGGATCGGATCCCGTCACCCGGTATCCCCGGTCCACCGTCCATCCCGGTGCAGCCGTGGCCAAGGCACCAGTGGCGAGGCACAGCACCACCGCCGCCGCGATGCCCCGCCGCAGGTCCGCCTGGCGCACGCTCGCCCACGGCCTGGTCAGCACCCAGCCGGTGAGCAGCCAGGCGGCGCCAAGACCACCCAGGATGTACGCCGGAAACGCCGGGAACCAGTACCGCATCAGGAACAGCCGCAGCTTCGGAGCCGACGGATCAACCACGCCGCCGAGCAGTACCAGTGGCACGGAGATCAGGGCCAGCCAGCCGAGCAGGACGCCGACCCGCCGGCGGGCGAGGATCCCGCCGGCTACCACACCGGCCAGCGCCGCCAGGAGCCACAGCCCTTCCGGTACGTCGGCGAGGCCGGCGGGGAGCCGGATGAGGTACCACCAGCGCGGCATTTCCTGGTACGTCGCCGCCGCCTCCGGTGGTACCGGGCCGCTGCCGTGCCCAGTCACCGCGCGCAACCGCGCCAGCGGATCGCCGTACGTCAGCTGGCACAGGCCGAGCTCCGTCGCCGCGGTAACCACCAGCGGGACGACAGCCAGGCTCGCCCGTCGCCAGCCCACCCGGGGTACGACGAGGAGCGGGATGAGGGGCCAGGCGAAGACGACGTACTCCCGGGTGAGGTAGCTCCAGCCGAGAAGCGCTCCGATGACCAGGACCGCGATGACCCGGCGCCGGGCGGAGACCGCGACCAGCCGGCGTTCCTGGTGGACTGCCACAGCCAGCACCAGCGCCGCACAGAACAGCGCCGTCGCCAGGACGTCCGGCAACGGCGCGAGCAGGTCGAAGAAGACCAGGTTGTTGGCCACGGTGAGCGCGGCCGCCGCTACTCCGACCGACCTGGCGAAGAGCATCGTTCCGAGCAGGTAGACGGACACCACGAGGAGGAGCCCAGCCAGCATGGGCACGACGTGGTACGCCGCCTCGGAGTAGCCGAGCAGCTCGATCGCGCCGCGGAGCGGCAACGTGAGGCCGAAACGGGTGAACTGGTGCACCGGCGTTCCCGCCGCCGGATGCGGGAAGTCACCCGCCGCGTCGAAGTAGTTGATCTGGTCCGACGGATAGGGCAGCGGCAGGTGAGCCAGCTCGAACGCGGCAGTCACGAGGACGAGCGCACCACCCAGCAGTGCCGTCCCACGCGCTCCGTTGGTCCCTCCTGGCACTCTCACCGGCGGAAGGGCCATCAGCGGAAGGGGCATCGGCGGAAGGGGCGCATCGGCGGAAGCCTAAGGCCGGCGCGGGACGAACGTCTCCGAGCGACGTCCGTGGCCAGACTCTCGACACCCGCCACCAACACGGAGCGTAGGCAAGACTCGGACACGTCGACTGTTCGTAAGACGCTGTTCGCCTGGAAGGAGTAACGTCCGGCAGATATCTGACCGTAGCCGGAAGGCGGCTCTCGGCAACATCGCGTCACGGTTGTCGTAGCCACCCGGCCAGTGATCCGGGAGTTCCAGGGCATGAGCGCGACCGCGCACAGGACATCGACCAGCACCTCCCCATGGGCCGCGACGGCGCCAGGCACCGCGGGCGCGACCGCCACGCAAGCCCCGGTTGCTGTCCGGCCCGACGCCGCGGCCGACGTTCTCGACGTGACCGTCGTCCTGCCCTGCTACAACGAGCAGGACCATGTGATCGCGGAGGTCGAACGGATCACCAAGACGCTGGACGACACGCCCTACAGCTACGAGCTGCTCGCCATCGACGACGCCTCCACCGACCGGACCCGCGAGGTACTCGAGGAAGCAGCACCGCGCTTCCCCCACCTGCGGGTGTTGGCGTTCGACCGCAACGGCGGCTCGGGCACGGCACGCCGGATCGGTACGCAGCAGGCGCGCGGGCGCTTCGTCGTGTGGACCGACGCCGACATGAGCTATCCGAACGACAGGATCCCGGAGTTCATCGAGCTGCTCAACGCCGATCCCGGGCTCGACCAGGTGGTGGGCGCCCGCACCAGTGAACAGGGCTCGCACCGACTCCTGCGCGTGCCGGCGAAGTGGCTGATCCGCAAGATCGCGGAGTACCTCACGAACACGCGGATCCCCGACCTCAACTCCGGGCTCCGGGCGTTCCGCCGGGAGGTCGCGTTGCCCTACCTCCGGCTGCTGCCGCCCGGGTTCTCCTGCGTCACGACGATCACGATCGCGTTCCTGCACAACCAGCACGGCATGCGCTACCTGCCGATCGGCTACGCCAAGCGGGCAGGCAGGTCGAAGTTCCACTTCGTGAAGGACGCCTACCGGTACATCCTCCAGGTGCTGCGGATGGTGATGTACTTCAACCCGCTCAAGGTGCTGATGCCGCCGGCGCTGTGGCTGATCGCGATCGGCGCCGGCAAGGCGATCTATGACGTGGTGGCCCATCCGGTACGCCTGGCGACGAACACGGTCCTGATCATCCTCACCGGGATGATCATCACGTCTCTCGCGTTGCTGGCCGACCTGATCGTCCGTTCCCGCAACGACACGCGCTAGGTCGACCTGACCGCCGGTGGCCGCTTTGACGGCGCGCCGTCCCGCCGTCACACACCCTCACGCGCCGTCGCTGCTTGAGCCGCCCGTCGTCCGGGCCGCACAGAACACACAGACCCTCCGTTCCGCAGAGCATCGATGGCAATGCCCTCGACACGCTTGGTGCACTGCTGTCCCGCGACGTTGCCCTCCGTCAGCCATGACGTCACAACTTGGTTGCGGAATGGGCTGGTCAGCCCTCACAGGTTGTTAAACCGCGGGGCAACGCCTACAAAAGCCACGGTCAGGGTGGCCCGAGGGAATTCATGCAGGAGGGGTCTATGCACATCCCCGCACGTCAGGCAGCGGTCGCGACTGTCGCGGCGCTCGCGCTTGCTTTATCCGCGTGTGGTGGTCCGGACGACGAGGGTGGCGGGGGTGGCGGTGGCGCCGCATCCACGGGGGGCGAGTTCAGTAGCTACATCGGCGAGCCCGAGAACCCGCTGATTCCCGGCAACACCAACGAAACCGAGGGCGGCCAGGTCGTCGACTCGCTGTGGACCGGACTCGTCCAGTACGACGCCAAGACCAACGAGCCCGAGTTCACCGGGGTCGCCAAGTCGATCGAGTCCGACGACCAACAGACGTGGACCATCACGCTGAATGAGGGCTGGACGTTCCACGACGGGACGCCGGTGGACGCCCAGTCGTTCGTCGACGCCTGGAACTGGAACGCCTACGGCCCCAACGGCGCGGGCAACTCCTACTTCTTCGCCAACATCGACGGCTACGACGCCACGCAGGGCGAGGTCGAGACCGACGACGACGGCAACGTGACGAAGGTCGTCAAGGAACCGGAGTCGGAGAAGCTGTCCGGGCTGCAGGTGGTTGACGACCTGACGTTCACGGTCAAGCTCTCCGGGGCGTTCTCGATCTTCCCGACGACGCTGGGATACACCGCGTTCTTCCCGCTCCCCAAGGTCTTCTTCGACGACCCCGAGGCATTCGGCAAGCAGCCGGTCGGGAACGGCCCGTGGATGGCGAACGAACCGTTCGAGCCAGGCGTCGGCATCACGCTCGACAAGTACAACGACTACGCCGGCCAGGACAAGGCGCAGGCGGACCGGGTGGAGCTACGCGTCTACGCCGACGCGAACACCGGCTACACCGATGTCCAAGCCGGCAACCTCGACATCAGCGACACGCTGCCACAGAGCGCATTGAGCAGCGGCCCCGATGAGTTCGGTGAGCGCTGGGTCGAAGGCCCGCGTGGCGACATGACGCCGCTCGCGTTCCCGCTCTACGACAAGCGATTCGCGGACGTGCGCGTACGGCAGGCGTTCTCCATGGCGATCGACCGTGACGCCATCACGAAGTCGATCTTCCTCGGCTCCCGTCTTCCGGCACACTCCTTCGCGTCCCCTGTGGTCGAGGGATACAACGACAACGCGTGTGCCGAGACCACGGAGTTCAACCCCGAGAAGGCCAAGGCACTCCTTTCCGAGTCGGGCTTCGACACGAGCAAGCCGGTCTCGTTGTGGTTCAACTCCGGTGCGGGGCACGAGGAGTGGATGGAAGCCGTCGGCAACCAGCTGAAGGACAACCTCGGCATCGTCGACTACAAGCTCGAGAGTCTCGACTTCGCGGAGTACCTCCCGCTGCGGGACAGCAAGAAGATCACCGGCCCCTACCGCGCCGGCTGGATCATGGACTACCCACACATCCAGAACTTCCTTGCGCCGATCTTCACCGAGGCGGCCCAGCCTCCGGCCGGGTCCAACGACACGTACTACGCCAACGAGGAGTTCGACGCGCTCGTGGCCGAGGGCGACTCCGCCGGAACACCGGAGGAGGCGATCGCGGCCTACCAGGAAGCGGAACAGATCCTGTGCGAGGACATGCCGCAGGCTCCGCTCTTCTACGGCAAGAACCAGCTCGTGCATTCGGAGAAGGTGGACAACGTGGTCTTCAACGCCTTCGGCCGGATCGAGCTGGCGCAGGTGACGGTCAAGCAGTAGCCCAGCTCCGTGGACAACGGTCGTTGGGGTGTACCGCGGTGGTGTTCGACGCCCGGGCAGGCTGTACGTGCCCGGGCGTCGAACGCCCCACTGTCCGCGGTGCACCCCAACGACCGCTTCGCCGGTAGAGACAGGTGAGGAAGGGACATGGGCCACTACATCGCGCGCCGGATCCTGATGACCGTCCCGGTGTTGATCGGCGCGTCGCTGCTGATCTTCTGGATGGTGTACGCACTACCGGGCGACCCGATCCGCGCCCTCGGCGGTGACCGGCCGATCTCGGATGCCACCCGCGCGGCCATTCAGGACGAGTACAACCTGGGCGACCCACTTCTGGTGCAGTACGGCAAGTACGTCATCGGGCTGTTCCAGGGCGATCTCGGCCAGGACTTCGCCGGCCGACCGGTACTCGACACGATTACCCAGCGACTGCCGATCACCGTACGTCTGGCGATCGTCGCCCTTGTCGTCGAGGTCGTCATCGGGCTCATCGCCGGCATCCTGGCCGGCATTCGCCGGGGGTCCTACATGGACAACCTGGTCCTCGTGTCGACGACAATCGCCGTGTCCATCCCCGTCTTCGTGCTGGGATTCCTGGGGCAGTCGATCTTCGGGCTGCGGCTGGGCTGGCTGCCGATCGCCGGACTCAACGAAGGCCTCCTCAGCTACATCCTCCCCGGGGTGGTCCTCGCCTCCACCTCGCTCGCGTACATCGCGCGGTTGACCCGCACCAGCCTGGCGGAGAATCTCCGCCAGGACTACGTCCGCACCGCGCGTGCCAAGGGACTCAAACCGTCCGTCGTCGTCGGCAAACACACGCTGCGAAACAGCCTGATCCCGGTCGTGACGTTCATCGGCGCCGACCTGGGGAGCCTGCTGGCCGGCGCGATCGTGACGGAGACGGTCTTCAACATTCCGGGCCTGGGCCGTGCTGTCTTCGAGTCCGTCCAACGACAGGAAGGCTTCGTCGTCGTCGGCATCGTCACGATCTTCGTGTTCTTCTACATCTTCTTCAACCTGATCGTCGACATCCTGTACGCCGTCATCGATCCGAGGATCCGCTATGACTGAGCAAGCGCCCGCCCGAGAAACGGCACCGGACCTCGGCGGGGCCCCTACCTTCACCGGGGCTGGAACCGTCCAGGACCAGAAGGCGGCCGACACGACGGTGGCCCAGGCCGGCGGCGAGCTACGCCAGGCGACCCTGTGGTCAGACGCGTGGCGGCAGCTGCGTCGCAACCCGGTGTTTCTGCTGGGCGCCGGGCTGTTCGTGGTCTTTGCGGTCATGGCGATCGCGCCCGGGCTGTTCACCGACGCCGACCCGCGCGCGGCCGACCTCTCGTTGTCGACGAAGCCACCCAGCAGCGAAGCATGGTTCGGATACGACATCCAGGGGCGCGACTATTTCGCCAACGTCGTCTACGGCGCACGAGTCTCGATGGCGGTGGGATTCTTCACCACCCTCGGGATTCTCCTCATCGGTGTGGTGATCGGGTCGCTGGCGGGTTACTACGGCGGGTGGCTCGATGCACTGCTGGCCCGGATCACCGACGTCTTCTACGGACTGCCACTGATTCTCGGAGCCACGGTCGTGCTGCTGTCGGCCCTTCGTGACCGCGGCATCGTTCAGGTATCACTTGCGATCATGCTCTTCGCCTGGATGAACCCGATGCGGCTGGTACGCGCGACCATCGTTTCGGTCAAGGACGCAGACTACGTACAGGCGGCGCGGGCCCTTGGAGCGTCCACGTGGCGGATACTGGTGCGCCACATCCTGCCGAACGCCGTGGCACCCGTACTCGTGTACGCGACGATCACCGTCGGCCTGATCATCGCCGCGGAGGCGACGCTGTCGTTCATCGGTATCGGCCTGAAGCTTCCGGAGATCTCCTGGGGTCTGCAGATCAACTCCGGACTACAGCGAATACGGGACTCGGGCTTCCTGGTCTTCTTCCCGAGCTTGTTCCTGTCATTGACCGTTCTTTCGTTCATCTTGATGGGAGACGCACTCCGTGACGCCCTCGACCCGAAGCTGCGCTGATGACTGAGACGACGATCACCTCCCACTTCGCGGCCGGACCCTCGAACACGCCGGTCCTCGAAGTCGACGACCTGCACGTCGAGTTCCGAACTCCGTACGGCGTGGTCCAAGCGGTCAACGGCATCAGCTACGAGGTCAGCCAAGGCGAGACCCTCGCCATCCTGGGAGAGTCCGGCTCCGGCAAGAGCGTCAACGTCCAGGCGGTCATGGGCATCCTGGACACGCCACCCGGATTCGTCACGGGCGGCTCGATCAGGTTCCACGGCAACGACATGCTGTCCATGACCGCCGAGCAACAACGGCTGGTCCGCGGCCCGGGCATGGCCATGATCTTCCAGGACGCGCTGTCGGCACTGAATCCGGTCTTCACGGTGGGCCACCAGATCGCGGAGATGTACACCGCGCACGTGGGTACGTCCCGGAAGGAGGCCAAGGCCCGGGCCATCGAGCTCATGGAGCGCGTCCGGATTCCGGCGGCCCGGGATCGGGTCAACGACTACCCCCACCAGTTCTCCGGCGGGATGCGGCAACGCGTCATGATCGCGATGGCGCTCGCGCTGGGTCCGGAGATCCTGATCGCCGACGAGCCGACGACCGCGCTGGACGTCACGGTGCAGGCCCAGATCATGGAGCTGCTGAGCGACCTCCAGTCCGAGACGGGAATGGGCCTCATCCTGATCACCCACGACCTCGGTGTGGTCAACGAGGTCGCCGACCGCGTGGTCGTCATGTACGCCGGCAAGATCGTCGAGTCGGGGACGATCGACGAGGTGTTCACCTCGCCCACCCATCCGTACACCAACGGCTTGATGGCGTCGGTCCCCCACGCGGAGTCCAAGGGCGTCCGGTTGCATCCGATCAGCGGCCAGCCACCGAACCTCGCCGCGATACCTCCTGGCTGTGCGTTCCACCCGCGGTGCCCCCATGCGAGGTTCGACGCCGCGGCACAGGATGACCGCGACTGCCGGGTGGATGTCCCGACGCTGCGGGAGTTCGGTCTGGGCCGGGCGAGCGCGTGCCACTACAGCGAGGAGCTCCACCGTGCCTGATCAACCACAGGGCCCCGAGGCGCGCCACGGCTCCCCGGGTGCCGAGCCGGTTCTGGTGATCAAGGATCTGGTCAAGCACTTCCCGCTGACCCAGGGCATCGTGTTCCATCGGACGATCGGCCAGGTCCAGGCGGTCGATGGTGTCTCGCTGGAACTCCACCCCGGCGAGACAGTGGGCCTCGTTGGCGAGTCGGGCTGCGGGAAGTCCACGGTTGCCAAGCTCGTCATGGCCTTGGAGCGGCCGACATCTGGCCAGATCCTCTTCGAGGGCCAGGACGTCGCCGCCATGAACAATCGCCAACTGCGGCGCTATCGCCGGCAGGTACAGATCGTCTTCCAGGACCCCTACACGTCGCTGAACCCGCGGATGACCGTCGGGAACATCGTGGCCGAGCCGTGGGAGATCCATCCCGATGTGGTTCCGTCCAAGGACCGGCCGCGCCAGGTGCGGGAGCTGCTCGAGCGCGTCGGGTTGAACCCGGACTATGCCAATCGATACCCGCACCAGTTCTCCGGCGGTCAGCGCCAGCGCATCGGCGTGGCGCGCGCGCTGGCGTTGCGGCCGAAGGTCATCGTCTGTGACGAACCGGTGTCCGCCCTGGACGTCTCGGTGCAGGCGCAGGTGATGAACCTGCTCGAGGACCTGCAGGACGACTTCGCGCTGTCGTACCTCTTCATCGCCCACGACCTTTCGGTCGTGCGTCACCTGAGTGACCGGGTGGCCGTGATGTACCTGGGCCGGATCGTGGAGTCGGGCAGTCACGCCGAGGTCTATGACCAGCCGGCCCATCCGTACACGCAGGCATTGTTGTCAGCGGTGCCGGTACGTGACCCGGGGCTGCGTGGCGCCAAGGAACGGATCGTCCTGACCGGAGACGTGCCGTCGCCGGCCAACCCGCCGTCCGGCTGCCGGTTCCGTACGCGCTGCTGGAAGGCTCAGGACATCTGCGCCCGTGAGGTCCCCGCACTCATCGACCGGGGCCAGGGCCATCCGTCCGCCTGCCACTTCGCCGAGAGCCTCGAGATCGTGCACGCCCCCACCTCCAGCTGAGCATCGACCCTGGCGAACGGGTCACGCCCTAGGCCGGAAGTTGCGCCCGCGCCACCAGACCCGGCCCGTGCCCGGGGAACCGGCGCTGCAGCCACCGGAAGGGCAGCGTCCCGAACTTCGTGGTGGCCGCCTGCACCCCCGACTTCGGCTGGAGCAGCCGGCCGCTGCCACTGGTCTTGTCGGCCATCGACGCGTCCGCTCTCGCCTGCGCGGCGACCCGTCGCTTCCCGATCTGGTTGCGGCCGGCCTCGAGCACGTAGCCGAGTGGCCCGCCGAACTGGTGGATCTCGACGTTCTCCAACCCGGTCTCGCGCAGGAGCCTGGCCATGATCGCTGGGTCGTACCGCCGGAAGTGTCCGGCCATGACGTCAGCCGGACCGAACCGGTGCTGGAAGGCCGGTGTGCTCAGCACCATCCACCCGCCGGGGCGCAGCCGGCCCGCCCACTCGGCCAGTGCCTTGTCGTCGTGCTCGATGTGCTCGATCACCTCGAACGCACACACCACGTCGAAGGTCTCCTCCAGGCGCAGCGCTGACAGGTCGCCGTTGCGTACCTCACCGTCGCCGCCGGCGGCCGCGAGCCGTTCGCACGCCACGCGGTAGGACTCGGGGTCAGGCTCGAGCCCCACGTAGCGGTACCGCTGGGCCAGCCTGGCGCCGAAGCCACCCTGCCCGCAGCCCACTTCCAGCGCGGCGTACGCACCTTCGGGCAGGAGCCGGGAAACGAGGTCCCAGCGCAGCCAGGCGTTCGGGCTGAGAGGAGGCAAGGTCACGATGAGTCCCGCGCTTTCGTCACTGTGTGGAGATGATCCTGGAGGTGGTCAAGTAGGGGTCCGACGATCTGGTCGGGTGCGAAACGCTCCACGGCCAGCCGGGCAGCGGCGGTGCGCATCCGGGTGAGATACCTACTGTCCCAGGCGAGCCGGCGTAGCGCCGAGGCCAGTGCCGCCGAGTCGCCAGGTGGTACGAAAAGGGCGGCGGTGCCGAGGGTCCTCCGCTGGGGAGAGGTGCCCGATGTCACGACGGCGCAGCCGGCAGCGGCTCCCTGGAAGACCTTGTTGGGTACGACGTTCAACGCCTTCATGGTCGTGCCGAACACGCCCAGGCAGACGTCGTGGTCGGCGACGACCTTCGGGAGCTCGTCAGGGGGCACCCAGTCCACCCAGGTCACCCGGTCGTTGGCACGGGCGGCCGCGCGAGTCTCCGCGTCGTCCTGCCCGGATCCGATCATGGTGACGTCGATCGACTCACCGGCGAGTTCGGTCAGCGCGTGGCCGATCACCGGCGTGCCGTGCAACGGCGTGTAGACGCCGAAGAAGACCACCCGCAGCCGGTCCCCGCTGACCTCGTCCGCCGGGCGTGCCACCTCGAACCACTCGTCGGCGGCGCCCACGGCGGCCACGACCGCCCGGTCGCGATATCGGTCCGGCACGAGCTCGCGGTGTTCCTCGGTGTCGACGACGATCACGTCGGCCGATCGGAGCGCCATCCGGTCGACGACCCGCAACAGGGCCTGCTTGAGGCCACCTGTCTCACCCCGGTCGCGGGCCGTGTCAGCGGCGAAGATCAAATGATCAAGAACAATGGGCGTACGCCTGAACAACAGCTTGGCCAGCAGGACGTCGAAATGACCGAGATACCCGACCAGCACCACGTCAGGGCGCGGCTGCCGGCGGGCCTGGCGAGCCAGGGCGTACCAGCAGCGCACGAGCCTGACCAGCAGGACCGGCAGCAGCGCGGGCCGCTTGAGGATCTCGACGCGCTCAGCGGTGTCGAGCCCGAGCGGCACATTGCACTCGGCCACGTCGAGGCCACGACGCCGCAGGCCATCGGCGAGAATTCCCACCCGCGGATGGCTGCGTACGTCATATGTTCCGAAGACCAACACCCGCACGGACATGGAGCGTAACAGCGCGTTGCCCTGCGTACCGTACGCTTCCGTAACGTGTTGGCGTACCGATCGATAACTACAGCCGTCCTCCGCGTACTTTCCAGTCGCGCGCTGCGGGTCGGGTTCGTCGTCGTGGCTGCGGCACTCGGCGTGGTGGCGATCGCCCGCGAGTGGGACGGGATCAACCAGGCGATGGTCCAGCTACACCCTCCGGTGCTGGGCGCCGCGCTCCTGGTGGTCCTCGCGTCGCTGTTCACCAGCATGGTGCTGTGGCGCCTGCTGCTGGCCGGCCTCGGCTCACCGCTGCCGTACCGGGTGGCGGCGCGGGTGCTCTATGTCGGTCAGCTCGGCAAGTACATCCCGGGGACTGTGTGGCCGATGGTCGCCCAGATGGAGCTCGGGCGTGACCACGGGGTGCCGCGACGACGCTCAGTGACGGTTTTCGTCCTACTGATGCTGTACACGTTCGCCAGCGGTCTGGTCGTGGCAACCGGCACGCTGCCGCTGGCGGGTGGGACGGCGCCACCGGCGTTCCGGTGGGCGTTCGCGCTGACACCGCTCGTCGTCGTCCTGCTCCATCCGAAGGTGCTCAACCCCCTGCTCGACCGGCTGCTGCGGCTGGTCAAGCGGCCCGCACTGGAGACGCCCCTTACGCTCGCGGTCTCGGCGCGCGCGGCGGCCGCCGGCGTGACGCAGTGGCTGATCTACGGGCTGCACGTGTGGATCCTGGGTGTGGCCCTCGGTGCGGATCCGGCGGCCCTGGCGCCGCTCGCGATCGGCGGATTCGCTCTCGCCTGGTGCATCGGCTACCTCGGGGTGATCACACCTGCCGGGCTGGGCGTCCGGGAGGTGGCGCTGGTGGCGATCCTGCTGCCCGTGCTCGACCGAGCCGACGCGATCGTGGTCGCGCTCGCGTCGCGGGTCCTGATCACGGTGGCCGACCTGCTCCTGGCCGGTGCCGGCACGCTGTCGATGCGGACGATCCGCCCGCCGGTCGACGAGGCCCCCGTCCGCTGACCGGTGATCAGGTGTCGGTACGGCGGCCGGCCCAGGTCCAGGCGTACACCCCGTCGTCGCTCGCGAGACCCGCCTCGCCCAGCTCGAGGGGCCGGAACGTGTCGACCATGACGGCCAACTCGTCGACCTCCTGGACACCGAGCGACGCGTCGATCGACGCCGGCTGCGGGCCGTGCGCGTATCCGCCCGGGTGCAGCGAGATCGAGCCGAGCCCGATGCCCGACCCCTTGCGGGCGCCGTAGTCGCCGCCGACGTAGAACATCACCTCGTCGCTGTCGACGTTCGAGTGGTAGTAGGGCACCGGGATCGCCAGCGGGTGGTAGTCGACCTTGCGGGGGCAGAAGGTGCACACCACGAAATTCGTCCCCGCCCACACCTGGTGAACCGGTGGCGGCTGGTGCACACGTCCGGTGATCGGCTCGAAGTCCTCGACGTTGAACGTGTACGGATACAGGCACCCGTCCCAGCCCACCACGTCGAACGGGTGCGTGGCGTAGACCATCCGGGTGCCCACGATGCCCGCCGCGCCGGGCCCGCGGTGCTTGACCAGGACCTCGACATCCGTGCCCGTCTGGACGTACGGCTCGGCCGGGCCGTGCAGGTCCCGCTCGCAGTAGGGCGCGTGCTCGAGGAACTGGCCGTAGCGGGAGAGGTACTTCGCCGGCGGCCCGATGTGGGAGTTGGCCTCGATGCAGTACGCCTGAAGAGGTGCGTCGCCCTGCGGGATCCACCGGTGTGTCATCGCCCGAGGGATCATCACGTAGTCGCCCTGCCGGGCGTCGAGCACGCCGAACACGGTCTCGACGCGGGCTGTCCCCGCCTCGACGTAGACACACTCGTCCCCGACGGCGTTGCGGTACAGCGGAGACTCCTCGCCGGCCCAGACGTAGGAGATCCGGACATCGGCGTTGCCGAGCAGCAACCGACGGCCGGTCACCGGGTCGTACGCCTTCCACTCCTGGTTCTCGAACAGCCCGTGCAGCTTCAGATGCCGCGGGGTCAGGGGATGGTTCGGCTGGGTCGCGAGGTCACCCGGCTCCCACACCTGGGCGTCCACGATCGCGGAGGGCACGCCGGAGTGGTAGAGCAGCGACGAGTCGGAGGAGAAGCCCTCCTCCCCCATCAGCTCCTCGCGGTAGAGGGTGCCGTCGGGCTGCCGGAACTGCGTGTGGCGCTTGAGCGGAACGTCGCCGACGCTGCGGTAGTAGGGCATGTCGTACTCCTCACCATCCTCCACGGGCGGGCGGCGGCCGCGCGGCCAGAGACCCCCGAACTGGCGTGTCTTTGACCGTACGCCGGACTCCGGACGGCCGGCAGGACGAATCCGGCCGCCGATTTCCCCGTGCGGGCATCCAGGTTTGAGATGACACGAATGACCACGTTGAGCATGCCTGTGGGACCCGGACAATGTGTGGATACCTCGTGTCGGACCACAGGCATGCTCAACGTGGTCATTCACGGACGCAACGCCGGATCTCAGGGTGTCGGGCGCCTGCCTCCCTGGGCAGTGTCCGCCGGCCGGCCCATGTCCGCCGGCTGACCCATGTCCGCCGGCTGACCCATGTCCGCCGGCTGACCCATCTCTGCTGGCTGGCCCATGTCCGCCCGCTGAGCGGCCACGGCACCGGCGTCCGCGCGTGCCCGGAGGGTCGTGCGTACCGACTCGATGTCTCCAGGCGAACTGCGGGAGGCGAGCCAGTACATCAGACCGGTAGGTAGGAAGAAGAGCTGGAACGCCGCGAGCCCCAGCGCGTAGTTCAGCGGCGGCGGGAACGACACCTGCAGGGCCCGGAACACGAGTCCGACGAGCCCGTTGCCGAGCGCGCGCCCGGCGCCGTTGACGAGGTTGCCCGTGCTGAACACCGTCCCGCGGTGCTCGGGCGGGTTGACGTCGACGAGGAGGGCGTACCAGTTCGGGGCGTTCGCCGAGGTCAGGGCGAGCGCGAGGAAGGCCACCAGGAAGCTGATCCCGACGGTCGGCTCACTCACCACACTCGTCAGGACCGCCGAGACGATGTCGCTGGTGCCGCCCCCTGCCACGACATCGACCCGCAGGGGAAGGAAGAACAGCACGACATAGAACGGGATGCCGCCAAGGATGCCGACCGTGGCGACGAGAGCCCGCCCACGCAACGTACGCCGCTGCAGCCGATCACCGATCAGACCGCCGACGATCGACAGGACCGCGCCGAACTGGAACAGGGTCGCGAACAGCGCGCCGATGACGATCGCGGTCGACTCCGCGTATCCCTCCGCCTCGGCCTTCGCCTGGAACAGCCGCGGCAACCACACCAGCGACCCGAACACGAACTGCGCCGTGAAGCCCTGCATCACCAACCAGAGGTTGGTCCGCCGGACCAGGATGCGGGGTACCTCCGCGAGACCGATCCGGTGGGGGTACTCCTTTCCGGCGGCGAAGATCGCTGCCAGCTCCGGCTCGCTCTGGCCCCGGCGTACGTCGTAGGTGAACAGGTACGCGACCGTGGCGACGACGCCGGCGACGGTCAGCACCCAGAAGGGTCGCCGCCAGTCGTATGCACCGAGGACGCCGGAGAGCAGGGTCCCAAGGAGGGTGCCGACCCCCTGGGAGAGCCCCCAGAAGCTCATCACCAAGCCTCGCCGTCGGGGCGCGATCAGGTCGCTGACGACCGAGAATCCGACCGACGCGACCGCACCGATGCCCACCGCGGCGACCACCTGGGCGGCGAAGAAGCCGAGGAAGCTGCCGGACAGGGCCGTCCCGGCCGTTCCTGCCGCCCAGACGAGCGTGCCGATCATGAGGACCGGTTTGCGTTGCGTCCGGTCGCCGGCGTACGCCCAGGCCACGGCGGCGATCGCGGCGACCAGGAAGCAGATCGCCGTCACGAACCCGACCGCGCCCTCGCGCACGCCGAAGTCCCGAGCGATCGGGCTGTAGAGGGGTGGAACGAGCACGGCTGCCACGTTGTCGACGGAGGCAAGAATGATGAAGACGACGACGCTGTAGACGCGGTGCCCTGCTGTCCCCCGGAGCCGGGAGGTCTGGCCAGCGCTCGTCACGCGCACATCCAACCAGCATCCTCAGCCCGAACCACCCGTCGAGGCCCTGATAGGCCGGGATCTTCGCCATCCTGCCCCGCCTGCCCCGTCAGCCCTCCGGTGCCGCCGGACCCTCGTGATCATGATCGTGATCATGAAGGATTTGCGTGCGCATGGCCCGATTTTCCTTCATGGTCCAGTTTTCCTTCATCGTTCGGTTCATGATCATGGTTCGGTCCACCTCGCCGGTTGGTTCATGATCAGGGCCGGGTTCCTTCATGGTCCGGCTCATGATCACCGGCCGGTCAACCAGGCCACCGACGCCGTCGTTGCTGAAGAGCCCACCCGAGGGCCGTCGTTCCCGAGTGTTGCCAGCTTGACCGCGATCGCCGCTCCCTGTGCGGCCGTACGCGGCGGTACGAAGTCGAGGTCCTTGTCCAGGTCCGTGGCGCCTGACGAAACCGACGCCGGTCTACCAGAACTCCGGGACGACGGCCGGTTGATGCAGCTCATCGCGCTGGGCCAGGTGATCGCGGGTCCTACACGGGTCCGTACGCGACCATCTGCGCCACGACCTTGTCCACGTGCCCGTCATCGACGCTGAGCCAACCAGGCTCGTCCTGGCATGGCCGGAGGGCAGCCGCTCTCGGGCCCTCGCCACGCTGGTGCGGGCGGCGGCCCGCGTCGCTGCCTCCCACGACGGCTCCCGCCCGCGTTCCGGGTACGCGGCCTCCCGGTGATTCGACCCTGCGGGAGCGCGGGTTCCTGCAGGATTGACCCGTGTCGCTCTCGAGCTGGGTCCCGGTCGCCCACGGTTCGCCGTTCCCGGTGGAGAACCTCCCCTACGGCGTCTTCTCCCACGGCGAGGAGGACCCGCGGGTCTGCGTGGCCATCGGCCGCTACGTGCTCGACCTCGCACCGCTCGCGGCGAGCGAGGGAGCGGACTTCGCGAGCGTGTTCCAGGAGCCGGCGCTCAACCCGTTCATGGCCCTCGGTCGCCGCGCGTGGGGCGCGGTCCGGCACTGGCTGACCGAACGCCTGATCGACGAGAGCTACCGCCCCCTCGTCGAACCCGAACTGGTTCCCCGCGACCAGGTACGCCTGCACATGCCGTTCACTGTGGCCGACTTCGTCGACTTCTACGCCTCCGAACACCACGCCACCCGTCTTGGCCAGATCCTCCGGCCGGGTGAGCCGCCGCTCAACCCCAACTGGAAGTATCTGCCGGTCGGCTACCACGGCCGGGCCGGCACGGTCGCCGTCTCGGGCACTCCGGTGCGGCGCCCGTCCGGGCAGTTCCGCCCCGCCGACGCCGCCGCGCCCGAGTTCGGTCCCACCAGCCGGCTGGACATCGAGGCCGAGGTGGGGTTCGTCATCGGTACGCCGACAGAGCTGGGCACCCAGGTGAGTGTCGATGACGTACGCGACCACGTCTTCGGCGTCGTCCTCGTCAACGACTGGTCCGCCCGCGACCTGCAGGCGTGGGAGGCGCGACCGTTGGGACCGTTCCTCGGCAAGTCGTTCCTGACGTCGATATCGCCCTGGGTCGTCCCCCTCGACGCGCTCGAACCCGCCATGCTCACGCCACCGACCCAGGATCCCGAACCGCTGGCCTACCTACGTGGAACGCATGACTTCGGCCTCGACCTCGAGCTCACCGTCAGCCTCAACGGCACGGTCGTGTCGCGGCCTAGCTATGCCGACATGTACTGGACGCCCGGCCAGAAGCTCGCCCACCTCACCGCCAACGGCGCTGCCTTGCGTACCGGCGATCTCTTCGCGTCCGGCACGGTCTCCGGCCCGTGTGAGGACACCTGCGGCTCCCTCATCGAACTGACCGACGGAGGCACGCGACCGGTCACGCTGGCGGACGGATCGCAGCGGACGTTCCTCCTCGACGGCGACACGGTCACGATCGAAGCGACCGCACCAGCGGGCGAGACCCAGCGGCTCGGGTTCGGTGAGGTGACCGGAACCGTCTGCCCGGCAACGGCACCGGCATATCGCGCCAGCCCGCCTGGTGGAACATAGACCCGACACCTGCCGGAGGACGCGTCAGTACAACGCGACGGCGAAACCCGCGAACACGACGGCCAGGATCGCGGCCAGCAGCCGGTAGCCGCGGGCGAGCCCGTCCCAGGGTCCCTCGAATCTCCTTGTCAGCAAGGCGATTCCGGCGAGGAGGACCGCCATCGCCGGGATCCAGGCGAGCCGCGCCAGCACCCATCCCAGATCCTCCGGCGCCGCCGTCAACCCGGGAACCTCACCGCTCACCGCCCCACCCATGGACACGAGCACCATCGGCACCTGGTGCCAGCAGAAGATCGTCATGGCCGCGAGGTTGACGACGGCGACCCCGGCCCAGAGCCCAGGCGCCCGCAACAACCGGTTGAGCCGTCTGTGCAATGCGATCGCCGCCCCGGACTGGATTGCGGCAAGTGCGGGCACGAGCAACGACGGTGGATGGGAGTTCGTCCGTTCGGCACCGGGGACGCCCACCATGCTGAGCGGATAGTCGAACGCAAGAACCAGCACCGCGAACGCCACTGTCCCGCCACCCAGGAGCAGCCACCAGCCGCGTCGTACGAGCCGTCCGCGCGCCCAGGAAACGCCGAGCTGATAGGCGAAAAGCCAACCAGGCAACAGGTTCACCAGGCCGACCCAGCTTGGCACCGCGTCCTGCCACGGTCCGTAACGCAGCAGGTCGCCGGCCGCGACGATGGCGAAGAGCGGGAGTGCCGCCCACGCGCCCAGACGGCGGTCGGCGGCGACGGCGTACCTGGTCAACGCCGTCAGGGCCGCGTAGACGAGGACGAACCAGAACGGCTGGACCAGTAGAACGACCCAGGTACGCAGCGTCCCGGTGGGTACCCCGACCGCGCCGAGCACCAGGAGACACGCCGCCGACACCGAAATGGCCGCCACCACGGGACGCCCGAGCCGGACGAACCGCCGCAGCACCCAGTCGCGATAGGACTCGCCGCGCGACTGCGCGCGCGCCTGGCTCGCGACTGCCGAATAGCCGCCGACCAGGAAGAACAGGCCGAGCATCTGCAGAATCCAACTGGCCGGGCCGAGCCAGCCGAGGGTCTGCAGCGGACTCGAGATCTGCAACGCGCCGTCCGGCTGGACCACCAGCGCGCCCACCAGCCAGTGGCCGACGATCACGCCGAGAGTCGCCAGGGCGCGCAAACCGTCGATGGCCCGGTCACGCTCGGGCGGCGTCGCGGCATCGATCCGCGAGCGGAACGACTCCCCACGCGACGAACGTTGCCGGGGCGGCAGTGGTTGCGGAGCCGGCGCGGCAGCGGGCTGACCCGCGACGACATCGGTCATACCAGCGACGCTAGGAAGAATTCACCGCCGCTCCCATCCGGAACGCCCCCGAAAGCGTGCCGGGGTCACCCGGGGATTCCCGCTACCGCAGGACAATATCGGCCCCAGGGTCACTCTCCAGGGACTCGACGGACCGAACTCAGTCGAGGATGTTCTCGTGCAGGCGGGGGACGTCGGCGAGCAACCGCTGGGTGTACTCGTGCTGCGGGTTGAAGATCACGTCGTCGGTCGGCCCCTGCTCGACAAGCTCGCCCTGACACATGACGAGCACCCGGTCGCTCACGTAGCAGGCCTGGCCGATGTCGTGGGTGATGAACAGGATCGTCAGGTCGTAGTCGGTACGCAGGTCACCGAGCACGTTGAGGATGTTCGCCCGTAGCGAGGCGTCCAGCATCGAGGTGGCCTCGTCGGCGACGAGAATGCGCGGCTGCAACATCAGGGCCCGGGCGATCATCACCCGCTGCCGCTGTCCGCCGGACAACTGGTGCGGCCACTTGTCGAGCACCTCGGCCGCCGACATGCCGACGTGCTCGAGTGCCCGCGCCATCTGCGCCTCGGCATCGTCGCCGGCGGCTTCGGAGGCGAGGGACAGCGACCGGCGGAGCAGCCTACGTACGGTGAAGAACTGGTTGAACGCACTGAACGGGTCCTGGAAGACCGCCTGCACGTCACGCCAGTACGTCCGCAGCCGCCGGCCCGTCAGCGCTGTGACGTCCTGGCCGTCGAGGTGCACGGTGCCGGCCGTCGGGTCGAGCAGGCGCAGCAGCAGCCGCGCCAGGGTCGACTTGCCGCTGCCGCTCTCCCCCACGATGGTGACGACTTCCTGCCGTCCCAGGGTGAACGACACGTCGTCGACAGCCCGGACGAGACTGGCGCCGTGGCCGAACGTCCGGCTGAGACCACGGGCCTCGAGCAACGGTGCCTTGTCGCCAGCCGTTCCTCGCGCAACGCCGCGCGACTGGTCGACCGCCGTGCCGGTGGATCCGTCCTGCGAGGTCACCCTCCCACCTCCACCGACTCGTCGGGATGTTGGTCAGCCCACCAGCACCGCGAGAAGCGCAGCCCTGCGCCCACCTGGGGCGGTTCGTCCGTACGACAGACGTCCATCACCATGCCGCACCGGGGATGGAACCGGCAGCCACTCGGCGGGCTCGCCAGGCTGGGCGGCGCGCCGGGGATGCCGCGGACCCTCGTGCGTCGCATCTGCGGCTCCGGGACGAGGACGGAGGACAGGAGCGCCGCGCTGTACGGATGCCTCGGGCGGTTGATGATCTCGCTGGTGTAGCCGACCTCGGCGATCTGGCCTGCGTACATGATGGCGATCCGGTCGGCGATGGTGTTGAGCACCGGAAGGTCGTGGGTGATGAAGATGACGCCGCCGATGATCTCCTGGCTCAACATCTCCCGCAACATCTCGATGAGGACGCGCTGGGACGACACGTCGAGAGCGGAGGTGGGTTCGTCGGCGATGAGCAGGCGCGGGTCGAGCAGGGCCGACACCACCGTGACGACGCGCTGCTTCATGCCGCCGCTGAGCTGGTGCGGGTAGTAGTCGAGCACGCGGGCGGGCAGGTCGAGCTGCTCCAGCCGCTGGCGGGCCCGGTCGATGGCCTCGTCCCGCTTGACGCCGGGTCGGTGGGCACGCGTCACGTCGTAGACGAAGTCGCGGATCCGGAGGGTCGGGCTGAGGGAGTTCATGGCTCCCTGCGGCAGCAGTGACACGACCTCACCGCGCCACTCCCGTGGCGGGTTCCGGTCGGGACCGAGGTCGAGTTGTTGACCGTCGACCTCGAGCTCGCCGCCGAGCACGAACAACGGCGGGCGGACCGTCAGCGACAGGACCGCGCCGAGCGTGGACTTGCCACACCCCGACTCCCCCGCCACGCCGAGGACCTCGCCCCTGCGGACGTCGATCGACACGTCGTCGACCGCCACCACCTGACCGCCACCGATGCTGTAGGCGGCACGGAGGCCGCTCGCCCGAAGCAGCGACTGAGTGGACGTCGTCATCAGATCGCTCATCCTCTGCTCGCCCCTTCGTTCGAGCCGGCCGCGGACGCCGACCTGCTCGGCCCGGTCGATCCATCGTCGGCTCCGGGTCCTGGCAGATCGCCGGCGTCGAGAGCGACCGGCTCCGGCTCCGGTTCCGGTGGTAGCGCACTCTCGCCCACGACTCCCACCTGCGCCAGCGCGGCACCCGCACCGCCGCCGGTCCGGCGAAGGCTCTGCCCCCGCCGCAGCCGCGGGTTGAAGACCTCGTCGAGGCTCGACTGCAGCATCAGGAGGGTGAATGCCACCAGGGTGAGCAGCAGTGTAGGAGGTACGAAGGCCCACCATGCTCCGGTGCGCAGGGACTCACCGACCAGCGCCCAGTTGAGCATGATGCCGAGCGAGACACCGTCGCTCGGGCCGAGTCCCAGCAGCGACAGCCCCGCCTCGGCGAGGATCGCGCTCGACACCTGGAGGACGAAGGCCATGGCGATGTAGGACATGAGATACGGGAGGACGTCCCACAGCAGGATGTTCCAGGTGCCTGCTCCCGACAACCGGGCGACGTCGAGGTGCTCGCGGGTCCTGACACTGCTCGCCTGGGCCCGCACGGCCCGCGCGGTCCACGGCCAGCTGGTAATGGCAATCACGATGGCCATGGCGAAGATCGACCGGAAGTCCAGAGCGACCGAGAGCAGGATCAGGACGACGATCGAGGGAATCGCGAGCGCGACGTTGGTGACACCCATCAGCGCTTCTTCGAGGACGCCACCGTGGTATCCGGCGAACAGACCGATGGCGACGCCGATGAACGTCGCCACCGCTCCTGACACGAGGCCGATGATGAGCGAGGTGCGGGTCCCGAACATCAGGCTGGTGAAGATGTCGTGCCCGAGGTCGTCGAGGCCGAGCCAGGCGTCGGCTGACGGTGGTTCGTACTGACCTCCGACGCTTTCACCGATCTTTCCGCCCAAGAACATCGGGCCGAGAATGCCGAACGCCACCACGAGGAGGAAGAACAGCCCCGAGATCCAGAACCGCGGTGTGAACCGGACCATCCGCATCAGCGCTCACCTGCCTGTGCCGCCCGGATCCGTGGATCGACGAAGCCGTAGGCCACCTCGACGAGGAAGTTGGCGACCAACACCGCGACGACCACGATCAGGGTGATCGCCTGGATCACCGGATAGTCGTTCTGTCCGATCGCGCTGAACAACAGATAACCGATCCCTGGATAGGAGAAGACGATCTCGGTGATCAGCGAGCCACCGACCAGGGTGCCGATCGACAGCGCCAGACCCGTCACCTGCGGCAGCATCGCGTTGCGGAAGATGTAGCGCACGATTCGGCTGTCGGGCAGTCCTAGCCCACGACCGTAGTTGACGTAGTCGGAGTTCAGCTCGTAGATCGCCATCGACCGCATGCCCACCGCCTGCCCGCCGACGAAGATGATGACGAGCGAGAAGAACGGCAACCAATAATGTCGAAGCACGTCGATGATGAACGGGAACGTCAGCGCAGGGGTGTGGATGGGTTCGTATCCGCCGCCGGGCGGCAGCATCGGCAGCGCGACAGCGAAGCCGTAGAGCAACAGGATCGCCAGGCAGTAGTACGGCATGCTCGACAGAAAGAGTGAGCCGAGAAACGCACCACGGTCGAACCATCCGCCCTTGAACGCCGCGATCGCGCCGAGCGCGTTGCCCACCAGCCAGCCGATGAGGATGGCCGGCAGCTGGAGCCCGATGCTCCACGGCAACGCCTCGAGGATCAGGCCCTCGACCTTCGCCGGGTACAGCGCGAACGACGTACCCATGTCGAAGTGCAGGAGGTTGACCACGTAGGTGATGAACTGCTGCCACATCGGGTCATTGAGGCCGAACTCCGCGACGTAGTGCTCATGGATCCGCTTGAGTGCCTCCGCCTGGGTGCCCGACCGGCCGAGCTGCGCGACGATCGCGTCGACCGGGTTGCCGGGTACCAGGCGAGGCAGCAGGAAGTTCAGCACGATCGCCACGAGGAGCGCGCCGACGTACCAGAGCGTCTTGCCTACCAGGTATTTCCGCAGCCGCATTGCGCTCCTTCACGTCCGCGGGCAGGTGTCATGGGCGTGAGCTTCCGGCGACGACTCACGCCTCCGACAGGCGCTTGATCTTGTAGAGCCACGACACACCGGCACCCTGGAACATCGGTGGCGCGTAGTCGTTGTCCTCGCTCGGGAAGTTGGTCCAGTTGACCTCGTTGAACTCGAAGAACTCCAACGGCCGGTACATCAGCGGGACCATCGGCGCGTTCTGCATGAAGATCGTGTCGAGCTCGGTGTAGATGTCGCCGACCTCAGCCTCGTCTGCTGCCGCCGCCTGGTCGAGCAACTTCGCCACCGCGGGATCGGAGAACCGGCCGTAGTTCCAGAACGCCGGCTGGCCGAGCTTGGCGACCCCGCGATCGTCGAGGACATCGCGGAAGCGCTGCCACGGCGTACCGGCACTGGTGGCGGCGACGCCCCACAGAGCGACGTCGAAGTCGCCGGCCTGCACGGCGGTCGTGACGGCCGGTGCCTGCGGGAACTTCGTTCGGATCTCGATGCCAGCTTCCTTCGCGTTGGCCGCGACGATCCGCAGCGCCTGCTGCCAGTCGCTCCATCCCGTCGGGCACTGCGCCGTCCACGGTCCGAGGCGGGTGCCGTCGGTCAGCACGTAGATGCCGTCCGATCCCTTCTTGGCGCCGAGGTCGTCTTCGAGAATCTTCCTGGTCTGCTCCGGGTCGTATGTCCAGCCGTTGGCGTCGACGTTTTCCTGGTTGAAGAACTTCTCTTCGGCGCCGACCGGAAGGATGACGCTGGAGTTCGCCGGCTGGGAATACCGCGACATCGCCTTGTCAGCGATATCGGCGTAATTGATCGCGAAGGCGAGAGCGCGGCGAACCTGCGGGTCGTTCAGGCCTTTCTTGGTGGTGTTGATGACCAACATGGGAATGCCGCCGGGAACGTGGTAGGGCTCCTTCTTGAACCACGTGGAGACCGCGAGGTCCTTGTCTTCCCACATCTTCCAGATGCGCGGAGTGAACTGCTGCATCACGTCGACGCCACCGCGCTCGAACGAGATGTCGCCGTCCTGGTTGCCCTTGAAGATCGGGTGGATGATTCGCTTCGGCTTGGGCAGTCCGCCGTTGACAGTCTTGCCCCAGTAGTCGTCGAAACGATCCAGCGAGGTCTGCTGCTGGTTGTATGCGCCGAGCTTGTAGGGCCCGGATCCGACCGGCTCGAGGTTCTCGTGCTCGCCCATCGGCTTGCCCTGCTTCTCCAAGGGCTCCCAGACATGCTTGGGCAGGATGTAGGTCGTCGCGAGGTTGTTCTTGACCAGGGCGGGGTTGTAGGTCTTCTGACTGAGCCTGACCGTCACCGTGGCGGGATCGGTGGCCTCGACGGCGTCGACGTAGTCCCAGAACGACGCATAGGACAACTCGGTGTGCTGCTTGGCCAGCTCAAAGGTGTAGACGACGTCATCGGCAGTAAGTGGCTTGCCGTCCTGCCACGTGGTTCCTTCTTGGAGCGGGACGACGAAGGTGTTCTCGTCGGGCTCCTGAAGCTCCGTGCCCAGGCCCGGCTCCAGGCTTCCGGTGAGCAGGTTGAAGCGGACAAGGGTTTCGTAGATGAGCTGCATGTTGTTCTGCCCGCACGGCCACGCGGTCGCCTGCCCCAAGGGATTGAAGTGGCTCTGTGGACCCCACTGGAAGCCCGCGATGAAGAGGATCTCGCCTTCTTCGCCCGCCCGCCCCGTCGAGTCACCGCCTCCGGCGCCACCCTGGCCGCAGGCCGCCAGCGCACTGCCCCCGATCCCCGCCGCAGCACTGGCCAGCACTGCGCCGCGCAGGAACTGGCGGCGCGACCGCCGCGCCATACCGAACTCAGACATCGTTGCACGTCCCTTCGGAAACCCTGGCCTTCGCGACGCGAGAAACCTCACGCGCAGTCATCGGGTGCTGGATGCCCAGCAGGTTACGGCCAACGAGTTTGGGAAACCAGAACTACGCCGCAACGAAATCCTTTCGTTGCGTTCGAGACACGGAGACAAGTCTTGCACTTCAGCTGCCTTTGGCTACGAATTGAATTCGCACAATCGCCGTCGGTATTTGGCGACCGGATGCGGCCAGAATTGATGTCAAGACATGAACGCACAGCCGCGTCCGAACCGTCTCTGGACAGGGGACACTCCCGTCGTCCGGGATTTCACGGGCCCAGGATTTCCACCGACTTGCGCGTCCTCAGGCGAGGACCTTCCCGGGATTGAGGATGCCCGCCGGGTCTAACATCCGCTTGAGGTCGTGATGCACCCGTAATGACACCGGACCGAGCTCCTGAGCGAGCCAGTCCCGCTTCAGCATCCCCACGCCGTGCTCCCCCGTCACCGTGCCGCCCATCGCCAGTCCGAGCCGCATGATCTCGTCGAACGCCTGACGCGCCCGGCGCACCTGGTCCTCGTCGCCGGCTTCGAAGACGACATTGGGATGGACGTTCCCGTCGCCCGCGTGGCCGACGACCGCGATCGTGAGATCGACGTCGGCCGAGACCTTCTCCACGTGCTGGACGAACTCGGCCAACCGGCTGACCGGAACGCACACGTCGTCGATGAGGCGGCCGGTGCTCAGCTCTTCGAGCGCGAAATGCATCTCCCTGCGGGCCGCCAGCAGCAGTTCTCCCTCGGCCGCGTCGTCGGCCTCGACCACATCGAACCCTCCGGCGTCGGCGAAGACGCTCGCCGTGGCTGCGATGTCCGCACCCGCCTGGTCGCCGGCCGCGTCGGACTGGGCGATCAGCATGGCCGCGGCATGCTCGGGCAGGCCCATGGGGCGATAGGCGTTCGCGGCCCGCAGAGACGCCTGGTCCATGAACTCCAGCAGGCTCGGCACATGGCGCCCCGCCACCACCCGCGCCACGGCATCACCGGCGGCCGCCACCGTGGGGAACAGCGCCGCCACGGTGCGCGGCTCGTGGCTTGCCGGTCGCAGGGCGAGTGTCGCCTCGGTGATGACGCCGAGCGTTCCCTCCGAGCCCACGAACAACCGGGTCAGGTCGTAGCCCGCGACACCCTTCGCGGTACGCCGGCCGGTCCGCAGGACCTCGCCGCTCGCGAGCACCACCTCGAGCGAACGTACGAAGTCGCTGGTGACGCCGTACTTCACACAGCACAGGCCACCTGCATTCGTCGCGAGGTTGCCGCCGATCGTGGAGATCTCCCAGCTGGACGGATCGGGCGGATAGAAGAGCCCGTGCTCGGCGACCGCGCGGGACAGGACGGCGTTCTTCACCCCCGGTTGGACGACGGCGATCCGGTTCGCCGGGTCGATCTCGACGATCCGGTCCATGCGTTCGAGCGAGAGGGTGATGCACCCGTCGATGGCGTTGGCGCCGCCGGAGAGACCGGTCCGGCCACCCTGGGGAACTACCGGTACGCCGTGCCGGGACGCCACCGCGAGAACGTGCTGCACATGAGCCACCTCCCTGGCCAGCACCGCGGCGACCGGCTTTCCCGCTGGGCAGAACGACGCCATGTCCCGCTGGTACGAGCTGAGCCGGTCGTGGTCGGTCACGACCACCTCAGCCGGCAGGCGGGCGGACAGCTCGGCAACAAGATCGGTGAACGGAGCCTCCTGGGTCATAGGACCCACCGTACGGGCGACCCGGCCGGCCGCGAATGACCACGCTGAGCAGGCCTGTGTACGCGCGACCTGGCCGGCCGCGAATGACCACGCTGAGCAGGCCTGTGTACGCCAGACGGGTGTCGACGCCTGTTCCAGGTACCACAGGCCTGCTCAGCGTGGTCATTCGCGCGGGCAACAGGCCGGGCAACTGGTCGGGCAACGGGTCGGGGCGCTGGGCCAGGCGGTGAGTCGGGCGCTGGGCAGGTCGCCCTGTGGGCGTTCGATGGTCAGGGCACGAGCACGAGTTTCCCCGTCGTACGCCGGCTGTGCAGGTCCTCGTGCGCGCGCCGCGCGTGGGTGAGCGGATAGCGCCCGCCGATCCGGACGGAGAGGAGTCCGGTGCCGATCCAGCTGAAGACCTCGCCCACCCGGTCGAGCAACTCGTCGCGGTCGCGGGTGTAGTGGGCAAGGGTCGGGCGGGTGACGTAGAGCGAGCCCTTGGTGTTGAGCAGCTGCAGGTCGAGCGGAGGGACCTGCCCACTCGACGCGCCGTAGAGGACCATCATCCCCCGCGGCCGGAGCGCGTCGAGGCTTCCGTCGAAGGTGCTGCGGCCCACGCCGTCGTAGACGACCGGGAATCCCTCGCCGCCTGTCAACTCCTTGGCCCGGTTCACGAACTCGTCGTAGCTGGCCACCTCGTCGGCACCGGCCTGACGGGCCAGCTCGGCCTTCTCCGGCGTCGACACGGTGGCGAGGACGTGCCCGCCGCACAGCTTCACCATCTGGGTGAGGAGGAGGCCGACACCGCCCGCGGCGGCATGAACGAGCGCCCAGTCGCCAGGCTGGATCTCGTACGTCGACTTCACCAGGTAGTGGGCGGTCGAGCCCTGGAGCAGGGACGCGGCCGCAAGCTCCTCCGAGACCCCGCTGGGAAGCGGGACGAGCTTGTGGGCGGGAACGACGGCCTGCTCGGCGTAGGACCCGAGTACACCGCTCCAGGCCACCCGGTCGTTGACCTTGACTCCTGTGACGCCCTCGCCGAGTGCGCGGACGGTCCCCGCGCCCTCATTGCCCAGGACGAACGGCGGCTTGACGTGGTACTGCCCGCTGCGGTGGTAGGTGTCGATGTAGTTGACGCCGGCGGCCGTGACGTCGACTAGGACTTCGCCAGGCCCGGGTTTGGGCGACGGGAGGTCGGCGAGTACCAGTACCTCGGGTCCACCGTGCTGCCGGACATGGATTGCGCGCACCACATCACCTCTCTGCGATCGTCGGCCATGTCATCGTCATGTCATGTCGTGGAAGCATCCTCACCCCGCGCGGAAAACTTTCGGCAGTACGCCGGGCAAGGAGTACGCAGCGAAAGGGCCCCTGGAGCACGGATGCCGACAAGGGCCCTATTTCACACTACAACGCGCCGCTGGGTACGGCGTCAGAACAGACGCTCGGTGCCGGCGTCAGAACAGCTGACCGCGGATCGCACCCGCCGGGAAGCTCGCGGTGTGGACGTTGACGTAGAAGCCGGACCGGTTGGACCGGATCGACGCCAGTTCGCTCTCCGACAGCGTGGCCGTGGAGTTCTGGTCATCGGGAACCGCACGGATGCAGTCTGCTGAGTACCCGCCGACCGGAGCGATGAGGCCCACCACGATCGGGCCAGCTGCCCCTTCCGGGGCGACATGAATGTGCGCGGCCATCGGTTCCTCGATCCTGCGGGCCACGAGCACATAGCAGAGCAGGTCGCCCTTGACCTTGCCGACGAAGAGCCCGCGACCATCGTCGTCTCCCGGGCCCGGAACCTCCGCCGCGCCGGTCAGAACGGCACCCAGCACCGTTCCCCCATGGGACCGCGCGTCCACGTTCCCCGCCGCCGTCGCCGCCTGAGCTGGTACCGCCCCGGCGGCAAGGACAGCGCCCATGCCGGCGAGAAACACCACTGTCCGCAGACACCATGCGCGCATCATTTCCTCCTCGCGCGAACCCCGGACCATCCGGGATCATTCACGAGGGGCACGTGCCCACCAGGCAGAAGGTTCAAGCTTCTGCCGCAAAGGTGTGCGCTCAGAGGTTTCCGCGGCGTTCCTGTTCGCGTTCGATGGCTTCGAAGAGCGCCTTGAAGTTTCCTTTTCCGAATCCGAGCGAGCCGTGCCGTTCGATCAGCTCGTAGAAGACCGTCGGGCGGTCACCGACCGGCGTCGTGAAGATCTGGAGAAGGTAGCCGTCCTCATCGCGGTCGACGAGGACGCCGCGCCTCGCCAACTCCTCGACGGGTACGCGTACGGAACCGATGCGGGCTCGCAGCTCCTCGTCTTCGTAGTACGACGCTGGAGTGGCGAGAAACTCGATGCCGTTCGCCCGGAGAACGTCGACCGCCCGGAGAATGTCGTTGGTCGCCAGGGCGATGTGCTGGCACCCGGGCCCCGCGTAGAACTCGAGGTATTCGTCGATCTGGCTCTTCTTCCGGGCAACGGCCGGCTCATTGAGGGGGAACTTCACCCGGTGGTTCCCGTTGGCGACGACCTTGCTCATGAGTGCGGAGTACTCGGTGGCGATGTCGTCACCCACGAACTCCGCCATGTTCACGAACCCCATGACCCGGTGGTAGAACTCGACCCAGTAGTCCATCCGGCCGAGTTCGACGTTACCGACGCAGTGGTCGACGGCCTGGAACAACCGCCTGGGGTGCCCGGGCGGGCGGGTCACGGTCGTACGGCGTTCGACGTAACCGGGTAGATAGGGGCCCGAGTAGCGCGAGCGGTCGATGAGACTGTGCCGGGTCTCGCCGTAGGTGGCGATCGCGGCGCGGCGGACCGTTCCGTGTTCGTCGGCGTCGTCGTACGGCTCCTGCAGGATGGTGGCGCCCTGGGCGCGGGCGTGTGCGACGCACCTGTCGACGTCGGGCACCTCCAGCGCCAGGTCGATGACACCGTCGCCGTGCCTGCGGTGGTGGTCGAGCAGCGGGCAGTCCGGAGTGGCGCCGCCCTCGAACACGAACCGCGCCGATCCGGACTCGCAGACGTACGACCGGCGATCGGATCGCCCACTCACGGGGTCGGTGTATCCGGTCTCCGGCCCGGCGTAGGCCACCAGGTCCATGCCGAACGCGAGCTGGTAGAAGGACGCGGTCTGGGTCGCGTTGCCGACGCAGAAGACCACGGCGTCCATCCCGGTCACCGGGAAAGGATCATGGGAGGCGTCGTAGTCGACCAGGCCGACGAGCTCGCGGAGTTGGTCGAGACGGAGATCCGCCGACCGCTCGCGCGGGGTGAGCGCGCTGGTGCCCGGGCTGCCCTGCTCGGGGATGCTGGTGGCCTCGCCGATCTGGGCGTCTCCCCGTTCACTGGGGATACGGCTACCGGCGAAACGGTCGCTGTCGGACATGGCGGCCTCCTGTTCTCGCTGGCCTCTTCCTGGCGCGAGCCTGGTCCGACGTCAGCAACTTGCGCAACTGTCTGAGGTTTGGCTGGTCATACTGTTCAGACGTACGGCAGAATGAGGCGACACACTGTCCAGGGTGCCCATTCCCAGGCCGGCCTTTCCTGACTCACGCGGAACCTTGCTGTGGAGGCGCACAACGTGCCCGGACCCGTCGACCGGCTCGACGCCGAGATCGTGGCCCTGTTCGCCCGGGAACCGCGGGTCGGCGTCCTCGAGGCCTCCCGCCGACTCGGTGTCGCGCGCGGCACCGTACAGGCCCGGCTCGACCGGCTCACGCGCAGCGGTGTCGTGCGCGGATGGGGGCCCGAGATCGACGCCGAAGCGCTCGGGTTCGGCGTGACGGCGTTCGCGACGCTGGAGCTCCAACAAGGCGTCGGCCACTCTGTGGTCGCCCGGCACCTTCGGACGATCCCGGAGGTGCTGGAGGCGCACACCATCACCGGGAGCGCCGACATGATGGTCCGGCTCGTCGCGCGTTCGAACGCCGATCTGCAGCGGGTACTCGACGAGGTGCTCGCCGGCGGAGGTGTCGTGCGTACGTCCACCGTGATCGCGCTGGCGACGCAGGTGCCTGCGCGCGCTCTGCCACTGCTCGGGAAGGCAGCGGATGGATCCGCGTCGCCCGACAGTTAGGTCGGGCGGCGGCGGTGGAGCTCGGAGATCCGCTGGACGGTCGCGATCGCGTCACGAATTCCCCGGCTGGACTCCGCCATCGCCCTGAGCGACTCGGCGGAGAACTCGTCGAGGGTGCTGGTGAGATCCGTCAGCGAAGGGACACCGGGGAGTCCGGAGGTCACCTCGGCGTTCTGCGCATCGATCGCCGCGTTGGTCGCGTCACGGATCGCCGCGGCCAACTCCTCGCTCGGCGTACGCAGGGCACGCGGTTCCAATACGACCTCGCTGACGTGGCCAGCCGACACCGTGATCCGTACCTTCCCGTCGAGCGCCTCGCCGATGCCGGTCGGCGACCCCGCGCCACCGGTTGGATCGGCGCCGGCGTCGCCAGCGGCGTCCAGGTCGGCGTCCCGCTGATCGGGTGGCGCCGCATGCTCGAGGCGCGCCAGCTCTTCGCGCAGCCGGTTCACGATGTCCTGCGACGCACGAGACGGATCCGTCATCGGCCTTCCTCCGCCACGCCACGGGTTGCTCATTCGCCGATCTCCGGCTGTTGGCCGGGCCGGAATTCGCTCACCTGCGCCCCCGCCGCGTTCAACGCCGCGACCGCGTCAACCGGAGAGCCGTCGTCCTCGACGACAACGGTGCTCCCTTCGAGGATGTACCCCGTACTTCCCGTGAAGTCTGCACCGCCGATCTTGTCCTCGCTGAATCCGGTACGACTGAACCTGGCACCTCGAAATTGGGCTCGTCGCAAATCCGTGTGGAGAAAGAAAGTCTTGGTGACCTCGCAGCGGTCGAGAGTCGCCTCGACCATCACGGCCCGAGGACAATCCGTGCGCAACAGCCGCGCCGCGCTGAGATTCGCTCCGCTGAGATGTGCTTCGGTCAGGTTCGCCTTGTAGAGATCAGCATCCACAAGGCGCGCACCTTGAAACTTCGCACCCATCATCAGGGCATGGGTGAAATCGGCACCGGTCAGGTCACACCCGGCGAGGTCAGCCTCGATGAGAATCGACCCGTCCAACGCGACACCGCGCAAGTCCAACCCGCGCAGTGATCGTCGCGTGAGGTCCAACTGTCGGCCGTGGTCGCGACCTTTCCGGTTCCATTCCCCGTGTTCGCGTACGAGCGTGTCAAATTCTGATTGCGATATCGAGCCGGACACTAGTAGATCACCACCTTGTCACCCCACTCCGGGTGATTGGCGACGAGGTCCTGGAGATCCTGGAAATCCTCAGCGGAGAGCTTGCTGGTGTCCAAGGCGACGTTCTCCCCTGCCTGCAACTCCCGGTGGATTGCTGATTCGGCATCAGTCCGATCATAGGTACCACGCTCGCCGGGGTAGGTACCAAACTGCTTGACGTCCCAATCCTGGCCCGAACCATCTGTGAAATCAGCACCTGCGTGCTGAGGCCGCTCCACCGGTGGCTCGACGGTACCGGTCGCCTCGAGCGCGAGCGCCACCTCGGCTTCGCGCCGACTCTTGTCGCTAGCCGCGCCGCCATGCGCTGGGTCCATCGCCAACTCATGCTTGCGGCGTTCGTACTCGTGGGCTGCTTCTTCGCGTTCCTCGCGGGTCTCGTACGCATCGACTCCGTGTTCGGACGCGTGGATCGGCCGACCGTCGAGACGCTGGACCTGTTCGTTCAGGAGGTCGCGGACCAGCCGTGCGAGCACGGGACCGAGCGTGCGTACCAGCGTGGTCGTGAGTTGGACCGCGATGACGATCACCCGGTTCACCGTGACGGCAGCCTCGGCCGCCACGGCCAGCGAGGCGCCGACCGTGAAGAACGCGGCGGCGATCGCGGCGGCGAGGATGATGGTGAGGGCAATGAGCTGGACGATGACGAGCAGCTTCAGCACCAACACCAGCATCGCCGCCTGGAAGAACGCGACCGCGATGCCGATGGCGACGATCTCGGAGCTGACGAGGTAGCCGCGCTCGCCCGCGACCTTCTCCCAGTAGTCCTCGAACGCGTCGATCCCCGGTCCCTCGTTCTCCCGGGCCATGCCGTCGACGGCGAGCACCGCCTGCTCGGAGCTTCCCTCGGCGCTGAAGGCGAAGCCGAGCCAGGCCTCGCCACAGCGCTGCAGCGCGGTCTCGTCGGCTTCCGGCCAGTAGCAGCCGGCGTAGTGGAGGGCCTGGACGAGACCGGGCGGAAGTTCGAGACCCATCAGGGAGTGTCCAGGCTGTCCAGGATGGCCTCGACCCTGGTGGCCTGCTCGGTGTTGTCCGCCTCCACCCTGGTGTAGGCATCAGCGAGCTGGTTCATGGCGACGGCCGTCTCCACGACGCAGAATCCGGTCTCGGCGAAGTAGGTCAACGCGGCCGGGCCTGCCGCTTCGTACATCTCCTTGAGCGCACTCCCGAGCCCGTCGCCGCCGTACGGATCCCCGGTGGCGTCCATGTGTGAGGTCAGCTCCTCGACGGACTCACCCCAGTCCTGGCCCGCCCCGTCCACCTTGCGCGCGGCAAGGTGGATGCTTTCGGGACGTACATGGACCTCCGCCATGCCGGAACCGTAACAAGATCAGCGCGCTCCGCAATGATCTTGCTCACGGCCGCTGTGGACAACTGCCGCTCCTGGTCAGGTCGCGGAGACGACGGACAGCGACAGGCCATCGCCGAGCGGCAGGACGGTCGAACGCAGCCGCGGGTCGCTGGCGATCCGTTCGACGTAGGTGCGGATGGCACGCACGCTGGCGTCGTCCTCGGCGGCAGCGGCCAGCCGGCCACGCTGGTGGATGTTGTCGGCAAGGATCAGCCCGCCGGGCCGGACCAGGCGCAGGGCGTGGTCGAGATAGCTCGGGTAGCCCTCCTTGTCGGCGTCGATGAAGACCATGTCGTACGCACCATCCAGCGACGCGAGCGTCTCCCCCGCGTCTCCCAGGTGGACGGTCACCTTGTCACCGACGCCAGCCCGGTCGAACCACTCCCGTGCGGCTTCGGCGTGGACCGGCGAGAGTTCGAGAGTGTCGAGGTGACCTTCGTCGGGGAGCGCGCGGGCGAGCCAGGTCCCGCTGTAGCCGAAGAGGGTGCCGACCTCGAGGATCCTGGTGGCCTTGACGGCGTGGACCAGGGTGGCGAGGGTCGCGCCGGCCTCGGGGCTGATGTTGATCCGCGGCGCACGCGCGGCGATGTCGGCGCGCAGGTCCTTCAGGAGCTGGTCTTCTGCCCAGAACCGCCCGGCGAGATAGTCGTCAAGGGCGGCTTGCGATGTCTGCTCGGTCATGAGACCGCAGTACAGCACGATCGTGGGTGCGGTGTGGCCGACTGTGTGCGACACCACGTGGCGTGGGCGGATGTTGGCCAGCGTCGTGGGTCGCCCCGAGCCGACCAGCCCGGGACCGGCGGGCGGCCGGCACCTGGTCCGGGCCGCGTCAGGAACGGCGAGCGGTAGCCCAGGACCTGATCATGTCGATCCGGTCCTGCAACTGTTCGGCCGACGCCTGGATCGCGAGCGGTCCGCCGCAGACCCGGCGCAACTCGGCGTGGATGGCGCCGTGCGGCTGGCCGGTGCGATGGTGCCAGGCGGCGACCAGGCCGTTGAGTTCGCGGCGGAGGACCCCCAACTGTTCGTACGCCGGACCGGGCGCGGCGCGCTCCGTACCTGCGGAGCCACCCGCCGCCGTTGCCCCACCCGTCGCCGGCGCCGCGTCGGCGGAGGGCGAAGGAGACGTACGCCGCCGACGCAGCAGCTCGCTGACCTGATGCGGCTCCAGCAGCCCGGGAATGCCGAGGAACTCCGTCTCGTCCGCGCCCAGCTCTCCCCCGAACTCGTTGCCGTCGTAGACCAACCGGTCGAACGCCGCCTGCGATCCCAGCGCCTGGAACCGCTTCTCCTCCAGCAGGTCGGCCTCGGAGTCGCCCCGCGCCGCCTCTGCGAGCAGCGCCTCCTCGGCGGCGAAGATGTCGTCGTCGTCATGGACCGGCTTGCCCAGGACGTGGTCGCGGACGGTCTCCATCTCGGCGGCGTACTGCAGCAGCACCGGGACCGTCGGCAGGAACAGGGACGCCGTCTCGCCACGTCGTCGCGCCCGCACGAAACGCCCCACCGCCTGTGCGAAGAACAGCGGCGTCTGGGTGGCGGTCGCGTAGACGCCGACGGCCAGCCGCGGGACGTCGACGCCTTCGCTCACCATGCGCACGGCGACCATCCAGCGGCGTTCGTCGGCGGCGAACTCCCCGATTCGTTTGCTGCCGCTCGGTTCGTCGGACAGCACGACGACCGGTCGTTCACCGGCGATCTTGCCGAGGATCTTGGCGTAGGCGCGGGCCGACTCCTGGTCGGTCGCGATCACCAGGCCGCCGGCGTCGGGCACGTGCCGGCGTACTTCGGTGAGCCTGGTGTCGGCGGCTCGCAGCACGGACTGGATCCAGTCGCCGGCCGGATCCAGCGCGGTACGCCACGCCTGGGCTGCCATGTCCTTGGTGAGCGGGGTTCCGAGCCTGGCTGCCACCTCGTCGCCGGCACTGGTGCGCCACCGAAGATCGCCGGAGTACGCAAGGAACAGAACCGGTCGCACGACCCCGTCGGCGAGTGCCGGCCCATAGCCGTAGCTGTAATCGGCGGCACTGCGCGGCGCGCCGTCGGTGTCGGACACATAGGTGACGAACGGAATGGGGTTGGTGTCGCTGCGAAACGGCGTGCCGGTGAGACTGAGCCGCCTGGTCGCGGGCTCGAACGCCTCCCGCACCGCGTCGCCCCAGGTGAGCGCGTCGGCCGCGTGATGGATCTCGTCGAGGATGACGAGCGTCTTGAACCGTTCACAGCGCACCCGCAGGGCGAGCGTCGCCGCCGCCACACCGGCGTAGGTCACGACCACACCGGCGTAGTCGCGGCTGGTGCGCCCCTTGCGTCCGGAAAACGCCGGATCGAGCGCGATCCCTCCGCGAGTCGCAGCGTCGGCCCACTGGCGTTTCAGGTGCTCGGTCGGAGTGACGACGATCAGGCGTTCGACCACCCGGCGGGCGAGCAGGTCGGCGGCCACGGTCAACGCGAAGGCGGTCTTGCCCGCGCCTGGCGTCGCAACCGTGAGGAAGTCGCGCGGGCTGGCCGCCTGGTAACGCTCGAGTGCCTCCTGTTGCCATCCGCGGAGGTGTCCCCACGGTCCTGGAACGGCGGTCTGGCGAAGCTGGCTTGTCGACCCGGACGCTGTCACACCCGTCCCTTCCGATCGAGCAGGACATACCGACGAATCTGCGCGAGCCTAACCCGGCCCGAGGACATGCCCCGCCGGGCCCGGACGGTCCTGCCGTCGCGGCGGTTTGATATCCGGGCCGCACTGGTAGGTGGATGGCTGGTGGGTCCGCGACGCGGCGGGGCCTTCGGCGATTTCCTTGAGGAGGCTTGACCAACCTGTAATCATCTGGCAACCGAGTGTGGGGAATATCGGAGCAGAGACCGACCTCGGCGCACACGCCATGTCGGGGGGACGCACTGAGGAGCAACGATGGCCGACGATGCCGCAGCGGGGTCTGGCGCGACATCCGTACCACCCGCACCACGAAGCTTCGTGGACACCGCGCGGAGGGTCGTCGGACGGATGGTCGCCCGCCTCCCCGGCCTCGACGGCGACGCCGCGCAGCGCAACGCCTGGGAGGCGGTCTGCGCCGACCTGCAACGCCGCCAGCAGTGGAACGACGTGGTCGAACTCACCCTCAACGCGACCAGACACCCGGCAGGGACTCCCGCCGGCCGTTCGACCAGGCGTCCGACCCGGCGGCGTACGACCGCGCCAGTGTCGGGAGGGACCAACCGCCAGGCAACGTCCCGAGCCCAACCCTGAGGCTGCGCGTGGTCAGGGTCCTTCCCGCTGGGCGGACGCCTCGGGCTGGCGCGGCGGGAGGACACACAACTCGTTCCCCTCGGGATCGGCCAACACCACCCAGCGTGCCTCGGCCTGACCGATGTCCACGCGCCGCGCACCGAGTGCAAGCAGGCGCTCGACCTCGGCGTCCTGGTCGGCCGGGCGAAGGTCGAGGTGCAGCCGGTTCTTGCCGCGCTTATCGTCGGCGACCTTGACGAAGAGTAGGTCGGGTACGACGTCGACGAGGCCGCTGTCCTCCGGTGGTTCGACGACCGACTCGGCATCGTCTTCGTACGTCACCCGCCAGCCAAGTGCGGACGCCCAGAAACGGGCAAGCGCCGCAGGTTCTCCCGAATCGATGACCAGGCACTGAATTCGGATAGTCATGGCTGAAGCCTGTCGTACAGTTCCGATGCCGACCAGCTGTCTCCGGTACGAACTGCGGCCGAATCCCCTGGCCTGGCACGGTTTTGCCGACCTGCCGTCGACGGGGTTTGACCGCGCGGCAATCAGGACGCAACATAGCGCGGAAAGCATGGGGGCAGCAGTAAACGCCGTCGGAAGGAAGGCCGCCATGGCACGTTCCGCGACCGCAACCACTCATACGCGGAGACCGGCAGTCACATCGCGGCGAAGTGCCATGGCGGCCGCCCGCGGTCTCGTGGGCGGCCTCGCCGTGCGACTCCCGGTCTTCGACACCCGCGCCGCACGGCGCAACGCGTGGGAGGCCGTGTGTGCCGACCGCGAACGCCGCCGCCAGTGGAACGACGAGTCGCCGACAGCCCTCGGCTGAGGCAGTGACCCTCGGCTGAGCCAGTGACCCTCGGCTGAGGCAGGGAGCTGAGGCGGGAGCCTCAGCCCTCACCGCGGCTGCCGGCTCTGGGCTGAGGCGGGATCGTCAGCCCTCACCCTTGCTGCCAGCTCTGGGGATGAGGCCGGAACCTCAGGACTCGCCGTCGCCGTCGCCGCCCTTGGGGATGCCTTCCCAGATCTCCTTGCATTCCGGGCAGACCGGATACTTCTCCGGGTCCCGGCTCGGCACCCACACCTTGCCGCAGAGCGCGATCACCGGGGTTCCGGTGACCATCGCGTCGACGAGCTTGTCCTTAGGCACGTAATGGGAGAAGCGCTCGTGATCGCCGTCGTCGCCGTGCGACGGGACCGTGCGCGTCTCTTCGACCGTCTGTGCACCGGGGCTCAGCTGCGTACTCACGCCGGCCAGTGTAGTCACGGGTGGCCACCGGGATCACGGGTCGCGCGGCCCTGGCGATCGGGTGTCAGTTCATGGTCGGGTCGTCGGGGAACGTCGCGACCAGGGCCAGCTCGTCCCGCTGGCGGCGGAGGACGCGGCGCCACAGCCCGGCGGGATCAGCGGTGAACGCGTCACCGTGCTCGGCGTCCACGACGTACCACCCGCCGTCCTTGATCTCGAGCTCGAGCTGGCCAGGCGCCCACCCGGCGTAACCGGCGAAAACCCGGAGGACCTCGAGACCACCGGCGAGTAGTTCCGGCGGGGCGTCGAGATCGACCAGCCCGAGCCGGTCGTAGAGCCGCTTCCACCCGACCGGGCCTCCGCCGACACCCGCAGGCAGCTCGGCCAGGCCGAGGGCGGAGTCCGTCGCCACCGGACCGCCCTGGAACAGGACGTCGGGTTCGCAGACCAGGCCCGTCCACGACTCGAGCACGGACGTGACCGGCAGCTCGGTGGGCCGGTTGACGACGACGCCCAGTGCACCGTCGCTGTCGTGGTCCAGCAGGAGAACGACGCTCCGTGCGAAGTTCGGGTCGCGCAGGACCGGGGAGGCGACCAGGAGCTGCCCGGTGTAGTACTCCTTGCTCATAGGTTCATGATCTCGCGTACCACGCCGTCAGACGAGCGGACCTGCCCTCCACGCCGTCAGACGAGCGGACCTGCGCTCCACGCCGTCAGCTCCCGCCGGTCGCGCCCGCCGCCCCACCGGCACCTGGCGCGCCCGCCGCACTCGCGGAGACGGCAGAGCGCACCGCCGCCGCCACCGCACCGTGGACGTCCGGGTGGAAGACGCTCGGGATCACGTAGTTGGCGTTGAGCTCGTCGTCGGTGACAACGGCGGCGATCGCCTGGGCGGCCGCGAGCAGCATGTCCTCGTCGACCTTGTGGCTGTGCGCGTCGAGCAGCCCGCGGAAGACACCTGGGAACGCCAGGACGTTGTTGATCTGGTTGGGGTAGTCGCTGCGGCCGGTCGCGACCACCGTCGCGTGCTCGCGGGCCTGTGCCGGGTCGACCTCGGGATCGGGGTTGGCGAGCGCGAACACGATCGCGCCCGGGTTCATCGTCGCGATGTCGGCGCCGGTGAGGATGTTCGGCGCCGAGACGCCGACGAAGACGTCCGCGTCGGCGACCGATCCGCGAAGATCGCCGGCATACTGTGCGTGGTTCGTACGGTCGGCGATCCAGCGCAGCTCCGGCGACAGTCCGTCGCGTCGGGCGTGGATCACCCCCTCGACGTCGGCGACGATGACGTCCTTCGCCCCCGCCGCGAGCAACAGGCGCAGGATCGCGCTGCCGGCCGCGCCCGCGCCGGACATGACGATGCGGATCTGGGCGATGTCCTTGCCGACGAAGCGCAGGGCGTTGGTGAGGGCGCCGAGGACCACGATCGCCGTGCCGTGCTGGTCGTCGTGGAAGACGGGGATGTCGAGCTGTTCGCGCAGCCGGCGTTCGATCTCGAAACAGCGGGGGGCCGAGATGTCCTCGAGGTTGATACCGGCGAAGCCGGGGGCGATGCACCGGACGACCTCGACGATCGTGTCGGCGTCCTGGGTGTCGAGACAGATCGGCCAGGCGTCGATCCCGGCGAACCGCTTGAACAGTGCCGCCTTGCCCTCCATCACCGGCAGGGCCGCCTGCGGGCCGATGTTGCCGAGCCCGAGTACGGCCGAGCCGTCGCTCACCACGGCGATGCTGTTGCGCTTGATGGTGAGTCGGCGGGCGTCGTCGGGGTTGCGGGCGATCGCCTGGGAAACCCGGGCGACGCCGGGTGTGTAGACCATCGACAGGTCGTCACGGTTGCGGATCGGGTGCTTCGCCTGCATCTCGATCTTGCCGCCGAGGTGCATGAGGAAGGTCCGGTCGGAGACCTTGTGGATCGTGACGCCGGCGACCTCACGCAGGACCTCGACGAGCTGGTCGGCGTGGGCCGTGTCGGTGGCCGCACAGGTGACGTCGATCCGGAGACGTTCGTGGCCAGAGGCCGTGACGTCGAGTGCGGTGACGCTGCCGCCCGCGTGCTCGACGGCGGCCGTGAGCTCACTGACCGCCCGCCCGCCGGCGGGGACTTCAAGTCGTACGGTGATGGAGTACGAGATGCTCGGAACCGAGGCCACGGCCGTCCTCTCTGACGAACGCTGATCCGCAGGTGGTGGTCTGCTGCGGCTCCGATCGTCTCACTGCCCGCCCTTCCAGCCCAGTCACCCCCGCCCGCCGCTGGGACGGGGAATGATCACGTTTGCGTGATCATTCCCCACGATGCACGGCAAGTTCGGCGTGCATCGCCCAAGAAATGGCGTGCATGGTTGCCCCCGCGGGGCGGCATCCCCGGAGCTGTCGGGCGCGCGGGAGTCAGGCGTCGCGGCGGTGGAAGAGGGCGATGGCCGGCGCCAGGATGACCGCCACCCACGCGGTGAACGTCACCGCGCTGGTCGCCCGTCCCGGCGCGTCCCCGAACGGCGACTCCGCGCCCCCGCCGAACGCCGACGGATCCACCGACTGCGACATGGCGTTGCCGGCCGTGAACGGCAGGTAGTAGACGAAGTCGCGGATCGACTCGAGCGCCGGCAGGAGTGCGAGCGCGCTGATCAGGGGCTCCACGACGAGGGGGACGACGAGCAGGATCACGATCGCGGCCGGGAGGTTCCGCAGCAGCGACCCCAGGCCGAGGCCCAGCAACGCCCACAGCACCACGTAGCCGAGATATCCGATCAGCGCCGGACCCGCGGGGTCGTCGGTGACGGGCAGCGACTGGCCCGCCAGCGCGCGGGCGACCGTCCAGTTGAGGCCGACGCTGACGGCGGCGGCCACGAAGGACCACACCGCGAGGACGACACACTTCGCGACCACCAGCGCGGTGCGGCGCGGCGCGGCCGTCAGCGTCGACAGGATCGTGCCGTGGCGATACTCGTGGCCGAAGGCGAACACCCCGATGATCCCCATGAAGACAGCCGTGAACGGCAGTGGGCTGAACGCCGTGCCGCCGGTGAGAATCACGCCGGCCTGACCGGCGTCGATCGGGTCGTCGCGCATGACCCAGGCGATGATGCCCGCGACCGCCGCGCTCAGCAGCAGGGCCAGGCCGGTCAGCCAGTACGTCGAACGGAGGGTACGCATGCGTACCCACTCGAATCGCAGTGCGTCGATCATCGGCCGTCTCCCCTGGTGGTCTCGGCGTCGGCGTGGCGTCCGGGCGCAGCCGCTGGGGCGGTCGGCGGTCCGGCCGGCGGAACACCGGTCCCTGGCAGGCCGCCCCCTGACGGGCCCCCTCCTGGCATTGCGCCCCCTGACGGGCCCCCTCCTGGCGGGCCGCCGAGCTGGGCAACGTACTCCTGTGCTCCCCCGGTCGCGGAGAGGAACGCCTCCTCCAACGTGGCCGTCTTCGTCGTCAGCTCGTGCAGGACGACGCCTGCCGAGAACGCCAGCTCGCCCACCTTGGCCTGGTCAGGTCCGCTGATCACGTAGGCGCCGTCGGGCTGCGGCTCCACTGTGGCGGCCACGTTCCTGAGCGCGTCGAGCAGTTGCTCCGGCTGAGGCGTACGCACGAGAACCGACCGGCTCGACACCGAGTGGACGAAGCTGTCCACGCTGCCCTCGGCGATCAACCGGCCGAGCCCGATCACGACGAGCCGGTCGGCCATCAACGCCATCTCGGCGAGCAGGTGGCTGGAGACGAACACCGTCTTCCCGCCGGAGGCGTACGACTTGAGGAAGGTGCGCAGCCAGGTGATCCCCTGCGGGTCGAGGCCGTTGGCGGGCTCGTCGAGGATCAGCGTGTGCGGGTCGCCCAGCAGCGCGCAGGCGAGGCCCAGTCGTTGGCCCATGCCGAGGGAGAACGTCTTGGGTCGCTTGCGTGCCACGTCGGTGAGTCCGACGTACTCCAGCACCTCGTCGACCCGCTGACGCGGGATCCCGTTGGCCGCCGCGAGCATCCTGAGATGGTTACGCGCAGTACGGGTCGGGTGGAACGCCTTCGCCTCGAGCACCGCCCCGACGTGACGCATCGGATGGTGCAGGTCGCCGTAGTGCTTGCCGTCGAACGTCGTCTCACCCGGCCCGTGGTCGAGGCCGAGCATGAGCCGCATCGTCGTCGACTTGCCCGCGCCGTTGGGGCCGAGGAAGCCGGTGACTACACCCGGCTCGACCGTGAAGGAGAGTCCGTCGACGGCGAGCTTGGAGCCGTACCGCTTGGTGAGGTTGGTCGCCTCGATCCGTGCCACAGTGTCTCCTCCGGATGCGGCCTCCGGCCGCATCGTGGTTTCGGGTACCGGTTCTGACCGGCCTGCCTTCCCCGGGTTCTTCACCGTATGCGTACCGATGGGCCGGGATCTGGATCGGCAGGCCGAGTTTGTCCCGGCCGGCTCTCCACCCTGAGGAGGAGGGGCCGTCGTTTCCGTTCTCTCCCCTACACTGGACGGGTGGACGTAGGAAGTAGGCGATTTCTTCGCCCCGGCCGGCACAGTGGTGCCGTCGGGGTGAGCCGCCTGGTGCGCTCTGCGATCTGACGATCTCCTGGTCTGACCCGTCCATCTGGCCGCCGTGGTCCGCGCGGCCTCGATCGGACCGGGACGTGATCGGACCGTTTCTCGCGAGCGGCCCGTCGTCCTCTCTCACCGGAATCCCACGGCCGACCGGGGTGTGCGACACCTCCGTGCCCAGCGCCGACGCTGCGCCGACGCGTGCGCCGACCACCTTCCTCGCAAGGAGATTCCCGTGTCGATCTCACCTGCCCACCTGTCCGCCGCCGAGTTGCGGCGCTGTCTCGACCTCCGCGACCTCGCCGATCCGGCGCACGGCCCCCATGCCATGCAAGCCATCGTTGACAACCTCGTCACGTCCCTCACCGGGGCGTGGCGTGGCGATCTTCGCGTCGTACGCACGAGTCCGGTCGTCACCATGGCGGACAACTACGACAACCTCGGCTACGCCCTTGACGCGGTGACGCGGGAGGAGCGGTACACGCGGTACGTGGACGCCGGCCACGTCCTGCGGAGCCATTCCACGGCCGCCATTCCCGGTGCCCTTCGCGCGCTGGCGGCCGAACCCACCCCACCTCGCGACCTGCTGATCGCGACCCCCGGCATCTGCTACCGGCGTGACGCGGTCGACTGGCAACACACGGGAACCCCGCAGCAGCTGGACCTGTGGCGGCTGCGCCAGGGTCCCGGGTGTGAGGACGCGGACCTGGAGGAGATGATCGGGCTCGTTGTCGATGCCGCCTTGCCTGGAGCGATATGGCAGACGATTCCGAAGGTCCATCCGTACACCGAGACCGGGCGGCAGATCGACGTCCGCTGGCACGACCAGTGGATCGAGATCGGCGAGTGCGGGCTGGCGGGACCTGCCGTGCTGCGTCGTTCCGGCCTCGACATACCGCCGTGGTCGGGCCTCGCGATGGGCCTCGGGCTCGACCGGTTGCTCATGCTGCGCAAAGGGATTCCCGACATCCGGCTGCTGCGGTCGACCGATCCCCGGGTCGCCGCGCAGATGCTCGACCTCGCGCCGTACCGTCCCGTCTCGCACATGCCGCCGGTACGCCGGGACCTGTCGATCGTGGTCGGTCCCGACGTCGACGAGGAGGTGCTGGGCGACCGCGTGCGCGACGCCCTCGGTGGCGACGCCGACGCCGCGGAGACCGTCGAGGTGCTGAGCGCGACGTGGTACGACGACCTGCCGGCGGCGGCGCGGGAACGCCTCGGAATCGGTCCCGGCCAGCGGAACCTGTTGATCCGGCTGGTCCTGCGTCCGCTGGACCGGACCCTCACCGATGCCGAGGCGAACGAACTCCGCGACCGCGTCTACGCCGCCCTCCACGAAGGCACGGCCACCCAGTGGGCGGCCCGGAGGTGAGCGCAGCGGGTGGCCCGGAGGTGAGCGCAGCGGGTGACCCGGAGGTGAGCCAGCGGGTGACCCGGAGGTGAGCGCAGCGGGTGGCCCGGGGGTCGCCTCGGTCATGATCATGCGCGGGAAACCGGTGGTTTCGACTCCCCGCAGCCACCGGTTTCTCGTGCATGATCATGACCGAGGCCGGCCGAACCGGGCCCCATATGACGACAGCTGGATGCCGTGAGTCCGCCGATCGGAGGCAGCGACCCCGGCGTCCGCGGCGGTAGCGACCATCGCCTCCATCGACGCACTCGCCTTGCTCATCGCCTCGCCGGCGGCCGGGCCGTGGCCTGTGCTGCCAGGAGAACGTCGCGACAGTCCGGAACGGCCCGAACGACGCCGCACCCGACCACGGCGACGCCGGTGAAGGGTGTGCGCACTGCCGCCCGTGTCTCCATCACGGCCCTGTCTCCATCACGGCCCTGTCTCCATCACGGCCCTGTCTCCATCACGGCCCTGTCTCCATCACGGCCGTGACGACGCCACGCAGATGCGTGGCTCAGCCGTCGGTCGTCGCCGGGCCGTGGGCGTGAATCGCGACGTCCGCGGACTCCGTCCCCGCACCCCCGGCCGCCCCTCGGAGAAGACCCGCCGCGACGATGATCAGTACGACGAACCCCAGCGGAATCGCCAGCGCCCATGCCAGCCCCACGTGTTGCGCGACCACCCCGATCACCACCGGCCCGACGACCGCTCCGACGTATCCCGCGGAGACGACCGGCCCCAGGACCGACGACCGCCGTCTGGTCCGCGTGTTGCCCGCGGCGCTGAACACCACCGGCACCGCCGGTCCGAGACCGAATCCCGCGAGCGAGAAGCCGATGAGAGCAAGGACGGGCGACGGCGACAGCAGGAAGACCACATAGCCCACGGCGCTGATCGCCGCCCCGGCCCTGGCCACGACGACGGGACCGAACCGGGTGCCGATCCGGTCCGCCACCAGCCGCGACGCCGCCATCGCCCCGGAGAAGACCGATAGGCCCAGCGCCGCGAATGCCACCGACGTGCCGAGGTTCTCGTTCAGGTAGACCGCACTCCAGTCGGCGATCGCGCCCTCGCCGAGGAACGATCCGAACCCCATCACCGCCATCATGATCACGACGAACAGCGCGGCCGGCGGCCGGGCCGCCTGCGAGGTGGCGACGTCATGTCCGGTGATGGCGGCCTCGCGATCAGGCTTGAGCAGACCGGTCAGGAACGGCGCGCTGACCACCGCGACCAGCACCCCCGCCACGATGAAGTGGAGGCGTACGTCGACGCCCTCGCGGGCCACGAGCGCGGCGATCGCCGAGCCGACCATCGACCCGATGCTCCACGCACCGTGGAACCCGGACATGATCGGCCGGCGGTAGAGGCGTTCGACCGCGACGGCGTGGGCGTTCATGGCGACGTCGAGCATGCCGCCGAGCAGCCCCAGGAACGCGAGGGCGACGGTCAGGGTGAGGAGGTCGATGGCGTACGCCGGTGCGATCAGTGCGGCCGACTGCGCGGGCACGAGGATCCGTATCGCCAGACCGGTCCGGCCACGTTTCTCCATCCGCCCGGTGAGACGCGTGCCGATGAGCAGGCCCACCGCGAGCCCACCGAGCGCGATGCCCAGATCGTCGTGGTCGAGCCCGAGCCCCTGCTTGATGGACGGGATGCGGGGAGCCCACGTCGCGAAGGTCGCCGCGTGGACGAGGAAGGTCACGGTCACCGCGAGGCGTGCACGTCTTACCTCACGTGACGGCGAGGTCGCGCGCATCACCTGGCGACCCTAACCGTGCGCTGCCCGTGGTCCGGCACGGCCCGGGCTGCCCGTGGTCCGGCACGACCTGCGCTGTCGGTGGGCGGGCGTACGGTCTGCACCGTGTGTGGCGCTCATGATCCTGCCGGCGGTCCACGGAAGGACGGTCCCACCGATGCGCATGACCCACCTCCGGTTACTTGTCGATGAGTACGACGCCTGCTTTCGGTGGTACCGCGACGTCCTCGGTCTTCGGCCGTACTGGGGCGAGGAAGGTTCGGGATACGCCGACTTCACGGCCGGTGAGGGCAGTAACGACCTCGCGTTGTTCAGCCGTTCGGCCCAGGTCGAGGTCAGCGGATCGCTCGGCGGCGGTGATCGCGACCGGGTGGCACTGGTGTTCCGCGTCGACGACGTAGACCGGACCGCACAGGCCATGCGCGCCATGGGTGTGGCGGTCGTCGCAGGCCCGAAGGATCAACCAGGCTGGGGCATTCGCACCCTGCACCTGCGCGATCCCGACGGCAACGTCGTCGAGCTCAACTCACCCCTGCCCGCCGATCGGTGGTCCGAGGATCTGCGCGCGGATGCCCAGCGGTTCGAGGAGCAGTACGCCGGCCGGCGCGAGCCCGGCCAAGATCCACCGGATACCCCCTAGTGTCCTCCGCCGAGGACGCGGACATTCCACGGGTAGCGCCAGCGGTTGCCCACGGCGGCGGACAACCCACCCATGCCCGTGAGGACGAGCCACACCATCGCGAGCGGGACGAAGAGCAGGCCGGCAAGCCCGAAGGTGAACGCGGTCGCCATCCCGACCGCGATGTTGGCGCCGATGAACGTGAGCTGGAAGTTCGCGGCCTCCCATGCCTGCGTACGCACGAACTCCGACGTTCTGCCCTTGGTCATCGCGATCAACGCGGGTACGACGAACAACGTGAAGATCCCGGACCAGTGTGCCGCGAGGGCCCACAGTCGTTCGCTCCCCGACGGAGCAGGCGGGGAAGCGTCGGGGCCAGGCGCAGGTACCCCCGCGCTCCGCGTAGCCGTCCGCTGAGGCGCTGGCGGAAGCCCGCGCAACGCGCCGGACAGGTCGGACCGGTCGCGCGCGTTCAACGCCTCCCCCACGCGATGATCCAGTTCGGAGTGGTCGATCCGGCCTTCGGCATAGGCGTTCTGCACCATCTGCACCGCCTGCTCGCGTTCCTCGTCAGAGACCCGCAGCGCCTGGGCGGTCGGCTCGAGTGGATTGTCGCGCCGCGACGGCGGTGGAGGCTGGCTCATGCCCCCATCGTCGCCGCGACCGGCTGGACGGACATCCGGTAAGTCCCTGAACGCTTCCCTGACCACGACACCACCGACGGACGGCCCGGCGCAGGCGAACCTCGCCGGCGGGCAGGAGCACCATTGATCATGGACGTCGAGGGGTCTGCCGGGCGGCGACCTGTTGATGATCATGGATGCCGACGCCGGTCTCCTGGCGTCTCCGCGATTGGCACAGCCGAGCGCGGCTCATCGGTTGGGCGCCGTGAGACTGACCTCCGTGGTCCGGTCGAGGGCGATCCGGGCGAAGTTGCGAAGTGACTCGCTTCCGATGTCGAAGTAGCCGCTGTGGCCCTGCGCGCCCGATGTCGCCATCACCCGCGCGCCGAACGCCGGATCGACCGGGTTGGGACCGTGCCCATAGTCGCCGAACCGCATCGCCGGAAGCCACCGGATCGGGTCACTGTCGGCGAGGGCGGCCCAGACCCGTGCGGTCCGGGAGAGTCCGGTCGCGGTGGCATGACGTACGCCGGGACTTCCGTACACCACGATGTCGCTGACCTGCTTCGGCAACGGGGTCATCCCGCAGACCACGGAACCGTAGCTGTGGCAGAAGAGCCCGATCGGCGCGGAAGTGTAGGCCGCCAACCCGGCAAGGAAACGATGCAGACGCCTGGCCCCGTCACGGGCGAGGTCACCCTGCATGGCCGACGGATCCGGTTCGTTCGGCGTGGGGTAACCCGCCCAGGCGACCACCGCGAGGTTGGTGCCCGGCTCCTGGCGTTCCGCCTCGGCCAGCAGCGCACGCGCACTGGCGGCGACCCCGCCGCGGGTGTCCAGATGGTCCAGGTCTGCTCCGGCGCCAGGCACGATGACGGCAACGCGGTCGGCGGTACGCAGGTCACCGACGACCTCCACCGCCAGGCCGCGGTCCCGCGGATCGAGGGCCAGGAACTGCCGGCCGCGAAGATCGATCCGGTGGTCGACTCCCTGGCTCGCGGCCTCCTTCTGGTTGGCGGCGTACCGGAGTCCGGGAGGGGCTCCGTCGAGGTTTCCGACGATGGCCGGGAACCGGCGAGCAAGGGCTCCGCCCTCGGTGAGTGGCAGCGAGTCGAAGAAGTCGGCCACCGCTGCCGGGGAGGCGCTGACGGCAGCTCGCATCGGCAGGCCCGCCCGGCGCGCCGCACGCCACGCCGCGGCTCCCGGGAAGCTGGTCAGGACGTCGCCGGCGATCGTGGGCTGTGCACTGGGACCCGCACCGCTGGCGAGCACCACAGTCGCCAGCGCGGCCACCACGATTCGTCGTGTCCGGGCCATCGGCTACGTTCCTCCGTTCCCTTGCCGGCCGTCGAGTACGACCCGCATCGGAACGGTACGGACCGGGTAGGTGCCGAGAAATCCCCCTGGAGTGCTGCCTTCGGCGTAGCGCCGCAAGGTTAGGCCAGCCGCACCTTCACCCACCAGGGCGGCGTCCAGGCTCGGCCGATGATCAAGATCTGCCCCCTCATACGGTACGAATCGCCACAAGCCAACCGCCGCCTTGGCGATGATCGTGCCGGGGCCGCCGTCAGCCACGTACCCCACGCACACCGCGCGCCGAACCTGTCCCGACCTCGCCCGCGCCAGGGGCGACCAGCCCGCTCTCGTACGCGAAGACGACCGCCTGCGCACGGTCGCGCAGGTCCAGCTTGGTGAAGATCCGGCCCACGTGTGTCTTGACGGTCTGCTCCGCGACCACGAGGTGGGTGGCGATCTCGGTGTTGGAGCAGCCGCGGGCGATGAGGGTGAACACCTCCCGTTCGCGGGCGGTCAGCGTGGCGAGCCGCGGCGAGCGGGTACGCACGGCCGGCCTGGCGCGGGCGAACTCCTCGATGAGCCGCCGGGTCACCGTCGGCGCGAGCAACGCCTCTCCGGCGGCCACGACGCGGACGGCACCGATGAGGTCCGCCGGTGGAGCGTCCTTGAGCAGGAACCCACTCGCGCCCGCCCGAAGCGCCTCGTACACGTAGTCGTCGACGTCGAACGTCGTGAGCATCAGGACCCGCGGCCGGTGCTCGACGCCACGGGGAGGGTCGAGGAGTTGCCGGGTCGCCTCGAGCCCGTCGAGCTCAGGCATCCGGATGTCCATGAGGACGACGTCAGGACGCAGCCGTCGCGCCATCGCCACCCCGGAGCCGCCGTCACCGGCGTCACCGACCACCTCGAGGTCGGGTTGCGCGGCGAGGAGCGCGGCGAAGCCTGCCCTGACCATCGCCTGGTCGTCGACGATGAGTACCCGGATGTTCACCTTCCCCTCCGTTCGCCGATGGATCGGCCGCCGGAGGTTGCCCGCTGGAAGCTGGTCTCCTCGTTGACCGCCCTCGTCCCGCCAGCGTTGCCGGAAACTCGGCTCCCCACGACCTCCCCGTCCGCCGGCGCGGACCGGTCGGTGGCCGGAAGCAGCGGCAAGGTCGCCTTGACGGCGAAACCGCCGCCCGCGCGCGGGCCGGTCTCGAGATCGCCACCGAGGATCTGGACACGTTCCCGCATCCCGGCCAGCCCGTGACCGGCCCGTGGCGCCTCCACGGGGGCGACCGGCTCAGGCGGCTGGTCGTTTTCGACGGCGACGACCAGCCCACCGTCGTCGCATCTCATGCCGACGCGAGTCGTCGCACCCGGGCTGTGGCGTACGACGTTGCTCAGCGCCTCCTGCACGATGCGGTACGCCGTCAGGCCGACCAGCTCAGGCAGGCCGGGTGGCACGGAGTCGACCGCGAGGCTTACCGGCGTACCCGCCCGGATCGTCGCGTCGACGAGCTGAGCGAGATCGTCGACCCCGGGTTGCGGGGTACGCGGCCGGTCGTCGTCCTCGTCGCGGAGGACCCGCAGGAGCCGGCGCATCTCGGTCATCGACTCCCGCGCCGCCCGACCGATCGACGCGAACTCCTCCCGGGCCGACGGCGTGAGGCCGTCCAGGCGGTACTCCGCGGTCGAGGACTGCACGGCGATCATCGACATGTGGTGCGCCACGATGTCGTGCATCTCGCGCGCGATGCGAGCGCGTTCCTCAAGCAGGAGCCGGCGCGAGCGTTCGCCCTCGGTGAGGCGTTCCTCCTCGGCGAGGCGCACCTGGGCCCGCTCCCAGAGCCGCACCGACGTGCCCACGACGAGCGCGAACGCCGACAGCAGGGTGAACAACAAGACGTCCTGGCCGGCGTCCAACCGCTCTGCCCCGGTGTCGGCGACCACCATCACGGACAGGACGCCCAGCAGCCACGTCGGCACCGCGACCAGCAGCCGGTGGCGACGCGCGACGGCGTACTGCACGACCAGGTAGGCGATCAACGCCGTCGGGAGCAGCGGCCACGGTTCCGAGGGATCGATCGGCCGCACCGCCAACGGCACGACAAAAACCGAGGCGATGAACGCCGACCAGCCGACGAACGGACGGAAGAGCGCGATGAGGACCGGCATCGCCTGCCACACGGCGAACCAGATCGCGAACTCCGGCGCATAGCCGACCAGCTCGTAGTTGGTGCGGGTGAACGTCGCGCCAGCGGCACCGAGGATCAGCGTCAACGCGATCGCGGCGGTCGTCAGCAGGGGGCGACGCCACCAGCCGGTCGTGGTCAATCCCACACCGGCCAGCGTTCTTGCCCGCCGTTGCCTTGTCATCGGCGCCAGCCTAGGGCTCGGGGGCAACCCCAACCCGCACCCAGGGGATGTCCCGTAGCTCCGAGGTATCACCTCGCCACGGTGAGCACGGCCTCCCGTCGTGGTGGTGTTTCCCTCCGTCGTACGACGAGATCGGCCCCACCACCGCCCTAGCGTCCCGGCAGCCGGACCGACGAGTCCGTTGGACGCCACGGGAGGACCCATGCCGGAGATCACGGAACGTTTCGTTGCCAGGTTGTACGACAAGCACGCCGACGCAATGCTGGTCGCCCGCAAGGAACAGCGGGAACTCCGCGCATCGCTGCCCCACATGAAGGCACAACTCGACGACATCGAGGCCGAGATCACCTACCTGCTGCTCCGCGAGTTCCGCCCGAGCAGTGTCGTCGAGATCGGCGCCCTGCACGGCTGGTCCACGACCTGGATCCTGCGCGCGCTCCGCGACAGCGGCCGCGGGCACCTCCACACCTACGACCGGGTCGACCATGCGGTACGCAATGTGCCGCCCGACCTGTCGGCGCGGCGGTGGACGTTCGTGCACGGTGATGTCCGCGGACATGTCGATCGGCTGCCGTACGACATCGGCTACCTGTTCATCGACGCAGCGCACAGCGGTCGGTTCGCCCGGTGGTATCTCGACCGGCTCCTGCCGCGGGTCGCACCCGAGACGCCGGTGAGTGTGCACGACGTGTTCCACGGCAGGACGCCCTGGCCGTTCAGCGAGGGAGCGGTGCTGCTCCGGCGGCTCGCCGACCGAGGGATGCCGTTCTTCACGGCGGCGCGGGCGAAGGCGCCGGACACCCATGCCCGACTGGACGGGCACCGGGTCCGACTGGGCCTCGTCGAGCCGATCGGCACACGTACCGCCAACCCCATGGTGTTCTTCCGCGCCGGCCAGGTCCGGCCCCCTGCACCGCGATGAGCAGGTCACGGGGTTCGCCCTTGGCGGGGACGAGCCCCGTCGCGGGACGGCCCCTGTCGCGGGGGGTCGGTCCCGTCGTACGGTCGAGTGTCGGCAGTTCGCGATCATCGTCCGGTGGACCACTGGTCCGCCTTGACCGACGGAGGGAGACCTTGTGCGAGTCCTCGTCATCGGTGGGTCGGGCCATGTCGGGAGTCTCGTACTCCCCTATCTCGCCGAGCATCACGACCTGGCCGTGTTCGACCTGAAGCCGCCGATCGCGGGTGTCGAGGTGGAGTACCTTCCGGGTGACCTGCGCGACGTCGCCGCCGTACGCCGGTCCTTCGACGGGATCGACGCCCTGGTGCACATGGCGATGGGGCCGCTCTCGGGCTGGGGAAGCCCCGAGAACGCCCAGGCGCACCTCGACGTCGCGGTCCCCGGCCTCTATGCCGCACTCGCAGCGGCCCACGACGCGGGAGTCGACCACGCCGTCTACACCAGCAGCATGTCGGTGTTCGCCCTGCGATACGACGGCCGCGCGGGCACGCACGGCACCGAGGATGGAGCACCGGTCGGTACGAACGATGGTGCGCCAGCCGGCCCGCCGCGCTATCCGGACGAGTCGACGCCGCCCGACGCCACCGATTTCTACGGCCTGGCGAAGCGGCTCGGCGAGGAGGTCTGTCGCAACGCCGTCGCCGCCTGGGGTATGAGCGTGGTCGCCCTTCGACTCTGCCATCCGACGGCCGACGCCGAGTTCCCACGGACCGAGAGCCCGATCCGGCAGACCATCTGTACGTCCGCTCGGGACACGGCGGCGGCCATCCTCGCCGGTCTGGAGTATCGGGGACACGGTTTCGAGGCGTTCGGCATCTCCGGCGACGCGGCCGGGCGGACGGTTTCGATCCGCAAGGCAGGCGAGCTCCTGGGCTGGCAGCCGCTCGACCGTACGACCTGACACGCGCCGAGAAAGGACTACCGATGAAGGCGATCCCATGAAAGCGATACTGGTGTTGTTCGACACGCTGAACCGGCGCTATCTCCCGCCCTACGGCAACGACTGGGTGCACGCACCCAACTTCGCCCGGCTGGCGCGGCGTTCGGTGCGGTTCGACAACTGCTACGGCGGGAGCATGCCGTGCGTACCCGCCCGCCGGGAGCTGCACACCGGGCGCTACAACTTCCTGCACCGCGGCTGGGGCCCGCTGGAACCCTTCGACGACTCGATGCCGGAACTCCTTCGCGGCAAGGGGATCTACACCCACCTCGCCACCGACCACCAGCACTACTGGGAGGACGGCGGCGCGACCTACCACGGACGCTACAACTCCTGGGAGTTCTTCCGCGGCCAGGAGGGCGACGCCTGGAAGGGCCACGTCGGCGACCCGGACGTCCCCGACGCCGTGAAACTTGCCCGCGGCGAGACCTGGCGGCAGGACTGGATCAACCGTGGCTACCTGCAGACCGAGGAGGACCATCCGCAGACGCGGACCTTCGATGCGGGGGTCGAGTTCCTGCGGACGAACGCGGGCCACGACAACTGGTTCCTGCACCTGGAGACCTTCGACCCGCACGAGCCGTTCTTCACGTACAAGCAGTACAAGGATCTCTACCCGCACGACTACGCCGGCCCGCACCACGACTGGCCCGACTACAAGCGGGTCACCGAACGGCCAGAGGTCGTCGACCACGTGCGGTACGAGTACGCCAGCCTGCTGAGCATGTGCGACCACTCCCTCGGCCGGCTGCTCGACCAGATGGACGCGCTCGAGCTGTGGGACGACACCATGCTGATCGTCTGCACCGACCACGGTTTCCTGCTCGGTGAGCACGGCTGGTGGGCCAAGAACGTCCAACCGTGGTACGACGAGAACATCCACAACCCCTTGTTCGTCTGGGATCCCCGGGTCGGCCACGCGGGTGAGAGCAGGCGCAGTCTGGTGCAGACGATCGACCTCGCGCCGACCCTGCTGGACTACTTCGACGTCGTACGCCCGCCTGACATGCAGGGCATTCCCCTGCGCGACACGATCGCCACCGACGCCCCGGTGCGCGAGGCGGGGCTCTTCGGCAGCTTCGGCGGTCACGTCAACGTCACCGACGGCCGCCACGTCTACATGCGCGCCTGCGTCGACGAGACGAACGGTCCCCTCTACGAGCACACGCTGATGCCCACCCACATGCGGAGTCGGTTCTCCCCCGAGGAGCTGCGCGATATCGAGCTCGCCGAGCCGTTCGACTTCACCAAGGGCTGTCGGCTGATGCGGGTCGCCGGACGGCCGCAGGTCAACACGTTCGCACACGGGTCGATGCTGTTCGACCTCGAGACCGACCCGCACCAGGATCACCCGTTGGTCGACGACGCCGTCGAGCTGCGGATGGCCGGGCTCATGGTCGCGCTGATGCGGGCCAACGACGCACCGGCCGACCAGTTCGAGCGGCTCGGCCTGCCCGTGACTGGCGACGTCGGTCCCGAGCACCTGCTGCTGCGGCAGCAGTACGAACGGGTGACTCAGGTGCGCGCGCCCCTCCCTGACCTCGACGACCTGCCGGTCGGGCGCTACGACCTGCACACGCCGGTGTCGGATCTCCTGGCCGATTCCGATGCGGTCACCGCGATGCGTGCCGCCGTTCCCGGCCTGCTCGACAACCCCCGGCTGGCCACGCTCGCCCACCTGTCCCTTCGGGAGGTCGCCGCCATGGCACCAGGCGTCCTCGACGGCGTGCGCCTGCGTACGCTCGCCACCGGACTGGCGTCGGTCAGCGCACGCGCAGAGCCAGAGCGATGACCTGGCTCACCTGTGGGGCGTTGAAGTTGTCGTCGGACACGAGGACCAGGGTGCGTTCGCCGGTCGGGAGGCGCGGGCCCCACGCCATGCCCTCGACGTTGTCGATGTGGGACAGGTCCAGGTCGGCGAGATCGACCACCAACCGCTTGCGGACCGGTCGGTAGTCACCGTCGGCGAGGCTGGTGTCGCCGAGGGTGTTGGTCGCGCCCCGCACGTCGATCGCGTAGAGCCGGATGCTGTTGCCGACGCCGGAGATGAACGCCCGCTCCAGCACGAGCAGCCGGTGCTGGTCTATCGGGAGCAGTTCGACGACGCCGTTGTCCGCTCCGGCCGTCGGCGGGTCCGGCACCGCGGGGATCGGATCGATGTCGTAGGCGAACTGCCGCACGGGCGCGCCGCTCCGCTTGTCGTACCACGTCAACCGGCTCACCGCACCGGTCGTCGGCGTCGGCAGCGGGCCGTCGTCGTACAGCGGCCCCTCGAGGGAAGCCACGAGCTCCCGGCGGTCGGCGGTCAGCGTGAGCCCTTCGAAGACGGCGTTGCGTCGAGGGCCCTGCTCCCCTGCGCTCATCGTGAACTGCGAGGGCTGGCGGAACTCACGAATGTGCCGCCCGCCGAGTGTCATCTGGCGTACCCACGGATCGACCAGCGCCGCCGGTGAGCCGTCGGTGGGAACGTCCCGCTTGCCCTCGCTCGACCAGTAGAGCGTGCGGCTGCGGGGGTCGAGCCGGATCGCCTCGGGATCGGCCACTTCGGAGTCGTCGCTCGCGAGCGGCGGGAACGGCGTGCTGTCCGTGCGCAGGATCCGGGTGGCGCCGATGAAGCGCACCCGTGACAGGCCGTGGGCATCGAGGTCGAGGTCGGCGGTGTAGAAGCGTGCCGGTGCTTCCTCGGAGTCGTCCGAGATGAGGTACCACAGGCCGTTGCGGGCGTCGTAGTCGATCCCGGACAACTCGCCGATCGGCATCCCGTCGACGGCGAGGCCCTTCGGGATCGTCTCCTCGCCGAGGACGCGGACGGGCGCCCGGTCCGTGCGTTCCGGGGACTCCGCCGGAGCCGCGGTCGCGGACACGGCTGCCACGACCGCCGTCACGGCGACAACAGCGACGGCCACGACCAGTCTTCGTACGGCAAAGGGCACGCGAAGTCTCATGGCTCCCATCCAACCGGAGCCCGCCGACAGGTGGCCATCACCCGAGCCCGAACGTGTCACAGCATTCATCCTCCGGACACTCTCGCGGCGCTTGGGCGCAGCGCTCACGAGGTCTCAGTGCAGGCCCACCTCCAGCAGGACGATCAGCAGGCCGAGCACCAGGTTGCCCACACCGGAGGCGGCGACCCCCCGCCTGCGTACTCCCGCGGCCGCCGCCGCGACCATCGCCCACCCGACCTGGCCAGCCACGGCGATCCCGAGCGCCGCCCACGTCACCGCCCCGGCCGGGAAGCCGGCGAAACCGCCGATCAGCGCCACCGCCGCCGGCGGCAGAGCAGCCTCGACCATCGGCCACTCCCTGCGGGCGACGTCACCCACTCGCTGCGCGGTCAGACTGACAGCTTCAGTTCGCGAGTCACTCCGCGAACCGGCTCCTGGTGAACCCGAGCGTGGCCGCTCCCCGACCACGCGTGCGTAGACGTGGGCGGCCCAGAACACCACGCCGGTCCCGACCAGGGCGATCGCCAGATCCGTCGGCGCGAGCGGGGTGCCGTCGGCGCCCGCGCCCACCACCACCGCGGCGGCGAGAAGCGATCCGTAGACGGCACCGGCGTAGTCGGTCTCCTTCCGCACGCGACCGGTCCGGGCAGAACCTGTACGGACGGAACCGGCCACGTCAGCCGGTAGCCACCGCGTGCTGGTTCGGGGTCCGGCCGTCGCCTCTCCCTACGCGCCGCATCTGCCACGCGACACCCGCGGTGAGCACACCGAACACCACCAGCCAGCAGCCGAAGATCACCGTCAGGACGACCAACGACGGGCTCGGGTAGACGAGGACGACTATCCCGGCCGCGATCGCGAGGAACCCGGAGAGGACCGTGAGGCCACGCCCTGGTCGGGCCCGTCCGAAGAACGCCAACATGACGGTGATGACGCCGACGGCGATCCAGAACAACCCGAGGAGAGTCGCCAGCGCCACGACCGTGTGGGTCAGGTCGCGCAGGGCGAGCACGCCGACGATGAGGGCCACCACACCCATCACAGCGGCCAGGACGCGTCCGCCCCCCTCACCGTCTTCCGCGGTGATGGCGTGCGCCACGCAGTACACGCCGAACAGCAGGATCTGCAGGGCCACCAGGATGGCGACCACGCCGAGCGTCGCCCCGGGCCAGACCATCACGAGCACCCCCAGCACGATGCTCGCGACGCCGAGGAACATGACCGAACCCCAACTGTCGCCCATCGCCAACAGCACGGTCGCCATGCCGCGACTCGGGCCGCGGCGGGTCGTCGGCGGACGGCGGTTGTGGTCCCGCGCCCTCGGCTGTTCCCGGCCGCGTTCGTCCTGAGTGGGAATGGCCCCTTCGGCAGCGCGTCGTTCACTTCCGGACGACTGCTGCGGAGATGTCTGTTCCGGAATGTCACGGCGGGTGCCGTGCGGCGCTTCGTCCGAGCCGGGCCGGGACGGTTCGGACGGGCGTCCCGATCCGGTCGAGCCACCCGAGACTGGATCAGACGGCATCGCTTTCGCCCCCTTTTGGTGCGGGTCGCCTTGCGGGCGTCCCCTCAGGTCGTACGACCGGACTGAATGCGTGCGTACGACGAGATCTCCGTTGTCGATCTGACAAGAACCTCATCCATTTTCACGGATCGGCGCCCTCAGGTTGGCGATATTCCGGAGCGAAAATGTCATCCACCAGGGGTGAGTCCGCTGACGATTCGAAGAGGTAACGGCAGGCACGAAGGCGATGAACCATCGGCTGGGCCTGGCAGTCACTGTCACGCTCAGGTGAGCGTCGTATGCTGGTGACAGCGTGAGGCACAGGCTCCGCGTCACGCCACGAAACGGGTAAAAACTGTGGTGTTTAGCGAGGAACTCCAAAGCGCTCTCGGCTGGGACGGCCACCTTCTGCTGCTGCACCAGACGGAGCCGGAGCGGCATCTCGAACTCGCCGCGTGGGTACGGCATGGCCTGAAGCGCGACGAGAAGATCATTTATACCCAACTCGAGGACGAGCCGCCGGCCCGCTCAATTCTGACGCTGCTGGCGAACCAGAACATCAACATCAACGGCGCACTCCGACGCAAGCAATTCGAATTGCTGCCACTTCACGAATTCTATTCACCCGATCGCCAGCTACCGCTCGTCGAAATGGCACTTGCCGAGGGTTATCGGGCGGTACGGCTGTCAGCTGAGGCCAACGCCGCACTGTCGATTCTTCCCAAGGCGAGGCACCACGAGCTGGAATCCGCCATGGAGGAAATGTGCCGGACCCACCCGGTTTCGGCACTGTGCCAGTACGACCGGGCGATGCTGACCGACGACCGTCTCCATGAGGTGGCATCTACCCATGTGAGAGGCGTCCGCGCGTCCCAGTTGCACACCGGTGGCCAGTCCGACCACCTGGTCCTCGCCGGCGAACTCGATGCCTCGACCTCCGACCTGCTCGCCGCGGTCCTTCGCGCGGCCGGGACGGGTTCGCCCGGTGTGCTCAGGCTCGACCTGAGTCGGGTCACCTTCCTCAGCGTTGTCGCCGCTCGCGCCCTCGTCGAAGGCACGCAGGGCTTCCGCGCCTGCGGGGGCAGGGTGCTGCTCGTCGCGCCACCTACCGACATCGAGTGGTTCATCCGCGCCCTCGGAGTCGACCGGCGCGTCCGCGTCGAACTGGCGGGGGAGGCGGCACTGTGACCAAGCCCAAGCCGTCCAACTACGTACACGACGCTCTGTTCTACGCCTCTGACGACGAGTTGCTCACCGCTGCGGTTCCGTTCCTTTCAGAAGGTCTCGCCCGGGACGAGACCGTCCTGGTGGAATGTCGCGACCACATCAACCGGTTGCTCACCACCGCGCTCGACGACGATCCGCGCGTCGTGTGCTTCCCCCGGCCCGGTTCCAGCGGCCGACCCGCCGGCACGATCGCGTGGTACCAGGAGACCCTGCAAGCCGAGGTTGACGCCGGCATCAGCCAGGTGCGTGGAGTCGGGGAGGTCGACTTCGGTCCCACGCCCGCGCAGTGGGCGGAATGGGCGCGCTTCGAGTCGGTCATCAACCAGGCGTTGGCACGGTATCCCTTGTGGGGCGTCTGCATGTACGACACCCGCGTACTCCCCGAGGAGATCGTGCATGCCGGCGAACGCACCCACCCGCACCTCATGACGACGAAGGAGCGGATCGCGAACCCGCAGTACGTGGATCCCACCGACTTCCTGCGCAGCATGCCCCCACCCGGACCCGATCCCCTGGCATCCGCTCCACCGGACGTGCACATCCCCGACCTCACCAACCTCGCGGACGCGCGGCGGAGGATCCATCGCGCCTGCCTGGCCGGTTCGGCCGTACCGAAGAGCTCCGTGGCGGAGTTCGTCTACGCCATCAACGAGGTCGCGACCAATGCCGTCCGCCACGGGCGCAGGCCGGTGTCGGTCCGGCTGTGGACCTCGCCGGAACGGCTCCTGTGCACCGTCACCGACCACGGCACCGGATTCAACGACCCCCTCGCCGGATACCTGCCCGGTTCCTCCGACGCCGCCGAGCCAGGCCAGGGACTCTGGCTCGCCCGGCGACTCTCCGACCACGTGGACGCGGCCCGTACCTCCGAAGGGTTCTGCGTACGTTTGACCACCGGACGATGACGGGCTATGGGCAACCTGGCCCGTCGCCTCTCAGCAACGTCATCATCGCGGCCGACTGCGGGCCGTAGACGCCGTCGACGACAAGCCCGAATATCTGTTGGAAGACCCGTACGGCTGACTCGGTCAGCGGACCGAAGTCGCCGTCGACGGCCAGCCATCCGCATCCCATGACGGCGTTCAGGTCACGTTGCAACTCTTTGACCGCCTCGCCCTGCGAACCACGCCGGAGGGATCCGATACCTAGCTTGGGATCGGCCTCCCGCGGAGTGGCACGTGGAGGCGCGGGTTCGGACTGCGGCGTCGCCGTCCCGCGGGCCGACGGCGGCCCTGTCCGGGGGACCTGCGAAGGCGGGCCGGGCGTGGCTGTGGCGAGCGGGGATGTCGTCGAGGGGGACGCCGTGCGGTCCGCAGCAGGAAGCGCGCTCGGCGCCCTGTCCTGACGATCGGAACAGCCGCCGAGTATGACGAGGACGCTCACGGCGACCGCGACCAGGACATTGCTCATAATCCCCCCGCCAAAGTGCACGACCGTTTCACCCACAGGTCCGGCTGATCTTGTTTCGGTTACGCCCGACCCGCGGATCCGACCCGATTGAGAACCCCTCGACGACTTCTGGCGTACCGGGAACATCACCCAGGCCTCGAGCGAGTGGGAGCAGATCATGAAGGCACGAAGCGTCACCCGGCTGGCCCTGCTCGGCATCGCGGCCCGACTGGCCGGGCGAGGCTGATCCCAAGACGCCGGTCCCGGCCGAGCCGATGCCCGACACTGGACAGGCTCGACTCGCTCCGTCCGACCACCAGCGCACGCGGAGTGGACGCCTTCGTCGCCTCGGCGAAACGCCGGAATGTCGACGACAACGAAGCCATCGCTCTCTTCGACTGGTCCGTGGAGGCCTACGCGGTCTGCGGCCGCAACCTGCCTGGTTACCAGCACGTCGTCGCCAAGGACGTCGCCCTCGACCAACTGGCACCTGACACCGACGGCAGGTCCGTGACCGTCACAGGCGTCGACGACACCACCGACGGCGTGCGGCCGGCGTTCCGCAGCGTCCCGGCGGTTGCCGTGTGCGCGGTCGCTCCGGACGGCTACGAGGTGGTCAGCCGGCAGTCCGGCACCACATCCGTCAAGATCAGCTCCTGCCCCGGCGACACGATCGCCTACAGCGCTGGCTTCTCCAAGCAGGACGAGACAGGCCACACCGTCATCTCCGAAGCGATGTTGGCGCAGTTGGTCGCAGACCCAGGTCGTACGGCCCCCTCGTCTACGAGGATCACCGCGAAGAACGTCGAGTCACTGTCGGAGAACGACCTCACGGCGGTCACGATCTGCGCCAGCTGACGGTCGTCGCTCAGCCAAGCAGCGGCGCACACGCGAAAGCCGCGGCCGGCAGATGCCGGCCGCGGCTTTCACACGGTGGAGGTGGCGGGATTCGAACCCGCGTCCTTCGTCGATGTTTCAGGACTTCTCCGGGCGCAGCCTGCATAGTCGTGTTACTCGGCCCCGGCGCTCTCGCAGGCAAGTCGCCGACAGGCCCAGCCGCAGTGAATGTCCCCGCACGGCCCCGCGGCCGGTCCGTGCGGGTGAGCCTCCTTCATGAGGCCAGGATCCGGGTCGGAGGCGTCCCCGGGCTGACCCTTCGCGTTAGCTCGCCTTAAGCGGCGAGGGCGAAGTCACTGCGCTTGGAATCGGCAGTTATTGGTTTCCAAGGATCGTTAACGAGATGACCCTGGGTCCTCGGCCCGCTTCTCCTGAAGCGATCGAGCGAAGTCGAAACCATTCACCCCCCTGTTGAGTTGTTAAACCCGCCAAGGACGGACGAACCGTCCCGACGAGGCCCACCATACCGTCAACGCGCCCGAGGATCACCCGCATTCCCGCCGCGTGATCGTCCGGCCCCTGCCGATCACGGACCGGAGCCGTCGCGGCGCTCCCCTCAGGAACGCTGGCCCGCGAACGGGTTCGGGATGGCGTCGAGCAGTTTGCGGGTGTAGTCGTCACGTGCTTCGCGGATCACCTGCAGTGTGGGTCCGGTTTCGACCAGCTTGCCCTGGTGGAGTACGAACACCTCGTCCGCAAGCACCCGCGCACTGAGAAGGTCGTGGGTGATGTAGAGCATCGCGATGCCGCGTTCGCGGACGAGCCCGTCGAGAAGCTCCAGAATCTCCGCCCGGATCGACACGTCGAGCATCGAGATCGGCTCGTCGGCGACGATGATCTCCGGATCCGGCGCGAGCGCCCGCGCCACCACGACCCGCTGTTGCTGCCCGCCGGACAGCTGGTGCGGGTACTTGTCGACGTACATCGAGGCCGGCGAGAGCCCGACGGACTCCAGTAGGTCCGCGACCCGGCCCGTCAGATCGCGGCGTCGGACGTCGCGGTAGTTCGCCAACGGGCGACTCAGGGTGTACCCGACGGTGTGGGTCGGGTTCAGGGCGGCGAACGGATCCTGGAAGACGAGCTGGATGTGTTTGCGGTACGCCCGGAGACCGCGGCCGCGAAGCCGGTCGACCCGCAGGTCGCCGAAGCTCACCGTGCCAGTCGTCGGGCGTTCGACACCGGTGACCATCCGCGCCAGCGTCGTCTTTCCGCTACCGCTCTGGCCGACCAACGCCGTCACGGTTCCCGCCCGCAGGGTGAGCGACACGTCGATCAAGGCGTCGGTCGTGGTGACCTTGAACCCACGCCGGGTGCGGTACTGCTTGTGCACCCCGTCGACTTCCAGAATCGGCGTACGCTGGTCGATCCGGGCCTCGCGGTTGACTGACTTGGTGAAGATCTCTCCCGCCCGAAGCGCGTTCTCACGCAGCCCGTCTCCCCCGGCGTAACCCGCCTCGGCGACATGGCATGCCGCCTCGCCCGGCCCCATCGCCAGCAGCGCCGGCTCGTCGACGCTGCACCTGTCAATCGCTTCTTGACAGCGAGGCGCGAAGAGACAACCGCTTCCGGGCAGCGACAGGTCCGGCGGCCGTCCCGGGATGTAGGCGATCTCCACCGTCTCCGACCGCGGATCGGCGTAGGCGCCCAACAATCCGCGGGTGTACGGATGCATCGGCTCGGTCAGCATCGTCGCCGAGGCCTGGTCCTCGACGATCTTCCCGGCGTACATCACCATCACCCGGTCGGAGACCTCCATCACCGTGCCCAGGTCGTGGCTGATGAGCAGGACCGCGAAGCCATGCTTGCGTTGCAGGGCTCGTACGTTGTCCAGGATCGATCGTTGCACGATCACGTCGAGGCCCGTGGTGGGCTCGTCGAGCAGGACGAACCGCGGTTCCAGCGCGAGGGCCAACGCGAGCGCGACCCGCTGCTTCATCCCACCGGAGAGCTCGTGCGGATAGAACCGCATGTACGACGGGTCGATCATCACGGTCTCGAGCAGTTCGGCGACCCGTCGCCGAACGTCCGACCCGCGGGTCGACGTGTGTTCCTCGATGACGTCGCGGAACTGCGTCTCGATGGTCAACACCGGGTTGAGAGAGTTCATGCTGCTCTGGAACACGGTCGACATCTCGCGCCACCGCAGCCTTCGCAACGCCTCCTGCGAAGCGGTGGTGATGTCGTTTCCCAGGAAGCTGATAGTGCCGCCACTGATCTTGCCAGGCGCCGGAAGCAGCCGCAGGATTGCGTTGCCGAGTGTGGTCTTGCCGCTTCCCGACTCCCCGAGCAGACCGACGAACTCGCCATCGCCGATCTGGAACGAGACCTCCCGCACCGCTCGAGTGGCGCCATAGGACACCGACAGCTCGCGGATGTCGATGAGACTCGACGTGCTCGGCCTCGACTGGACTGTCGTCACCAGTGTCACCCTTCCCGCAAGTGTGGGTTACTCAGGGCGTCCACACCGAAGTTGACGAGCGTCAACGACGTCAACAGGAATGCGATCGCCAGCCCGGGAGCTCCCAACCAGATCCACTGTCCGGTCGACATGGCTCCGGAGTTGTTCGCCCAGAAGAGCATGGTTCCCCAGCTGACCGTGGTCGGATCGCCGAGGCCGAGGAACGCAAGGCCCGCTTCGGCCCCGATCGCACCACCGGCCGCACCGAGGAATCCCGCCACCACGAGCGACATCATGTTCGGCATGATCTCGGCGAAGACGATCCGACCCATGCCCTCGCCGGCGAACTTTGCCGCTGTGATGTAGTCACGTGCCCGAAGGGTGAGAATCTGTGCCCGCTTGATCCGTGCTCCCCATGCCCAGCCGGTCACCGAGATCACGAAGATGATCAGCCAGAGTCCGCGTACGCCTTCTGGTGAGTACGCCGCCAACGTGACCATCAGGGGCAACACGGGCACGACCAGCGCAAGGTTGATGAGGAAGGACAGGACCTCATCGACAACGCCTTGCAGATAGCCGGCGGTCAGTCCGATCAGCAAGGCGATGAGGGTGACCAGAAGGCCGGCAACGAGTCCGACGACGATCGACGTGCGAGCACCGTAGACCAACTGCGAGAGGATGTCGTTCCCGTTGGCCGTCGTACCCAGCGGGTGCGTCGCGCTGGGCGGAAGGGTCCCCGCGAAGTCGCTCACCCGCGGATCGTGGGGCGCCACCAGCGGAGCCAGGAGGGCCACGAGCACGAACATGCCCAACACGATGAGGCCGAGCCGACTCTTCTTGTTGGCCCACAAGATGGTGAGCCACCGAGGCATCCGTGACGCGCGAACCACGGCAGCTTCGCGGGCGATCTCGGCGCTGGACTCCTCAGCCGTCTGCACCTGGCCGAAAGGGGTGGTCATGCCTGTGCCTCCCGTCGTACCCGCGGGTCGAGGATGCCGTACAGGATGTCCGCGAAGAGGTTGGCGAGCAGCACACCGATCGTGGTGAAGAGGAAGATGGTCTGCATCAGCGGATAGTCGCGGTTGGTGATCGCAGTGAAGAAGAGCTGCCCCATGCCGGGATATCCGAAGATCATCTCGACCATGAGCGTGCCGCCGAGAATCGCGCCGAGGCCCAGGGCGAAGCCCGTGACATTGGGCAGAATCGCAAGTCTGGCGCTGTAGGTCAGCATCACCCGACGCGGCCGGAGCCCTTTTGCCTGGGCCAACCGCGTGTAGTCCTCCCCGAGCGTGTGCACCATGTTGTTCCGCATCTGCAGGATCCAGCCGATCGGCGCCGTGAGGAGCAACGCGAGTCCGGGCAGCAGGCTGTGATAGAGGGCGTCGTACAGGAAGGGCCACGACAGCGAAGGCTCGATCGCTCCGCTGTAGCCCCCGGCGGGCGGGAACCATTGCACGGAGAATGCGAACACATAGATGAGGATCAGCGCTGTCCAGAAGAACGGAATGGTTCCCAGAAAGGTCGAGCCCAGGCTGACCACGGCGTCGAACTTGGTGTTGCGCCTCCATGCTGCCGCCGCACCGAGAAACGTGCCGATGATGAATCCCAGCACGTGGGTGACGCCCACCAGCACGATCGTCCAGGGCAGCGCCTGGACGATGACGTGCGTCACGCTGTACGGAAAGTAGGTGTAAGAGACCCCGAAGTCCAGATGAACAAGGGCTTTGAGGTACTCGACGTACTGCTCGAAAAGGGAGCCGGTCGGCAGTCCGAGCATGATCTGGACCGCCTTCACGGCGGCGGGATCGACCGCCTCGGTCTGACCGGTGAGCCGCTGGACCATGTTCTTCGCGGGGTCACCGGGCTGCAGGCGAGGGATGATGAAATTCAGCGTCACGGCCGCCCACAACGTCAGGACGAAGAAGCCCAATCGGCTCAAGAAATAGCGCATGCGCTCCCTCTCTTAGCTCGCACTCTCTAGGTCGCACTCCCTTGGCCGCCCTGTCGCGGGACTCGCGTGTTGTCCAGAGAGCACGGCAGGCAGGCGGCGGGCCCGGGCTGTGCCCAACGCTATGAGCACAACCTCGGGTCCGCCTGTGCAGCGGCCAAGTGCCTGGGCGACCGACATGAGGCCGGCCGGATTCCGCCCGGCCTCATGTCCAGGATCCTCAGCTACCGCTGTCGCCCGGGGGCCGCAGGCGAGTCATGATCTCGAGGGAGTCACCCGACCCGGCGTACGGATCCTCCTCACTGGGCCACCCCACGGCATTTTCCGTGCGGTATTCGAACCACTTGGCGCCGTACCAGAGCGGGATGGTCGGCACCTTCTCCACCATCATCTGCTGGAGCCCGTGCACGATCTCCTTCTGTGCGGCCTCGTCTTCTGCCTTGACGAGCTGGTCGAGGAGCTCGTCGGTTTCGGCGTCCTTCCACCGGATCATGTTGGTGGGCGCGGGCTTTCCGATGGGCGCGGTCTGACTACTGGCGAACGGGTCGTGGTAGGCGCTGTAGAGGTTGCAGTCGCCGCCGAACACGCCGAACGCCATGTCGAAGTTGCCGGAGGCGACATCTTCGCCCACCACGTCCGGGTTGGAGTTCTGCACCCTCATGGTGATGCCGATGGCCTTGAGGTTCTTCTCGATGATCTGCGCCGCCTGGATCCAGTCGACCCAGCCGGCCTGCACCTTGAACGTGAAGGAGGGCAGCGGCTTGCCGTCCTTGCCGAGCAACTTGCCGCCAGGTCCGGCCTCGTATCCCGCTTCGGCGAGAATCCGCTTGGCCTCTTCGGGATCGAAGGGCACGTAGCCCTCGTCCTCGATGCCCGGCGCCATCCACTCGTCGTGCAGGGAGTAGGTCAGACCGGTCTGGCTTGCGGTCTCGACATAGCCGAACTGCGGCTTCTCCTTGATCTCGTCCTTGTCGATCGCGTAGGTCAGCGCGCGACGGAACTCAACGTCGTCGAACGGCTTCTTGGTGAGGTTCATGTAGAGGCTGATGTTGCCGCCCGAGGCGAACCAGTACTTGTTGTGCTCGGGATCCTTCGCGACATAGGTCTTCTCGATGTCCGGCACGAACATCGCCGCCCAGTCGAACTCTCCCCGGCTGAGCTGGAGCTTCTCGACCTCGGCACTACCGGTCGGCTTGGTGAACTTCAGCTGCTGGACCTTGATCTTGTCTGCCTGCCAGTAGTCCGGGTTGCGTTCGAGGATGAGCTGCTGTGGGTTGATGCTCTTGACCTTGAACGCACCAGTCCCGACGGCATCCGGGTTGGTGAACTTCTCCACGTCGTCCTGCTTCGCCCAGATGTGCTCAGGAACGATCGGCACGCCTTCGGCAATCTGGTTGAACGTCGGTACCGCGGCATCCTTGAAGGAGAACGTCACCTGGCTGTCGCTGTCCGCGGTGACGCTCTCGAGCTTCTGCCAGAGACCTTGGAAGTCGAACGCCGGCGCGGCCTTGAGCATGTTGAACGTGAACGCGACGTCCTTGGCGCTGAACGGCCGCCCATCGGACCACTTCACTCCCGACCGGGTTTCGACGACGAGAGTGGCCGGGTCCTGCCACTCGTACGACGTACCCAGCAAGGGGTTGGCGTCACAGCTGATCTCGTTGATGTCGAACAACGACTCGAAGGTCCACGAGGTGGTGCTCGTGGTCGGTAGGTACGGATTGAAGATGCGCTGCGGGGTCTCCAGCTCGCTGAACTTCCCAAGGCTGAGCTGGGGGATCATGCCTTTGGCGGCCGATTCCGGCTTCTGCTCACTACCTGGCGAAGCACACGCGGCGCCCGCCACCGTCACCGCAAGTGACAGCAAGCCGGCGACCGTCCATCGTGCCCGAGCTCGTCTATTCACGTAGTCCTCCTGGATCGCTTTGCTAACGATCCCCCGTGGAGCCTTGCATCCCCGTTCTCGTCCGCACCGCAGCCGCAGCTGCCGCGGATCACGACCTGCGTCTCGAGCACGCGGTCGAGTGACGCATCGATCTGTCCCTCCACATGGCGAAGGAGTTGTCGCGCCGTCTCGGCGCCGAGCTCCCGCATGGGTTGGTGGACGGTGGTGAGGCCGGACGCCATGAGCCCAGCCATCGGGATGTCGTCGAACCCGGTGACCGCGATGTCCTCGGGCACCCGCAGCCCGCGGTCCATGACGGCGACGACGGCACCAAGGGCGGTTTCGTCGTTGGCACAGACGATCGCGCGTGGTTGCTCGCCGTCGTCGAGCAACCTGCTGACAGCGATGAACCCGTGTGACTGTTGGAGTCCTGTCCGGATCGGCTCACCAGGGGGTTCGGCCCCGGTACGCCTGTGCGCCTGCAGGAAACCCTGCCACCTCGCAGTGGCGTCCGGTGACCCGTCGGGATTGCCGACGAAGACCAGCTGCTCGTAGCCGTGGTCGGCCAGCAGGTGGGTGGTGAGCCGCGCCATTGCGGCGGTGTTCTCCGTACGTACGGTCGCAACGCCGACCATCGGGCCGCTCGCCAACAGGACAACGGGTTCACCGCGGTCGGTGAGGCGACGGACGGCCTTTTCCGGGATCACTCCGCCCATGACCGCGAGACCGTCCACGCGGTCGGCCATGTCGAGGACCATGTCGACGGACTGCCGCAGGAAGTGTGTGCCCATGATGAGGACACTCACTCGGGCGTTGATGGCCTCTTCCTCGAAGCCGTTGATGACATCGGAGTAGTAGGGCCCGGACAAGCCGGGGAAGACGATGCCGAGCGCGGAGTGCCGACGTTCGACGAGCGCGCGTCCGGCGTGGCTCGGCCGGAAGTGGTACTTGTCGATCGCCTCCTGCACTTTGCGCCGGGTGGCGGGTGACACCTGGCCCACTCCTCGCGCGACCCGCGACACGGTCGCGATCGAGACCCCGGCATCCGCCGCGATCTCCTGCAAGGTCGGACCTCGTCTGCCCATCGCCATCCTGTCGACGTTCACAAGCCGGTCAGGCGGCCGTGTAACGTGTTGCGGTAAACGTTTGCAGTGCAAAGTTTTCAGGATCGTAACGACCGAGCAATGCACCCGCAAGAGGCTGTGAAGGAGCGTTTCGTGATCGAGATCAGCCGCAAGCGCATCGTGATCGACGGTTCACCTCGCGTCCTGCTCGGTGGGGAGGTGCACTACTTCCGCCTGGCCCGCGAGGACTGGGCGGACCGACTCGACAAGCTCGTGGCGGCTGGTTGCGACACCGCGGCGTCGTACATTCCCTGGCTCTGTCACGAGAAGCCCGACGGCAGCTTCGACCTCGATGGCCGGACCCGGCCAGAGCTCGACCTCGGCGCGTTCATCGACATGTGCGCCGAACGCGGGTTGTACTTCCTCGCCCGTCCCGGACCGTTCCTGATGGCCGAGCTCAAGAACGAGGGCCTGCCGTTCCGGCTCTACACCGAGAACCCCGAGATCCACCCGGTGACCTGGGACGGGGCGCGGGTGACGAGCCGCACCGTGGACTACCTTGCGCCGGCGTACCTCGCCGAAGCCAGGAAGTGGTACGCCGCGGTCATGCCGGTGCTGGCATCGCGCCTGGTGACGAACGGTGGGCCCATCATCGGCGTCCAACTCGACAACGAGGTCGGGATGTTGTCATGGGTGACGAACTCCCCCGACCTCACCGACCACCTGCTGGACGACCTCGCCCGCTGGTTGGGCCAGCGGTATGACGCGGACGCACTCGCCGCGCGCTACCCCTTCGACCTCACCGACGCCGCGGCACGCGCCGAAGGCATCAGGTCGCCGCGCGAGGACTACGCACCCGCCCTGATGGCCGATCTCGGCACCTATATGCGCGATCGGTTCGCGCGCTACTTCGCGACGCTGCGGGAGTACGCCGAGGCCGAAGGCGTCACGGGCGTCCCGTTCTTCGTCAACATCCATGGCACCGGACACGGACGCGCCTGGGACTACCCGATCGGCATCAGCCAACTGATGGACAGCTACTCCGGGCTACCCGGCATGTTGGCCGGTTCCGACCACTACCTCGGCGACCTCACGACTCGTAACGCCGCGGACCTCTACCTGATCAACGCGTTCGGCGACGCCGTGCAGGACTCCGACCAGCCGCTCACGTCGCTCGAGTTCGAAGCCGGTGACGGTGACTACGGTCGCGACCTCACCCACCTGCACGACCCGTCGACGATCGACCTCAAGACCAGGCTCTGCGTCGCCCAGGGCAACCGGCTGATCAACTACTACCTGTTCGCAGGCGGCATCAACCCACGCCTCGACATGCCGGTCGGTGACGGCAACGACCGGATCAGCTTCACCGGCGAACGGCACGGCGTGGGTGCGCCGGTGGGGCCGGAAGGCCAACTGGGGTTGACCTATCCGCGTACGGCCGAGGTCGTGCACGCCGTACGCGCGGTCGCGGCGAAGCTCGCCACGATGGACGAGGAACACGACGACCTCGCGATGGGGTTCATCCCCGACTACTTCATGACCGAGTCGGTCTACCCGCAGGGCAAGGCGATGCGGGAGATCGTCGACAACCTCTCCCGGTACCGGTTCGGCGGACCGGGGCAGCTGATGGCGCGTGCGCTGCTGCTCGCCGGCTACCGGCATGGTGCGGTCGACCTGCAGAACGCGCCAATCGGGTCCGAGGCCGTACCCGTTCTGGTGCTCGCGGCCGCGCGCTATCTCGACGGGCGGGTGCAGGAGTCGCTCGCGGCCTACCTGTCCGGTGGCGGGAAGCTGCTGCTCGTCGGCGAGGTTCCGTCGTACGACATGGAAGGTCGGGAGTGCACGGTCCTGCGCGACGCGCTCGGCCTTGTCCCGCAGGGTTTCCGTCAGGGCGACCATGCGTACTTCCTCTCGGTCTGCGCCAGGGGGTGGGCGGCACCGCGCCCGGAGGTGGCGGTCTCCTACGCGCAACTCTTCGACGCCGAGCGCGGTGACGTCGTGGTGTACGAGTACGACTCCGGCCACGGATGCGGCTTCGACATCCCCGTCGGCAACGGCCGGGCGGTCGTCCTCACCACCAGCTATCCCGGTAGCGACATCGGGTTCTACCGCAGTGCCGTCGAACGGTTGGGCTGCACACCAGCCCTGCGCCACGACGCCGAGCGGGCGAGCCTGCTCATCACCTCGACCGCGAACGACGCCGGCGAGCGCTTCATCCACGCATTGAACCTCGAGGGGTACGACGCGGTCTTCGGGCTGACCGAGAACGGCCGGCCGCTGTTCGGCGGGCATCAGGTTTCGCTGCCGGGACGGCGTGGCCTCATGCTGCCGGTCGACCTGGCGTTCGGCGGTGCGCGGCTCGCCTACGCGACGAGTGAGATCGCTTCCCTGCAAGGGGATTCGGTGCGGTTCACTCCGCGTCAAGGCTCTCTTGTCGCGGCGTTCGAGTCCGACCGGAAGCTCGCCGTCGACGGGCCGGCCGAGGTGTGGACGGAAGCCGGTCTGCAGCTCGTCCGCGCGAGGTCCGGGGAGGTTGGCGACGGCGTGACCGTGACTTGGACCTGACGGCCGCCGCAAATGACCACGCTGCCCATGCCTGTCCCGCCGCAAATGACCACGCTGCCCATGCCTGTCCCGCGCAAATGACCACGCTGAGTGGGTCTGCGGTATCCAGACAGGTGTCGGCACCTGTTCCAGGTGCTGAAGACGTACTCAGCGTGGTCATTTACGCGACGAGCAGCCCCGTCCCCTCAGCCGCGACGGATGCGGCAGGACTGGCCGTTGAGGGTGCAGTCACCGACCCGTGGACGGTCGGTGCCCTCGGCGCGGAAGCCGAACTCCACGCGCTCGCCGGGCGCGACGACCGCGTTGTAGTCGAGGCCCCGCGCGACCACGACACCGGAGTCGGACTGGTCGAGGGTGGCCTGCCACACGTCGTCGATCTCGGCATCGTGGAGCTCGAAACTGAGCTCCCACGTCAACGGTGCCGCGGTCGTGTTGGTGATCGTGACGACGCCCACGAACCCGTCGTCCCAGCTGCTCGCCGGCCGGAAGGTCACGGTGGGCCGGTCACGACCGCGAACCGGTGCGACACCCGCCGCGGTGGACCGGCGCGACACGGTGGGCGAGGGTGAGGTCGCCCTCGCCCTCGCGGTCCTGGGAGTACGCGCGGAGTCGGCGGCGGGTGTCGCCCGTGTGGTCGACACGGTGGGCGTCGCCGCCGAGGCGTCCAGACGTGCCTGTGTGCTCGACCCGCTGCTGGCGAAGACGGCGGCCAGAACGAACGTCGTGGCCATCGCGGCCGCGATCACGCCCACGAGAACGATCGTGCGCTCCTGCGTCGACAGCGTGGGCACCTTGCGGCGCTCCATGGTGGTCCCTCCCCTGGACCGGCAGAGCCGGTTTCCGCCAGACGTTGACCGGGCCCAAACCCCCCAGCCGGACCCGCATGCGCCGAACACGGACGATTGTGCCACGGCGTCGAAGGTGGCACTTCTCGCGCGCAGGCTCGTCTAGCGTGGCGGTATGCCGTCCCGCACCCGCTGGCCACTTGCAGTCTGGCTGGTCTTGTTGGCGTTCGCCCAGGTCGGGGCGCTTGCCGTTATCTGGTGGGTGTTCGTACGCACCGCGGACGGTCAGTCCCTCGACGCGGTGGCCCTGTCGGGCAGATCCATCGGACAGACCAGGGTCGACGGGTTGGTCACCAGAGCCCTCAACACCATCACGGCGGTCTCCGTCATCGCCGCGACCATCGCCATCGGGTTCGTCGCGCTCGCCCGACGCCGGTACAGGCTCGCCGTCGTCGCCACCCTGCTCATCGTGGGCGCCAACCTCACCACCCAGCTGCTGAAACGCTCTCTCATCGAACGACCGGACCTGGGCGTCGAGGGGGTCGAGACCAACCTCAACAGCCTGCCCAGTGGGCACACCACGGTCGCCGCCTCGATGGCCGTCGCCGCGGTGCTCGTCCTACCGCCGCGGCTCCGTGGCGGAGTGGCGCTCGCCGGCACCTGCTACGCCGCCCTCGTCGGGATCGCCACGCTCGCCGAGGGGTGGCACCGGCCGAGCGACGCCGTCGCCGCCTTCCTCGTCGTCGGTGCGTGGTCCGCGGCTGCCGGTTTCGTCCTGGTCGTCACCGAGCGCGAGTCAGAGCGCTCGACTCCGCCGTCCGGCAGGGAAAGGCGTTGTTCGCCGGCATCAGGGACGTCCTGGTCAGACGGCGCTCATCCGTACGCGCTGACCCTGCTGTTCGTCGCCGGTCTGGCCCTGCTCACGGTCGCGGCGGTCGCGCTCGGCATCACCGATCAGACCCCTCACCCCGCTCCGGAGAACCTGAGCTGGCGCCGCCTCTTCGCCGCGTACTCCGGAGCAGCCGCGGGGATCGCCGGCACCGCGTGCATGGTGATGGTGCTGGTGCTCGCGACGGTGCACCGTGTGGTGCCGAGCCGGGACACGTCGCAGCCACCCGGACCGTCGAGGCGAAACGCCGTCACGACAGGCCCGCACTGATCCTCCGCCGTAGCCGCCGAAGCCGCCGGAGCGTCAGGGTCTCAGGGCCCGGCAGCGCCTCAGAGCCGCCACATCCGGCCGGAGTACCGGTCGCGGAGCCAGCCGAACTGTCCGTACGACGCGACTGTCATACCGAACTGGTCGGGCGACGGACGGTCGCTGTCGACCCACCAGCGGTACGCCTTCTCGACCATTCCCCACAACGTGGAGAGGCCGTAGTGCTCCCAGTGCGGGTCACGGCCATCGGCGGAGACGCTGACGCCGGCCCACGCCTCCTGGTCGTACACCCAGCGCATGATCCGGCCGGATCCGTCCGGGAACTCGGCCTGGGTGAACCGGAGATCCGGAAGCTGCATTCCCAACGCGAACAGGGCATCGCGGTCCGACCAGAGGGCGTCCGGGTCGAGTCCGCAGGAGGCGGGCGCGCCGGAAAGCAACGTGTCGGCGTGGATGTCGAACACGTTGGTGTCACCGGCTGTGGCGTCGCCCGAGTGCGCACCTCTGTGGTCGCCCGAGTGCGCACCTCTGCGGTCGCTCGCGCGGTCACCGGCGCGGGCGTCCGCCTGCTCGCCCATGGCTGGAAGTGGAGTGACGAACCGTCCGTACGCACGTTCGTCCTCAACCGTGAGCCTGGCCAGGCTCGGTCCGGCGAGCGGGTTGGCCCACGGCACGAGCAGCGTGCCGCCGTTGCGGACGGACTCGACCAGAGCGTAGGGAACGACCGCCAGCGGCACACTGACCAGCACGCGGTCGTAGTCGGTACAGCCCGGCAACGCTGGATCGGTGGGAGAGCCGCCTCCGGCACGCTCGGGCGGCCCCAGGTCCGGCGCCGACAGGTGGCCGGCCGAGAGATGGTCGACCGGGATCACGTCGACGGATCCGGGATGAACGTGGTCGTGCAGCTCCGCGCTTGGGTGCGTCGCGCCGGCCGTCACCTCGAGCACACGCATCCCCGGTGCGAGGTCGAGATGCGACACCATCGTCGCCACGGCCGAACCCTCAGGTCCCTCGGTTCCCTGCGACCCCATGCCTGCTCACCTACCCACCGATTACGACGTCAGACAGACATGTCAGGTTATTCCGCCATCTTCTCGGCAGAATCGGGCAGAGGGGGCGAGCTGTCAATGGCGGCCTTTGTCACCACGCTCTCACGCGGTTGACGCCTGCCGCAGCGTCTCGCCATGCGGACGCGCCACGCATCGCCAGGAGGTTTGACGAAAGCGCTTGGCGGCGTGCTACCAGCGAGTAACACTGGTGGGTAGCAACAGGCGAAAGGGTGAGAAGCCATGAGCCAGACCCGCCGCGTTTCCGAAGTCGACGCCCGCGCTGTCGCCGAGGCGGCCCGCGAGGCCACCTGGGTCAAGCCGAGCTTCGCGAAGGACCTGTACCTCGGCCGATTTCGCCTCGACCTCGTCCATCCGGCACCCCGCGTGCCGGAGGACAAGGCGGCGAAGGGAGCGGCCTTCCTCGAACGCCTCAAGGCGTACTGCGCGACTCTCGACGGCCAGGTCATCGAGCGCGAGTCCCGGATCCCCGACGAGTACGCCAAGGGCCTGGCCGCGCTGGGCGTCTTCGGGATGAAGATTCCCGAGGAGTACGGCGGCCTCGGGCTGTCGATGCTCGACTACGGCCGGGGCCTCATGCTCGCCGGCTCGGTCCACCCGAGCATCGGTGCGCTGCTCTCTGCCCACCAGTCGATCGGGGTCCCCGAGCCGGTCAAGATGTTCGGTACCGAGGAGCAGAAGCGCGAGTTCCTCCCCCGCTGCGCACGCGGGGCGATCAGCGCGTTCCTGCTCACCGAACCCGACGTCGGTTCCGACCCGGCCCGGCTGTCGATGACCGCGATGCCATCCGAGGACGGTTCGGAGTACGTCCTGGACGGGGTGAAGCTCTGGACGACCAACGGTGTCGTCGCCGAGCTGGTCGTCGTCATGGCCCGGGTGCCCGAGAGGGAGGGGCACCGGGGTGGTGTGACGGCGTTCGTCGTCGAGGCGAACTCGCCTGGCATCACCGTCGAGAACCGCAACGCCTTCATGGGGCTGCGCGGCATCGAGAACGGCGTGACCCGCTTCCACCAGGTGCGGGTGCCTGCCGCGAACCGGCTGGGCAAGGAGGGCCAGGGCCTCAAGATCGCCCTGACGACACTCAACACCGGCCGGCTCTCGATCCCGGCACTGTGCGCCGGCGCCGGCAAGTGGGCCCTCAAGATCGCGCGTGAGTGGTCCGCCGAGCGCGAGCAGTGGGGACGACCGATCGGCCAGCACGCCGCGGTCGCGCACAAGATCTCGTTCATCGCGGCCACGTCGTACGCCTTGGAGAGCATTCTCGAACTCTCCGCCAACATGGCCGACGCCGGAACCTACGACATCCGGCTCGAGGCGGCGATCGCCAAACTGTACGCAAGTGAGAAGGCCTGGACGATGGTCGACGAACTCGTCCAGATCCGGGGCGGCCGCGGGTATGAAAGCGCGGAGTCCCTTGCCGCACGGGGCGAACGTGCCATCCCGGCCGAGCAGATGCTCCGCGACATGCGGATCAACCGGATCTTCGAGGGATCGACCGAGATCATGCACCTGTTCATCGCGCGGGAGGCGGTGGACGCCCACCTGCAGGCGGCCGGCGAGCTGGCCAACCCGCACGCCCACGCGGACGCGAAGTTCCGGGCGGCGGCGAAGGCGAGCGGCTTCTACGCGAAGTGGCTGCCACGGTTGATCGCCGGAAAGGGGCAGTTCCCGCTCTCCTATGACGAGTTCGGGACGCTGGCACCGCACCTGCGGTTCGTCGAACGCTCCTCGCGCAAGCTGGCCCGCAACACGTTCTACGGGATGGCACGTTGGCAGGGCAAGCTGGAGTTCCGCCAGGGCTTCCTCGCGCGGGTCGTCGACATCGGGGCGGAGCTCTACGCCATGACCGCGGCATGCGTACGCGCCGAGATGCTCCTGCGGGAGGATCCCGCCCGCGGTGAGGAGGCCTACGAGCTGGCGGACGCCTTCTGCGCCCAGGCACGGGTCCGCGTCAAGGAGCTGTTGACGCGGCTTTGGCGCAATGCCGACTCCAGTGACGACGCGCTGGCCAAGCAGATCCTCGAAGGCCGCTACACCTGGCTCGAGGAAGGCGTACTCCATCTGTATCCCGACGCACCGTGGATCGCGTCCTGGACGCCGGGAGACTCGCAGAAGGAGAACCTCGCCCGCCGGATGATCTGACGGCGGCGGCGGCAATGACCACGCTGCCCATGCCAGTGGGCCCAGGACAGGCGTGTACGCCTGGCTGGGGTACCGCAGGCATGGGCAGCGTGGTCATTCGCCCCAGGGGGCATGGGCAGCGTGGTCATTCGCCCCGGCGGCAGGGACGGCGCGGCGGTGAGGGCCCGCGGAATGCTTTACGCTGCCCTTGCGATGCCCACGATCTACGATGTCGCCCGCCACGCTCAGGTCTCGCCCTCGACCGTCTCCCGCGTCCTCAACGGCAAGCAGACGGTCGACCAGGCCCTGGCCGATCGGGTGCGCGCGGCAGCCGAGGCGCTCGACTATCGGCCCAACGCCCTCGCGCGGAGCCTTCGCCGGAGCCAGACCAACCTCTGGGCCGTCCTGGTCTCCGACATCAACAACCCGTTCTTCACCGCCCTCGTGCGTGGTGTGGAGGACGTCGCCCAGACCTCGAGGTACTCCGTCGTGCTCTGCAACAGCGACGAGGATCCCGCGAAGGAGGCGGGCTATGTCGCCGCGATCCTCGCCGAGCAGATAGCTGGCGTCATCATCTCCCCGACCAGCCACGGCGAACACGTCCGCGACCTGGTGGACGCCTCGGTGCCCATCGTCGCCATCGACCGGCAGGTACGCGGCGCCTCCGTCGACATCGTCACGGTCGACAACGAACGCGCCGCCCAGCTCGCCGCCACCCACCTGATCGACGAGGGTTTCGCGCGGATCGCCTGCATCACCGGCCCCCGCGACATCAGCACAGCGCGGCAGCGACTCGAGGGATACCACCGTGCCCTCGAGGCGGCCGGACGCGCCGTCGACCCGCGCCTGGTGAAGTACGCCGACTTTCGCGAGACCGGCGGCTACACCGCGATGGCCGACCTGCTCGATCACACGCCCAGACCCGACGCGGTGTTCCCCACGAACAACCTGATGACGGTCGGCGTCCTGGAGTGCCTGGCCGATCGGGGCGTCCGGGTTCCCGAGGACGTCGGGATCTTCGGCTTCGACGACGTACCCTGTGCGGCCCTGATCCGGCCCCCGCTCTCGACCATCACCCAGCCGACGTACGACATCGGCAGGACCGCGGCGGAGCTGCTGCTGCGCCGGATCGCCGAGCCCACCCGGGCGCCGTCGGTCACCGTACTGCCCACCGAGCTGCACGTCCGCGCGAGCTCCCTCAAGCGAGCAGCCACCACGTCAAGCCACCCGTGACGCCCGGACGTGTCGGCCCGCGCGGCTACCGCCCGGACGCCTCCACCAAACGCCGGATGATCAGGTTCCGGCCATGGTCATGCGTCACGACTGGTTCTTCCGAGCGCCGGAAACGGCCATGAGTGACGCATGATCATGAAACGCCGCGGAAGGTACGCCGGTAAGCCAGCGGTGCCACGCCGAGCGCCGTCCGCAGGTGCTGGCGCATCGACGCCGGCGTACCGAATCCGGCGTCACGCGCCACCTGGTCGACGGGCAGATCGGTCTCCTCGAGCAGGTGCCGCGCGCGTTCGATCCGCTGTCGGACGAGCCAGATGCCCGGACTCAGCCCGGTCTCCTCGCGGAAGCGCCGGGTGAAGGTCCGCACGCTCATCCGCGCGTTCCTGGCCATGGTCGCGAGGTCGAGCGGTTCGCCGAGCCGGCTCAACATCCAGGCCCTCGTGGGTTCGGTCGTCGAGCCCGCAACCGGTGGAAGCGGGCGTTCGATGAACTGCGACTGCCCACCGTCGCGCCAGGGAGGTACGACGCACGTGCGTGCCGCACCATTCGCGACCTCTACTCCGTAGTCGCCGCGGATCAGGTGCAGGCACAGGTCGATGCCGGCGCCCACCCCGGCCGAGGTCAGCACGTCACCGTCGTCCACGAACAGCACGTCAGGGTCGAGCCGCACCCGAGGATGGAGCTGACGGAACCGCCGTGCGTACTTCCAGTGGGTCGTCGCCCGGCGACCGTCGAGCAGGCCTGCCGCGGCGAGGATGAACGCCCCCGTGCAGATCGACACCAGCCGCCTTCCCGCCTGGGCCGACGCGCGCAGTGCCTCCGCGACCTTGGGGTCGATGGTTCCGTCCTCCACTGCCGGACCGTGGTGGATTCCTGGTACGAGCACCGTGTCGGCGTCGCTCACCACGTCGAGGGAGTACTCGGGCTGCAGGTGGAACCCTGCGGTCGTACGCACCGGCCCGCCGTCTGCCGTACACACCTGGACCGCGTACAGCCGCAGGCCGGAGGAGTCGCGGGCCGAACCCAGGACCTGCGTGGCCGTGCCGACGTCGAACGGCACCACGTCGTCGATCGCGAGAACGGCGACCCGATGCGGCCGGACCGGCGTCCGGTCTGTCGGGGCCGTCGGGTCCGGCAGGTTTGGTGGGCCTGGCAGATCTGGTGGGCCTGGCAGATCTGGTGGGCCTGGCAGATCTGGTGGGCCTGGCGGGTCCGGTCGGCCGGGCAGACCTGGCGTAGCGGGCATGGCCGGATTCTTTCACATGATGGCTTTCGGGCCACTCGCCGACGAGCGGGCGGTACGGACAAGCTGTCATCGTGACGCCGACCGAACCTCGCGATCCCGCCACACCCGATTCTTCAGGACAAGGCCCGGCCGGTCCCGCTCTGTCCGTCCCGCATCCCGCCGCTCCCCGGTCCCCCCGCGGGCGCGGCAGGATGAAGCGCCCGAGCATCCACCGGGCGTGGATCGTCGCGGGCGTCGCGCTGCTCGCGCTCGTCGGCGCCGCCGGTTTCGGCGCTGTCCCCGGCGTCCTGGTCACCCCGCTGCAGGAGGAGTTCGGGTGGTCGCGAGGCACGATCTCGCTCGCCGTGTCGATCAACCTCGTGCTGTACGGCGTGACCGCACCTTTCGCGGCCGCCCTGATGGAACGCTTCGGCATCCGCCGGATCCTCGCGGGCGCCCTCGTCCTCATCGCCGTCGGCAGCGGGCTCACCCTGTTCATGACGGAGAGCTGGCAGCTGGTGCTGTGCTGGGGCGTCCTCGTCGGGCTCGGTACGGGCGCCATGGCCCTCGCGTTCGTCGCCACTATCACCGGACGGTGGTTCGTCCGCCACCGCGGCCTCGTGACGGGCATTCTCACCGCCGGCGGCGCCACCGGCCGGCTGATCTTCCTTCCGCTGCTCGCGAGCCTGGTCGTGTGGTCGGACTGGCGTGCGGCGGCTCTGGTGGTCACGCTCGCCGCCCTGGCGGTCGTGCCCCTCGTTCTGCTCGTCATCCGGAACCGGCCGGAGGACGTAGGACTACGCCCTTACGGCGTACCCGACGACGCTCCGATCGCGGCGGCCGACACAGTGCCTACCCCGCATCCGGCAGCCGGGACGGCGCTCGGAGTCCTCGCCGGTGCCGTACGCACGCGCGCGTTCTGGCTGCTCGCTGGCGGCTTCGCGATCTGCGGCATGTCGACCAACGGCCTGATCCAGATCCATTTCATCCCGGCGGCGCACGACCACGGGATGGCCGAGCCGGTCGCGGCATCGCTGCTCGCCGCCATCGGGATCCTCGACATCGTGGGTACGGTCCTGTCCGGGTGGCTCACCGACCGCCTCCCCGCGCCCTTCCTGCTCGCCATGTACTACGCCCTTCGCGGCGCTTCCCTGCTCCTGCTCCCCTTCCTGATGGACGACACGGCACACCCGAGCCTGCTCGTCTTCATCGTGTTCTACGGGCTGGACTGGGTGGCAACAGTCCCGCCGACCATCGCCTTGTGCCGCCAGCACTTCGGCAGTGCCGGTCCCGTTGTGTTCGGGTGGGTCTTCGCCTCCCACCAGATCGGCGCCGCGATCGCCGCCACCACAGCCGGGGTCCTGCGCGACACGACGGGGAACTACGTCCTGGCGTTCACCGGAGCTGGACTGCTCTGCTTCGTCGCCGCCGCGCTCTCGGCGCGGGTGGGCGTTCATCCGCCGACGCCCCGGCCATCCGTCGGGAGCGCACACTGACGGGACGGCACGTCGTCGTCCCCGAGAACGATCCAGGCCCGCGGCTCGGGCACCGGCAACGGTCGCGGGTCAACCGTCATGCAGGGCGTCGCCCGACCGCGACCAGCCCGACCGCCCCGAGCACACTGGTCGCCGTACAGATCATCATCACCCCCGTGTAGGTCCCGCTTTGCGCGTGCAGCCACGCGGCTCCCAACGGTGCGGCCGCCTTCGTCACCATGAGAAACGCCGCCAGCAGACCGCTCAACGTCGCGTACGCAGCGACACCGTAGCGATCGGCCACGAGCGCGGGGCGGGCGATGGTCCCGACGCCGAAGCCGATCCCGACCGCCAGGACGCAGGCGATCGCGCCGACCAGCCGGTCACCGACCCAGGGCAGGAGAAGCGTCCCCATCGCCTGTAGGACGAAGATCGCCGCGACGACGGCCGTCAGGCGCACGCGCCGGCTCACTGCCGTCGTCACCACCCGCCCGGTCACCGACAGGACTCCCAGCAGGCCGGCGACCGTGGCGGCGGTGGTCGGCGCGTGACCGAGTTCGGTGAGGTACGCGACGACATGAACGCTGATGACGAAGGTGCCGATGCCCTGGGCGACGAACGACACGGCGATCAGCCAGTACGCCGGATCACCGAACGCCGTGCGCAGGGCGGCCGAACGCCGGTCCGCCGGGTCCTGGTCGGCGTTGGCCCGATCCGTGCGCGCCCGTTCGGTACCGGCCCGATCCGTACTGGCCCGATCCGTACTGGCCCGATCCGTACTGGCCCGATCCGTACTGGCCCGATCCGTACTGGCCCGATCCGTACTGGCCCGATCCGTACTGGCCCGATCCGTCCGGGCATCCGAACCGGTGACGGATTGGCTGGCGATGCTCGGCGTACCGCCGGATCCGGGCTCGTCGGCACCGACAAGGGCGAGCGGTCGGCGTACGACCAGGTGCAGCGGGACAGTCACGGCGCCGTAGATGACCGCAAGCACGACAAGCGCCTGCCGCCAGCCGTAGAACTCGACCAGCAGGCCGGACAACGGCAGGAAGATCGTCGAGGCGAACCCTCCGACGATCGTGATCGCGAGGATCGCAGTCCCGCGACGCTGGCCGTGAAACCACGTGACCACCACGGCGAACGCCGCCTCGTAGAGCACACCCGCCGCCGCGACGCCGAGCCCGACGAAGACGGCGTACAGCGCGACGACGTTCTCGACCCGCGACCAGGCGAGCAGACAGCCGGTGGCGAGCACCGAGCTGAGGACCATGAGCCGTCGCCCTCCACTCCGGTCCAGCCATCGCCCGACAGGAACGGCGACGGCCGCGGAGGTGAGCAGGCTGAGGGCCGGGGCCACCGTCAGCGCGGTCCGGCTTGCGTGCAGGTCGGCCTGCATGGGGACGAGGAAGACCGCGAACGCGTAGGCGAGTACGCCGTAACCGGCGGTCGTCGTCAGCGCCAGAGCGGCGACGATCCACCAGCCGTACGACACTCGGGTGGGAGTCAACCGGACGGCGCTCACCCCGCTGCGGAGGCGATGTCGGCATCCACGTCCCCATCCTCCCGGACTCACCCGAGTTGTCAATACAACTTCCCTCACGCCCGACTCGACCAGCAGCCCGGCCCTGCCGCGCTGCCCGCCCCCGCGCTGCCGGGTCACTCCCGGCGCGGCACGATGGAGCCATGAGCCCGATCGCCACGAACGAACTCAGCGCCCTCCTGCTGGAGAACATCCACCCCGACGCGACCACACTGCTGTCCTCGGCCGGATGCAAGGTCGAGACGTACGAAGGAGCACTGAGCGCGGATGAGCTCGCGGACCGGATCAGCGGCGTCCACCTGCTGGGGATCAGGTCGACGACCCAGCTGACCGAGGCGGTCCTCGACAAGGCCAGCGATCTCGTGGCGGTGGGTGCGTTCTGCATCGGTACGAACCAGATCGACCTGCCGGCGGCGACCGAGCGCGGGATCGCGGTCTTCAACGCCCCGTTCTCCAACACCCGCAGTGTCGTGGAGCTGGCGATCGCGGAGATCATCGCGCTCACCCGGCGGCTCACCGACAAGAGTCGCGACATGCACGCGGGCATCTGGGACAAGTCGGCTGCGGGCAGCCACGAGATCCGCGGGCGGCGGCTCGGCATCGTCGGTTATGGCAACATCGGCAGCCAACTCTCCGTCCTCGCCGAGACCCTCGGAATGTCGGTCTCCTTCTTCGACATCGCCGACAAGCTGGCGCTGGGCAACGCGACGCGCTGCGCGTCCCTGGAGGAGCTGCTCGAGTCGGTCGACGTGGTGACGCTGCACGTCGACGGACGGCCGGGCAACCGGGGAATCTTCGGCGACGCGGAGTTCGCGCGGATGCGGCCGGGCTCGCTCTTCCTCAACCTCTCCCGCGGGTTCGTCGTCGACCACGCCGCGCTGCGGCAGCGGATCGAGTCCGGGCATCTCGCGGGTGCCGCGATCGACGTGTTCCCACGCGAGCCGAAGCGGCGTGGCGAGGCGTTCGAGTCCGAGCTGCGCGGCCTGCCCAACGTCATCCTCACCCCACACGTCGCCGGGTCGACCGAGGAGGCGCAGCAGGACATCGGCCGATTCGTGGCCTCGAAGCTGCGGCACTACGCCGTGGACGGCACCACGTCGCTCTCGGTCAATCTGCCGGAGCTCGCGCTACCGGAACGGGCGGGTACGCACCGGCTGGCACACGTCCACGTCAACACACCCGGCGTACTCGCGACGATCAACGGCGTTCTCGCCGAGCACGGCGTCAACATCGAGGGCCAGTTCCTCGGCACCCGCGGCGAGGTGGGGTACGTGATCACCGACATCGGCGCGCCGGCCGAGTCCGATGTCGTGCGTACCCTCCAGGACATGCCCGAGACGATCCGTCTGCGCCACCTCTCCTGACCACACCGACCGCCCATGCGGCCGACCGCCAACCCAGGCCGCACCCGACTACAGCGCCGCCGTCGCTCACCGGGTGACCGTGCTCGTCGATCAAGCGCCCGTGGCGATGGTGATGATCTCAGGCAGTTGCTCGGTGAATGGACGCCGATCCCAGAGGCCGTAGCGCTCCATGACCGCCAACCCCGCCTCTGACAGGAATTCGTCGAGCTCGTCGACCTCGACGAACCGGAAGCGGCTGGGGCACAGCACCTCGTACTCCCAGTGTGGGCTGGCGAATCGGCCGACCACCTCGACGATCCCGCGCTCCACCAGCCGCGGGTTGGTGTTCGCGGCGCTGACCACGGCGCCATCGGAGGCGACGACCTCCGCCTGGTTCGTCCACGTCTCCCAAGGGCGTAGCCCGGGGTTCAACGTCTCGAAGGCGAACCGGCCACCGTCGGTCAGCGCTGCCTGGACCGCCGTGAGTGCCGCCGCGATCTCGTCGTCGGTGAGATACGCCTGGAAGACGTGACGGGTCATGATGACGAGCTCGTACTCCTGACCGTAGGAAGCGGTCCGGAGGTCGCCCAGGATCCAGTCGACATCGGTACATGACTTGGCCTGGTCCAGCATCGCCGCTGCGGGTTCCAGACCGACCAGCCGCCCGGTGTGGCCGGCCGTGCGCGCCCTCCGAAGCACACTGCCGGTGCCGCAACCGACGTCCAGCACGGACTCTGCCGCCATGACGAGGTTGAGGTAGAAGTCGAGATCCGGCCCCCAAGGGTTGAGCTGGTCGTAGAAGACCGCGAGGCGAGGGTCGGTGTAGTCGTCGCTGTACTCTCGCCGGGGCATGCGGACAGTGTCGCGGCGAGATCACGCAATGTCGCCTCGATTCCCCGAGCAGGTGGCCCGCCGAGGCGATGCCAGGCGGCCGAGGCACCACCCGATCAGCGCCGAGCCAGAGCCGCCCACGACGGGGCTACCAGCGCCCACCGCAACCTCATACCCGCCTCGACGGGCGTGCGGTCTCCCTTGGCGCCGTTGCAGCCGCCGCACGCTGCGACGGTGTTGGTCCACGTGTTCTTCCCGCCCCGACAGCGGGGTAGGACATGATCGACGGTGTCCGCGAGACCACCGCAGTAGCCGCACCTCTTTCGGTCCCGCGCGAGTACGCCGCGCCGAGACCAGGACGGACCAGAGTTGTAACGCCATCGCGTGACGACGTACCGCACGAGGCGTACCACAGTCGGACGGGGCCAGGCGCCGATAAGCCGGTCGGGCACCGCCTCATGCACCTCGGCGACTCGACGGACCAGCATGCCGACCGCGTGTCGCAGACTGACCCGGTGGAGCGGTCCGAGATCGGCGTTGATGACGAGAACGGTCTCCACCAGATCCTCCTCCTCTACGGTCTATGCCTGCGATGGTAGAGGGACCGGACGAGCGAGGACTCGAACCAGTTGCTCCAGGGTTGAGAACCCGACGACCTCATCCATGGTCGAATCGGCGTACCGCGGGAAGGTTTGCGACGAATCGTCCCGAAGATGGCCAGATCGGGCGCTCTCACCGGACCGGGCGGCTCAGCTGTCGCCGCGGAACCAGCGGACGTCGTACGGAAGTGAGTCGGCGGGACCGTCATAGGCCACCACCGGTTCGCCATCGGCTCCCACGGCGATCGTGAACCGCTCCTCGACCGGAGGCTCGTAGCCGTCCCCAGCGTCGCTCACGAGCGTCCCGCCCGGCCCCGGATCGCTGTCGGCGGGGAGGTACGCCTCCAGAACCACCGTGCCGTCCTTGTCCACCGGGACGACGGCACCCGCCCGCACCAGGACAGGCGTCTCGTCGAGCGGCGCCTCGACGGTCACATGCCCAGGCCCGTCATGGGCGACGCCGGTCCGCCGGTCGTACCAGCGTCCGCGCGGCAGCCGGATCGTGCGTTCGCGGGCTCCCTCTGCTAGCACTGGCGCCACCAGCATCGCCTCACCCAGGAGGAACTGGTCGTCCTCCCAGCGCAGGCCCGTGTCGGATGGATCGGCCCAGAGCAGCGGCCGGACGTACGGTGCGCCCGTCCGGTGCGCCTCCCACGCAAGGGTGTACCAGTACGGCAGGAGTTCGTACCGCTCCCGCAGCGCCGGACGGACCTGGGCGAGCACCTCAGGCCCCAGTGCCCACGGCTCGCGGGCGGGCAGGGCGGCGGCGCAGTGCACCCGGAAGAACGGCAGGTAGGCGCCGAGCTGGAACCACCGGACGTACAGCTCATCGGACGGATGCCCGTCGAAGCCGCCGATGTCCGGGCCGGAGAACGGCATCCCGGAGCAGCCGAGTCCGAGCGTGAACGTCAGGCTGATCCGCAGGCCCTCCCAGGACGTCCCGATGTCGCCGGACCAGGTGCCGGCGTAGCGCTGGATGCCGGCAAACCCCGACCGCGACAGCAGGAACGGCCGGCGCTCCGGCCGCAGCCTGCGCACACCGGCGAAGCCGGCATGGTTGAGCAGCAGGGCGTAGACGTTGTGCGCCTCCCGGTGGTCGCCGGACTTGCCGTCGAGGTCATGCCGCGTCGACAACGGCAGGGTCCCGTCACCCCATGCGGCGAACACGGATGGTTCGTTCATGTCGTGCCAGAAGCCGTCGACGCCGAGTCGGACGTAGGTGTCGTAGCGCTCGCTCCACCACTGCCGGGCGGTGGGCGCGGTGAAGTCGGGGAACACCGTGGAACCCGGCCACACCACGCCAGTGATCACGTGGCCCCTGGCGTCGCGGCAGAAGACGTCGGCGGCGAGGCCGTCCTCGTAGGTCGGTTCGCCTGGCTGCTTGGCGATCCCCGGATCGGCGATGACCACGACGTGGGTGTCCCGCTCGGCCAAGGTCGCCGTGAGGGCGCGCAGATCGGGGTAGCGGGTCTCGTCGATCGTGAACGGCCGGTTGTCGACCGAATGGTCGATGTCGAGCCAGAGGCCCGACACCGGCAGGTCGTGGCCGGCGAACTGCTCCGCCACCTCGGTCACGACCTCCTGGCTGGCGTAGCCCCAGCGGCACTGGTGGTAACCCAGCGCCCACCGCGGTGGCAGCGCCGGGCGCCCGGTCAGCGCGGTGTAGCGCTCCAGTGTCGCCGCCGGCTCCCCCGCGAACACGTAGTAGCGCAGCGGCCCACCGTTCAACCGCGCGACGATCTCCTCGCCGACCTCGATGGTGCCGTCACAGGTGTTGTCGTAGAAGGCGAGGTGGCAGCCCGCGTCCGCGACGACCGTGTAGACCGGGATCGACAGACAGAGCGGGTCGTCGCCGAGTGCATAGGTGCCGCCCGGGTCGGAGTTCCACAGCCGATACGTTCGACCCTTGCGGTCCAGCCGCGCGCTTCGACCCCCGAGGCCGAGCACGGCGGCATCGCTGTCGAGCACGCTGCGATGGGTCCACGCGGCGCCGTCCCAGTGTGGTGCGGCATCATGCCGGAGCGGTACGTCGGGAACGTCGTCGCCCGCCCGGTCCCCCGTCCGGAACGTCAACGCGCCGGCGGCGCCGACCTCCACACCGAGAGCGGGCGTATGCACCGACCAGCCGGTCCCGGCCCGCGTCAGCTGGCTGTCGGTGGCGTAGGCGATCTGCGTGGCGTCGGCGCCTTCGAACGTACCCAGGGAGTACGACGGCGTGGGCGCGACACCGTCCCAGCCGACGAAGACGCCGCCACCTGCGAGGAATCGGACCTCGAGGATGAGAGCCGTCGCCGAGGCCGCCTCCGCGCCGCCGCCGGGCCCGGTCGTGAACGAGAACCGCGCTCCGCCGGGGACCGTCTCGGCCCCCTGGAGTACGCCTGGCTCGCGCGCCGGCGCCGGGCCGGTGTCCAGGGCCACCGCGCGGTCGAGCCGGTCGCGGCGCAGGCTGTAGGAGACCGCCAGCATGCTGTTGCGCCACCCGATCAGCTGGAACGACTTCCACAAGGCATGGATGCGGTCGAAGACGCTCTCCCGGGCGCGCAGGCGAAGGTGACGCAGCCAGCCACCCCACCACGAGGGCGGCTTCTCGGCGGGCTCGGACGACGGGAACCCGATCGGCTGCATGCGTACTCCGTTCCGGACTCAGAACGCAACGGTTGGCCCAGCTTAGGGCGCCGACCCGACATTTCAGGCCCCTGCCGGACGGGAGTCGGACCCTCAGCTCACCCACTGCCGTAGCAGCACCTCACGAGCGGGTCGGGTCTGAGCCTGGACGAGGAGGAACGCCGCCTCCCGGGCGAGCCGCTGGGCCGGATCCGTCAACGTCAACGAGCGTCCAGCCCCGGCGACCACGAGTGCGGTCGTCGCGTCGACCATCAGTCGCTGGACCTCGGCACGGAAGGCGAGCCGTTCGTCGTGTGCCTCGTCGGGGGGTACGTGGTCGAGCAGACGGTCGGCCTCGGCCTGCGCCGCGGCGAGGCGCTCACCCAACCGCCGGGCGGCAGCGACGCCCACCGCCAGGTCGGCGTCCTCGCTCCGGGTGGCCAGGTGACGGATCGCCGCCTCGGTCACACCGAACACGGCGGGGTTCGGATTGACGGTCTGCCGGCTGTCGGAGCGCAGCCACGGCTCGATCGGCGTCCGCGAGACGATGTGGGAGTCGGGTACGACCAACTGGTCAAAGCGCAGCCGCACGGTCCGCGTCGCCGTCATCGCGGCCATCCGGATCGGGTCCGACGCCATGAGCCCTGGTTGAGGCCGGGCGTCGATGATGCCGAAGACCACTTCCCCGTCGGTCGTCGCCCCGCCCAGGGCGCAGACGTCGTTCAGGCCCCAGCCGGTGAACCACGGCGCGTCGCCGGTGAACCGCCAGCCGCCGGACACCCGCTCCGTCTCGACCGGGCGGTCCGGCCAACGGCGCAGGTGGGCGAACGCCGTGCCCGCGATCTGCTCGCCGGTGACCAGCCGGGGCAGCAACTCCCGCCGACACTCAGCATTGCTGTCGGCGACCATGCGTACGGTCCCGTGGTGTTGGGCGGACACGAACCAGGTCGCGCAGTCGGCACCGGCCAGCACCTGCTGGATCCGCCGGGCGAGAGCGGGCGGCGCGTCGCTTCCGCCGTCCTCCCCCGGTGCCGCGATGCCCAGCAGGCCCGCCTTCCCGAACGCGTCCAGGTGCGTACGCGGGACCGTCGAGGCGTCGACCTCGGCCGCGTGAGGGGCGAGCAGGTCCCTCGCCAACCGCTCGGCGGCTCGCCACAAGGGCGACGCACGCCAGTCCTCCGAACCTTCCGCCGGTTCCACGCCCCGCATCCTGCCATGCACGCCGGTCCAGTCGGTCGCGCTGCTCACCGGGCGCGGGCCGCGTCCCGGAGAGCGAGTTCGCCCGCGTCCACCTGGCGCATCTGGGTGCTGAGGCGGGCCACCTCGTCCTCGTGCACGTCGCCGTGGTCGAACTCGAGCCGTACCAACTGGTCCCCGACCGTCACAAGGAAGCGTTGCGCGGTGTTCCGCTCGAAGCCGGTCCAGGCCGGCGTGCCGTGCCGCGCGCCCGCCCCGCCCGTCGTGTCGCCCTCGACCGGGCCGCTCTCGACCGGGCCGCTCTCGACCGGGCCGCTCTCGACGGCCGGGCCGCCCACCGGCCCCAGCAGGTCGACGGAGAGTGAGTTGTCCGCGCCCGGATTCTCATAGCCCACGCTGACATACCGCCGATCCGGCGAGACGTAGACGTAGTCCAACTCCCAGGCCGGGTCCTCGACGACGATCGGGCGTACGCCGGTCGAGAGGATCTCCCGCCGTTTGACCGCGACGTCCAGTGAGCCGGCACACCACCATTCGCAGACCGCGAGGGCGCCGAGCGCGGCGAGCAGCCCGAAACGCAACGACCACGACCGGCCGGGTGCTGCCGCCCACGCCCACCAGCCGGCCGCCAGCATGACGACGAGCAGGGCCGCACCGGCGACCGTCAGGCGTACGACAGTCGCGCCCAGGAAGAGCAGCCGGCCGAGGCACGCGGACACGATGACCGCACTGCCCGCCGCGAGCACCGGCACGAGCCCCGGCCTTGGCACGTCGAGGTACCACAGGAGCGCCGACGAGATGAGCCACATGAGCGGCAGGGCCACGACCAGCCGCGCAAGGTCGAGGTCGTATCCCGTGGCCAGCCACCGCACCCGCGCCACCCGCTCCCCGGCGAGCCACAACCGTGACACACCGAGGACCGCACCACTACATCCGAGCGCCGCAAGAATCGTGTCCCGCATCGGCGTCCTCCGAGACTGTTCGACGAGACGGTGTCACCGCCCGTGTGATGGAGGCTCCGCACATCGACAAGCTTGCTGGCCCGCAGGATGTCGTCACATGAGTACGCCGACCCAGATCGCGGTGGGTGAACTACTCAAAGCGCGGCGTCACAAGCGCTGGAGGGCAAGCGGCGGCGGGGATGTGCCGACCGCGTGCGGCGTCGCCCCTCCGGCTCGTCACACCTCGTCATGGCCGCGCTGAGCGCGGACGACTGCCGCTCAGCGGTCGCGACCGCTGTTCTTGTGCGCCATCGCGCGGGCGGTCTCCCGGTCGGCCTCTCGCTTGGCGATGGCCTGCCGCTTGTCGTAGTTGCGCTTGCCGCGGGCCAGACCGATCTCGATCTTCACCCGGCCGTCCTTGAAGTACATCGCGAGCGGGACGATCGTGATCCCGCTCTCCCGGGTGGCCGCGCCGATCCGTTCGATCTCCTTGCGGTGCAGCAGCAACTTCCGGGTACGCCGCGGTGGATGGTTGGTCCAGGTGCCTTGGGTGTATTCGGCGATATGGACGCCTTGGAGCCAGATCTCACCGTCCATGACCACGGCATAGCCGTCGGCGAGGGTCGCACGTCCGGCGCGGAGGGACTTCACCTCCGTACCGGTGAGGACGAGACCAGCCTCGAACGTCTCGTCGATGTGGTAGTCGTGCCGCGCCTTGCGGTTCTGCGCAATCAGCCGGCGTCCGCGCTCCTTGGCCATCCCTCCATCTTCCCGGACGGCCGCAAGCGCCTTTCGGGAGGATCCCTCGCGACGTGACGCTCATCCGAAAATCGACGGTCAGTGGGCAGCCGGACGCTGCCGGCCTGCCCACTGACCGTCGATTTTCGGATCAGAGGTAGTCCATGGGATCCACCGTGTCCCCGTCGCGGTAGACCATGAAGTGCAGGTGACAGCCGGTCGAGTAGCCGGTCGAGCCGACGTAGCCGACGATCTCCCCCTGACTCACCCGCTCGCCGCTGCTGACGGCGTAGCTGGACAGGTGGTTGTACGCCGTGACGATCGAGTCGCCGTCGATCAGCCCGTGGGAGACCAGCACCCGGTTGCCGTAGCCCTCGTTGTAGTAGCGGGACATGACCGTGCCCGACGCGGCGGCCCGGATCGGCGTCCCACAACTCGCGCCGAAGTCCGTACCGTCATGCAGTTTCCACACCCGCAGGACCGGATGGAACCGCATGCCGTACTGCGAGGTGATCGGCGCGTCGACGGGTCGGATCAGGTCCCCGACTGAGCCACCGCCGCCGCCCGCCCGATCGCGCTCGGCCTGCTCCCGGAGGATGCGTTCGATCCGCTCTCGCTCCGCGACCAGCGCCTTGTACCTGCGTGTGTCCTCCCGCTTGGCCCGCTCGGCGGCCGCCTTGGCCGCCTGCCGCTCGTCGACGAGCTGGCGTACGGCGGCCTCCGCTGAGCGGGCCTGACGCTCGAGCTGCCGCATCCGGTCGAGGTTCTCCGCCGCCAGCTGCCGGTGGGCCTGCACCGCCTGTTCCGCCGTGACCCGCGCGTCCCGCCGGCCGGCGAGAGCGACCCGGGCGGCGTCGAGCCGGTTCATGGCTGTGCGCTGCGAGTCACTGACACTCGCAACGATCTGCGCCGCCGAGAGAAGGTCGGTGATGTTCTTGCTCTTGAGCACGGCCGAGATCTCCGCGGCCCGCGATCCCTGGTAGCTCGCGTTCGCGAACGCGGCGATCTCGCCAACCTGGGCCTCGAGCCGTTCCTCGGCACGAGTCTCCGCTGCGACGGCGGCGCTGACCGCGCGACGCGCATCGGCGAGTTGGGCCGCCATCGCGGCGTCCTTCGCCCGCGCCGCGGCGAGCTTTCCCCTGGCCGCCGCCAGTCTGGTTCTGGCCGTCGCCAGCGCCTTCTGGGCCGACGACGCGGCACGGATCGCCGCGACCAGGTGTGCCGAGGAATCGTCGAGGTCGGACTTCGCACCGTCGATCTGGCGTTCGACCCGGCGCTTGTCATCCTCCGGATCGGCGAGTGCCTGCGGCAGCCCCGCGCAGACGGTCAGCACCGCCAACGCGACCGCGACTCCGATCAGTCGGCGCCGACGCCCGCTCCGGTTGGTGTTCCACGACGCACCGTTCCCGCCGATATCGGGGAATTGTCCGACCACGACCCGCCCCTCATTTGTTCCGGATGTCCGGGACGACAATAGGGGATAACGCTCAGACGGAGAGGTATTTCCGGAGAGTGACGAAAGATGCCACAACCGCGAGTAAACCGCCCACTCCGATAAGCACCGGCATTGCCGTAAATGTCTCTTCCCACCCGATCCACGGAACCACTCTGATATCGGTCCGTAGCCGGGACGTGACATAGGGGGTGAACGCGAGCGTCCCGCAGGCAAGCAGCGCACCAACGAGTGCCGCCACAACGCTTTCGACGATGAAGGGCAGTTGGATATAGAAGTTCGACGCACCGACCAGCCGCATGATGCCGATCTCACGTCGGCGGCTGAACACCGTCAACCGGATCGTGTTGCTGATCTGCAGAACACCCGCTATCAGCAGGCCCCCCGCCAATCCGATCGAGATCCACTGGAGGCCGTTGAGGCCCTTGAAGAGCGGCTCGAGCACCTCACGGGAGTCCTGCACGCTGAACACGCCCGGGAGTCCCTGCACGGCCGACTGAACACCCTGATATTCCTGCGGGTCCTTCAGGCTGACCCGGAACGACTCCTGCAGATGCTTTGCCTCGACGATGCCCGCAGTCGCCGAATCCTTGTAGATCTCCTGGTAGCGCTTGAATGCCTGCTGCTGCGACTCGTGAAAGACCCGCTTGACCTCAGGATTGCTTGTCAACGCCTGCTTGATGTCGCTCTTCTGTCCGGCATTAACCGCGCCGCTCGCACACTGCGGTGCCGAAGACACGTCATTGCACATGAATACGGCAATTTGGACTTTGTCGTACCAAAATCCCTTGACGAGATCCACTTCGGAACGGACGAGAAGGCCGAGCCCGAACAGCACGAGTGAGATCCACACGGTGACGATGACGGCCACCGTCATGGTGACGTTACGGCGGAGGCCGGTGCCGAGTTCGGAGAAGGCGTACCTGATCTGCATGACGTCCTAAAGTCGGGTCGGGGGCATCTTCATGGCGGGCGAGGCCGCGGCGTGCGCGCTAGGTCTGGTAGCCGTAGACGCCGCGGGACTGGTCGCGGACAAGCCGGCCCCCTTCGAGCTCGATGACCCGCTTGCGCATCTGGTCGACGATGTTGGCGTCGTGCGTGGCCATGATCACCGTGGTGCCGGTGCGGTTGATCCGGTCGAGCAGCTTCATGATGCCGACCGACGTCGACGGGTCGAGGTTTCCGGTCGGCTCGTCGGCGATGAGGATCCTCGGCCTGTTGACGAACGCCCGCGCGATCGCCACCCGCTGCTGCTCGCCTCCGGACAACTCGTCCGGCATCCGGTCCTCCTTGCCGTCGAGACCGACGAGCGCGAGGACGTCCGGCACGACGCGGCGGATCTGACCACGCGGCTTGCCGATCACCTGGAGGGCGAAGGCGACGTTCTCGAAGACGGTCTTGTTGGGGAGCAGGCGGAAGTCCTGGAACACGGTGCCGATCTGGCGTCGCAGCCGGGGGACCTTCCAGCTGGCCAGCCGGTTGAGCTCCTTGCCGGCGACGAAGACCCGCCCCCGTGACGGGCGCAGCTCGCGGAGGGCGAGCTTGAGGAAGGTGGACTTGCCTGAGCCGGACGTGCCGACCAGGAACACGAACTCGCCCTTGTCGACATCGAGGGACACCTCGGCGAGCGCGGGGCGGGTCTGTCCGTCATAGACCTTGCTGACGTTCTCGAAGCGGATCACGGCATGCTTCCTGGCCGGGTCGGGGGGTTGCCCACCGCCGAGCGACATCCCCGAGGTTGGGGCCGGGGGGGACGGCGCCACCACGAAAGGCGTGGGCATGTGCGGCCAACGCCCGAGTGTACGACGCGAACCGGCCGCAAGCGCCCATGTCCCCGCTTTGTGCCGGATTTCCTGACCCCACCCGGACGGCCTTTCCCCCTCGGCCGCCCGCGCCCTCCCCCGTGATCATGATCGTGATCATGAAGACTTTCGGGACGTATTGCCCCGTCTGCCTTCATAGTCCGGTTTCGCTTCATGATCAGGCGACTGGACGCCCGGGCGGACGGACTCAGGGGCCAGTGCGGGGATGCGGGCGCCGCGCGGCGGGATGCGGGACGGCCGGGCGAGGGAGCGGCGAGGCTGCGGGGGCGGGCGAGGCTGCGGGGGTGGCGAGGCTGCGGGGGTGGCGAGGCTGCGGGGGTGGTGCGGAGGGCGGCGAGGGCGCGGGGCGGTGGCATTCGGCACAGGGCGGACCGGAGGTTCGACCGAGCGGAGGTTCGACCGAGCGGAGGTTCGACCGAGCGGAGGTTCGACCGAGCGGAGGTTCGACCGAGCGGAGGTTCGACCGAGCGGAGGTTCGACCGAGCGGAGGTTCGACCGAGCGGGCCACGGAATCGGCCGAACGCCCACGGCCGCTCACATCGGCACCCACACGGACCAAAGCATCGAGGGAGCAGTCCACGGGGCTCGACGGTCCCCGCCCGGACGCTCGGGTGCGCACCTGCACCTGCGCCGGGAGCTTCGGCGCCGGCCGGGCACCGTCTCCCTCGAGAGACGATCGCACGGATCATGAAGCCAAAGCGGGTCGTGAAGCGAAACCGGGTGATAGACCCCGGAAGCCTTCATGATCACGATCATGATCACGGGAGAGAGGGCGGTCGGCGTTGCGCCGGGCCCGACGACTACTGGATGCGCGGTTGGCAGCTCCTACGCGGCGTCGCTGGTACGCCGCCAGCGGATTCCGGCCTCGATGAAGTCGTCGATCTCACCGTCGAAGACCGCCTGCGGGTTCCCGGTCTCCTCTTCGGTACGCAGATCCTTCACCATCTGGTACGGGTGCAGGACGTAGGAGCGCATCTGGTCGCCCCACGAACCGGCGACATCACCCCGGAGTGCGTCGATCTTGGCCCGCTCTTCCGCCTTCTTGAGCGCGAGCAGCTTGGCCTTGAGGATGGTCATGGCGGTGGCGCGGTTCTGGATCTGGCTCTTCTCGTTCTGGCAGGAGACCACGAGTCCGGTCGGCAGGTGAGTGACGCGGACGGCCGAGTCGGTGGTGTTGACGCTCTGTCCGCCCGGCCCGGACGAACGGTAGACGTCGATCCGGATCTCGTCCTCAGGGATGTCGATGTCATCGGACTGCTCGACGACCGGCACCACCTCGACGCCGGCGAACGACGTCTGCCGGCGGCCCTGGTTGTCGAACGGCGAGATCCGGACGAGCCGGTGCGTGCCCTGCTCGACCGAGAGCGTGCCGTAGGCGTAGGGCGCCTTCACCGCGAAGGTCGCCGACTTGATGCCGGCCTCCTCGGCGTAGGACGTGTCGTAGACCTCGGCGGGGTACTTGTGCCGCTCGGCCCACCGGAGATACATCCGCAGCAGCATGTCGGCGAAGTCGGCCGCGTCGACGCCACCCGCACCGGCCCGGATCGTGACCAGTGCCTCGCGGGAGTCGTACTCCCCCGCCAGCAGGGTGCGGACCTCCAGCGCCTCGATCGCCCGGCGCAGGTCGGCGAGCTCCTTCTCCGCTTCGGCGCGGGTGTCGGCGTCGTCCTCGGCCTCGGCCAGCTCGATCAGGACGGCGAGGTCGTCGAGGCGCTGGCGCTGGCTGGTCACGCGGTCGATGTCGGCCTGCTTGACCGACAGCCGGCTCGTCACCCGCTGCGCGTTGGCCTGGTCGTCCCAGAGGTCAGGTGCGCTGGCCTGCTCACTCAGCTCGGCGATCTCTTTGCGCAGTTTGTCGAGGTCGAGCACGGCCTCGATGCTGCGAAGCGTCGAATCGAGGGCCTTGAGCTCTGCGTCGAAGTCGGGTCCAGCCACAATGACCAAGCCTACGCGCAAGGCGCCTCCGGCCAGGCGAAGGTGGGCGGCATGCCAGCGCGCAGGCTCACGGTGTCGCGAACGTCTCCGCGGAGGACTGGACCTCGATGGTGATCGTTCCCTGTCCGGAGATCGTGTTGACGATGGGCAGCGTCATCGTTCCGTTGCAGGTCACCGTGGTCTCGGTGAGCGTGGCGTTGACGTCGGCGTCGCAGCTCACCGGGCCGTTGTAGTTGCCGGCCGCGACGTACTGGTCGACCTCCGCTTGGGCGAGCCCCTCGCTGAGGAGCACGCGATCCTGGACCCCACCTTGGTAGATGGCTTCCTTGTCGATGCCGTTGCTCGCGGCGAGGACCGCGCCGTCGGCGATGGCGTTGAGGGCGCGCCGGTACGTGAACGCCTGCGCGGCATCCACCACTACCGAACACAGCAGGACGACGATGATGCCGAAACCGATGATGAGCGGGATGAGCTGCCCGCGCTCGTCGGGTGCCTGCGTCCCCCGCCATGACCGCCGCGTGGCACCCCGCCACACTCCCTGCGTTGACCGGCACCACGACAGCCGCTGCGCCAGGTGAGGAGGCCGCTGCTGGACGACTCGTCTCCGCATCGTCGCCATCACCTCGACTGCCGGTAGTCGCCGTAGGGAGTGCGGTGGACGCTCGTCACCGGGAACGACACCAGCGGTCCGCCGATCGCGTCCGGGATGAACGGGAACCTTACGACGTAGCGAACGGTGATCTCGACACTCGACCCGGACTGCAGGCAGCCGCCCTGGCAGGCGGATCGGAAGGCGTAGCCCTGTCCCAGTCCCTGGTCCGCCATGGCGATACGCGCCGCCTCCCGGGCACGCGCCTCCGCCTGGCCGACGTTCGCCGACAGGACGTACGCACGGCCGGCGTCGCGGGTCGCCGCCGAGACGCCGTACATCGCTCGCTGCACGTCGAAGACCGCCAGCATGATGTAGACCAGCGGGACGAGGAACAGGATCCCCAGGTAGCAGAACTCCACGATGGCGTTGCCGCGTTCGCCACGCGTGCCGCGTCCGGCGCCGCCGACGCGCGCGCGGACCTGACGGGCCCACCATCGACCGACCCTCACGGCGTCGGCTCCTTGACCGCATGTCCTTCCACCGTGAAGTCGAACGTCGGACCCCAGAGGCCCATCGCCGGCATCGTCGCGGTGACCCGCATGACGACGAGATCCTGGCCGGCCGCGGAGTCCGGGACAGGGTCGATGTCGCGGGCCATGCCGGCCGACAACACCCCGCTGATGCAGTCGAAGGTCGCGGCCCGCCCGTCACCGAGGGAGGCGTCGTAGTTCGCGGCCTGCCGGGCCCCCTCGTGCGCACACGCCACGAGGGTGTTGCGGACATGGAGAAACAACCCCAGCTGCAGAATTCCGAGGAACAGCGGCAGCAAGATGATCATGACCAGGACGAACTCGACAGCTGCCGATCCCTCCTCCGCCCGTCGCCCACCGCTTCTCACGACACGCCGCCCAGTGCCGTGCCCCGGCCGACGTTCGAGGCCAGCTCCATGCCTCATCAGGGCATGCTGCCCCTCGCCCTCATGATCGCCTGCCGGAGCAGCTGCTCGAGCTCAGGGCCCAGGAAGGCCCACAGGACGGCGATCAGTCCGGCGGTCATCACAGTGATCAGGATCCAACCCACCAGGTCGCCGCGCTCGCGTCCCCGGGTGACGACCCGCGCATGGAGCCGCGCCGCCAGGGTCCGGAGCGTAGGTGTTACGGCGTTCATCGTCGGTCCTCTCTCAGTGACTTTCACGGGAGATCTCTGGCTTGTCGGACAACACGTCAGGGGGAGATCATCTGTAGTCCGATGACACCCGGGAAGAACGCGAAGAGCACGGTGACGGGTAGGACGAGGAAGACGATCGGCACCATCATCCCGATCTCCTTGCGCCCGCCCGCCTCGATGAGCTGCCGCTTGCCGGCCTCGCGGACATCGGCCGCCTGGGCGCGCAGGACGTCGGCGAGCGGCGTGCCGCGTTCGACGGCGATCGCGATGCCGTCGACGAACCGGGCCAGGATCGACACGTTGGTCCGGTCGCCGACGCTCTCCAACGCCTGCACGAGGTTGGCGCCGGTGCGTGCCTGCGCCAGTGCGTACTTGAACTCGCGTGCCAGCTCTCCCCTGCTGACGTTGGCGACCCGCTCGAGCGCGGCCACCGGTCCCTCGCCCGCGGTCACCGACAGAGCGAGCATGTCCGCGACCGTCGGGAACTCCGCGAGCATCTTCGCCTCCCGCTTCTTGACCTGGTCGACGAGCCGCCGGTCGCGCAACAGCACTCCCGCGACGAACGCCGTGACACACAGGACCAGCAGCGGAATCGCGTTGGTACCCCGGCTGATCAGCACCATCACCGAAAGCGCGAGCGCACCGGCGAAACCGCCGGCGCCCCAGAGCAGCTGTTCGACCCGGAACTCCTCCACTCCGATGTCGAGCCCCGCCTGCTGGAGCCGACGACGGATGAGGCTGGTGCCGCCCAAGGTGCGTTCGAGCCCCCGCGCGCCGCTCGCGAGGTACGGACGGAGGATGTGTTCGAGCGTCGGGAACGGCGTGAACGTACGGTCGGACAGGTCGTAGGCGCCGGGACCGGCCGCGTCCCGCACGTAGGGTCCGAGCCGGCTCTCCAGCGACGGCCGGCGCAGCATCGGAAGCCGGAAGATCGCCAGCGCCAGACCGAAGCCGGCGATGAGCCCGAGTAGTGCGCCGTACCAGCTGAGGTTCATCGCAGCACCCGCTCTTCTTCCGGCAGTCGTCCGATCCGCAGCATCAACCGATAGGCGACCGCGCAGACAACCGCGCCGATGAGGAGAACGAAAAAGCCGACCGGGGAGTTGTAGCGGGCGATCACGTCGCGCTGGAAGGACATGAAGGCAAGGACCATCCAGGGCGCCGCCACCGCCAACCGGGCGCCGTTGACCGTCCACGACTGACGGGCTTCCAACTCCGACCGCGTGCGGGCGTCCTCCCGCAGGAACGACGAGAGGGTACGCAGCAGCCGGCCCAGATCGCTCCCGCCGACCTCGCGGGCGATCCGCAGGGACTCGACGATCCGGTCACCCACCGGGTCGGCGAGGTTGCGCTTGAGCCGGTCGAGGCAGTCGTTGAATCGTCCCGTGGCGCGGTAGTCCTCGGCGAACCGCTGGAACGGGCGCCGGAGCGGTTGCGGTCCGCGGACGCTGATCTGGGTGAGCGCCTCGGACAGCGACAGTCCCGCCCGGACGCTGGAGGCGAGGTTGTCCACGACGTCCGGCCAGAGCTCGCGCAGCTCCTGGCGCCGCGCCCGGGCGCGGTACCGCACCAGCGCGAACGGCGCGTACGCCGCCATGAGGCCGAACGCCAACGCCACCGGCACCGCACGGGACACGACGAACATCACGAGGAAGATGAAGAACCCGACGCCGATGCAGGCTCCGAGAAGCTGGCCGGGTGTCACCGACTCGATGCCCGCCTGGACGAGCAGCTCGTCGACCCGGTCCCGCAACGAACGGCCGGACGCCTTGCCCGCGGCCCTCGGGGTGGGCGCAACGAAGGTCCTGATGATCAGGACGAGGCCGAGGCCCAGCATGAGGCCGAGCAGAATTCCCATCAGGCGACCCCTTCGAAGCGGGGGGCGAGGAGCCTGGCGAGGTCGTAGCCGATGCGTTCGAAGCGGTCGGGGTGCGGGGGGTAGCCCTCGCCGCGCACGAGGCGGTCGCCTCGCAGTGCGAAGATCGACTCCAGCTCGATGATCTCACCCTCGACCCGGCCGGGGACGGCGCAGATCTCGCGGACGCGGCGCCGGCCGCTGTCGATCAGCTGCGTGTGCACCACGATGTCGACGGCACCCGCCACCGTGGGAACGACGAACCGCGAGCCGATGTTCTCGCCGGCGAGCAGCGGCAGCGTGCACATCTTGGTGATCGCCTCGCGCGCGGAGTTGGCGTGGATGGTGCACATGCCGGGCAGGCCGGAGTTGAGCGCGATCAGCAGGTCGAGGCACTCCTCGGCGCGGACCTCGCCGACGATGATCCGACTCGGCCGCATCCGCAGGGCCTCCTTGACCAGGTTGCGGAGGCGGATCTCGCCGGTGCCCTCGAGGTTGGACTGCCTGGTCTGCATCGGCACCCAGTCGGGCAAGGGGATCTTCAGCTCGAAGACCTCCTCGCAGCTGATGATCCGCTCCCGAGGAGGCACCGCGGCGCCGAGGCAGTTGAGCAGCGTCGTCTTGCCGGCCTGCGTACCGCCCGCGACCAGGATGTTGAGGCCGGCCACCACGCAGGCCTCGAGGAACTGCGCGCCCTGCGTGCTGATCGTGCCCAGCGCCACGAGGTCTTCCAGGTGGGTCGCCCGGACGACGAACTTCCGGATGTTGACCGCCCAGTGCGTCCGCGTGATGTCGGGGATCACCACGTGCAGGCGGCTGCCGTCGGGCAGCATCGCGTCGACGAACGGCGTCGAGAAGTCGATCCGGCGCCCGGTGGTCTTGAGCATCCGTTCGACGAGGTCGCGCACTTCGTCGTTGGTGAGCACCGTGGTGGTGAGCTCGCTCCGGCCGTTGCGGGCGATGAAGACGCGGGAGGGCTCGTTGATCCAGATCTCCTCGACGGTGGGGTCGTCGAGGAACTTCTGCAGCGGGCCGAAGCCGGCGACGGCGTTGAAGACCTCGCGGGCCACCTCCCGCGGATCACCCAATGGCGGCAGGGTGGCGACCAGGGTGCGCTCGTCGTACCTCAGCACGGCCTGCTCGATGAGCCGGCGGATCGCCGCCGGCTCCTTGAGCGGATCGAGGCCCTCCCGGCGGACGGCCTCGCGCACCTCGGCGTCGATGATGTCGACCGCTGTCATGAGGTCGATACACCTCGCGAAGCTCTCACGTCTGCCGCCCCCTGCACCGCTGTTCGAGCCCTGCACCCGTCCGTGGTTCACAAGTCGCCCGAGGATTCTGTCATGCGAACCCGGTGCTGGCGACTGACCGTCCACAGACCCCGGTCTCTTCCGACTGCGACCCGCCGAACTGATCTCAGGGCATGGTCGTTCGGGTCCCCGGTGACCACGCCGGGTGCTCACGACCGATCGCGCACTGTCCCGGCAGCGCCGACGGGCGTACCGCGCCGGGTTGTTCGCCTGGCTGGCCAGGCCCAGCTGCTCGCCTGGCTGGCCAGGCCCAGCTGCTCGCGCGGCTGGTCCGGCCCAGCTGCTCGCGCGGCTGGTCGGGCCCAGCTGCTCGCCTGGCTGGCCAGGCCTGTCGACGTGGAACAGGCGTCGATGCCCTGCCCGGGCAGCACTCGCATACCCAGCGTGGTCATTTGCGCCTGGCGTCGGCTAGCCAGACGTGGGGAGGAGGCGGCGTACGACACGGAGCCCGACGGAGAGCCGGGCGAGATCGGCGACGTCGCCTTCGACGATCTCGGCGAGGGTGGCGCGGGTTCGGCTGACGAGCTTGGCGTCGCGCTGCTCCCAGGCGGCGACCCGCTCGCTCGCGTCGGCTCCGGTCGGGCTGACCGCGAGGACGTTGCGGGTGAGTTGGGCGTGGACGCTGTGCAGGTCGTCGCGGAGAGTCGCCCGGGCCGTGGTCTGCCAGCGGTCGTGGCGGGGGAGGGCGAGGATGCGTTCGAGGAGCCGGCCGAGCTCGAGGCGTTCACCGAGGGTGAAGTGGACCCGGGCGACGTCCACGACGTCGGCACCGGTGCGGGCCGCGGTCTCGGCGATGCCCAGACCGGCGTAGGCGGGTGGCAGCACCGCGACCGTGGTGGCGAGTTCCTTGGGTACGCCGGCGGCGAGCAGCAGGTTGCGGCGCGCCTCGAAGAGCGTGTGCTCGCGCCCGCTCAACACCTCGGGCAGAGCTGCGGTGAGCCGCGCCATGCCGTCGGCGAAGAACTCGACCGCCTCGGCGATGTCGATCGGCGACCGGCGATTCTGGACGAGCCACCGGCTGGCCCGTTCGGCGATGGTCCGCACCTCCAGGCGCATCTTGGTCTGTACGTCCGCGTCGATCTGGTTGTCGAGCGCGCGCACAGCCGCGAAGGTCCTGTCGACATCGAAGATCTCGCGCGCGACGAGGTGAGCGCGGGCCAGCTCGTCCGGCGGTGCACCGGTCTCGAGCGACAGCCGCGGGTAGTAGGTGATACCGGCGATGTTGACCATCTGGTTGACGACCTGCGTCGTGATGATCTCCCGACGCAGCGGATGGGTGTCCATCCCGGCGGCGAACCGCTCGCGGATCGCCGAGGGGAAGTACGCCGCGAGCGCGTCCCGGAGGTACGTGTCGTCGGGCAGCGTGGAACCCAGCAACTCGTCGGCCAGCACGATCTTGGTGTAGGCGAGCAGCACAGCCAACTCGGGCGTGGTGAGCCCGGCGGCCTGGGCCTCCCGGTCACGGAACTGCTTCGGGCTCGGCAGGAACTCCAGCTCCCGGTCGAGCACCTTCAACGCCTCCAGCCGGCGTACCCAGTCGGCGTGGACGTGCAGCAGGGCAGGTGCGCTCGCGGCGGCGTTCTGCAGGGCGACGTTCTGCTGGTAGTTGTCGTCGAGGACGAGCGCGGCCACCTCGTCGGTCATCGCCACGAGGGTCTGGTTGCGCTGCTTGCGGGTCAGGTCACCGTCGGCGACGAAACGGTCGAGCAGGATCTTGATGTTGACCTCATGGTCGGAGGTGTCGACGCCGGCGGAGTTGTCGATGAAGTCGGTGTTGATCCGCCCACCTTCGCGGCCACCGTCGGACTGGCCGCCGCGGGTGGCGTACTCGATCCGGCCCAGCTGGGTCAGGCCGAGGTTGCCGCCCTCACCGACGCAGGCGCAGCGTAGGTCGGCGCCGTCGACGCGGACGCCGTCGTTGGTCTTGTCTCCGACGCTGGCGTGGGTCTCGTCGGTGGCTTTGACGTACGTGCCGATCCCGCCGTTCCACAACAGGTCGACCGGTGCGGTGAGGATCGCGCGGATGAGCTCGTTGGGGGTCAGGGCCCTGATGCCCTCGGCGATACCGAGCGCTGTGCGCATCTGGTCGGTCAGCCGGACCGACTTCGCCGACCGGCGGAACACCCCACCGCCGGCGGAGATCAGGTCGCGGTGGTAGTCGCTCCAGCTCGACCGCGGCAGACCGAACAGCCGCTGGCGTTCGGCGTAGGACGTCGCGGGGTCCGGGTCAGGATCGACGAAGATGTGCCGGTGGTCGAACGCCGCGACCAGCTTCGTGTGCGGTGAGGCCAGCATGCCGTTGCCGAACACGTCGCCGGACATGTCGCCGATCCCGACACAGGTGAACTCCTGGGTCTGGCAGTCGCGGCCCATCTCCCGGAAGTGCCGCTTCACCGACTCCCATGCGCCCTTGGCGGTGATGCCCATCGCCTTGTGGTCGTAGCCGTCGGAGCCGCCGGAGGCGAACGCGTCCCCGAGCCAGAAACCGTAGGAGTGGGCCACCTCGTTGGCGATGTCGGAGAAGGTCGCGGTGCCCTTGTCGGCGGCGACGACGAGGTAGGCGTCGTCACCGTCGTGGCGTACGACGTCGACCGGGGGGATCACCTCGCCGCGCTGCAGGTTGTCGGTGACGTCGAGCAGCCCGCAGATGAACGTCCGGTAGCAGGCGATGCCCTCACCCAGCCACGCGTCGCGGTCGGCGGGGTCGGGCAGCTGCTTGCAGTAGAAGCCGCCCTTGGCGCCGACCGGAACGATCACGGTGTTCTTCACCATCTGGGCCTTCGCCAGGCCCAGGACCTCGGTACGGAAGTCCTCCCGGCGGTCCGACCAGCGCAACCCGCCGCGGGCGACCGGGCCGAACCGCAGGTGCACGCCCTCGACCCGCGGCGAGTAGACCCACACCTCGAACGTCGGCCGCGGCTGCGGAAGATCCGGGTTGGCCTGCGGGTCGAGCTTGAACGACAGATAGGGCTTGGGCCGCCCCTCGGCGTCGCGCTGGAAGTAGTTCGTCCGCAACGTGGAGCGGACGAGCGTGAGGAACGAACGGATGATGCGGTCCTGGTCCAGGCTCGCCACCTCGTCGAGGGCGTCCTCGATCCGGGTCACGACGTCGCGGGTACGGGACTCGCGCTGCGCCGTGTCGAGGCCTGACGCCGGGTCGAGCCGGGTCTCGAACAGCTCCACCAGCAGCCGGGCGAGGTCGTCGTTCACCGTCAGCGAGTCCTCGACGTAGTACTGGCTGAACGTCGAGCCCGCCTGCCGGAGGTACTTCACGTAGGCGCGAAGGATGCTGACCTGCCGCCAGGTGAGACCCGCGCGCAGGACGAGAGCGTTGAGCCCGTCGCTTTCGGCCCGGCCGGACCACACCGCGGCGAACGCGTCCTGGAAAAGCTCCCGCAGCTGACCCGCCGGCGCGCTGACCGCACCGGAATAGACCAGGCCGAAGTCGTAGATCCACGCTTTCGTGCCGTCGGAGTTCTCGATGGCGTACGGGCGTTCGTCCACCACCTCGACGCCCATCCACGACAACCTCGGCAGGACGTCGGACAGCGACAGCGGCAAGCCGGTGCGGTAGAGCTTGAACCGCCGCTCGTCAGGGGCCGCGTCGACGGGTTCGTAGAGCGACATCGCCAGCCCGCCTTCGGCTGGGAGCTCCTCGATCCGTCGCAGGTCGGCCACCGCCGTCCGGGCCGGGAAGTCGTCACGGTAGGCCGCGGGGAACGCGTGGGCGTACTTGCGGTAGAGCCGGGCCGCCTCCGCCTCGCCGACCCGGTCATACAGTGCCTCGGCGAACTCGTCGGTCCAGCTCCGGGTGGCGTTGGCCAGCCGCTGCTCCAACTCCCCCACATCGACGTCCGGGATGGTCTCCCCCGGCCCGACGCGTACGACGAAATGCAGCCGGGCGAGCACCGACTCCGACAACCGCAGCGCGAAGTCGATGCTCTCGCCGCGGTAGGCCTCGAGCAGGATGTCCTGGATCTTCAGCCGGATCTGGGTGGAGAACCGGTCCCGCGGGAGGTAGACGAGGCACGAGAGGTACCGGCCGTAGTCGTCGCGCCGGACGAACAGCCGCAGCTGCCGGCGTTCCTGCAGGTAGAGAACGCCCAGCAGGGTCGGCAACAGCTCGTCGACCGAGACCTGGAACAGCTCGTCCCGGGGATAGGTCTCGAAGATGTCGAGCAGCACCTTGCCCGAGTGCGCGTCCGGCGAGAACCCCGACCGCCTGACCACCTCGGCGGCCTTGCCACGGAGTACCGGGATCCGCGTCACGCTCTGGGTGTAGGCCGCCGACGTGAACAGCCCCAGGAACCTGCGCTCGCCCGTGACCTCGCCCGCCTCGTCGAAGGTCTTGACCCCGATGTAGTCGAGGTAGGCCGGTCGGTGCACAGTCGATCGGGAGTTGGCCTTGGTGAGGATGAGCAACTTCTTCTCCCGGGCCTTCGCCCGCACCTCCGGCGGCATCTGGGAGAACGCCGTCGCCGTGCGCGGATCCGACCGCAGGATGCCCAGGCCGGTCCCCGGCACCGCCCGCAGGATCGTGTCGTCATCCTCCTCGACCAGCGTGTACTCGCGGTAGCCGAGGAACGTGAAATGATCATCGGCGAGCCAGCTCAAGAGCTCCCTGGTGTCGGCGATCTCCTGCTCCGGCAGGTCCTTCGGCGGCGAGCTGGCCAGCTCGTCCACCACCTCCAGCGCCCGGGCCCGAAGCTTCGGCCAGTCCTCGACCGACTCCCGTACATCACTCAGGACCCGACGGAGGTCGGCCTCGATCTGGGCAAGATCGCCCGAGTCCGTCTCCCGGTCGATCTCGACGTGGATCCACGACTCCAGCAACCCCTCGGGGCGGGACTCCCGCCCGTCAGCCCCTGCCGTCGGCCGACCGTCGTGCGCACCGACGATCTCCAACAACCGCCCGGTCAGGTCGCGGCGGACCCTCAGCTGCGGGTGCACCACCAGGTGGATTCCGCGATCCTGGCGCGACAACTCCATCGTCACCGAGTCCACCAGGAAGGGCATGTCGTCGGTGACCACCTCGACCACCGTGTGCGTACACGACCAGCCGTGCTCCTCGACGGTGGGCGTGAAGACGTTGACAGCCACCGAACCCTGCGGCCGGTTTCCCGCCAGCCGGTAATGGCTGCGGGCGGCACCGTAGACGTCGACCGGATCGCGGTGCACCAGATCCTCGGTCGCCACGTGCCGGTAATAGGCGGCCAGCAGGGCCTCGACCTGGGACATCGACAGCGCTCCCGCTGACCGGCTGTACTCGGCGACCTTCGCGGCGTCGGCGAGAATGGCGGCCTTCTCGTCGGTCCGGGTACTGCCGGCGACGGTGCCGTGCTGGCCTATGACCTCACTACGTTCGGTCATGGGACCTCCTTCGTCGGACCCATGACCACGGTGCTCTGCTGGCCTATGACCTCACTACGTTCGGTCATCTGCACGTCCCTGCCCAGATCTCTCGCCGCCGTCCAGGCGTCGAGGTCGTACGACGTTGTACGGACCTTTCCGACCTTAGTCCTTCACTCCGGCACTGGGATCCCCCGTTCGCCGTTCCGGTGGGAGGTGCGTCCCGGCATCCGGTGAATTGTGCGTGCCCGCACCGACGGGGTGGTGGAGTCCCCGCGTGCGGGCATCGGAGGTCGGTGGCCCAGCGGCGGGTGCGGTGCGCCCCCGGCGAGATCCGGGCAATCGCCGCGATCATCGTGTTGGATCTCCCCATGGACCTTCACCGGGAAACCAAGTACGCGGCCGACCCCACGACCGTGTACACGATGCTGACCAGCGAGAGCTTCATCCAGATGCGGGCACGGGCGGCGCATGCCGTCCGCTACGACGTGGCGATCGAATCTGCCGGTTCCGGACGGAGGACGCGGACCCATCAGACGCTGCCGGCAGACGTGCCCGACTTCGTCCGCAAGCTCGTCGGCCAGCACATCGAGCTCGACGAGACGATCACCTGGGGCGGGGCGAGCCCGGACGGTTCACGCAGCGGCACGCTGCACGTCGACATCCAGGGCGCACCGGTCACGTTGCGCGGCACCATCCAGCTGGTTCCCGAGTCCGGAGGTACGGCGACCCGTCAGGTCGTCGACGCCGAGCTGAAGGCCTCCGTACCCCTCATCGGCCGCAAGATCGAGGAGGCCGCCGCGCCCGCCGTTCTCGCCGGCCTCGACGGCATGGAGGAGCTCGGCCGCAGCTGGTTGGCCGAGAACACGTGATCCATCCTCCGCACGTCACGTGCTGGGACGTCGCGGACGGCAGGAATGTCGACCGCCAGGGTGTCGAGCGTCGGTTGGACGACTGGAGGGTCACCGAGGTCGGCCTCTACGTCGCCGTGACCGTGCCCGAGCATCCGCGGGTCCAGAGCCTGCAGTCGTGGCTGCTTCCGGACCGGGGGCTGCGCATCACGACCTTCGCGTGGCGCCCACAGCTGGAACGCGACTACGACTACTACATCGACGTCTGCGACGTGACCGTCGACGGCACACGGTGGAAGTCGGTCGACCACTACCTCGACATCATCGTGCGGACGGGGCTGGAGGCGCGGGTGGAAGACGCCGACGAGTTCGTCGCCGCCGTGCTGGCCGGCCACCTCGGCGCCGCCGACGCGCAGCGTGCCCTGGAGGTCAGCTACCGCACGCTCACCGGCCTCGCCACCCACGGGTTCCACCTCGACGCCTGGCTCGACTCGCTGGGCATCACTCTCCGCTGGTACGCCTCCGAACGCCAGTGAGGCCGGCATGTGTCGGTCGCGCGTATCTCGGCGTGTCGGACCGCGATTGTCGGCGGTTCCTGGGACGGTGATCGGTGAGGTAGTGGTGATCCGGACAAGGGGAGGTCCCGACCGTGACGGAAGCCACCTATGACTGCCCCAGTTGCCGCCGTCGCCAGGCGTTCGAGCAACCACCCTGCAATGACGGACACGGCGAGGGCTGCCCGGAGTGGACCTGCGTCGTCTGCGGAATCGCCCTGTGGGTGGACCTGTCCGCCGATGCGGTCGGAGTCCGACCTCACCTGACCCAGGTCGCCTGAACCACGGCGCCGCGCGTACGAGGTTCTTGCCCGGCTTTGTCCGCCTGAAGCTTGTCACCGACGAGGCCTACCCAAGAGGGCGGGCTTTCCTACGCCATGTGGGGGTAGCGGTAGTCGGTCGGCGGGACGAACGTCTCCTTGAGAGTCCGCGGGCTCACCCAGCGGATGAGGTTCCACACCGAACCGGCCTTGTCGTTCGTCCCGCTCGCCCGTGCACCGCCGAACGGCTGCTGCCCGACGACCGCGCCCGTCGGCTTGTCGTTGACATAGAAGTTGCCGGCGGCATAGCGCAGCTTCTCGGCAGCCGTCGTGACGGCCGCCCGGTCCTGCGCGATGACCGCGCCGGTGAGGCCGTACGCCGCGGCGGAGTCGATCTGGCGCAGGACCTCCGCATAGGCGTTGTCGTCGTACACGTAGATCCCGAGAATCGGGCCGAAGTACTCGGTCGTGAAGATCTCGTCGGTCGGGTCGTCGCTTCTCAGGATGGTCGGCCGGACGAAGTAGCCGGTGCTGTCGTCGCAGGTGCCGCCCGCCACGACGGTGACCGACGAACTTGTCCGGGCGCGTTCGAGGGCCGTGGCGTGCTTGGCGTAGGCACGGGCGTCGATGACACCGCCCATGAAGTTGGACAGGTCGGCGACGTCACCGACCTCGAGCTCTTCGGTTTCGGCGATGATCTCGTCGCCGTGGCGGTCCCAGATCGAGCGCGGAATGTACGCCCGGGACGCCGCCGAGCACTTCTGCCCCTGGTACTCGAACGCACCTCTCACAAGTGCCGTCCTCAGCACCGCCGGGTCGGCCGACGCATGGGCGACGATGAAGTCCTTGCCACCGGTCTCCCCCACGATCCGCGGGTAGTTGTGGAACCCGTCCAGGCCCTCGGCGACCCCGCGCCACAACCGCCGGAACGTCGTCGTGGACCCGGTGAAGTGGATGCCGGCGAGTTCCGGGTGTCGCAGGGCGACGCGGGAGACGGCGAGGCCGTCACCGGTGAGCAGGTTGATGACACCTGGCGGGAGTCCGGCCGCCTCCAGCATCCGCATCGTGTGGTGCGCCGCGAGGGTCTGCGTGGGAGACGGCTTCCACAACACGACGTTGCCCATCAGCGCCGGCGCGGTCGGCAGGTTGGTCGCGATGGCGGTGAAGTTGAACGGGGTGACCGCGTAGACGAAACCCTCCAGCGGCCGGTACTCCACCCGGTTCCACACGCCGGGTGAGGAGATCGGCTGTTCTGCGTAGATCTGCCGGGCGTAGGCGACGTTGAACCGCAGGAAGTCGATCAACTCGCAGGCGGCGTCGATCTCGGCCTGCTGGATCGTCTTGCTCTGGCCGAGCATCGTGGTGGCGTTGAGGGTGTCGCGCCACGGACCGGCCGCGAGGTCGGCGGCCTTGCAGAAGATCGCCGCCCGGTCGTCGAGGGACATCTCGCGCCAGTCGGCGGCCGCGTCGTGCGCCGCCTTGATCGCGTCCTCGGCGTCCTGCTCGGTCGCGTTGTGCATGACCCCCAGGACGTGCCGGTGGTCGTGCGGCATGACGACCGGTATGGCGTCGCCGCCGCCTGGTCGCTGGACACCGCCGATCGTGAGCGTGAGGTCGGCCTGCTCGGCCGCGAGGTCCGCCAGCCTGCGCTCGAGGCTCGCCCGTTCAGGGTTGCCTGGTGCGTACGTCTTCACCGGTTCGTTCCGCGGTGGGGGTACCTGGGTGACGGCATCCATGAGGTCGCTCCCGCATTGGTGGTGGCTGCGGACCGTTGTGCAGGACGCATCCCGGTCGGGGAACGCCCCTACCGCCATCGTGCCACCGCGCCGGCCGCCGGTGAAACAGCTTCCGCGATCTCCGTCCCGGTGTGTCGAGAGGGCGCCCGGGCGGCCGGCCACCCGAGGGCGGAGCCGGTCAGGCCGACTTGCGGGCGGGGGCCTTCGCGGCCTTCTTCGTCGTACGCGAGGACGCCTTCTTGGCGGTCTTCTTCGCGGCCTGCTTGCCGGTCTTCGCCGGTTGCTTGCTCGCCGCCTGCTTGCCGCTGGCCCGCTTGTCGGCCGGCCGCCCCGCTGCCGCTCGCGTGCCGGCCGGCTTCTCAGCCGACGCGCCGCGCTGCTTGCGGGCCTCGTCGACGCTGGCCTGGAGTGCGGCCATCAGGTCCACGACATCGCCCGCGGCGGGTGCGGCCTCGGCCGGTGCCTCGACCTCGAGCCCGGCCGTCTTCGCCTCGATCAGCTGCTCGAGCGCCTCGCGGTAGTCGTCGTGGTAGCGCGCGGGATCGAAGCTGGTCTCCAAGGTCTGGATGTAGGACTCGGCCATGGCGATCTCCTGGGACCGCACCTCGACGTCCTCGTCCGGTGCGGCGAAGGAGGCATCACGCACCTCGTCGGGCCACAGCATCGTCTGCAGGATCAGGATGTCGTCCTTGGGCCGGAGCAGCGCCAGAGCCTCCCGGTTGCGCAAGGCGACCTTGACAACCGCCGTCTGGCCGGTGCGCCGGAGTGCGTCACGCAGCAGGACGTAAGGCTTGGCCGCCGGGCCCTCCGCCTGGAGGTAGTAGCTGCGGGAGACATAGATCGGGTCGATGTCCTCCGCAGGCACGAACTCCAGCACTTCGACGACCTTGCGGGTCGGCAGCGGAAGGTCGCTCAGCTCGTCGGCGTCGAGGACGACCATGTTGCCGTCGGGAAGTTCGTACCCCTTGGCGATGTCGGCGTACGGCACCTCCTGCCCGTCGACCTCACAGACCCGCCGGTAACGGATCCGCCCGCCGTCGGCGGCATGGACCTGCCGGAACGCGATGTCCTTCTCCTGGGTGGCGGCATAGACCTTCACCGGGATCGTCACCAACCCGAAGGAGACTGAGCCCTTCCAGATTGCCTGCGGCATGCGGACCTCCGCCACGGTTCGTGGGCGCGCCGACTCCGGAGAGGCGCACCTCGCACCTCCACCCTGAGCCGTTCCTACCCTGCGTGCAAGCCCACAACCGGTCATGCGTTCGAGGGAGTGCCCCCCATCAGCGCCCTAGCCTCGGTGGGATGGGGTGAGAGTACCCGTCGCACGAACCTTGGGGCTGATGAGGACGGGCGGCCTCCAGCCTCTCCCCAAACACGGCCGATCCGGGGCAATCTCGTCGATCGTCCGATCAGAGGTGCAAACGGCCTTTCCCGGCGGCCGGGCCGCGAAGTCCCCGACGGCTTCTACGGTCCCCCGAGTTGGGCGAGCGCGGCGTGGACGTGCCCACCGGAGTCGGCGAGCGCGGCCCGTGCGCGTCCGGGTTCCACGCCGCCGAGGACGGCCACCAGCGCGGTCTTGAGTTCGCCGCCGGCCTCGGTCAGCGCCGCGGCGCAGGTCGGTTCGTCCAGACCGGTCGCTTCGCCGAGGATGTCGAGCATCCGCCCGCGCAGCTTCGCGTTGGTGGCCACCAGGTCGACCATGAGATTGGAGTACGTACGACCGAGGCGGATCATCACCGCGGTCGAGAAGGCGTTGAGGACCAGCTTCTGCCCCGTACCTGCCTTCATCCGAGTCGACCCCGCCACCACCTCGGGCCCGGTGTCGACGGCGACGAACACGTCCACCTCCGCCGAGAGCGGAGCGTCGGGGTTGGCGGTGACGAGGACCGTCGCGGCGCCGCGTTCGCGCGCCGAGCGCAGGGCACCGGCGACATAGGGCGTACGACCACTCGCGGCGAGGCCGACGACGACGTCGCCGGCGGTCACGGAGTCGGCGATCTCCTGGTGGCCGGCTTCCTCGTCGTCCTCGGCACCCTCGATCGCACGTAACAACGCCGCCGGGCCGCCGGCGGCGTGGGTGACGAACCACTCGGGAGGTACGGCGAACGTCGGCGGCAGCTCGGCCGCGTCCAGCACCCCGAGCCGTCCGGACGTGCCGGCGCCTACGTAGTGGACCCGCCGGCCGCGCCGGAGGGCCTCGACTGCCAGATCGACGGCGCTCGCCACCTGGGGAAGCGCGGCGCGGACGGCCTCCGCCACCTGCCGGTCCTCGTCGTTGATGAGGCGGAGTACGTCGAGTGTCGACACCCGGTCGATGTCGGTGGTGCGGGGGTTGCGGGCCTCTGTCGGCGAGGTGACGTGAACGACCGGCTTGAGGGCCGGCTGGCCGGACTCCGCGCCTGCCGCGTCGGGGCCTGGGCCGGTCTTCACCGGCGCCCCCGCGACGGTGGCACCCGTCGGCTGCTGATCGCGTCGAAGGTGGCCTCGAGCGCCCCCAGGGTCTCCCGGTAGTGCCGTCGGGCGATGCCCACGAACAGGCAGTCGACAACCGTGAGCTGGGCGATCCGGCTCGCGGTCGCACCCGATCTGAACGTCGTCTCGCGGGCGGCAGTGGTGAGCACATGGTCGGCGACGGCGGCGATGGGCGAGCGCGGGAAGTTGGTGAGCGCGACGGTGGTGGCGCCGTGGTCGCGGGCCTGGGTGAGGACTTCGATGGTGTCGCCCGTGGCGCCGGTGTGGGAGATGCCGACGGCGACGTCGCCCTTGCCGAGCAGGGCGGCACTGGCGAGGGCGGCGTGGGTGTCCATCCACGCGAACGCCAGCCGCCCGATCCGGTGCAGCTTGGCTTGGAAGTCCTGGGCGACGAACGCGCTGGCGCCGACGCCGAAGATCTCCACCCGGCCCGCCTTCGCCAGCGCCTCGCTCACGGTGTCGAGGACGCCGACGTCGAGTTGGCTCGCGGTCTCCTCGACCGCTCTCGCGTCGGCGAACGCGACCTTCTCCACGATCTGCGCCATGGTGTCGTCGGGGCCTATGTCGCTGCCGACCGCACGGCCGCGATCGCCTTCGCGCGCGGACTCGCGGGCCGACTCCGCCGCGAGCCGCAGGCGCAGCTCCGGATAGCCGGGGAGCCCGAGGACCTTGCAGAAGCGGATGACGGTCGTCTCGGAGGTTCCGGCAGCCCGCGCGAGCTCCGTGATCGTGCGCGACGACGCTCGCGAGGGATCCTCGAGGACCAGGCCGGCGACCCGTTGCTCGGCTGGGGACAGGGAGGGCGCCAGCGCGCGGATCCGGATCACCACACCCTCGGCGACCGGATCGGCTTCAGGAACCTTCGAACTCTTGGCCATAGTGGAAAGTAACTTACCCTCGCCTGCGCATCATGTACCCCTCGCCGATGCCCGAATTCGGCGAGAACGTACGGTTTCGCCTCGTATCTGCCCACTCAGCGACGCGTTATACATCGTTGACCAGGGGAGATCAGCGCGAAGCTTCGGTCCAGCCGTCGGTGACGAACCTCTCAGGAGAACGCTCGCCGTCCAGCAGCAGGCCGTCGGCATCGCCCAGCCTGATGCCGTCGACGTAGACGCCACGGCCCTGGTGGAGCGCGTCGGTGACGTATCGCCAGCGGATCTGGACCTCCCCTGCCGGTCCCTCGATCTCGGCCGCGGCCTGTTGCCAGTGCCGTCCGGTGAACCCCGAGATCGTGCCGTCGTGCGGGCTGATCCGTCCTCGGCTCGAGACGACGAACGGCTGCGGCTCCCAACTCGCTCCACCGTCCCGCGACACCTCGAGCGTCAGCAGGTCGGTCTCCTCGGAGTCGACGAAGAGGTGGAACCCGAGCCGGGTCGAGTCCGCCCGCAGGGTCACGGGCAGGGTGAGCGTCGCCGTGGTGCCGTCCTGGCGGCCGGCGAACCACGCCGTGGCACCCTGACGCGGCGTCACCGCGAGCGCGTGCGCGACGCGACCGGTCACCGCCCGCCGGGCGGCGTTGACGTTGCTCCACTCCCGCCGCGGATGCACGCGGTTGCTCAGCAGGATCACGAACGACCGGGACAGCGGGTCGATCACCAGCGACGTGCCGGTGAAACCGGTGTGCCCGGCGGTCGACGGCGATGCCAGGGCGCCCATGTAGAAGCGCTGGTTCAGCTCGAATCCCAACCCGTGCGCGTGCCCGGGGAAGCCGGCGTTGTAGTCGGTGAGCATCTGTTCGGTCGTATGCCTGGACAGGATGGTGCGTCCGTCGTACGTCCCGCCGTTCAGCATCGCCTGCGCGAGCACCGACATGTCGTGCGCGGTGGAGAAGATGCCGGCGTGGCCCGCGACGCCGCCGAGCGACCAGGCGTTCTCGTCGTGGACACTCCCCCGCACCATGCCCCGCGCCGGGTCGGTCTGGAACTCCGTCGCGGCGATCCGGTCCAGCTTCGACGCCGGCGGGTTGTAGCCGGTGTCGACCATCCGCAACGGCTCGGTGATGCCCTCACGGACCAGGACGTCGAGCGGCTCGCCGCCGACCCGTTCGACGAGGACGCCGAGGGTGATGAGGTTGAGGTCGGAGTATTCGTACAGCGTCTCCGGCGGCGCCTTGGGGGCGACGGAGAGCACCGCCTGGATCCGCGACTCCCTGTCCGGATAGGGGCGCCAGAGCCGCATCCACGACGGCAGGCCCGAGGTGTGAGTGAGCAGCTGCCGGACGGTGACGGTCTCCTTGCCGTTCGCCGCGAACGCCGGGAGGTACGACGCCACCGTGGCGTCCAGGTCGATCCGGCCTCGTTCCACCTGCTGCATCACCACGATCGAGGTGAACAGCTTGGAGATGCTCGCGATGTCGAAGATCGTGTCGGGGGCCATCGTCACCTGCTGGTGCGGCGGAAGCTCGGAGCCTTCGGCGTCGGCGTACTTCACCGCATGGCCCATCGCCTCGTGCACGGCAACCTTCCCGTCGTGGGAGGCGAGCACGACCGCGCCCGGAAACAGCGGTCGGCCCGACGGCTGCGGCAACAGGTAACCCGCCAGCTCGGCGAGCATCGCGTCGATCTCGGCGGTGTTCAGGCCAGCCTCCTTCGGTGTGGTGGTCCGCAGCCGGGTCGACGGGGGCGCGAACCCGGAGTACGGCTCGTCGAAGCCTCGACCCGCCTGGTGTCCGTGCGCCAGAGCCGGCTGCGCCGACGACGCGAGGAACGCCGTCGCGAGAACGACGGGCACCATACGCGCCACGAGCCAGCCTCGACCCGCCCGACGCGCCCGACGCGCCCGCATGTCAGCCTCGCCGCCCGGGATAGAGCAGATAGGGCTCGCGCTGTGCCTCGAACGCGGCCACCTCGTCCGCCCAGGCGCCCACCACCTCGTCGGCGTCTGCTCCGGCGTCGATCATCGTCCGCAGCCGGGGTGAGCCGGACAGCTTGTCGATCCAGAACGGTCGCTCTGGATCCCACGAGTCCTGCCGCCAGGCGAACTCGTCGTACCGCGTCGCCTCGACCAGCATCGCGACCGCGGTGCGGATCGGGTGGAACGCCCGCTGGTCGGTGACGTGGACCTGCACGCCCGCACATGTCTCGTCGACGTACTTCGAGAACGTCGGGACGAAGTACGCCTCGCGGAACTCCACGCCCGGCAGGTTCCGCGCGTTGAGCCGGTCGCCCCACTGGTAGTCGAGGTACGGAGCGCCGATCAGCTCGAACGGCCGGGTGGTCCCGCGGCCCTCGGAGATGTTGGTGCCCTCGAAGAAGCAGGTGCCGACGTAGGCGAGCGCCGTGTCGGCCGTCGGCATGTTCGGCGAGGGCGGCGGCCAGGGCAGGCCGTGCTCCTGGGCGCGGGAGTCGGGCTGCCAACCCTGGACCTTCACGACCTCGAGGTCGAGCTGGCTGCCCGCCGCCTCGGGCAGGAACTCGCCGTTGTACAACCGCGCCAGCTCGCCGACCGTCATGCCGTGCTGCTGCACGATCTCCTTCAGCCCGACGCCGGACGTGTAGCCGGCGGTCATCAGCGCACCGTCGGCCCGTCCCCCGATCGGGTTGGGGCGGTCGAGGACGACGTAGGAAAGACCCAGCCGAGCGGCCACGACCATCGAGTTGTAGAGGGTCCAGATGTAGGTGTAGAACCGCGCACCCACGTCCTGGATGTCGAAGACCATCGTCTCGACGCCGGCCTTGGTGAACAGCTGGGCGAGCTTGTCCTGGTTGGCGCCGTACGCGTCGTAGACCGGTAGGCCGGTCCGCGGATCCATCGTGTCGCCTTCGGACCCGCCGGCCTGGGCACTGCCGCGGAAACCGTGTTCGGGCCCGAACACCCCCACGATGTCGAGGTCCTCGTGCGTCGCGAGGTCGTCGACGATGTGGCGGGTGTCGGGAAGGACCCCGGTGGGGTTGCTGAAGATGCCGAGCTTGGTGCCGCGCAGCATGGACCAGTCGTCCGCGGCGGCGACCTCGGCACCGGTACGCAGGCGCTTGCCGCCGTTGGCGGGCCCTGACCCGGACGCCGCAGTCGCCGCCCAGGCAGGTGCGGCGTCACCGCTGAGAGTCAGGCCGGCGGCCGCCGCCGCCCCTGACGCGGCGACGCCACCGAGCAGGGTCCGGCGGGTGGGATGGGGGTGCGAGCTGGACGCCATGGGGCCGTCCCTCCTTCTCGTCTCTGTCTCGTCTGCGTCTCGGGGTCACCACGTCAGGCCGTGGCCGTACGGATAGAGCGGGGTCGCGGGATCGGCAACGCTGGGGATGGACACGGGCAGTTTCCCTCGCGGGCTGACCTCGCCGAACAGCACCCGGGCGCAGGCGCGCATGGCCACGGCGTTGCCGGCGTAGGTCACCAGGTAGGTCTGCGCCTCGGTGAAGTGGGCGATGTCGTACGGATCGTTGACGGCCACCACGACAACGGCCCGTCCGGTCGCGACGAGGGCGTGCACGAGCCGCTGCTGCCGGGCCTGCGGGTCGGTCTCCTTGGTGTCCCACGCCTTCTGGGTCAACACGATCGTGAGGTCGCACGCGGCCGCCCGCTCCACCGCGGTCGCGATCGCGGTGTCGGTCGGCCGGGTGCCGGTGGCGTAGGACTCCGCCGTCGCACCGCGGTCGGTCATCGCCTCGGCCAGGGTGGCGGTCGCCGCGACGCCGCTACCCGTGACGAGGACGGTACGCGCGCCGGGTGCCAGCGGAAGCAGGTCGGCGCCGTTCTTGACGAGCGTCGTCGTCCTCTCGGTGATCCGGTCGGCGCGCGCGAGGTGGTCGGGCGTACCGACGATCTCGTCCACCTCGTCGACGTCGACGTATGGCTCGTGCACGATGCCCTCGGCAAGCTTCAGCCGGAGGATGCGGGTCACGGCCTCGTCAAGGCGGCGCCGGCTGATCTCCTGCGCGCGGACCGCCTCGAGCAGCGCCTGGTGCGCGAGGTCGAACGCTGGCGGGCGCAGGAGCATGTCGACGCCGGCGTTGACGGCGAGGACGACCACCCGGTCGTCGCCGTACTTGTCGCGGACGCCCTGCATACCGAGCGAGTCCGTGCAGACCACTCCGTCGTAGCCGAGCTGCTCGCGCAGGATGCCGGTCATGATCGGGTACGACAGCGTGGCCGGGTCCTCGCTCGGGTCCAGCTCGGGAAAGACCAGGTGGCCCGTCATGATCGACCCGATGCCGGCCTCGATCGCCGCCTCGAACGGGGGCGCGTCGATCTGCTCCCACTGCTCCTTCGTGTGCCTGATCACCGGGATCTCGGTGTGACTGTCCAGCTCGGTGTCGCCGTGGCCGGGAAAGTGCTTGGCGGTGGCGATGATGCCGGCGTCGCGTTCGTACCCCTTCACCTGGGCGGCGGTGAGGGTGCGGGCGAGCGTGGGGTCGGCGCCGAACGACCGTACGCCGATCACCGGGTTGGCGGGGTCGACGTTGACGTCGGCGACGGGCGCGTAGTCCTGGTTGATGCCGAGCGCAGCGAGCTCCTTGCCGGTGATGGCGGCCGCTTCGCGTGCGGCGGCGGCATCCCTGCTCGCGCCCAGAGCCATGTTGCCGGGGAACTGCGTCGCCGGCGGGCCGACCCGCACGATCGTGCCCTGCTCCTGATCGGTGGAGATGAGCAACGGTACGCCCGCACCGCTCTCGACGGCGGCCCGCTGGAGGCCGTTGGAAAGTCCGGCGACCTGGCGCGGCTCGCTGATGTTGCCCGACCAGGTGAAGTAACAGATGCCCCCGAGGTGGTACTTCGCCACGATTTCGGCCGGTGTGGCGACGCCGTAGGTGCTCGTGTTGCGCGCGTCGGGTGTATCGGCCGTGGCGCCGTAGACGTGCGTCACGAGGAGCTGGCCGACCTTCTCCTCCAGCGACATCCGGCGAACCACCTGGGCGATCCACGCCTCCGCGGCCGGTCCCAATCGGCGTGGCGGGCCGACGCTCGTCGTCCCGGCGGCCGCGGCCGCCGGGCCCGTGACCCCGAAGCCGGCGACCGCTCCTGCAGCCGCGGCGGCGACGACGGTACGACGCCGCGGGGCACGCGACGGCGGCGTAGGGATGGTCACCATCTGGGGTCCTCCCACTCGGAGCGGAGTCGGTCGACGGCCGAGCGGCGCGATCGACCGTAAACTTCCTACACGTTCTACCCCCGTGCCCGGAACCTACCTACGGCGACGGGGTCGGTCAACGCCTCCCGCCGGAACCGGTGACATCCGGGCCACCGTGCCCTGTGCCCGCCGGGTCGAGCGCACGAACCACGACTCAGCCGATTGGCCGTCATCCAATTGCACTACATCGGCCTGACGCAGTTGACATAGCGAAATTTCAGCCGCTCGTACGGCGAACTCACCCTCCTCGGATCACTAGGTTGTTCGGAATCCAGATCGCTAGTACCTGGAGGAGCTATTCGAAAGAGTCGCGTTGTCGTCGTTGGCGACCATCCACAACTAGTCGACGCACTTGTGGATCTGATTTCTGAAGAAGCCGACATCGAACTGGTCGGGGTCGCCCGCAATGGCGCGGAGGCAATTGCGTTAGCTCGCACCGCCGAGCTGGATGTCGTTCTTTTCGACCTGGAAGCAACCACGGCGGGCGCCGAATTGGCGTCGGTCATCTATCACCTTAGCCATCACGAGCCCCGGATACGCCTCATCGCGTTGTCAAGCTACGACGACGACGCTGCCGTACGCCGGATTCTCGGTGCCGGTTTCCATCGCCACGTCAGCAAGATCTCTGGCGATGAGGATCTGGCAAAGATTGTGCTGGAGGAGCATGTTTAACTGGCTTAGTTCTCGATACCGAAACTCCACGAAGTCCGTTCGCGCCGCTGTCATCATGGCGCCTGTCGCCATCACCATCATCGCTTTGCTGGCCACCGGTGTCTTCGGCCCGAACTCGCAGAGCCAACCGGATGCCGCGGCCGCGGTCACGCCGACCGTTCCGTTGAAGGCTGACGGCGGGAAGATCGTTGACGCCAACGGCAACACCGTCGCCCTGACCGGCGTGAACTGGTTCGGTTTCGAAACCGAGACCTTCTCTCCCCACGGCCTGTGGTCACGCAACTATGAGGACATGCTCGACCAGATGAGGGACAGCGGATTCAACACGCTGCGCCTTCCGTACACCAACGAGATGTTCCTCGCGGACAGCAAGGCGACCGAGATCAACTACCGCAAGAACCCCGACCTCAAGGGGCTCCACGGCCTGGAGTTGATGGACCGCATCGTCGACGCCGCGACCGACCGTGGCCTGATGGTTCTGCTCGACCGGCACCGTCCGACGGCGCAGGCGCAGAGCGACCTGTGGTACACCGAGCAGGTCAGCGAGCAGAAGTGGATCGAGGACTGGACCATGCTGGCCCGCCACTTCGCCGACAACCCACTGGTCATCGGTGCCGACCTGCACAACGAGCCGAAGATCACCGCGACCTGGGGAAGCGGCGACGCCAAGACCGACTGGCAGCAGGCCGCCGAGCGGGCCGGAAACGCCGTGCTGGACGCCAACCCCAACTGGCTGATCGTGGTCGAGGGCATCGAGTCCTACAACAAGGACTACTACTGGTGGGGCGGCAACCTGCAGGGCGCCAAGGACCACCCGGTACGCCTGAAGGACCAGAGCAAGCTCGTCTACTCCGCGCATGACTACGGTCCGGGCGTGTGGAAGCAGAAGTGGTTCGACGCGCCGAACTTCCCCGACAACCTGCCGGCGATCTGGAAGAAGCAGTGGGCATACCTCCCGATGGAGGGCAAGGCGCCGGTTCTGGTCGGTGAGTTCGGTGGCCGGTCCGTGAGCCCGAAGACGACAGAAGGTGTCTGGCAGCGCAACCTGGTCGCCTTCATGAAGGAGAACGGGATCAGCTACACCTACTGGACCTGGAACCCGAACTCCGGTGACACAGGTGGTGTTCTGAAGGACAACTGGAAGTCCGTCCACAAGGACAAGCTGGACCTGTTGAAGACCTACCAGGCGCCGCAGGTCCAGGCGCCGGAAGATCCGGAGGACCTGGCCGACAAGAGCTAGGACCGCCGCAGCTCGGCGACGGAGCGGCTGTTCCGTTGCGAGAGGGGACCCCTCATCCAAAGGCCTGTTGGATGAGGGGTCCCCTCATGCGTGCGACGTCAGCGCCAGATGCCCGTGGGCGCGCGCGCCCGGACCTGAGTCCCCTGCCCAGGGGAACTCGTGAGATCGAGGACGCCACCGATCTCCGTGATCCGTTCCCGCATCGATCGCAGGCCCAGGTGCCCGGGGAACGACGCGTTCGGGTCGAAGCCGATCCCGTCGTCACCGATCTCCAGGGCCAGCGCCGCCGGCGTCTCGGTCAGCCGGATGGTGACCCGGTTGGCCTGCGCATGGCGGGCGATGTTCTGCATGGCTTCCTGGGCGATGCGGTACAAGGTCTGCTTGACCTTCAGGGCACCTGACGGTTCTGCGCCGAGCTCGGCGTGTGTCGCGACGCCGTGCCGCGCCTGGAGGGCGGCGAGCTGCTTGCGGAGGGCGGCTACCAGTCCCTCCTCGGCCAGCGCCTGCGGCCGGAGCTCGAAGATCAGTGCCCGCATGTCAGCCAGCCCGGCCTCGGCCAGCGCCAGGATGTAGCCGATCGGCGCCTCGACCTGGCGAGGGTCGCCGTCGAGCGTCCGCAAAGCTGTGCGCGCGCCAAGGGCGATGCCGTACAACGCCTGCGACACCGAGTCGTGCAGCTCCCTCGCGAGGCGCTGCCGCTCCTCGAGCGCGGCCTTCTCCTGCGCCGCCGCCACCAGCTGGGAACTGTCGACCGCCGTTGCCGCCTTGCCCGCCACCACCGTGAGGTAGGCGAGCTCGAGCTTGCTCGGAGGCGAACCCGCCGGACAGTGGCAGCACAGGACGCCGAGCACCAGCCCCCGGGACAACAGCGGTACGCAGACCAGCGCGGTCGCACGTGGCGGGTCGCCGGCGGCTGGGCCATTCCGCTGGCGCGGCCCACCAGGTTCGTCCGCCAGCACGCGTTCGTGCACGATCGCGGTACGCGCCGCGATCGCGGCCTGCGCCACACTCGGGCCCGCGGCACACATGCCGGCGTCCACGACGTGATCGGGGTCGAAGGAGGATGCCCGCCGCAGCGACAAGTCGTCGTCGATGACGTGCACAGCACACGCGAGCGCACCGGTCGCCGCGACGACACCGCTGGTCAAGGTGTCAAGTGTCTGTTGCAGCGACATCGTGCCCGGGGTGGTCGTGATCGCCAACCGTTCGAGGTCGGTGCGGGCACGGTCATGCTCGATCTCCATGCCGACACTCGCCGCGAACAGACCGACCGTCCGCGCGTCCTCCGGGGTGAACCGGCGGCCTGCACCGTCGGCGACCTCGATGAGACCACCCGGCCGCTCGTATCCAGGTACGGGGACGGCGAGTACGGCGGGCAATCCGACCTTGCCGTGCGTGCTGTCCGTCGCGTCCGGGACGATCACCGACTGCTGCCGTCGGACGACCTCACCTTCCACCGTGTCTGCGGTCCGGACCCACGTGCCGGCCAGGTCCCGTACCGCCTCACCATCGGTCGAGCGGATCAGCAGGACATCGCCGTCCTCCAGCGTCATGATGGTGCAGGCCGCGGCACCGAGAAGGCTGCGGACCTTACGGGCCACCAGACCCAGCACGGCGTCGCGGTCGAGGCCGCCGCGTACGGCATCGTTGACGTCGGCGACCGCGCGCAGCGGATCCCCCGGCAGGCGGGCGTCGCCACCACGCTGGGTGGGGACGCGCCGCGCCGACACGTGTCGACTGGTATCGGTCATGGCTGTGCGAGCTCGTACGTCGAGACCAGGCCACTCTGCACGGCATACAACGCCGCCTGAGTCCGGCTGGACACGTTGAGCTTCTTGAGAATGCTGCTGACGTAGGTCTTGACGGTCTGCTGGCCGATCGACAGCTCGCGGGCGACCTCCTTGTTCGAACGCCCACGGGCCAGCAGGATCAGCACCTCCACCTCCCGCCGGGTCAGCGGATCGGGTGTGCTCGGCACCCGCATCTCCCGGACCAGTCGGGCCGCGGCAGCCGGCGACAGGTGCACCTGACCGGCAGCGGCAGACCGGATGGCACGACGCAGGCCTTCGGCGTCGGTGTCCTTGAGCAGATAGCCGATCGCGCCGGCCCGCAGCGCGTCGGTCACCAGGTGGTCCTCGAGGAAGCTGGTGAGCGCCACGACCTCCACATCCGGAAGTTCCCGGCGAATCGCCGCGGTGGCACTGATGCCGTCCATGACGGGCATCAACAGATCCATCAGGATGACCGCGGGCCGTAGCTCATGTGCGAGCTCGACAGCCTCGCGGCCGTTGCGGGCCTCGCCGACGACCTCGACATCGTTGTCGAGCTTGAGAAACATCATCAAACCCTGCCGAACCACCGCGTGATCTTCGGCAATCAACAGGCGGACAGTCATGTCGGACCCCTCCCCCCGCGCTGCCGTCTCGACAAATCCCCAGCCACGGCCCAATTCGGATACAACTTCCCGTGGGGTGGTCCACTCGCTCGACAGCCTACTTCGCAGTGTCCGACACATTCGGCGAGTTCGGCAGCAGAACCAGAAACCGCAGCGGCCGCGGCACTCCGCGGGTCCGAATCGTCATATCCGCAGAGCCTCGGCCCGGACAAGTACGGCTTGTCCGCCACCGCCTGGGTGTGGAGCGGCTCCCCCGCCGGTAGGGGGGCCCGGCCCCCCCGAACGCACGCATTCATCCGTGATGAGTGAGGGAGTCTGCGCTACCCCGCCGGAACAGAGGATGGGGAGTGCAGGGAGGGAAATCGAACCGGTCCGGTCCGCCGACATCGTGGAGCTGGTCGACACGACCGCGCGGGGTGGGTCATTGGGGGGCGGCGCCTCATGTGCGCCCAGATACACAAGGTAACTCGGTTGTATCCGCACTGGTACAGCCGTCCGCTCGGACTGCTGCGGGACGGGCGCGTGTGGCGATTCTCCGTTGTGGGGGTCACCGGCGTCGCGATCAACAGCCTGGCGCTGTACGTCCTGCACGGCCGCTTCGGGGTGCCGCTGGTGCTCGCCTCGGCGTTGGCGGTCGAGTTCGCCATCGTCAACAACTACATGCTCAACGAGATATGGACATTCAGTTCTCGACGCCCGTCACTCGGCCGCTTCGCGAAGTTCAATCTCACCGCATTGGTCGCGCTCCTGGTCAACGTCGCGGTCGTGTGGGTGATGGCGAGCATGGGAGTGCTCTACCTGGTGGGGAATCTGTTCGGCATCGGTGCGGCGATGGCCATCAATCTCACCGTCAGTACGACATGGATATGGGGGCGCAAGTCCGATGGAATCGCTGGTGTTCGCCGGCCTGGTAGTGGTCTCGATCCTTCTTTCCCTCCAGGCAGGGCACATTCTCTACATGATGATCTACACCTGGGATCAGCCGGAGGCCGAGCGGCTGGCGAAGGGACCAGAAGAGCTGGTCGAACCGCACCTTTCGTTCACAGCGATCCTGCCGGCCCGCCACGAGGAGGCGGTCATCGCCCGGACGATCGATCGCGTCGTCCACTGCAATTACCCCGCAACCCTGCTGCAGGTTCTGGTCGTCTGTTCCGCCGACGACACAGGGACCATCGAGCAGGCGAGTCAGAAAATCGATGAGCTGCGTTACGACGGCATCGTGAACGCGGCCATGGTCGTCTTCGAGGACGAGCCCATCAACAAACCGCACGGGCTGAACTGCGCGCTGCGCGAGGCGACCGGCGACGTCATCACGATCTTCGACGCCGAGGACGAGATGCACCCCGACATCTTCGCCGTCGTCAACACCCTGATGGTGACCGAAGAGGTGAACGTCGTCCAGTCCGGCGTTCAGCTGATGAACTACGAGTCCAACTGGTACTCGACGTTCAACGTCCTCGAGTACTTCTTCTGGTTCAAGTCCAGGCTGCACTACCACGCGCGGCATGGATCGATACCCCTCGGCGGCAACACCGTCTTCTTCAAGCGCGCACTCCTCGAGAGCATCGGCGGCTGGGACGAGTCGAACCTCACCGAGGACGCCGAGATCGGGTTGCGGATGAGCAGCCTCGGTGAGCGGATCCGGGTGATCTACGACGACGAGTACGTCACCAAGGAGGAAACGCCGCCGACGCTGCAACAGTTCATCAAGCAACGGACCCGGTGGAACCAGGGCTTCATGCAGACGTTGAGCCAGGGCGCCTGGCGGGAGATGCCGACCTTCCACCAGCGGGCACTCGCGTTCTACACACTGTCCTTTCCGTACGTGCAGGCCTTTCTCGGCCTCTACATGCCGCTGGCGTTCCTGACGATCTTCATCGTGAACACCCCGGTTCCGGTGGCGTTGCTGACCTTCGTCCCGGTTCTCCTGCTCACGGCACACTTCATCACCGCCGTGGTGGGTCTCTATGAGTTCACCGAGGCGCACGGCCTGAAGGCGACGCCGTGGACGGTCGTGAAGATGGCTTTCACCTGGCTTCCCTATCAGCTGGTACTCGCCTACGCCTCCATCCGTGCACTTCGCCGACACCTCGCCGGACGTCGCGACTGGGAGAAGACCCAGCACATCGGCGCGCACCGCACGCCCATCGACGACGTGGTCGAGAAGGAGGTGAGCAGTGGCGCCTAAGCGGGCCTTCGACCTGCGGCGGCCGAGCACGCTCCTGCTCGTCCTGTCGCTGGTCATGGGGGCAATCTCGCACGGATACCACCTCTTCGAGTATCCGTTGCACATCACCGACGAAGGCATCTATGTCCAACAGGCCTGGTCGGTGCTGCGCCAGGGCGCGCTCTCGCCGTACACCTACTTCTACGACCACGCGCCCGCGGGTTGGTTGACGATGGCGGCGTGGGCGAACGTCCTGCCCGGACAGTTCCAGGCGTTCGGAAACGAGATCGACACGATCCGGGTCCTCATGCTCGTCGCGCACGTCGCCAGCGTGGGTTTCCTGTTCGAGATCGTCCGGCGATTCTCCGGCAGTGCTTCGGGCGCCTTCATGGCGTGCTTCCTGTTCAACGTCTCTCCGCTCGCGGTCTACTACCAGCGGCAGGTGCTGCTGGACAACCTGATGGTCTTCTGGCTGCTGCTGGCGACGTTCCTCCTGGTTCGCGCGAGCGACCGGCTGGTGCCGGCCATGGCGGCGGGTCTGGCGTTCGGGATCGCGATGATCACCAAGGAGAACGCGATCTTCTTCGCACCCGCGATCGGTTATCTCGTCTACCGGCGCGCCAGCGGGCGGCGAAACCGGCGCTTCCTCATGTCGTTCTGGTGGTTCGCCTCGGTAATCCCGGTGACGTGGTACTTCCTGTTCGCCCAACTCAAGAACGAGCTGCTGCCGACCGGTTTCAACTTCGATCTCGAAAGCCAGCCGACCGACCACGTCTCGCTCCTCTACACGATGTGGTGGCAGGTCAACCGGGTGGGCCCGAGCGGCCGGAGCCTGTTCTACGAACTGCTCGAGAACACCTGGCTTCCCCGCGATCCGGTCCTCCCCCTCGTCGGGCTGATCTCGACGTTCATCGTGCTGTGGCTGTGGTCGCGCGACCGCGATCGCCGTCCCGGATATCTGGTCAGCGCCCTGATGACGCTGGGGTACGGCTTCTACATGGCGCGCGGCAGCGTGATCCTGGACTTCTACGTGGTGCCGCTGGTCATGGCCTTCGCCATGAATGCGGGGGTGCTGTACGGCACGTTCATGCGCTCCGTACCACGTGGTTTCCGGATCGGCCTGACGAGCATCATCATCGCGTTCGCACTGGTTGTGCCAGGTGGGTACTTCGTCGTCCGGAACACCGAGGGCAACCTGAAACCACACGACCTCTACGAGCTCTCGGTGACGCCTCTCCAGCAGGCGCAGTACGAATGGGTGCGGGCGAACATCCCACCGAACTCCCGCATCATCATCGACGACGAGATGTGGACGGCGCTGCACGACCGCAAGCCCTACTACAAGTACGCACACTCGCACTTCAAGGCGGCGACCGACCCTGATGTGCGGGGCAAGGTGTTCGGCGGCAAGTGGCAGAACATCGACTACGTGGTGATGTCCAACAAGATGCGCGCGGCGATGGAACGTAACAACGCCGGCGGAGTCGAAGAATACATGCTCGACGCGATCGACAACCACGGCCGGGTGGTTTGGGAGTTGCATCGCGGCGACATCCACCTAGAGGTTTACGAGATTCAGTAGGAAACAACCGGGTGCGTCTTCACGGGCGACCAAACCTGGCAGGGAGTAAACGACATGAAAACGACGACATCGAAGAGGCCGCAGAAATCCAAAGGCCCGCAACGGTCCTGGAAGCGCGCCTTGATCGTGGTAGTCGCAGCGCTGGTCGTCATCTCTCTCGGGCGATCGCTGATCCCGCTCGGCGGTTCTGGTCCCAGCCCGCTGAACATCACTGGGGGTGGCCGCGAGGGGACGACCACGAAGGAGCCTCCGGCCCAACAGCCGACCAAGATCGTCCAGTTCAACGGCAAGAAGGTCCCGATCGGGGAAGGGCCGGTCGCGGTCCTCAATCCCGGACTTGCACGGCCCGGCGGAAAGGTCGGGGTGAACGGCTCCGGGTTCGACCCGGGTGCCCGCGTCAACGTGATGCTGTCCAGCGGTAAGGGCCGGGCGACCATCATGGCCACCAAGAAGGCGAACAAGTACGGCGTCATCGACGCCGAGTTCACCTACCCCGTCGGAGCCGGCAACTCCGGCAAGAAGCAGTCGGTCACGTTGGCCCAGGTCGGCAGCACCAAGAAGGTCGCCAAGGCCGAACTGGTGGCACAGGCCGGCGTCGGCCTGGTGGAGCTCAGCGACCAGGTGGGCAAGCCCGGCACACCGCTCACGGTCGACGCGGACGGTTTCCTGCCCAACGAGAAGATCAACGTCTTCTGGGGACGCCTCACCGGCACGCCGTCCCAGGTGCTGCGCGCCGACCCGGACGGCAAGCTGCAACACGAGTCGCTCCGGGTCGGCGTCGGCGCCGTCGGCGACAACACCGTCATCCTGATGGGTGCGAAGAGCAAGACCACGGCGATGGCGCCGTTCCAACTGCTCAGGCAGTACCCCATGGTGCTGACCAAGCCGTTCAGCGCCCGCGCGACGGAGACGATCCACGTGACCGGCAAGGGCTTCGCCCCGAATGAGCGGGTCCTCGGCTACCTCGGTCAAGCCGGTGGCATGCCGGTCATGACGGTCCGGGCCGACGAGGACGGGTCGATCGGCAACATCGCCTTCAAGGTGCCGTTCGACCTGAAGGGCCGGCAGACGCTGATCTTCACCGGTGAACAGAGCCGGGCCTCGGCGAAGGCGGGCTTCCTGGCCCAGCAGTACATGCCGGTCGTCCGGGGCAGCACGTGGGGTGGCCTGCCTGGCACCGTCATGAACTTCTACGCCAAGGGGTTCGCGCCCAACGAGGCGGTCCACGTCTACGTCGGTGACGAGCTGGTCTCCGCGTTCCGCGTGGACTCGAAGGGCAAGGCGGTCGCCGCCGGCAAGTACATGATCCCGTCCGACGTCGAGAAGTCGGTCGAGTTCCAGATGATCGGCGCCCGCAGCGGCGGCGTCGGGAAGCTTTCGGTCAAGGTCGACAAGTCCGAAGGCATGGTGCAGATCCCGAAGCAGCCGAAGTACAAGCTGCCGAAGGACCTCCGGCGGTGACCTCGCCGCACCTGCGTACGCAAGCTGACTGGCACGGCCGGAGGGAGCGCGGCGATGACCGATGTCTTCGGACCCAACACGCGGGGGGTGATCCACCTGATCTCCCACCTGGGCGAGCTCGGCAGTCGGGAGATCGACAGCGTGGTCGATCTGTGGAAGCGGCGGCCGCGTGAGGATCGGGCCGCGGCCTGGGCGGCGATCGGTGCCGCGACGACGCTCACGGAACGGCGGGCGATCCTCGACGCGGCCGGGCTCGCCCGGAGGGAGGCGATGGCCGTGGCCCGCCGGCACGGCTCGACCGACTGGGCGTTCTGGGCGGCTGTCTGGGACGCCGCGGCCGGTGTGGCCGCCAGCGACCGGGTAGACGAGCACCACTACCAGACCCTGATCGGCCCCGTCGCGAGCGGCCTGCCGTGGCTTGCGTCACGGCAACCGGACCGCATGGAGGTCTCCGGACTGCAGGCAGCCATCACGCGGTACGGCGTTCCCCAGGGCTGGGGCGGATCCGGTGAGGTCGGCGGATCGGCCGAGGTCGGCCGAGCCGAAGACAGCGGAGGGGCCCGATGACCGAACCTTCGACGCGGGTCCTGATCGCCGACGACGACCGCGCCGTCCGCGACGCCCTCGCCGACCTGATCACCGGGCAGCCCGGCCTCGAGCTTGTCGGGGAGGCGGTGAGCCATCCGGATGTCGTCCGGCTGTCGGCGAGGGACCATCCGCGGGTCGTGGTCCTCGACGCGCGGATGCCAGGGGGCGATGCGCCCGCGACGATCCGTTCCATCCAGGACCGTACGCCGACCACGTCGGTTCTCGTGCTTTCCGCGTACGAAGATCCGAGTGCTGCGGTCGAGGTACTGGCGGCCGGAGCGACCGGCTACCTGGTCAAGGGCATCGCAGACGAGGAGATCATCGAGGGGATCGCCCGCGCCGCCCGCGGCCAGGTCAGCATCTCCCTGCCGCTCGCGAAGGAGTGTCTGAACCTGCTCCGCCGCGACCTGGAGACCGAGCGCCGGGCGAGCGCTGCGACCCTGCAGAGCGCGAACGTCCTACGCCAGCTCCTCGACCGGATCCGCGCCGCGTCCGTCCTGGTCGGCGCCAACGGCGCGATCGAGATGATCAACGCGCCGGTCCAGCAGCTGTTCGGTTACCGCCGGGCGGAGCTGATCGGTGAACCGATCACCAACCTGGTGCCGCTGTCCCGGGGCGGCGAGCCCGTCGACGAGCTGATCTACCGGCTGCTGAGCCGTGAACCTCCAGGGGAGTACGGACCGGAGGCGCATTTCACCGCCACCGGGCGTCGCAAGGACGGCGGGACGTTCCCCGTCGAGGTCTCGGCGAGCCTGATGCCCCACGGACAGCGCGGCGTCGCCGTCATCCTCCGCGACCTGAGCGAGCTGAGCCTGGCGGAGGCGAGGTACCAGCAGCTGTTCGAGGCCTCGCCGGATGCCACGGTGATCGTCGACGACTCCGGCACCATCAAGCTGGTCAGCGCAGCCGCGGAACGGCTGTTCGGCTATCCACGCGAGGACCTGCTCGAACGCACCGTCGACACGTTGCTCCCCGACCATCCGGTCACGATCTACCGGAAGGAGAGCGACGAGGTGCCGGCCGAGGACGGTGGCGTGGCGGCCCCGCTGGGATTCGAGCTGGTCGGCCGGCGGCGCGATGGCACCGAGGTCCCGGTCGACGTCAGCATCGGCCGGATCCGTACCGAGGAAGGCGTCCAGGTCGTCCTGTCGATCCGCGACATGACCGAGACCGCGGGGTCGCGAGCCGTCCTCGAACACAGCGTGGAGGTGTTGCGAGCGGCCGGGCAGGACCACCGCAACGTTCTCGTCGACCTGGTGGGCGCGCAGGAACGCGAGCGGCTCCGGATCGCCGCCGGCATCCACGACGACAGCCTGCAGGTCATCACCGCGGCGGCCCTTCGGCTGCAGCAGTTGCGCCGCCGGCTCAGTGACCCGGACGACCTGCGGGTGCTCACGAAGCTGGAGGAGACGATTCGGCTCGCGGCCGACCGTCTCCGCCGGATGATCTTCGACTTCCGCCCTCCAGCGCTGGAGCACGAGGGGCTGGTCGCGGCCCTCCGCGCCTATCTCGAGCAGCTCCGCGCCGAGACCGGGGTGGCGTACGAACTGGACAACCGACTCGAGGAGGAGCCGCCGACCCAGACCCGGGTGCTGATCTACCGGATCGCCCAGGACGCCCTGATGAACGTCCGCCTGCACGCCCAGGCGTCCCATGTGCTGGCGCGGCTGAGCGGCGTGGACGACGGTTGCCTGGTCGAGATCATCGACGACGGCGTCGGCTACGACCCGTTGGAGGCCGAGACCGAGCCCGGTCATCTCGGCCTCACCCTGATGCGCGACCGGGCCGAGATCGTGGGTGGCTGGTGCCGGATCGAGAGCGCACCCGGAGCCGGTACTACGGTGGAGTTCTGGGTCCCACGCGAGTCGGGGCTCGCCGGAGGCGCCACGTGAGCACATCGCCCGAACCTGGGCCGCCACCTGCACCTGGGCCGCCACCTGCACCTGGGCCGCCGCCTGACGCCGGGCCGCCCGACGCCATCATCTCGGTCCTCATCGTCGAGGACCACGCAGTGGTGGCCGAGGGCCTGGTGGCGCTCTTGGCCGAGCATCCCGACCTGCGGGTCCTCGGCTGGGCACCTACTGTCGCCGAGGCCACCCGGCTCGCCGCCGAGTCTCCTGTCGACGTCGCGGTCGTCGACTTCTGGCTTCCGGACGGCACCGGGGTCGACGCGGCGGCGGGCATTCGTACGTCCCGCCCGGATGCGGTCGTGATCTTCGTCAGCGCAGACGACAGCGACCAGGCCATGATGGCGGCGGTCGAGGCCGGCGCGTCCGGCTACCTCATCAAGACCGCCACCGGGCAGGAGATCGTCCAGGCGGTACGCCGGGCCGCCGACGGCGAGATGCTCATCCCCGCGCCCCGGCTCGCCGAACTCCTGGCGCGCAGCCGGGAGTCAGTACGACGGGAAGCCGACCGGGCGCAGCAGCTGGGAAGTCTCACCGCCCGCGAACGCGAGATCCTCGACCTGATGTCGAAGGGCCTGACCAACCGCGAGATCGCGGCCCAGCTGAGCATCGCCTATCCGACGGTACGCAGCCACGTCCGCAGGGTGCTGGAAAAGCTCCACGCCCGGTCCAAACTGGAAGCCGTCGTCAAGGCCGCATCGGCACAGGGCAGCGACCACTCGACCGACCCCGGTGATGACGCCGGACCGGGCCAGGCAGTGCCGCCGCCGGGCCCCTCCGGCACATCTGGCACATCTGGCCCATCTGGCCCATCTGGCCCATCTGGCCCATGATCTCAGTGCAGCTGAATCGCTGGACCCTCTGGTTCGGCGGTCTCGCGTTCTTCAGCTGCTACCTCGGGCAGACGGTGCTCGGCGTCGTTCAGCCGACGATCGCGGCGGAACTACGCCTGTCGTCGGCCGAAGCCCAGTGGGTCGTCAACTCCTTCTTCTTGACCCTGGCGCTGTTCGCGCCCGCTGGGGGGCGGCTCAGTGACTACTACGGGCACCGGAACGTGCTGCTGGTCGCCCTGTCGGTGTTCGCCCTGGGCTCGTTCTCCGCCGCGGTCTCCCAGGGCTTCTTCTGGCTGGTATCCAGCATTGCCGTCGCCGGCATCGGCGCCTCGACGCTCTACCCGGCGAGTGCGGCGATGATCGCCAACCGGGTCCCCCTCCGGAGCCGCGGCGACGCTCTCGGGAAGTACTCGGCGATCGGCGTGTCGGTCTTCGTGGTCGGGCCGCTGCTGGCCGGCGCATTGACCGAGGTGGTCAGCTGGCGGGCCCTGTTCGGCGTCCAGGCCGCGGTCGGCATCGGTCTGGTGCTGATGGGTTGGCAGAAGGTCGAGGACCGACCGGTCGGGGAGCCGGAGCGCTTCGACGTCCGGGGGCTCGTCGTCGTGATGTCAGGGCTCACCGCCCTGCTGGTCGCTCTGATGCAGGCACTCACCTGGGGCTGGGACTCGGCGGCGACGCTCGCCCTCGCCGGGTGCGGCGTCGTGGTGCTCGGCGCGTTCTGCCTTCTCGAGTTGCGTACGCCGCATCCGCAGCTCGACGTCGGTCTGCTGCGGCGCCGCGTGCTGTGCGGGATCGTGCTCGCGATGTTCACCGCCCAGTTCGTCATCACCGGCTACATCATCTACGCCGCCACCTACTTCCAGCACGTCCTGGGATACGGGCCGCTGCTTGCTGCCCTCGCGATCGTTCCCTCGATGCTCGCTGCCCCGGCATTCAACGTCATCGCCGGCCGGGCGACAGACCGAATAGGGGCCCGCCTGCCGGCGATCCTCGGGTACTTCGCGACCGCGGTCGCGTTCGGATGGCTGGCGGCCTTCCTTGACGAGAGGCGCTACATCCTGTTGCTGCCAGGGCTCCTGCTCCTCAGCACGTCGTTCTCCCCGATGTTCACGTCCCTGCTCACCGGGCTCAGCAACGCGGTCGCGGCGCAGGAGCGCGGCGACGCCAACGCGCTCGTCCTCACCGTGCGGTGGATCGGGGCGGCCGCCGGGACGATGGTGCTCGGGGTCATCATCCATGCGGGCAGCGAGTCCGCGAGGGTCCCGACGGCTCCGCCGTACCAGACGGCCTTCGTCGTCCTCAGCGCAGCCGCCCTGGTCGGCGGCCTCATCTGCATCCTGCTGCTCCGTGATCCGGCACCGGAGCAGCGGCCGATACACCACCACTTCAGGCCGCACTTCTGAGCCGTTCGCCTCGAGTGCTGCACCACTGACACCCGCGGCCACGCGGTCCGAGCTGGCGTGGGCGGGCGCACTCACCCGTCACCGCGGGTGCGACCACCTGGCAGGCTGACCCGCATGCCTCCGACCGCCCTCCTGCGAACCGTCGTTCTCGTCCTCGTCGGTGTCTCGGGGGCGAGCTTCGGCGCACTCGCCCTGATTCCACCGACACCACCTCACGACCTGGCATTCGGCCTCGTGCTGTGCGCGGGCGGCGTCCTGTTGACCTGGGTGGGTCTCACGTCTCGCCGGGTGGGCCGGATCGCGTGGCTGGCAACGGTTGTGGTCGCTTTAGCTGGCTTGTTCCTGAGCCTGTTGGTTGTCCGCGAGGACGTCTGTTGCATGTACGCCTACCATCGCGGGCTGGGCTTTCCGTGGGGCTGGCTGGACAGCGGCGCCACCGTCGCGACCCGGGCCGCGGTCGAGGAGTTACAGGCGAATCCCGGACAGTTGGCCACGCAGATCGACGTTGCCAAGATGGGGCTGGACACCGCGTTCTGGTGCTACGCCGCGGTGCTCCTCTGCATTCCCGCCAGCAGGATGCTCCAACGCCGACGGCCCAGTCCGAGGCGGCGTGGCGGTGCCCACGCACGGGTTGGCGGGCGTGGACTGTGAGACGACCCGAGCGCCCGCCGGCGTCAGCAGAAGGTCAGCGGCGAACAGCCTCGCGTCAGGCGATCACGAACCGCACCGTCGGCGCATACTGGCACCGGCCGAACCACATCACCTTCGCCATCGCCCACGCATGACCCGGCTCTGCGTCAGGGGGTACGACGACCGGGAAGTCGACGATCGTCCGCGCCCGCGCCGGCAGGCTGAAACCCGTCAGGGACTGGGGAATCGCGTGCCAGGTGCCCCACGGCGAGACGAGCTGGACCTCACCGCGGATCTCGTCGCGCGTCTGGTTGGTGAGCGTCACGGCGATCGTTGCGCGGGCGCCGGGACTGACCACGACCTCACGGTCCACGACATCGACGACCAGTCCGGTCCCACGGCCGGCCGTGGGATGGGAAGCCGCTCCACTCCCGTCCATCGGCGCCGCAACCCGGTCTGTCAGAACAGCGGTCTCGTCGGTCGGCATGGCGTCCACCGCCTCACCGGTTGAGGACCCGGACGCGGCTACGGACGTCCCTGCCGACGCCGGCACGCGGGAAGCGGGTGCGGACTCCGACCTCGGTTCGGGGATGGGTACGACGGAGTCGCGCCGGCGTCCCCGCTCGGCCGCGACAACGACAGTGGCGATGTCCTCGACAGGCGTACCGGCGTAGGAGATCTGGGCGGCAACGAAGTACGTCCCCTCCTCCGCATCCTCAGCCGGCGTCACCGTCGCCGCGAATCGCAGGTGCCCACCGGCGGGGAGCTCGTACGCCTGTTCCGCCGGATCGACCGTCCATCCCGCGGGCACTCGCATCCGTACGGCACTCTCATGGGCCGCGTCGCGCAGCTGGCTCGCGAGCACGACCTCGATCTCCAGCGGACCACCGTCGGTCCAGGGCAGTGAGCGCGGCGACACGGCAACGGTCACCGGTAGGTATCCCATCGGCGCCGGACCACGGTTGTGCAGCCAGTAACGGGCGTACTCGGCATGTGGCCGTTCGGCCGACGGCCCCAGCATCTCTGCGTCGGGTGTGCCAGGTGTGTCAGGTGTGGCGGCGTCCACCGGCATGGCCACGATGGTCGCCACCTCGAAGCCGGCGAGGTCGAGGCTGAGATCGGTCGGCTCGAGTGGGCGTTCGAGCAGGTTGGCCCGCCGCGCATCGGTGAGCCCGAGGGCACCGCCGATCGTGGCGCGGCGCCCGAGCCCGGTGCTCTCGGCCAGCCGCAGGGTGATCCCACGCACGGGATCCGAACCGCCGGCGCTCCCGGTCGCGATCGGGTTGCCGGTCGGCTTCACCGCGCTCAACAGGACCTCCCGCGCCGGTTCGATACGGACGAGCGAATGCCGCCCCGGCAGCCGCTCAGCACGAGGAACCGAGTGGGGAACCGTACGCGGCGCCCCTCGGGGCAGGGCGCGGGCGTGCAGTGGTGTGCAGTACTCCTGGCCGCGCGACGGCAGCGCCAACGCGCGCCAGTCGCCGTCACCGGCCACGAGGGCGTAGCAGAACTCGTGCGTCCACCGCTGCAGCTGGAACGCCGACCCGTCCGGTGCCGCCCGGCGCGGCGGATCGACCCAGACGCCGGACGGCCAACCGGTGCAGGACCGGAGCAGCGACAGGTGCAGCGCCCCCGTCGGGTCGACGGCGAACCCAGGCAACCCGTACGTCATCAGGGCGACGGTGGCATCGGTGAGCGGTTCCAGGGGGACGTCGAGCCCGACCGCCTCGATCGCCGCGTCGTCGAGGTCGGCGACGAGGCAGTCGACCGGGCCGACGGCGAGCAGTGCGGGCAGGGCCCGGACGTCGCGCAGGTCGGCGTTCGGCCGCCACACCGCCCGCAGCGGCTGCTCGGGCGGTACCCACAACAGCACCCGTCCGGTCGCCTCGAGCTGCCGGTCGAACTCGGCGGAGTACTTCGCGTCGCACCGGGCCAGCAGCTCCCGCGCGATGGCGTTCTCGTCCGGGCCGCCGAGGACGATCCGGAAGTCAGGCAGGTTGGAGTCGACCGACAGCCATCCGTACCTCGCCCACTGCGCACCGGATGTCGTCGCGGTGACGCCGACGCGGGCGAGAGCGACGACCAGGTCGCGGGCGCTGGCGGCGGCACCGACCTGACCGACGACCACCTCGGCGACGCCGAGCGCCCGGTCGCCGAGCCGGTTGCCGTCGGGGTCGACCAGCGAGACCCGTGCGGTCGAACCCAGTCCGAACCACGTGTGGGCGGGATTGTCGAGCGTCCACGGCGCTTCGGCCGCGTCGACGTCGGGCATGCCGAAACCGCGTCCCACGACCGCCGCCGCGACCCCCGACATCGGCAACGCCCCCGGCAGGTCGACCGGGAACCTCACCCGCAGCAGCTTGTCCGCGCCGCGATGGTCGAGCACCCTTGTCCGGAAGTCGACGCGATCCACCCCGTGCCACAGGGTCACGGTCTGCTCGAAGGACAGCACGTCCAGCGTTCCGGTCGTCACGAGGCGCTCACCCAACGGCCCGATCTCCCGGCGGACCGTGGCGGGCGTGGTCGCCGACCCGACCACCGGACCGCGCGGAATGAGGTGGCGCGGTCCTTCGCCGAAGTCGGGATGGGTGGCGTACTCGTCGTAGAGCAGCAACTCGTTGCCGACCCCGCGCAGCAGCTCCCGACCGCTGTCGAGGTCGACGAGCGAGGTCAGTCCGCCGCCGCGGTCCGGGTCGGCGCGGAGTCGGTAGCGGTGGTTGGCGATGGGGTGGGTTGGTGGGCCGGTCGCGGTCCATGCCGGCGTCGCGGGAGGGCCACCGTGGATGAGCCGGTACGTACGCCAGCCGAGAGCCGGTACGCCGTCGGCGCGGAAGACCAGCGTGCCCCGGTCCCGCACGGACGGCACGTCCGCTCCGGCGTCGTCGACCAGCCTTCCCGGCGGGCACCCGACGACCTGGGCGAGTTCGGAGCGGTCGAAGCCGAGCGTGTTCACGACGACGACCGGCGTACTTTCGCGTTCTCCTGAAGGCTTTTCGGCGGGGCCGGTGTCGATCCGGGTCAGGAGCGCGTCGAGGGCGGTGTCGCGGCACGCGGTCGCCAGGTCGTACGCCTCCCGCCAGCCCGCGAGCAGGTCGATGTAGACCTGGTCCGACTCCGACCCGGTGATGGCGTCCTGGTGCGCGCCGTACGCGAGCTGCCGCCACACCTTGTCCAGCGCGGCATCGGGATAGCGGCCGAGGCCGAGCAGCGCCGCCAGAGTCGCGAGCTTCTCCGCGTCGATGACGGCGATCTCCGCCGCGCGCTGCGCCTGCTTGGTGTCGATGTACGACACGTCCTTGCCGGTGTAGATCGGGTTCATGTCCCGCGTCTGCGGACTCGGCCGCCGGCCCGTCGCGTACATCTCGGTGCGTACGGCGTCGAGGAAGTCGCGCGGCGTCCCGCAGACGAACCGCGGCCAGACGTACCTCGCGTTCCACGAGCGGTGGATCGCGGTCACCCACTTGTTCGGCGGGGCGTAGTCGGTGCCGACCGGCAGCATCAGGTGCCGGGTCGCCGCGACCGGCTTGAGGATCCGGTACATCGCGTAGACGGCGAGCTCTGCATCGGCGAGGGTGGCCGCCGAGTTCATCCACCATCCGGCGGAGTAGTGGTTCGGCATGTAGTGGGTGAGCACGCCGCGACCGCTCGGCGAGATCCACTCGAACTCCGACGGAAACTGCATCGCCGACGCGTCGGCGCGGGCCATGCCGAAGTTCTTCTGGACCGGCCCCCACTGGTGGTACGGCCCACGGGCCCAGGCGCTGCCGGTCAGGCCGGCGTCGGCGAGGTACCCCGGCAGCTGGGGGTCGTGGCCGAAGACGTCGAGCTGCCAGGCCGTCGTCGGGTCGCCGCGCAGGATGTCACGCTGGTAGCCGATGCCGTAGACGATGTTGCGGATCGTCGTCTCCGCACAGCTGAGGTTCGTACTCGGCTCGGTGTACGTACCACCGACAAGTTCGACGCGGCCCTCCGCGAGAAGCTTCCGCAGGTCGGCCCTACGTTCGGGCTGCGTGTCGAGATAGGGCTTCAGATAGTCGATCTCGGCGAGGACGAACGTGTAGTCCGGGTCGCGGAGCGCCAGGTCGATGTGGGCGTCGACGAGTGCGAACCCGTTCCGCTCCCAGGGTCGGGGCGGCGAAGCGTCACCCGGCAACCCGTCCACGGGGATCTCGGCGGAGCTGCTCGGCGAGTTCCACCAGACCGGGTCATAGTGGAAATGCGAGACCAGGTACATCGTGTAGCCGGGCCTCTCGACCGTGACCGTGGTGTCGAGGCTGGTGTCGCCGACCGTGACCGTCACCGGGACGGTGTTGCCAGGTGGCACATCCGGAAGGTCCAGCCCGACTTCGACAACCACCACGCCCACGCCAGCCGGGACCATGGCCGTGCCGGTGACGCCATCGCCCCTGACGCTCAACCGGATCGGCTCCACGAGCGTGCGGCTGAGCGTCACGCGAAGGACCTGGCGTGGCGCGTCCGGCGTACCGACGAACAGATCCGTGGACTCGGCCGCGGCGAGCTGGAACGGCACGGGCACCCCTCCGACGCTGCTGTCGCACTCGCCCGAATCGCGCTGATCGGGTCACGTTCACCCGCGAGGTCGAGGCGGTAGCAGCTCGAAGTTACTGCATTCTCACGCAGCGTCCGGGCGGTTTACGCTCTGTCCGCCTTGTCCAGCAGGTCCGGGATCTCCTGGCGCGCGAACCACATCAGCTCGTGGGCGCCCGCCTCGTCGACGATGAACGAGGCGTCCTGATCACCTGCGTCAGCTTCGACCACGGCGTCCGCCGCCGCGCGTACGGCATCCATCGCCTCGCGGTCGTCGACGTGGACAGCTTCGATCGCCTCCAGGGGCAGTGCCGCGTTGATCGTCACCGCCGCGCGCCCTTCCGCCGGATTGGCGGACACCATGCCGTCAGGCGCCTCAGCCGCCACCACCGTCCGGCGCCGTGGGGCGTCGGGATCGAACCGCAGCTGGTGTAGGGAACCGCGCGCGGCAGCGGCCATCGCCGCGTACTCCAGCTCCTCCTGGTCGCCTTCGGCGTACCACTCCCGCAGCGTCGGCGTCACCGCGTAGGCAAGCGTGGGTGGCCCGAAACCGCCCTGCGCCACCGCGTCGGCCAGCTGGGTGAGGGTCATCCCGAGGTACACGCGCATCCTGTCGTCCTTCGTGCGGTCCGGTGCCTGCTCTCCGCCGGCATCCCTCTGACGCGGGACGCTGGTCCCTCGCATCCCGCACCCAGGACGCTATCGCTCGTCGCGCCGCCGACTCGCCGCGCCGCCGGAGCGACCACCCCGGCCCTTGCCATTGCCGCTGTTGCCACCACGCTTGCCACCGTTGGACGCGCCGCCCCGCTCGCCCTCGCTGGACTTGCTGGCCGGGCCGCCACTCTTGCGGCCGCCGTTATGCCCGGAGGTACGTCCGTCCGGAGAACGCCGGACCGTGGCCTGTCCAAGCCGAGCTCGGCGCATCCCGCGCACCGTCGCACGGCTGGTACGCATCGACGTCTCCAGGACCTCCAGTCGGCGATGCTCGTCCATCGGGTTGGTGCCGAGTGCCACCAGGTCCTCTGCCGACGGCGCGATGATCGTGACCTGAGTGCCCTCCGCCCGCAGGTGCTCGACCTCGCGGTTGAGCTGGCGGGTCAGCGCCCGGCGCCAGTGCTGCAGCATCCACAGCGACGGCCCCATCGAGTTCGGTGACGCCAGCCAGGCCAGCGGGGCGACGACGTAGACCTCGTCGAGCCGATGACCCGCGATCAGGTCGGCGGAGGCGATCGAGGTGGTACCGCCGTCGACATAGACCCGGCCGTCGATCTCGACCGGTGCGAACCAGCCCGGGATGGCGCACGAGGCGGCGACCGCCTGCGCCGGCACAATCAGGCCGTCGCCCTCCGGCCGGCCCAGCGCGACCCGCCCGCCCGCGTCATAGTCCATCGCCACCGTCTGCAGACGCGGATGCTTCGGCCAGTCCGGGAGGATCTGCTCGATGAGTTCGGCAAGTGCCTGGACCGAACCCCGGCCACGGGGAACCAGGCCCGCCAGGACGACCGGAGCGCTCAGCAGCCGCCGATCGCGTACGACAGCGGCGAGGAGTCGCGCGGACCCCACGCCGGGCCACGGAGCGGGCGGGCGGCCGCCCAGCGCGTAGTCGAACTCCACCTCCGCGAGCGGGCTCCCGTCGAGCACCTCGCCGCGCTGGTGGGCACGCTGCTCGTGCGGTGAGACACCTGCCGCGAGCAGCGCGGCCACCACAGATCCCGCGGACGTACCGAGAAGAGCATCGACCTTCGTCGCGTCGAGGCCGATTTCCTCCTCGAGGGCACAAAGCGCGCCAATCATCCAGGCCGCACCCAGGACACCGCCCGCGCCGAGTACCAGTCCGCGTCGCGGGCTACTCATGGCGTCCTCCTCACCGTCGGCTCAGAGTCCTCCTGCCTCTCAGTGTGCCGTGCCTTTGCGACGCTGTGCCGGACGTTTGCCCGCCCGGGACTTCTTGGGGGCCTGTTCAGCCGCATCAACCAACTCAGCAAGGGCATCCGGGATGCACTGCGCAAGGACGTCAAGGTCGGACATGGCGACACGATCCGCGTTGAGGCCAAAGTAAACTGCCCCGTTGTACGACGTGAGTCCGATAGCGAGCGCCTGTCCCTTGGCGAGCGGAACGACCGGATAGGTCGAGACCATCGTGGCCCCGCCCACGTAGAGCGGCGTCTGTGGCCCCGGAACGTTCGTGACCACCAGGTTGAAGATCCGCCGGGACAGCGAGCTCGCGACCCGGGCGCCCAGCGCGTGCAGCGTCGGCGGGGCGAAGCCGGCCATCCCGGCAAGGGTCCGCGCGCGCACCGCCCGGCCGGTCTCCTGATGCGCCCTCATGGCGTAGGACACCTGGTGCATGCGCATGGTCGGGCTACCCTCGCCGACCGGCAGGTCGACGAGGTACTCGGCGACCCGGTTCGGCCCCTCACCGGTGAGCACGCTGACGGGAACGAGCGCGCGCACCGACATGTTGGCGGCCACTCTCACCCCTCGGGTGAAGAGCCAGGCGCGCAGTGCCCCGGCGACGGTCGCGAGGATCGCGTCGTTGACGTCCCCGCCGAGGCGTGCCCGGATACCGCGGTAGTCGTCCAGCCGGGTCTCCACCGTGGCGAATCTGCGCTGGGCACCGATCGGCACGTTCAACGGACTCCCCGGCGCGGGACTGGCCGCCGTCCGCATGGCGGCCGCCACGCTGCCGACCGCTCCGCCGACGGTCCGGGCGACCCAGCCGCCGGCCACGGGCAGGTCCGACACGGCGCGGCGGGCCGACTCGACGAGATCCCCCGGCCGGTGAACGGCGTCGACCACCGCTCCCGCGAGCAGCTCCAGCGCTGACGGCTCCATGGCGGGCACCCAGCCGTCAGCGGGACCGTCCGGCGCCCCGGGCGAGACGTCCAGCACCACCTGCCCGATGTCGACCGCGGCCACCCCGTCGATCACCGCCTGGTGGGTCTTGGACAAGAGCGCGAACCGGCCGTCCTCGAGACCCTCGACGAAGTACATCTCCCACAGCGGACGGGACCGGTCCAGTGGCCGGCTCATGATCCGTGCGACGAGCTCCCGAAGCTGCTGCGGGGTCCCTGGGCGCGGCACCGCGGACTGGCGTACGTGGTAGGTGAGGTCGAAGTCCTCGTCGTCCACCCAGACCGGATTGGCGAAGTTCCCCGGCACCGACTTGAGGCGCTGCCGGTAGCGGGGTACGTAGGCCAGCCGCTCCCGCACCACGGCGAGCAGGCGGTCGACGTCGAACCCGCCCTCCGGCGGCTCGAACAGTTCCACACTGCCCACGTGCATCGGCGTCGTCGGCTCCTCCAGATAGAGGAACGACATGTCCAACGCACTCAGCCGGTCCGGCATCCCGCGTACCTCCCTGGAGGGGCTCTTACACAGTCCGCGTACGGTGAGTCGCCCGAGGTGTCCCGAATTTCGTACCGTACCTGTCGGAGGACTCGACTTATGCCCGCCCGCGCCCGACTGATGCCTGCTCTCGTCGCCGGAGTCCTCGTCGTGTTCGGCTTGGTCGGCGGGTGTGCCGGCGGGTCTGGTGGAACCGGATCATCAGACAGTACGCCGCCGCCGGTCAAGCGGCTCAGCGTCAAGGTCGCCGACGGTGAGGTGTCGCCCAACGCCGCCCGGGTGGAGGTGGCCAACGGCACACCGATCGAGATCACGGTCACCAGCGACGTCGCGGACCGGCTGCACGTGCACGGATACGACGAGGAGGTCGCGGTCGAGCCGGACAAGCCGGGCACACTGGAGTTCGTCGCCGACGAGGCCGGCCGGTTCGAGATCGAGCTGCACGACGGCGACCGGCTCGTCTACCAGCTCATCGTCCTCCCGTGACGCCCATACTCGGCAGCACTGTCGGAGGCAGCGTCGGCGTCGGTCACGGCGTCGGTCACGGCGTCGGTCAGGGCGGCACGATCCTGGCGCACGGGATCGGCGGACGTGGCGACCTTCCCGTACCTTTCTCGCTCGCGCTGGCCGGCGCGGCGGCCGCCCTCGTCGTGTCGTTCGTCATCCTGGCCTGGTCGTGGCCGGCGCCACGCTTCGACAACCGCGAAACGGGACGGGTGTTGCCTCTCGCCCTGACGCGGGTGGTCGACGCCGGCGTCTTCCGGTTGGCGCTCCGGGTGCTCGGCCTCCTGGCGACTGCGTACGTCGGTGTCGCGGCCATCTTCGGGCCCGACCTGCTGGTCAACCCCACGTTCGGCGTTGTCTACGTCCTGCTCTGGGTCGGGCTTGTCCCGCTGTCGGTGGTGTTCGGCCCGGTGTGGAGGTACCTCAACCCCCTGCGGCCCCTCCATCTGCTGCTCGCGCGGCTGCTCCAGGTTCCGCCGGTCGAGGGCCTGATTCCCCTGCCGGCCCGGCTGGGCGCCTGGCCGGCAGCCGTCGGGCTGTTCGCGTTCGTGTGGCTCGAACTGGTCGCTCCCGACGCCACGTCCCTCGCCGTGCTCCGGATGTGGGTCACCGCGTACGTCGTCCTGTCACTGCTCCTCGCCGTCGTGTACGGGGCCCGGTGGTTCGACCGGGGCGATCCGTTCGAGGCGTACTCGACGTTGTTCGGTCATCTCTCGCCCTTCGCCCGGCGCCCCTCGGACGGACGGCTGGTGCTTCGCAATCCCCTCGCGCACCTCGCCGGGTTGGGTACCGGACCCGGATCGGTCGCGGTGGTGGCCATCCTGTTGGGTTCCACGGCGTACGACGGGTTCTCCCAGAGCACGACATGGATCGGGTTCGTTCAGGGTTCGGGGATTCCGGAGGTACTCGCGGGCACGGGCGCGCTGGCGGGGTCCATCCTCGTGGCCGCCGGATCCTTCTGGCTGGCGACGGTGCTTGCCGGGGGCCTGGCGGGAGGCGGAGCGAGCGAACGCACGTCGTCGGCGCCACGGCTGCGGTCCGAGCTGCCCGGAGCGTTCGCCGGTTCGGTCGTACCGATCGTGCTCGGCTACCTGATCGCCCACTACTTCACGCTGCTGGTCCTCGAAGGGCAGCAGACATTCATCTATCTGTCGGATCCGCTGGCGAACGGCGCAAACCTGCTTGGCCTTGCCGGACGCGACGTCGACCCGTCGCTCGCCAACAACCCTCAGTTGGTGGCAGGGGTGAAAGTCGGCGCCGTCGTCGTCGGCCACGTTCTCGGTGTGATCGCCGCCCACGACCGAGCGGTCGCGCTCTTTCCCCGACGGACGGCCCTGCTGGGACAGATCCCCCTGCTGGTCGTGATGGTCTGCTACACCCTCGCCGGGTTGACCCTTCTCTTCGCCACCTAGCTGGCGGGACCCTAGGCCTTCTTCCGCCTGCGCTGACGGGGAAGCGTGATTCCCATGAGGTCGGCCGCGAAGTTTCGCAGCGGCAACCGGGCGGGCGATTTGGGCGCCACCTCGGCCAAGGACCTGCCCTGGGCGATCGCGGTGTCGAACGAGAACCGGTCGTAGGGCACGCAGACCACCGCGTCCACACCGGCGTACCTCCGCAACGCGTCCCTGATCTGGCCCTCGGCGTCACCACCGACCGGTCCCTTGCGGACGCTGTTGACCACGACCCTGACCGCCACGCCAGGCACCGCCTCGCGGAGTTCCTCCAGCCCACGGATCAGTCGCTGCAACCCGATCGGGTCGGCCGCACCGACGGCGATGACGGTGGTGGCGCGTTCGATCGTCGTGAGCGTCGCGCCGTTACGGCGCGGCGCTGCGGTGTCGAAGGAGATCTCCTCGTCCTGCTCCAGGCAGAACCCGCAGTCGACGACGGTCGCGGCGGCCAGTTGCCGAGCCAGGTCCCAGACCTGCTCGAGCGCCGAGGCCCGGAGCTCAGGCCAACGGTCGGCCCGCTGGATCCCGGTGAGCACCCGAAGCCGGGGCAGCACCTGCCGGGCGTGCCGGGCGAGGCCGGCCAGGTCGAGTGAGCCGCTGTTGGCCGACCGGCATGCCGCCGCCAGGCCGGGCGCCTCGTCGAGCAGTCCCAGTGCCTGCGCGACCACACCGCCGTAGACATCGGCGTCGGCGAGCAACGTCGGTACGCCGAACGTCGAGAGCTCGGTCGCCAGCGTCAGCGCCACCGTCGTACGCCCCGGCGCTCCCGCCGGCCCCCACACGGCGAGCAACTGGCCGGTACCCGTGCCCGTCTCCGGAGTGACTCCGACGTCCTGCATCGGCGGCAGTGACGGCATAGCACCCCACGGGTTGGAGACCGCAAAGTCCGGCTCCGGTGCGCGGCCATGGGCGTGCGCGATCTCCACCGACTCGGCGACCGCGCCCGCAAGGACGTCGGCGGGCGCGTCAGCGGGGACCACCTTGGCGATGCCGATCCGGTGCAGACGTTCCTCGCCCTCGGTGTCGCCTGGCGACACCACACCGACGACGGCGACACCGCCCGCGATCAGCCGAGCGACTGCCTCGCGGTCGAGTCGGCGCAGGTCGGCTGAGAGCAGGACCGCTCTGGCCTGGCCCGACTGCGCAGTGGCGAGAAGGTCGGGCAGGTCGACGCACCGGCGTACGACGTCAAGACCGAGCGAGCTCCGCTCCAGCGCGGAGACCAGGTCGGACTCCCATCGCGCACCGGTGACGGCTGTCAGGACTGGGAGGGACACGATCCCACCTCGGCTCTCACGATCTCACTTCGGCTCTGGGGCTACATGTTTGACGACGACCGCCTTCGCGTTGGCCGCGTGCGCCACCAGATCCTCGAGGGACATCCCACCGCTTTCCTTGTCGCGAGCCAGCCGGATGGTCGCGCTCGACTCACCACCACTGATGCCATCGCCCTCGGGGATGTTGACCACGATGATGTCCGTCGCGCCGACGACGGCCGCCTTGGGTGGGAACGCGTCGTCCTCGGAGGCGACGAAGTAGACGTCGACCCGATCGCCCGCGCGCAAGGACTTCGGCAGCAGACTCGGCAGCACGGGGATGGGCGCATCCTCCAGCTGACGGTCAGGGTCGTCTGTCCAGGAGTCACGAGGAAGGAACTCCTCCCCGCCGACGGAACGGAGCATCCGCGCGCCCTCCGGGATCTCCTCCCGGGCCGACACGTAGCGGTCCGCGTCCTCCTGGCTCGTGAACTGCACCTTCTTCGCGACGAGTGCATCCTGGGTGAGTGGCATGGCCGGCTCGAGCCTGACGTCTTCCCTCAACGCCCAGATCTCGACCGTCTGGTCGGCAGCTGCGACGACCCTTGCTCCCAACACCATCGAGACGAGCACCAGCAGGATGCCGAGGAACAACTTGGGATCGAGCCAGCGAGGTCGCGATTGCCGAGTGGCCTTGGGGGACGGCACATCCGACAAGGTCTTCCTCCGGATTCGCAGGGTCGTGGTCGTTTCGTGGCCTAAAGGCGTCGAGACACAGTACGACACCATGCGTGACAGGTGCGCGGTCCGGCCACATCGGGCCGCCGAGCCCGCCAGGAGCCTTCACGGAACGTTCTGCTAGATATACGTTCCGCGTTCACGTCGCTGGAGACGTAGCCGCGACCCGCCCCAGGGTCCTGTGGACAACCGAACGCAACCACAAGCAAACGCGTGGCAGACTGGCTACGCACCACGTTCGGAAGGAGCTCCCCTTGCCCGTCACGCCGAGGTTCTTGCAGTTGGCCGATGTTGCGGACGTCCTCAACATCTCAGCCGCGCAAGCCTATGCCTTGGTCCGCAGCGGCGAGCTCCCCGCGATCAAGATCGGCGGCCGCGGCCAGTGGAGGGTGGAGGCCGCCGCGCTCGAGAAGTACATCGAGCGCATGTACTCCGAAACCCGTGACTTCATCTCCGCCCACCCCTACGGCAAGGCGGACGAGTTCTAGCCCCGTACGACATCCTGGGCGTGCGCGGGTTCAGCACCCAGCTGCCTCGGTGGACGAGAGCCTCCGCGCACGTAGACCCTCACGACCTGCGTACGAACGAGACGCCGGCGAACGGCACGGTCCGGATGCCCCGAATGTCCCTCGTCCGCCGGATCTCCGCCTGGCCGTGCTCGGCCATCTCGAAGAAGTCCGCACCCACCCGGTCGATCGTCCCGGTGACCGCCGTCGCGTCGCGGAGCGCCACCAACACCGCCGCCCGGTCGCGGGCGATCCCGCGGAGCGCGTAGCCCAGCGTGAGCCTCGCTGCGACCTTGCCTTCGCTGCCGGGCGCGGCGGTGAGACCGCCGAGCCCGGTCAGGCCGGTGATGGCGTCCAGCGGGATCAGGGCTTCGAGACGGTGCTCTTCGGCGACCAGGAGCCAGTCGGCGCCGACACCGGCAACCGTCCCCGCGAGCTTGCCGCCGCCCAGGGTGAAGACGGTGACGGGATGCCCGAACGTCGGTCGCAACCGGTCGACCAGCCGGAAGCGCGCGACCTCGCGCCGGGTCCGGTCGGCCAGCTCCGAGGTGAGCTCGGCGGCCTCGAGCTCCGCCATCTGAGCATCCAGATCTTCGAAAAGACTCTCCCAGCGCACCGGGCCACCGTACTGGTCCACGCCGACCCGTCAGACGGCCCCAGGCATCCAGCCACAGGCAAATGAATGCAAACGCAGCCAATCGCATGCGTCATGTGGACCTCGGTCGCTTCCCGCTGTTACGCAAGTCTTCGCGGAGCTGAAAATGGGGACTGGCTTTGAACCACCCACACTGGTTCCTGCGTCCAACCAACCATGGGACAAACGCAGTCGATCCGGCATCTTTGCTGGTCAGAGAGCATCTCTAGGACGCCGGCACCGACAGCGTCGCACGTCGTACGACCGCAGCCGGGTTGACAGCGCCGCTAACAGCAGAGTATGAAAGCAAACGCAAGCAAACGAAGGATCTGGAGGCGAAGCCATGAGGATCGTCCGTCGAGTGCTCTCCCCGGTCGGGGTGCTCCTTGCATTCGTCGGCGGCGGATGGGCGCTTCGCTGGCTGACAGCCGGTAGCTGGACCGCGGTCCAGGGCCCCAATCCGACCTTCGACGCGCTTCTCGTCCTCCTCGTCGCTGTGCTCGCGTGGGCCTGCTTCGCCTGGCTCGCGCTCGGCACTCTGCTGATGGCCCTCTCGGTGATTCCTGGAGCACTCGGAGCAGCCTGCGGGTCACTCGCGGAGCGACTCACGCCCGCCGTCTACCGTCGGGCCGCCCGGGTCGCGCTCGGCCTCTCGGTCGCCGCAGGACCGATCCTCGGGGCTCTTCCAGCCAACGCGGCAACGGTCGACCAGCCGACGCAGGCGGCCGCGGCGGCGCAACTCCTCCCCGGTCTCGACCGGCCGGGCACGTTCGGCGGTCAGGTCGAACAGCAACTCCCGAGCGGCGCCCAGCTCCCAGGCCTTGACCGGCCGGGCGGTATGGACCGGCCAGGCGGTGGCGACGTCCTCGACCAACTCCCGATGCCGGACCGGCCGGTCTCCGACCAGGGTGCCGGGCAGTCCGGGCTGCCCAATCCGGATCGCCCGATCTCCCGGGATCCGGTGACCCGCCCCGCTGTCCGTCATGTCGACGACCAGCACCAGGTCGTCGTCAAGCGCGGCGACAACCTCTGGAACATCGCCAAGGCGAGCCTTCCCGACGGTGCCAGCAGCGCCGAGATCAACCGCGAATGGCACCGGTGGTACGAAGCCAACCGCCAGGTCATCGGGGACAACCCCGACCTGATCCTGCCGGGCCAGATCCTCACACCACCGCAGCGATGACCATGCCGTACGCATCAAACCAGCACCTCGACCACCAGCAGCAGACACAGCTCAGTAGGACATCTCGAACCGGGGGAATCCACCGATGACTGCCACCCAGACCATGCCGCGGCCAAGGACCCAGCCCGACGTCCACCGGCTTCCCCGCCGGATCCCCGGGCCCGCCACCGAGCCGCCCTACGACGACGAGCGTGGCTTCGACACCGACGGCCAGCTCACCGACGGCGCACTCGCGCTGGACATCTCCGCCAGCACGATGGTTGCCGAACCGGCCGTCGAGGAGCTCAGCGTCGCCCGCCACCTCCGCGTCGTGCAGGGGCCTGGCTCGAAGCGCCCGTCAGAGGACCCGTTCTTCGCACCACAGCCGACACCACGTGGCGCGCTCCCCGACCCGAAGTCGTGGTGCGGTCGGTTCGTTCAGGCCCTGATCGAGGTGCTCACCGGCGACCGTCCGTCCGCGCAGCTGCTGCGCTGGACCAACGAACGTGTCTACGCCGACGTCGTGGCGCGAGTACGCGCACTCGGCGGGGCACCGGTCACCGTCCGCGGCGGCCGTGGTCGGGTCCTCGTCCGGTCGGTCCACATCTGCGAGCCGCGCGACGGCGTGGCTGAGGCGGCTATCCACGTCAAGCACGGCGGACGTTCGCGGGCGGTCGCGGTCCGGGTCGAAGGACTCGACGGCCGCTGGCGGTGCACCGCGCTGCGGCTCGGCTGAGGTCCCGGTCGGCGGGCCCACCTGCGAGGGGGACGTACGAAGGGCACCCTCGACTCCGGTCGAGAGGTGCCCTTCGTACGTATGAGCCCGTCAGCCGTCCATCCGGGCGCGGGCCTTGGGGTCGCCATGGCAGCGCTTGTACTTGCGCCCAGAACCGCACGGACATGCCGCGTTGCGGGGAGTCCCCGAGTAGTCGGCGTGGGCACCGGGGGCGGCACCGGAGCGGGCAGCGGACTCGTTGCGGCGTACGACCCCGCCCTCTCCGTCGACCGTGGGTGCGCTGTAGGACAGGCGCGTCGGCCGCGCCGGCGCCGCGAGCCCACGGGCGACCACGCGCTGCGTGCGGGCTGACGGATCTGCGCTGTCGGTCGGTCCGGCCGACGGCTGGGCTCCGGCCGCGACTACCGGCTCCTCCGCGGTCGGCTCGGCCACCTGCACCTCGAGGTTGAACAGATAGCTGACCGACTCCTCCTTGATGGCATCCATCATCGCCATGAAGAGGTCGTAGCCCTCCCGTTGGTACTCCACCAGCGGGTCGCGCTGGGCCATCGCCCGCAGGCCGATTCCCTCACGGAGGTAGTCCATCTCGTAGAGGTGCTCGCGCCACTTGCGGTCGAGCACGGAGAGGATGACCCGCCGTTCGACCTCACGGAGCACCTCCGGCCCCAGCTCGGCCTCCCTGCGGGCGTACGCCTGGTGGGCGTCATCGCGGAGCCGGACGAGGAGGAAGTCGCGGCTGATGTTCTGCCGTCCGCCGGCCTCGGCCTCCAGCCGGGAGATTCCGAAGCTCACCGGGAAGATCTGCTTGAGGTCGGTCCAGAGCTGGTCCAGGTCCCACTCGTCCGGGTAGCCCTCGGTGGCGGCGGCGACGTACGCCTCGAGCGTGTCGTCGATCATCGGCTCGACCTGCTCGTGGACGTCCTCGCCCTCGAGGACCCGCCGGCGCTCGTCGTAGATGATGTGGCGCTGCCGGTTGAGAACGTCGTCGTATTTCAGGACGTCCTTGCGGATCTCGAAGTTCATCGCCTCGACCTGCGCCTGCGCCGACGCGATCGCTCCGGTGACCCGCTTGTTCTCGATCGGCATGTCGTCGGGGATGTTGAGCGTGTTGAGCACCCAGTCGACCCAGTCGGACTTGAACCGCTTCATCAGGTCGTCCTGCAGAGAGAGGTAGAACCGACTCTCCCCCGGGTCACCCTGCCGGCCGGACCGGCCGCGCAGCTGGTTGTCGATCCGCCGGGACTCGTGCCGCTCGGTGCCGAGGACGTAGAGGCCGCCCAGGGCGGTCACCTCGTCGTGCTCGGCGGCTGCCGCCTTCCGGAAGCGTTCGAGAGTCGCCGGCCAGGCGGCTTCGTACTCCTCGCGGTTCTCGCTCGGGTCGAGCCCCATCGCGCGCAGCTCGGTGTCGGCCAGGAACTCGGCATTGCCGCCCAGCATGATGTCGGTCCCGCGACCGGCCATGTTGGTAGCGACGGTGACGGCGCCCCTGCGGCCCGCCTGGGCGATGATCGCCGCCTCCCGCGCGTGGTTCTTCGCGTTGAGCACCTCGTGGGGTACGCCGACGCGGACGAGCAGCGAGGACAGCAGTTCGGACTGCTCGACACTCGTCGTACCGACCAGCACCGGCTGGCCTTTGGCATGGCGCTGGGCCAAATCCTCGACGACCGCGGCGAACTTCGCCTCTGTCGTGCGGTAGATCAGGTCCGGCTGGTCGGCACGGACCATCGGGCGGTTGGTGGGGATCTGCGTGACGCCAAGCTTGTAGATCTTGTCGAACTCCGCCGCCTCCGTCATCGCCGTACCCGTCATGCCGGCGAGCTTGTCGTAGAGGCGGAAGAAGTTCTGGATCGTGATCGTGGCGAAGGTCTGGTTCTCGTCCTTGATCGGGACGCCTTCCTTCGCCTCGATCGCCTGGTGCAGGCCCTCGTTGTAGCGGCGGCCCGCAAGGATCCGACCGGTGTGCTCGTCGACGATGAGCACCTCGCCGTCGACGACGACGTAGTCCTTGTCGAGCCGGAACAGCTCCTTGGCGCGGATCGCGTTGTTGAGGAACTGGACGAGCGGGGTGTGGACCGCTTCGTAGAGGTTCTCGATGCCGAAGTAGTCCTCGACCTTGTCGATACCACTCTCCAGCACGCCGACTGTGCGCTTCTTGATGTCGACCTCGTAGTCGACCTCCGGTCGCATCGAGGCGACGACCTTCGCGAAATCCCCGTGCATCCGCGAAGACCCCTCGGCGGCCGGGCCGGAGATGATCAGCGGCGTGCGGGCCTCGTCGATGAGGATCGAGTCCACCTCGTCGACGATGGCGAAGTGATGACCCCGCTGGACGCACTCCTCCAGGGACCAGGCCATGTTGTCGCGGAGGTAGTCGAAGCCGAACTCGTTGTTGGTGCCGTAGGTGATGTCGCAGGCGTACGCCTCGCGGCGCTCCGCCGGGGTCATGTGGGAGAGGATCACGCCGACCGAGAGCCCGAGGAAACGGTGGATCCGCCCCATCCAGTCGCCTTGGTACTTCGCGAGATAGTCGTTGACCGTGATGATGTGGACGCCCTCGCCGGTCAGGGCGTTGAGGTAGGCCGCCAGTGTGGAGACCAGCGTCTTGCCCTCACCGGTCTTCATCTCGGCGATGTGGCCCCGGTGCAGCGCGCCACCGCCCATGACCTGGACGTCGAAGTGCCGCTGGCGCACGGTCCGCTTCGCGGCCTCACGCACCGTGGCATAGGCCTCCGGCTCGATGTCATCCAGCGTCTCGCCCCCGGCCAGGCGGGCCCTGAACTCAGCGGTCATCTCCCGGAGCTTGGCGTCCGACATCGCCACGAAGTCCTCTTCGATGGTGTTGACCTCTTTGGCGACCTGGTGCAGCTTCTTGAGGGTTCGGCCCTCGCCGGCGCGCAGGATCTTGTCGAGCAGGACAGGCACGGACTCTCGGCTCCTCGTCGTAGCGGTTGCGACAACGCTGGTCAGTGGCTCGGCAGGCAGAGGGTGTCAACTCCTCCTGCCCGCCTCCGGCCATCGTAGGCGACATCTGCCACACCGTGTTTGCGCCGTCCTCGACCTTTTGCGGTGCATCCGACCCGTCCGCTCGGCCCCGAGGGCGCCCTTTGCCCCGCTTCTGACTCGCCTGCCCGGACCGGCCCGAGGAGGTGAGGGGGGTACACCCGGCCGGCGGCGTACGAACCGGGACAGGCACCCTGGGGGGATGGATTCCGTACGCCTATCCGCCGGACCCGTGGTGCTGAGGCGCCACCGCGACGACGACATCGACGGAGTGCTGGACCAGTGCGACGACCCGACGTCCCAGCGCTGGACGACGGTTCCCGTCCCCTATACGCGGGAGCACGCCGAGCAGTTCGTCCGAGAGCGGATCCCCACCGGCTGGAGTCGCGGCGACTACCTCGCGCTGGCGATCGCCGACGCCTCGACCGACGAGTACCTCGGCACGATCAACTTCGTGGTGGACGGTACGGGTGCCGGCGAGATCGGCTTCGGTCTGCGGGCCTCGGCTCGGGGCAGGGGCGCGATGGCGGCGGCGGTGCGGGCCGCCTGCGGGTGGGCGTTCGCATCCGACGGTCTCGGCCTCGGCGTGATCCACTGGCAGGCACACGTCGGCAACTGGCCCTCCCGCAAGGTCGCCTGGCGGACCGGATTCCGGCTCGAGGGCGCCGTCCGCGGCTTCTGCGTCTCCCGCGGCCAACGCTACGACGGCTGGATCGGCTCGCTGCGCGCCCAGGACCCCCGCGAGCCTGCCGCGCCGTGGTACGACGTGCCGGTCCTCCGCTCCGACGCCTGCGTTCTCCGACCCTTCCGTACCTCCGACGCCGATGCCGTCGTGGAAGGCTGCGCCGACCCGGTGACCCAGCACTGGCTTGGCGGCTTGCCGACGCCGTACACCGCGGGCGAGGCCCTCGGTTACATCCAGAGCCGGGAGGAGGAGCACGCCATGGGCCGCGGGATCTACTGGGCCCTGGCCGACCCGGTCTCCGACCAGTGCATCGGTTCGTTCGGGCTGATGGGTGTCGACCACTCGACGGGGACCGCCGAGATCGGCTACTGGGTGCATCCGAAATCGCGTGGCCGTGGGGTCGCGACGGCGGCCACCCGGCTGGTGGTCCGGCATGCGGCCATCGCCACCGAGGACGGCGGGATGGGCCTGCGCCGACTGACCCTGCGGGCCGCCGCCACCAACGTCGCCTCGGCGAAGGTGGCCGAGCGGGCGGGCTTCGTCGCGTCAGGGCGGGCGCGGGCGGCCGAACGGCTTGGCGACGGAACGTATGAGGACCTGATCGCCTTCGACCTCCTCACCAGCGAGCTGCCCGCTGACGCGGGGGCGTGACCGGGCGCGCCCGGCGTGCGGGAGGCTGAAGGTTCGATGGACATGCGAAGGGCGGCTGCCTCCCACGCCGGACAGCCGCCCCGCTTCCCGGTGACCTTCGCCGCGGCCGTGTAAGCGCAGGGGTGGGCGCGAGCGACGTGGCCTCGCCGGGAGCCTGACCGAGCATGCCACCTTTGTCCCCGAGCTGAAAACCGGGTCCCCCAAATTCGTGCCGCATTTTCGTTCCGTATAACGAGGTTCTCATCTGGTGAGCGGGGCCGACGCGGCTCACGTGACTGCCATCGCCCACTCGAGCGCGACCGGGAGGTGGGCCAGCGACGTGATCTCCGCGTGCGGGGTGATGCCGCGCGGCGCCGTCTCCCCGCAGCGGTTGAGCCAGACGCCACGCCAGCCAGCACACTGGGCGCCCACTACGTCGCTGTACAGCGAGTCGCCGACCATGACAGGGGCCGTCGTGAGATCCCCCGCAGCGGCCGCGGCGATGTCATAGAGCCGCCGATCGGGCTTGCTCACGCCGTGGTCCTGGGCGAGCACGACAGCCTCGAACCTTCCGGCCAGCCCGCAGCGCTCGGGGTCGCCGTTGCCGTTGGTGAGAAGCCCGAGGCGGTACGACGACGCGGCCAGCGCGTCGAGTGTGGGAACCACGTCGGGATAGAGCTCGATGTCGTCGAACCTGTGCCGCATGAACAGCTCGTACAGGTCGCGGGCAAGGTCAGGATCTTGCGGCCCGCAGCGCCGGACGGTCCGGTCGAACGCCTCCCATCGGATCTCGTCCATCGTCCAACCCACGTGGCGATGTTCCGTCGCGACCGCATCACGGTCCGCGATCAGAGTTTCCACAGTGAGCTGATCGGTCGCCGCTCCGGGCCGCCGGGTTCGCAACTCACGCAACGCAATCGCCAGCGCATGCCGCATCACGGATGTGAAGTCCCACAGGGTCTGGTCGCCATCGAAGAAGACGAAAGGCATGCGCGTCATGGTGAGACGGCCCTGTCCGGACGATGGGACGCGGTCATCACGAACCTGGTCATGCCAGGACTGCCTTCTGCAGCGGCCGGGCGAGATCGCCACGGTCGACCACGTCGATACCCGCGAGACCGAGCCACTCCGCCATGCTGGCGAGCTCGGCCGCGAGCTCCTCCGCGGTCTCCGGCGGTGCATGCTCCTCGGCGAACGCCGACTGCACGCGCAGGACCCGCGCGGCCCGGTCCGCCTTGAGATCGACCCGCGCGACGAACCGGTCGCCGAGCAGGAACGGAAGAACGTAGTAGCCGAAGACCCGCTTGGGCGCCGGCACGTAGATCTCGATCCGGTAGTGGAGTCCGAAGAGGTTCTCCGCGCGGTCACGCTCGAACACCACCGAGTCGAACGGACCGACCAGCGCCCGGGCACGGACGCGGCGCGGGATCCTGGCCTCGGTGTGGAGGTAGGCCTGACGGTTCCAGCCGTCGATGCGTACGGGAGTCAGCTCACCGGCGTCGACGAGCTGCGTCACCGCGGTGGCCGTCTCCCGCGCGGTGAGCCGGAAGTAGTCCCGCAGGCATCGCTGGGTAGCCACGCCGTAGGCCCGGGCCGCGATCCGCACCAGCTCCCGGTGCGCCTCCTCGTCGGTCGGCGTGGGCGCGGCCGTGATCGCCGGCGGGAAGACCCGCTCGGGCAGGTCGTAGACCCGCTCGAAGGCGCCGTTGCGGCCGGCCGAGGTGACCTGGCCGGTGTAGAAGAGCCACTCGAGGGCGACCTTGACCGCACTCCAGTTCCACCCCCAGTTGTCCCGTGGCCCAGGAGGTGCGTCGTGCTCGATCTCACGGGCTGTCAACGGACCCTTGTCAGCGACCTCGGCAAGCACCCAGTCGACGAAGCCGGGCTTCTCCTCCCCCATCCGCCGCATGTTTCCCCATGCCTCTTCGGCGGCACGGGCCATCCGGAAGCGCAGCGCCGGCTGCGTCTGCACCGGAACGAACGACGCGACATGCGCCCAGTACTCGAAAAGTCGCCGCGGCGCCCTGCCGGCCGCGCGGTCGAGCAGGGTCGTGGGATAGGGCCCGAGCCGGCTGTAGAGCGGGAGGTAGTGCGCCCGGCTGAGGACGTTGACGGAGTCGATCTGCAGGAGCCCGACATGACGCAGCACGCGGTCGAGGGCCCGCACGTCGAGGCGGCCCGTCGGTCGCGGATCGGCGAATCCCTGGGCGGCGAGGGCGATGCGTCGGGCTCTGGCGGCGGTGAGCGTCTCCACGACCAGACATGGTGGCACGAACCACCGACAGCCACTCCTGTCGTCCGTCGGTCGTCAGGGTCGCGGGTGGCGGTTCAGTCCGGTCGTACCGACGACTGGCCGATCAGGCGGCGGCGCTCCTGGCGACCATCCGGATCGCACCGGCAACGTCGTCGATCGGGCTGTCCTTGTCCACCTGCCCGTCGGCGCCGAGGCGGATCAGCTGGTCGAGCGGTTGGTTCCCGCCGGTGGCGAGGACGACGATGCGGGTGGACGGTGCCAACGCCTTGATCCTGCGGCGGGTGTCGACGCTGTCCCACGGCGGCATGCAGGGGTCGAGGAGGACGACGTCCGGCCGGCTCTCGGCGACCAGTCGGATGGCGGCCAGGCCGTCACGGGCCTCACCGACGACGTCGATGTCCTGCTCCTGGTCCAGCAGCAGGCGAAGACCCCTGCTGGAGAGCTCGTGATTGTCGACGACGGCGACCCGCAGGGGGCCTGGGTCGCATGGGGTTGTACGCAATGGCGAGGTCTTGACCACCTGCGAATAATTGCACGACCGCCAGACCCAGGCAGCGGTTTTCCGCAGGTCGGGCAAGAATTCCGCACTTCGGGCGAGGACTCCCGCCGCAGGGTGCGCGGCGGTCGGCGAACATCCGCCCCGTCAGGGCGTACCGAACTCGTGATCATGAAGATTCCGACGGCCACAGGTCCGCAGAATCCTCATGATCACGAACATGATCACGGGGTGACGGGCAAGTCGGCCTCCGCACACTCCAGCCGGATCACGCCGTAGTCGTAGCCGCGCCTGCGGTAGACCACACTCGGCCGTTGGGTGGCGGCGTCGATGAACAGGTAGAAATCGTGGCCGACCAGTTCCATCTCGTACAACGCCTGATCCAGCGTCATCGGCCGCGCCTGGTGGATCTTCTCGCGGACGACGAGGGGTCCGTCACCCTGAACCTCGATGCCGGCGACCGTCTCGACCTCGGTGTCGGTCTCGACGTCGGTGTCGGTCTCGACATCGGTATCCGTCAGGACAGCTGGGCCAGCCCAGACATCGGCCTCTGGCGCGGTCGCGGCGATCGTGGAGGTCCTGGCGCCCGGACTCGACTCACCTCCGCCCGTCGCCCCGCTCTCCTCGCTGCCCGAGCCGCGCAGGCCGTTCAGCGAACGTTCGGAAGTCGATGGCGGGTCCAGGCCCGCCGTGGCCTGCGCCACGGAGATCGGGGTACGGGACCCGTGATGTACCCGGCGACGGTCGGCCGCCTTGCGCAATCGGGCGATCAGCTTGTCGAGCGCGAGATCCAGCGCGGTGAACCGGTCCGCGGCCGCCGCCTCGGCCCGCACCAGCGGGCCGCGTGAGTAGACGGTGAGCTCGACGCGTTCAGAGCTCGAGGCGGACCGGGTGTGTTCCTTCGAGACCTCGACCTCGATGCGGATCACCCGCGACGTGAAGCGCTCCAGGCGCTTGATCTTGTCCTCGACGTGCCGGCGAAAGCGGTCAGTCACCGCACAGTGACGACCTTGAACCACGACGTCCACGCGAACCTCCCCACTAGCAAACTTCTTCGAGGTTGTGGCGCTCGTACCGAGGGCCGCTATCACCTCCCCCGATCCAGCCGAGAACGGACCGTTCGAAATGGCCGTGTAAGGGTGCATACCCCACTTGGGTGCGACGTATTACGCTCGTTGCCCGAAAGCGTCGATGTGCCGCGGCGGCCGGAGTGGCACCCGCCCGGCCGACCTGGTCTTCGTCCCCACATCCGCCTGCCGAGGGTTTCGCGGTGGCTGATGCGCTTCGTACCACTACTCCCCTTCTCCCGGTCCGGAAGGTATCGGACCTTCCGTCGGGGCAGGGCTTACTTCTAAGCCGCACCGTGATCGGTCGACAAGAAGTCGCCTTACGTGGGCCGTTTCGCCTGCGGCTGGCATCGGCTTGCCAGACGCCGACGCGAAAGTCGACGCGACGTCCGGCGCAACCACGGACCCGGGCGGGTGCCATGTCGAAACGCTAACTCCCGCGCGACGATCCTGAAACCCGGGAAGCGCGTTGATCAGGACGGACGTATCGGGCCGCGGCGTTGGGTGGCTGCCACCACCGCGGCCGAGCGCACCTTCGCACCCGCCCGGCGGAGGGCGTTCGCGGCTTCGACGAGCGTGGTACCTGTGGTCACCACGTCGTCCACCAGGATCACGCACCGACCTGCCACCACTGATCGGAAGCGCTGCTTGACCTCGAACGCGCCGGCGAGGTTGGCCCGCCGCGAAGCTGCGTCGAGTCGACCCTGGTCGGCGACGGTACGCACCACCTCGAGGGCCCTGCAGACGCGCGGACCGCGACCGTAGAGACCCGACAGCCATCCCGGCCCCGTCGCCCGTCGGACGATCCGCAGGAGGGGGTCATGGCCCCTCGTACGTACCGCGGCCCGTCCGGACGGCACGGGCACGATCAGGACCGGCAACGATGTCGGCACGGGTGCGGGCAGTGCAGCAGCGGCGGAGAGCGCACCCGCCAGTGCGGCACCGAGCGGTGCGGCGAGGCTGGTCCGCCCACGTTCCTTGTGCGCGAGCAGAGCGGACCGGGCGACTCCGTCGTACGCCGACACCGCCCACACCGGCGGCAGCCCGGTCGGCGCCGGATCGGGTGCGGTCGGGAACGCCGGCCGGACGAGGAGCCGTTGACACCCAGGGCAGAGAGCGCGTCCCGGTCGGGTGCATCCCACACACCTGCTGCCGAGGAAGAGGTCGGCCGCGTCGTCACGGACCAGCCCGGCCACGAGAGCGCCCAGACCGGCGGCGCGCGTCACGCCGTCCACTCTCATCCCGGGTACGCCGGACACGTCGCGACCCCCTGGTCCGTCCACAGGTAGTTCTTGTCCTCCAGATGCAGGTGCCCGTCCTCGCCGCCGAGCAGGAGCGGCTGGTCGGGCGCTGCCGCCAGCGTGCGCGAGCCCGGGCCGGAGCTGTGCTCGACGACCTCCGATCCGTCCACGGAAACGAGTGCGGGCCGCGAAGCCGACTCCTCGTCGGAGCCGATGACAGCCACCTGGTCGAAGTCGGACCAGGCGAGGTCACTCATGGAGGTCATCGCCACCGGAACCTCACGCAGACCGCGGATCGCGATGGAGTCACCGCGTTCGATCCGTCCCATCAGCAGGCGGGTGACGCCGTTCTGCTCGACGAGCGTCGCGACCCGCGCTCCTTCGCGGGACACTTTCAGTGCCAGGACGTTGCGGCCCGTCAGGCCGGGCGCCACCACTGTGGAGACTTCGTCGTGGTCATCGACCACGACGATGGACGACCGGCCCGCACGCCGGTCGACCAGCCAGAGCCGTCCGGTCCGGTCCCAGGACGGTTCGGCGATGTCGGTTCCGCGTAGGACGGTCCGGGTGCCGGCGGCCGACCCGTGAACGCTGGCGCTCCGCCCGTCGGCCGACACGGTGGCGAGCCAGTCCGATCCGCTGCTCGCGTCTGGGTCGAGCGGCTGGCCGGAGGTCCGTTCGCCGAAGATGCCCACCGCGATCGACCTCGCGCGCACCGGCCCGTTCCCCAGCTGTCCCGCGACCGGGACCTGTCGGTCGGGCCCGAGCATGACAACCCGGCCGTCAGCCAGCGCATAGGCGCCGCGTGCCGAGCCGGCGACACCCGGGTCGTACGCCGACCAGGTGGTCGCGTCGCCCCGCGAGCCGGCGTTCTCGGCGCCGAGGGGAACGTGGTCGACGGTGACCCGGACCTGCCGTACTCCCGACACCTGGCCCAGCGTCCAGGAGAGCTGGGCGAGGAGGAACCGCCGTTGCGGGTCGTACAGCTCGAGGACCTTGCGGTCGAGGTCGACCGTCGCCACGCCGTCGTCGACGGTGACGGCCGGTGCGGCCAGCCTCGTGTCGTCGGGCAGTGCCGACCGGACGGCGGGTCGCAGCCACGGGGACGGCCCACCCAGCAGGGCGTTGACGAGAAGCGTCTCGAGGTGACCTCGCAGGGGGACATAGACCGGGTCAGGGACGAGGATCTCGAAGTCGGGGTCGAAGAAGAACAGGTTGTACCGCTCGTACTCCCGGTCGAAGTTGAAGATCGACATGACGAACGCGTCGGGAGGCTGGCTGATCCGCCACTCGCCGTCGACCTTCGTCATCTTCAGGTCGAGCTCGATCTTCTCGCCCGGCCTCGCCTGCGTCCACGCGCCGTTGGCGCTGACCTCGGCCAGCTTCGGTACGTCGAGGGCGATCTTGCCCGGGGCGGCTTCGGAGATGGGGACGGCCGCGCTGTCGTAGACGAGAACGCCCCTCGGCTGCCACCGCTCGCTGACGGCGGGAGCGAGGTATTCGCGGGCGACCGGCTGCCCGGACTGGTAGCTCGCCATCGAGTCCAGGAATCCGCGAGCCACCTGTTGGGCGCTGTCGCCGGGCTCGGGACCGGTCACGAGGACGGGCAGGGAGGTCTCGCCGGGCTCGCTGGTCCCCATCGACTCGTACTTCACCGGGCCACTGGACGGGATGCGCGCACATGCGCCGAGGGCGACGACGAGGACAAGGCCGGCAAGGACCGCGGCCGGCACGGTGGCGGCGTACCGCCTTGTCGTGTGCTTCGGACTCGTGGAGGGTGAGGTCATCGGGCGCTCCCGGCGATACCCGGGGCGGGAACCTTGGTGGGTTCGATCGGCGCCGCATGCGCGTCATCGGGGACAAGCGGGATCGGTGACTTCTGCGGTGGCTCCAACGCCTTGCGCGACACCGTCAGCCGGAAGTTCGCCCCCTTGCCGGGCTCGCCCCACGCCTGCAACCAGCCGCCGTGCAGCAGGACGTCCTCCAATGCGATCGCGAGACCGAGCCCGGTCCCGCCGGTGGTGCGGGCTCTCGCCGGATCGGCCCGCCAGAACCGGTCGAACACCATGGCCGACTCCCCCGGCTTCAGTCCGATGCCGTGGTCGCGGACCGACACCGCGCACGTGGAGTCCCCGTTCGCCACCTGGACCACGATGTCGCGTCCGTCGCCGTACTCCACCGCGTTGTTGACGAGGTTGCGGAGTACGCGTTCGATCCGGCGCGAGTCGATCTCGGCGACCACCGGCGTGTCCGGGAGCCGGACGTCGATGCGGCTGCCCTTGCGGGCGGCGATCGGCTTGGCACCCTCGACGACCCGCCGGGTCAGGTCGCGCAGGTCGGCGTCTTCGAGTTCGAGGGCAGCGGCCCGGGCGTCGAAGCGGCTGATCTCGAGCAGGTCGCCCAGCAGCGCCTCGAACCGGTCGAGCTCGGCCTGCAGCAGTTCGGCGGAGCGGGCCACACCCGGCTGGAACGCGTCCCGGGCCTCGTGGAGCACGTCGGCTGCCATCCTGACCGTCGTGATCGGAGTACGCAGCTCGTGGGAGACGTCGGAGACGAACCGACGCTGGACGCGGGACAGCTCCTCGAGCTGGCGGATCTGGCGTTGCAGGTTGGTCGCCATCTGGTTGAACGACGTCGCCAGCCTGGCCAGGTCGTCCTCACCGCGCACCGCCATGCGTTGGTCGAGCAGGCCGGCGGCCAGCCGTTCGGCCACCTGGCGGGCGAGCCGGACGGGTGTGACCACCTGCCGGGTGACGAACCACGCCACACAACCGAGCAGGACGACGATGAGGATGCCGACCGCCACGAGCGAACGGCTGAGCAGGACGAGCGTCGCTTCCTGCTGCTGCAGGTCGAACAGGTAGTAGATGTTGAGCGTGGCACCGCTGCGCGGCTCGTGAATGGCGGATCCGACGGCGAGCCCGGGTGTGTTGTCGCCACTGGCCCGGCGGATGACGGTGTAGCGATAGGCGACCTGGCCGGCCTCCACGCCCTCCCGCAGGTCGTCGGGGACGCTCGTGGTGAGGACGGTCGCCCGGGTCGATCGCGCCACCGTCTGGGAGCCGCCGACCGCGGGCAGGACGTCGAGCACCACGTCGTAGAGCCCGCCGGATGCACCTCGCAGGGCGATGTCCTGAGCCAGCTGGGTCGTGAGCTCACTCGGGTCGCCGGCCGGCTCGGCATCGTCGATGACGGACTGGGCGGTGCGGAATCCGGCTGACGCCTCACCCACCGACGCCGCGACCTTGGCCTCGAGCACGCCGTCCGCGACCTGCCGCAGCAGGATCCAGCCGACGAACAGGGTCACGACAGCGGACAGCACGAGAGTCCCGGTCACCACCCGCAGATGCAGTGAACGGCGCCAGAGATCGGCGGACCGGCGGGTCGCACGGACCGCCGGCCCCATGGCCGTACTCAGGATCTGCATGGAATCCGCACCAGCACTTCAGGGGGACGGGCGAAGGGACGGATGCGGCCGGCGCCGCGATGATCGACGTGAGCTGTCTGCCCAGACTCTACGATGTCACGCAAGGTAGGCAGTTATGCCCGCGGAGTGAATGTTGGTCCCGCGTAGCTGTCGCTTCCCTGGCTACGAAGGACCGGCCTTGTAACCGACCCCGCGCACGGTGACGACGATGTCCGGATGCTCGGGGTCCTTCTCGATCTTGCTTCGCAGCCGCTGGACGTGGACGTTGACCAGCCGGGTGTCGGCGGCATGCCGGTAGCCCCAGACCTGTTCGAGAAGTTCCTCCCGGCCGAAGACCTGCCACGGCTTGCGCGCCAGGCAGACGAGAAGGTCGAACTCGAGCGGCGTGAGCGCGAGCGCGACCCCCTCGCGCTTGACCGAGTGGCCGGGCACGTCGATCACCAGATCGCCGATCGTCAGCGTCTCCGGTGTGGCCTGGTCGACCCGCCGCAGCCGGGCCCGAATCCGGGCGACCAACTCCTTGGGCTTGAACGGCTTCATGATGTAGTCGTCCGCACCCGACTCGAGGCCCAGCACCACATCGATCGTGTCGGTCTTCGCCGTGAGCATCACGATGGGGACGTCCGACTCGGCCCGGATCTCCCGGCAGACCTCGATGCCGTCCTTGCCAGGCAACATCAGGTCAAGCAGCACGACATCGGGCTTGGTCTCGCGGACCTTGCCCAAGGCGGCTTCCCCGGACTCGCAGAAAACCGGGTCGAGCCCCTCGCCACGGAGGACGATTCCCAGCATCTCGGCGAGGGCCATGTCGTCGTCGACGACCAGAATGCGACCTTTCATGAACCCATCGTCCCACCGAGCGTGGCACGATGGCTCGGCACGACCCGCAGATGCCGAGGCTGGTTCCGGCGCCCGGGCGGTGGACAAGCCCCGGCAAGCCGCGAGGACCCGCCCCGTACAGTGCACGTTCTGAGCAGTTATGGGCACGTCTGGGACGTGTCCTGACCACTCTCGGGACGGGTATCGAGCACGTCCGGGACGTGTGCTGAGCACGTTCGTCCACGATGGGATCCGTTCCCCACCACACGTGAGGTGCGCGAGATGACAGCAGCAGGGACTCCACCCGGCCCGCCGGCGGGTGGCAGTGAATGGGGCCCGCACAACAGTCCTCCGCAGGGTTCCCCCCAGGCTCCTCCGCCGGGTGCGCCGCCCGGTCCACCGCCGGCGCCCAGCGCGCCCCACGGATTCCCTCCCGGCCCGCCACCGGCCGGTCCACCCGCCCAGCCCGGCTGGGGCGCACCGGCCGGCCCTCCGGCGGGCTGGGGACCACCGCCGCCGTGGGGCTCTGGCTCCACTCCCTGGGGAAAGCCACAGGCACCCAAACCGGGCGTCGTACCCCTCCGCCCGTTGGGATTCGGTGAGCTGCTCGACGGAGCGTTCACCACCGTCCAGCGCTATCCGAAGATCATGCTCGGGATGTCCACCGCGATCATGGCGGTGGTCGGCGTCGCCAGCGTCGCGGCGTTCTTCCTCGGCTTCGGCGACCTGATGGCGATGGGCGACGACGAACTCCTCGACGTGAGCGACAGCGTCTGGATCCAGGTCGGTGCCAGCATGTTCGGCCTGATGCTGGCGACGTGGATCGCCAGCATGGTGCTCACCGGCATGATCACCGCCACCGTGGCCCGCGGCGTCCTGGGCCGACCCATCACCGTCGGCGAAGCGTGGACGACGGCTCGGACCCACCTGCTCCGGCTGCTCGGGCTGACGCTCGTCCTCGGTTTCGGCTGGACCATCGCGATCGGCGTGCTGGTCGGCATCGTCGTCGCCGCCACCTTCATCCATGTGGCACTCGCCGTCCTGCTGGGCATCGTCGTGACGCTCGGCGGCATCTTCGCCATGGTCGTCGTCGGCACCCGGCTGGCGGTGGCCGCGGCCGCACTCGTGCTCGAGTCCCGCCCTGCCCACCCCGGCATGCCGGACGGCCACCAGGAGAAGCTGGGCGTCTTCGCGTCGATCGTTCGTTCGTGGAACCTCATCAAGGGCCGTACGTTCAGGACGTTCGGAGTGCTGTTCGTCGCGAACCTGGTCGTCAGCGTCATCGCGTCGATCCTGCAGACGGCGTTGATGTTCGCGGGGAGCGGCGCCGCCGTCGGGTTCGGCGAAGAGAGCACGACCGGCATCATCGTGGCCGGTCTGCTGTTCGGCATCGGCTACCTCGCCTCGATGGTGCTCCAGGTCGCGTTCCTGTCCGCGGTCACCGTCCTCGTGTACGTCGATGCGAGGATGCGGAGCGAAGGCCTCGACATCGAGCTGGCCCAGGCGGCGGCGACACCGACCGGAGCGGCCTCGCCCTGGGCGACCGCGTGATGCCGCAGGTTCTGGGCGGGATCGTGGAAAGGTCCGCCGCCGCGCCGGATCCGCCGATCGACATCGGGCGGGACGACGCGGCCCGAGCGGCCCGGGAGGAGCTCGGCAAGAGCATCTACCACCGCGACGAGCCGGGCGTGGTCTCCCGGGTTCTCGGCTGGCTGTTCGAGCACGCCGCCCAACTCCTCGGCTACCTCGCCGAGATGTCGCCCGGCGGCTCCTGGGGACTCCTCGCGCTGGCGGCGCTCCTCGTGCTCGCGGTGATCATCATCCGGTGGCGGATCGGCGCCGTCGCGCGGTCGGCGAGCGTGTCCGCGAACACCGTCTTCGCCGGGCGCGTACGCTCCGCCGCCGAGCACCGCGCGGCGGCCGACGCCGCTGCCGGAAGGGGCGACTACGCCGCGGCCTGCCGTGAACGCTTCCGGGCGCTGGTCCGCGAGCTCGAGGAACGCACGATCCTCGATCCGCGCCCCGGCCGCACCGCCGACGAGGTCGCACGCGAGGTCTCCGTGCTCGCCCCTGAGGCCGCGGGTGCACTGGGTGCCGCGGCCCAGGTCTTCGACGAGGTGTCCTACGGCGACCGGAGGGCCGCGGCCGAGGACGATGCGGCGATCCGGCAAGCCGACGACCTCGCCCGCCGGATCCGGGGGCGCGGCGCCCTCGCCGGCAGGGCAGGAGTGCGATGAGTCCGACGGTCTACGGCAGCGCGAGCTCGGCGGGCGACGGCAGCGCGAGCTCGACGGGCGACCGCACGCCGAGCCCGTCGACCGAGCACACCGCGAGCGCACCCGCTGACCCGGCTCGGAGTCGGTCTATCGATCCGACCCGCGGTGACGTCTGGCGGCGACTGCGCGGGCCACTCGCCATCGCGGCGGTCCTCGTCATCGTCGGTGGCCTGATCGCCGTCCTGCAGGGGCGCTCCACCGGTGGTCCGCTCGATCCGGAGTCCGCGCGCAGGTCGGGTGCGCGCGCACTCGCCGTCCTGCTCGCGGACCAGGGCGTCGAGGTGCGACGGGTGCGTACCCTCGACGCCGCACTGGCGTCCGCCGCCGGCGACACGACCGTCCTGGTGACCCAGTCGGACCTGCTTGTTCCGTCCCAGCTGCGGCGGCTGGCCCGCGCCGAGACACGCCACTTCGTCCTCGCCGAACCCGGCGAGGAGGTTCTCTCGGCGCTGGCCCCGAAGGCCCTGACCGCCGGGTCCGCCATTCCGCGTACGCGTGAGCCCGGCTGCGACCTCCCGGCGGCGCGTCGTGCCGGCAGCGTCCGGGTCGACGGACCGATGTACCGCGCCCCGGAGGCGGAGGGCGCCACGACCTGCTACGGCGACGTCACCAGAGGTGCCATCGTCCGGCTCACCGGCGTACGTCCTCGCGGTGAACGCACGGTCGACATTGTGGGGACGTCGGTGTCGTTCACCAACGGCCAGCTGGGCGAGGAGGGCAACGCCGCCCTCGCGCTCAACCTGCTCGGCCGGCACCGCACGCTGGTGTGGTACATCCCCTCGCTCAGCGACGTACCCCTCGCGGACCGACCCGAGGCGGGTGCGCCACCGGACGTACTCCGGATGCTGCCCACCGAGCTGCAGTTCGGCGTCGCGCAGGTCGCGGTGGGCGTCGCGCTGCTGATGGTGGCGTACGCCCGAAGGCTCGGCCCTGTCGTCGCCGAGCCACTCCCGGTCGTCGTCCGCGCATCCGAGGCGGTGGAGGGTCGCGCCCGCCTCTACCATCGTGCGCGGGCCCGGGACGTCGCCGCCGCCGCACTGAGGGGTGCGTCGCGGAACCGACTGGCGGCCCGGCTGGGGTTGTCGCCAGGAACCGCGCCCGACGTGGTGGCCGCCGCCGTCGCCGCCCGTACCGGTCAGCCGCCCACCCAGGTCGCTTCGCTCCTGGCCGGGCCCGGCGGTCCGGAACCCCACGACGATCCCAGCCTTGTCCGACTCGCCGACGCCCTCGACACCCTGGAGCAGGAGGTACGCCGATCGTGACCGACCAGGCGGCTGCGCCCAGCCAACCGGCTGTGACCGGTGAAAGAACAGTGACCCGTGAAGAAGCGGTGACCCATGAAGAAGCGGTGACCCGTGAAGGAGACGCGACCAGCCGCTCCACACCCACCGCGGAGTCCGCGCGGAACGCCCTCGTCGCCCTGCGCGCCGAGGTCGGCAAGGCCGTCGTGGGACAGGACTCCGCGGTCACCGGCCTGCTCATCGCGTTGCTCTGTCGCGGACACGTCCTGCTCGAAGGCGTACCCGGTGTCGCCAAGACACTCATGGTGCGCGCCCTCGCGGCGGCGCTGCGACTGGACACGAAACGGGTGCAGTTCACGCCCGACCTGATGCCCGGGGACGTGATCGGTTCGCTGGTCTACGACACGCGTTCGGCGGAGTTCGAGTTCCGCAAGGGACCGGTGTTCACTCACCTGCTGCTCGCCGACGAGATCAACCGGACGCCCCCCAAGACGCAGGCGGCCCTGCTGGAGGCGATGGAGGAGCGGCAGGTCTCGGTGGACGGCACGGCCCACCCCCTGCCCGACCCGTTCGTGGTGGCCGCGACGCAGAACCCGATCGAGTACGAAGGGACCTATCCCCTGCCGGAGGCGCAGCTCGACCGGTTCCTGCTCAAGCTGTCGCTGACTCTGCCATCCCGTACCGAAGAGGTCGAGGTCCTCGGCCGCCACGCGGCCGGCTTCGACCCGCGCGACCTCGACGCGGCAGGAGTCCGACCCGTCGCCGGCCCGGCCGAGCTTGCCGCCGCTCGCCAGGCCGTGGCACAGGTCCAGATCCATCCCGAGGTCCTCGGCTACGTCGTCGACATCTGCCGGGCGAGCCGCGAGTCCCCGTCGCTGCGCCTCGGCGTTTCACCCCGTGGCGCGACGGCGCTGATGCGAGCCGCGCGTGCCTGGGCGTGGCTCTCCGGACGCACCTACGTCACGCCGGACGACGTCAAGGCCCTCGCCCTTCCGGCGCTGCGGCATCGCGTGGAGCTGCGGCCGGAAGCCGAGCTCGAGGGTGTCTCCGCCGATGCGGTCCTGAACGGCATCCTGGCCAGCGTCCCCGTGCCCAGGTAGGGCTTCCGCGATGGCACTCACGGCCCGAACCGCGCTGCTTGCCGTGGCGGGCGCGCCGGTGGTGGCGTTCGTCGAACCCTCGCGACTCGGCATCGTCGCGGTCACGGCAGCCGTCCTGGCGCTGGCGCTCGTCGACCTGGCGCTGGCCGGTTCCGTACGCCGTTTGACGTTCGTCCGTGAGGGTGCGACGTCGGTGCGGTTGGGCGACGAAGTAGCGGTGTCGCTCCTGGTCTCCCATCCGGGCGGGCGACGGGTACGCGGTGTCCTCCGGGACGCGTGGCCGCCGTCGGCCGGTGCGGTGACCCAGCGGCACGCGCTTGACCTGCCGGCCGGGGAACGGCGCCGCGTGACCACCCGGCTGCGGCCGACCCGGCGAGGCGACCGTCATGCGTACCGCGTCACGGTACGCGCCTTCGGGCCGCTCGGCCTGGCGGCCCGGCAGGGCTCTCACGCGGTGCCGTGGAGCGTCCGCGCGCTGCCGGCGTTCGAGTCGCGCAAGCACCTGCCGTCGCGGCTGGCCCGGCTGCGTGAGCTGGACGGGCGGGCGAGCGTGCTCGTGCGCGGGCAGGGCACGGAGTTCGACTCGCTGCGTGACTATGTAGTCGGCGACGACGTCCGCTCGATCGACTGGCGGGCCACGGCACGGCGGCAGGGAGTCGTCGTGCGCACGTGGCGGCCCGAACGCGACCGGCACGTCCTCGTCGTCCTCGACACCGGGCGGACGTCGGCCGGGCGGGTCGGCGACGCTCCCCGGCTCGACCATGCGATGGACGCCGCGCTGCTGCTCGCGGCCCTGGCGACGAAGGCGGGTGACCGGGTTGACCTGCTGGCGTACGACCGGCGGGTCCGGGTCGACGTCACGCGCGCCGGTCCGCAGGATGTGCTGCCGAGGTTCAGCGCGGCAATGGCGACCGTCGACAGTGAGCTCATCGAGACCGACCACCGCGGACTCGCGACCGCCATCGCTCTCCGCGCCACCCAGCGGTCCTTCGTTGTCCTGCTGACCGGACTGGACGCCGCTGTCATCGACGAAGGTCTGCTCCCGGTGCTTGGGCCATTGACGCGCCGCCACCTCGTCAGCGTCGCGGCCGTGTCCGATCCGCAGGTCGAAGCGATGCGCAAGCGCCGCGGCGACGCCGAAGCGGTCTACGCGGCGGCAGCGGCCGAGCAGGCACGTGCCGAACGCCGACAGGTGACGGCTCGGCTCGAACGCCTCGGGCTGGTGGTCGTCGATGAGCCGCCCGACCAGATCGCGCCCGCGTTGGCGGACACGTATCTCGCCTTGAAGAAGGCCGGGCGCCTCTAGGTCATTGGCCGTCCGGGCCTCAGCGTCCGGGTGGACCTTCGGCGATCCGGCGGCGCGTCGTGTCGAACGACTCTGCCGGGGACGACGGACCGTCGATCGCCCACGTCGCGCCGGCCTTCTCGAGCGCGGCCACGTCGGAGTCCGGCCCGAGCGCGGTCACGATGTCGTAGCCGGGGCGTGAGTCCAGTTCGGCGGCCAGCCCGGCCACCATCTCCGGGGTGAGCGCACCCAACTCGGCGTGGATGGGGAAGATGCCGTCCCATCGGCGGGCCCGCCGCACCCCCGCGCGTGGCGGCAGCATCGCCGCCACCCAGATCGGCGGCCGCGGCCGTTGGACGGTGCCCGGCACGAGCTGTGCATGCACGTGGAAGTGCGCCCCGTCGTGGTCGACGCGTTCGCCGCGCAGCAGGAGGTCGATGACCTCCAGCCCCTCGTCGAGCATCGCGGCATGGACCTTCCGGTCCGACGGCTCACCGAACGCCGTGAACTCCTCTGCCACGGGGACACCGAGCCCGACGCCCAGGATCGCCCGGCCACCGCTCAGATGGTCGAGCGTCGTGACCTCCTTGGCCAGCTTCCACGGGCGTCGTCGCGGCACCGGCGTCACCAACGGGCCGATCGTGACCCGCGTGGTGCGGGCGGCGATCGCCCCGAGAAGAACCCACGGATCATGCACGGGTGGACCGGAGGCGGCGTCGAACTGCAGGTGGTCCCACACGAAGAAGCCGTCCCAGCCGGACTCCTCCGCCGTGACGGCGAGGTCGACGAGCCCTGCGGGGTCGCCGAAGTTAGGCATGCTCACTCCGAAGCGCATGGGCGGATGTCTACCAGTCCGTGCCGACACTCGCGTTCGTACGAAGGCCAGTCGCTGTCCAGATGCTGCCGAGACTTCACCGGGGGATTGCGATCAAACGCAGTTGATGTTCGTATGAACGCATGGAGAGTTCGGATCGGCAGGGTGTGATCCTCGCTGAACTGCGCGCCTGCGACCGGGTCACCGTCCCCGAGATCGCGCAGCTTGTGGGCTGCTCCGAGATGACGGTGCGCCGTGACCTCGACGCCCTGGCCCGCGACGGTCTGGTCCGCCGGGTCCGGGGCGCCGCCGTCAGCGCGCTGACCGGCGAGGAGACGCCCTTCCCGGTACGCAGCCGGGCCGGGGTCGAGCCCAAGCGCCGGATCGGCCGCGCGGCCGCGAACCTCCTCCGCGACGGCGAGACCGTCGTCATCGACGGCGGCACGACCGCGCTCGAGGTGGCGCAGGCATGCAGGGACCGCCGGCTCACCGTCGTCCCCCTCTCGATGCACACCGCGAACGCGCTGACCGGTGTGGCGGGGATCCGGCTCGTGCTGCCCGGAGGCGACCTGCGACCGACGGAGCTCGCGTTCGTCGGGCCACTCACCGAGCACGCGATGGACCTGCTCCGCTTCGACGCCGTGGTACTCGGCTGCTGCGGCATCACCGCCCGCGACGGTCTCACCGGCCACGACCTCGCCGAGTCGACGGTCAAACGGGCGGCGATCCGCGCCGCCAAGCGGGTCATCGTGGTCGCCGACGCCAGCAAGTGGGGCGCGACCGCGTTCAGCCGGATCTGCGCACCAGACCAGATTGACGTCATCGTGACCGACCCTGAAGCCCCGGCGGAACAGGTCGCCGCCTTTCGTACCGCCGGAACGGAGATCGTCAGTGCCTGACGCACCCAAGGCGAGCCCAGACACCCCACAGCGGACCCCTGGCGCGGCGACGCCCGGCCGGCGCGTCCAGGCCCGGACGGCAACATCGATCGTGTTCGCGCTGCATGCCGTGGTGTTCGGGTCCTGGACGCCGCACATCCCGCTGGTCAAGGACCGGATCGGCCTCAACGACGGCACCCTCGGACTGGCCCTGCTCGGCGGGCCGATCGGCTCGGTACTCGCGATGCTGGCGATCGGAACGTTCATCGCCCGGGCGGGCAGCCGGCGATCGATGATCGTGACGATGATCGGCTACGGTGCCGTCGCACCGCTGGTCGGGCTCGCGGACTCCTGGCTCGGCCTGTTCCTCGCGCTCGGCCTGCTCGGGGCGATGCAGAGCGGGCTCGACATCTCCATGAACGCCCAGGCGGTCGCGATCGAGAAGGCGTACGGACGGCCCGTCATGTCGAGCTTCCATGCCTGGTGGAGCTTTGGCGCGTTCGCCGGCACCGGACTCGGCATCCTGGGCGTGAGCATCGGGCTCGGCCTGGCCACCCAGCTCGCCCTCATCGGAGCGGCGGTGGCCATTGCCGCGCCGCTGCTGGCCCGGCCACTGATCCGCGACGACCGGGCGGCCGACGACCACCGCATCGTCCTGCCCTGGGGCAACCGTTGGCTCCTGCTGCTCGGCGCCATCATGTTCGCGGCACTGCTGTGCGAGGGTGCCGCCGGCGACTGGGCGGCTGTCTACCTGCGGGACGCGCTCGACGCACCCGCAGCTGTGGCGGGACTCGGCTACGCGGCGTTCGCGCTCGCGATGCTGTTCGGGCGGGCGATGGGTGACCGGTGGGTTGCCGCGTACGGCGGCGGCCCGGTCGTCGCGGTCCTCGCCGCCGCCGGGGCGCTCGCGCTGGCTGCCGCTCTGCTCATCGGCCATCCCGTCGCCGCACTCGCCGGGCTCGCCGTCTACGGTCTCGGGATCGCCTGCGTCGTGCCCGTCTGCTTCAGCGCCGCTGCCGCGAGCTCCGGCAGCCACGCGGGACACTCGATCGCGGCCGTCGCGACCGCCGGGTGGGCGGGATTCCTCGTCGGACCGCCCGCGATCGGCACTCTCGCCCACGTCACGTCACTGCCGCTCGCACTCGGCCTGCTACCGATCCTCTGTGCCGCGGTCATGGTCGGTGCCCTGCGGATGCGTCGCCATGCGCCCGCTCCGGAACCGTCGACGGCGGTCTGATCCCGGACCCGCACCTTGCGGTGAGGCTCAGGCCGCCATGGGAAGGACATCCTCCCGGTCTGCGGCGGAGACGTCGCCGCTCTCGCCGGACCGGACCGCGCGCCCACCGAGCACCACGACGTACGCGATGAACGCCAGCTCAGCGGCGACACCGATCCCCACCCGGGCCCAGGTCGGCAGCCCGGACGGCGTGACGAACGCCTCGATCACCCCGGACACCAGCAGGACGACCGCCAGCCCCAGCGCCATGCCGACGGTCGCGCGGCCGGTCTCCGCCAGGGCGACGAGGCGGGTACGCGGACCTGGGTGGACGACCGTCCATCCGAGGCGCATCCCGGCCCCTGCCGCCACGAGGACCGCGGTGATCTCCAGCAGACCGTGCGGAGTGATCAGGCCGAAGAAGACATCCCCCCGGTCATTGGCCCACATGAGCCCGCCGGCGATGCCCACGTTGGAGGCGTTCTGCCACAGGATGTTGATCACGGGGACGCCTAGGAACACACCGAGGGCAAGGCAACCTGCCGCGATCCAGGCGTTGTTGGTCCAGACGCCGAACGCGAACTCAGCGGCCGGTGCGGAGCTGTAGTAGTCGGCGAAGTCGTGCTCGACCAGCTGCCTGACCGCCTCCGGCGGCGCCAGCGCGGCCTGGACGTCGGGATGTCCCGCCACCCACCAGCCGATCCCCCAGCTCACCGCGAAGAACACCACAGCGGTCGGCACCCACCAGGGGGCACTGCGGTAGACGGCCGCCGGAAACACCACGAGGAAGAATCGCGCCACCTCCCGCCACGCCGGCGTGTGCGCCCCTGTCACGGCGCTACGGGCGCGGGCGACCAACGTGGACAGCCGACCCACCAGCACGGCATCCGGCGCACTGGAGCGTACGACGGACAGATGGGTCGCCACCCGCTGGTACAGCATCACCAGCTCGTCGGCCTCGGCGCCACTCAGCCGGCCACGGCGCGCCACCAGTGTCTCGAGGCGTTCCCAGGCGGGCTGGTTGGCGGCGACGTACGCGTCCAGATCCACGCTGGCACACTAATGGAGCCCCAGTTCACGCGCAGGACACGCCCGACCCGACCCCGCCCAGGGCGACCACCGGACAGGCGTAGGCAGGAAGACGACGGAGAGGACCGCGGTGAGCGAACTCGTAACTGGCGAGGCGGTCGTCCTCGAGCTTGCCATCGCCCGGCCGGCGACCCGCGCGATCGCACTGGGCATTGACCTGCTCCTGGAGACGATCGCGTTCCTGGTGCTGCTGGTCCCGATCGCCTTCGTCGTCGGTGACGACGCCAGTGAGTCGCTGATCGCAGGCCTCGCCGTCGCGTGCTCGGTCATGACGTTCGTGGGCTACAACACGGCGATGGAGACCCTGACCCGGGGCAAGACGGTGGGCAAGTACGCACTCGGGCTGCGGGTCGTCCGTGACGACGGCGGACCTGTGCACTTCCGGCAGGCCTTCGTCCGGGCCCTGTGCGGGGTGTTCGTCGACTTCCTGGTGACTTCTGGTTGTGTCGGCTTCCTCACCGCGATGCTGAACGCCCGCGGGAAGCGGGTCGGCGACATGCTGGCCGGCACCGTCGTGCTCAGGGAACGCGGCCCGCGGGCGCCGAACCCGCTGCCGCCCGTTCCGGCAGAGCTCGCAGCCTGGGCGGCCCGGGCGGAGCTGTCGCGGGTGCCGGACCAGCTGGCGCTGTCGGCACGGAACTACCTGGGCCGCTACTACGACCTCGCGCCGCCGGCCAGGGATGCACTCGGCGCCCGGCTTGCTTCAGCGGTCGCGGAGTACGTCTCGCCGTCGCCGCCTCCAGGCGTACCCGCCTGGGCCTACCTTGCCGCCATCCTCGGCGAACGTCGCAACCGCGCCTTCGCCCGCCAACAACCGCACCAGACTTCCCAGCCGCACGAGACCCAGCCGCACCAGACTTCCCAGGAGCTCTGGCCGCAGCTCACCGGCGAGTCCAGCCAAGCTCCGGGTCCGCAGGGCAGGGGACCGTCCGCCGGGCACCCCGGGTCGGGTGACCACACCGGCATCCCAGCGAACGACCCTGCCGAGCGAGGTTTCGCACCGCCCAGCTGAGCTCGCTACCAAAGAAGGACCTGCTGGAGGTCCGTCGGCATAGCGACCGACCAACCTCCAACAGGTCACTGTCTACTGGGTCATCTCCCAGCCGGACGGGCTCAGTAGCGGTAGTGGTCCGGCTTGTAGGGACCCGCGACGTCGACGCCGATGTAGGCCGCCTGCTCCTTGGTGAGCTCGGTGAGCTTCACACCGAGCGCGTCGAGGTGCAGCCGCGCGACCTTCTCGTCGAGATGCTTCGGGAGTACGTACACACCGATCGGGTAGTCGTCGGTCTTCGTGAACAGCTCGATCTGCGCGATCACCTGGTTGGTGAAGCTGTTCGACATCACGAAGCTCGGGTGCCCGGTCGCGTTGCCGAGGTTCAGCAGTCGTCCCTCGGAGAGCACCAGGATCGAGTGGCCATCAGCGAACTTCCACTCGTGCACCTGCGGCTTGATCTCGATCTTCTCGATGCCCGGGATCTTCGCCAGGCCAGCCATGTCGATCTCGTTGTCGAAGTGGCCGATGTTGCCGACGATCGCCTGGTGCTTCATCCGGCTCATGTGCTCAGCCGTGATGATGTTGAAGTTGCCCGTGGTGGTGATGAAGATGTCGGCGGTCTCGACGACGTCCTCGAGCGTGGTGACCTGGTAGCCGTCCATCGCCGCCTGCAGCGCGCAGATCGGGTCGATCTCGGTGACGATCACCCGGGCGCCCTGTCCACGCAGGGACTCCGCGGCTCCCTTGCCGACGTCGCCGTACCCGCAGATGACCGCGACCTTGCCGCCCATGAGCACGTCGGTGCCGCGGTTGATGCCGTCGATCAGCGAGTGGCGGATGCCGTACTTGTTGTCGAACTTGCTCTTCGTCACCGAGTCGTTGACGTTGATCGCGGGGAACGCGAGCGTTCCGGCCTTCGCCATCTCGTACAGCCGGTGGACGCCGGTCGTGGTCTCCTCGGTGACGCCCTTGATGCGGGCCGCGACGGCAGTCCACTTCCCGGAGCTCTTCGCGATGGAGTCCTTCAGCAGCTGGAGAACGATCGCGAACTCCTCCGACTCCGCGGTCGAGGGGTCGGGCACCGCGCCGTTCTTCTCGTACTCCGCACCCTTGTGCACAAGGAGAGTCGCGTCACCGCCGTCGTCGAGGATCATGTTGGGACCCTCGCCTCCCGGCCAGTCGAGCGCCTGCTCGGTGCACCACCAGTACTCCTCGAGCGTCTCGCCCTTCCAGGCGAAGACGGGTACGCCGGCCGGTGCGTCGACCGTGCCGTGAGGCCCGACGACGACCGCCGCCGCGGCGTGGTCCTGGGTGGAGAAGATGTTGCAGCTCACCCAGCGCACCTCGGCACCAAGCGCGACGAGCGTCTCGATGAGAACCGCGGTCTGGACCGTCATGTGCAACGAGCCCATGATCTTCGCGCCCGCGAGCGGCTGACTCGGGCCGAACTCGGCGCGGAGCGCCATCAGGCCGGGCATCTCGTGCTCAGCCAGCCGGATCTCGTTGCGGCCGAACTCGGCGAGGCCGAGGTCCTTCACCTTGAAATCGAACGTCATGGGCTTTTTGCCCTCCATATGAATCTGTGTCCTTCATGCCGGGTGTGTGGCCGCTTCGGTGGTGTTGTGCCGCGGCCAGGTCCGTCAGCGACTCTATGGCCGACACTGCCCGTGCGACAGCGAAGACACGACTTCTTGACGCAATGATGTCAGAATTACGCTCATGCGAATCACGGATGCGGCCAAGGCGCTCGGCATGTCCCCCCGGATGCTCCGCTACCGCGAACAGCTGGGCCTCGTCCCTCCCGGTCGTACGCCTGAACGAAACACCCGACGTGACGGCAGCCCGACCGTCCGGCACCGGAAGTACGCCGAGGAGGACCTCGCCACGATCAGGTTCGCCGTCCAGCTCGAGGAGGCCTACGACATCAGCCCGGTCGCGCTCGCGTTCGCGCTGCGGGCGATGGCCGAGCCCGCGACCGGTGCCGCCGTCCGCGAGCTCGGTGAACGTCTCGGCCGGGTCCCCACGCCCGCGGAACGTGCCGTCGACATCGACCGCGAACGCGCGCTGCGCTGGCTCGGCAGAAGCGGCGTACTCCCCCCGCCGCGGCGGATCAGGGGTCGATAGCGGTGGGATCGGACCGCCTCCACCCGCTCCGCACCACCGTCCCGTCGTAGGACCGGCCGAGGAGGGTCAACAGCACGACGAGTGCGGCGCCACAGCTGATCGCCGCGTCGGCGACGTTGAAGATCGGGAAGAACCCGGCGTCGGGCCGCAGCAGCGAGACGAAGTCGACCACGTGTCCACGCAGCGGTCCGGGCGCACGGAAGAGCCGGTCGACGAGGTTGCCCGACGCGCCGGCGAGGGCCAGCCCGAGCGCGACCGCCCAGAGCGCCGACCGCACCTTCGGTGCGATCCACCCGAGGGCCACGACGACAGCGACGGCGAAGAGCGCGAACACGACCGTAAGGCCCGACGCCATGGAGAACGCCGCACCGGGGTTACGGATCACCTGGAGGTAGGCGAGCCCACCCAGGACGCGAACCGGTTCCCGGCCCTCGAGGTGCAAGACGGCAAGGACCTTCGTCACGATGTCGAGGCCGAGAACGCCGCCGGCTACCAGAGAGAAGACGCCGAGCCGCCGCCGCGCCGTCAGATTCGCCGGCTCTCCTTCGACCGGTGCCGGCGTCGCGTCACCGGCCATCGGCCGTCGACGCGGCTCGGTCGAGGTCGGGTTCGAGATAGATCACCGTGCTGATCGGGACCTCGGCCCGGATGCGTTCCTCCACGGCATCGATGGCGGCCGCGACCTGATGGGCCGAGTCGCTCGCGGCAACCGCGATCTTCGCCGCCACCAGCAGCTGCTCGGGGCCGAGGTGCAGGGTCTTCATGTGGATGATGCGGTCGACGAGCGGTTCGGCCGCGATGGCGCGTTCGATCGCCTGCTCCTGCTCGCTCGTCGCGGACTCCCCGATCAGCAGGCTCTTCATCTCGGCGGCGAGGACGACGGCGACGCACACCAGCAGCAGACCGATCGCGACCGAGCCGATTCCGTCCCACACGCCGTTGTGGGTGATCAGGGTGAGGCTCACGCCGATCAGCGCGAGGACAAGGCCGAGAAGTGCCGCGAGGTCCTCGAGCAGGATGACCGGAAGCTCCGGGCTCCGCGCCCTCCGGACGAACGCGACCCAGGACGCACCGTTGCGGACCTTGTTGGCCTCCACGATGGCCGTACGGAACGAGAAGGACTCCAGGACGATGGCCACCACGAGGACGGTGACGGGTACCCACTGCCATCTCTCGAACGCGTGCGGCTCCTGGATCTTGTGCCAGCCTTCGTACAACGCGAACAGCCCACCCACACTGAAGAGCACGATCGCGACGATGAACGCATAGATGTAGCGTTCGCGGCCGTAGCCGAACGGGTGCAGCGGCGTCGCGTCCCGCTCGGAGCGCTTCTTGCCGACGAGCAGCAGCACCTGGTTGGACGCGTCGGCGACGGAGTGGATCGACTCCGCCAGCATCGAGGACGACCGCGTGAGCAGGAACGCCAGGAACTTCGTCACCGCGATCCCGAGGTTGGCCAGCAAGGCCGCGACGATGGCCTTGGTGCCCCCTTCTGCGCTCATATGCCCTTCCCTCTCGGTCGCGCCGTCAGGCGGATGTGCAGCGGATGTGCAAGCGGACATGCCGGGCCGTCAGCGCCCTCCCGCATCCGTCGGACGTCGGACGGCGCCCCTATCCTGCCGTGGTGGACCTCCTCGACCTGCACCCGGCCCGACTTTCACTCGAGGACCAGATCCGGCTCCTCCGTGAGACGCTCGGATCCAATCCGGTCCTGGTCGACGTGCTTCACCGGGCAGCCGAACTCGCCCTGCCAGGGTGGTATCTCACCGCTGGATGCCTCGTCCAGACCGTCTGGAACGCCATGACCGGACGCGCACCGACGGCGGGCATCAAGGACTACGACCTGTTCTACTTCGACGACAGCGACCTGTCGTGGGCTGCCGAGGACGCGGTGATTCGGAGCGGCGCTGACGCCTTCGCAGGTATCGACGCCCAGGTGGAGATCCGCAACGAGGCGCGGGTGCACCTGTGGTACGCGCAGCGGTTCGGGATTCCCTGTCCCACGTACGCCTCGACCGAGGAGGCGATCGACTCGTTCCCGGTGAGCACCTGCTGTGTGGGCGTACGTCTCGACCCGGACACCGAAAGGTGGCGGACATATGCGCCGCATGGCTTGTCCGATGTTTTCGGGCTGGTGCTCCGTCCGAACATGAGCGGGGTCGCGCCGCGGGAGGTCTACCTGTCGAAGACTGCTCGGTGGCTGCGCGAATGGCCCGAGCTGCGCGTGATCCCGTGGCCGGATTCGCGGTAGCCAGGAAACCCGTCGCCCCTGACACTTCGAATGCCTTTCAGTCACCCGACGTGCAATTCACGTTGCTTTCCGCAATAGCTGTGCAGACCCTCGGATTATCACCCGCTCTCTCCATCCCCACGGCGATCTCGCTCATTATTCACCGACCACCACGGTGTGCAATCAGACCACCACGGCGGTTGGACCAATGCCCGGCCGAACTCGTGACAAAAGTCCCGCCCTTCACCCGTTATCCGCCATTTTGAATGGATCGCGACCGCCAGCCTCGCAGTTCGACACGGCCACCAGCTCGCCACAATTCGGGTCATTGGGTCGACCTGCGCCGACCTCACGAATGCCTGAACTGATACCCCAGACGCAATTCTCCGAAAGGTCCGACAAAAGCGTCTGGCCGCACCTAGTCTGAACAATCGATGGCGAGATGATCACGCCAACGACAAGCCAGCGACTCTCCTACCAACACCATGTCTCCATTACGCGTCCCGTAGTGGATCGAGCGATTCTCGAGCACACATCCGGGGGGATCTGTCGTGCCCAGTCCACGCAATGACGTCCATCATTCCGTACCGTCATCAAACGATTACGCATTCTTTGGTGAAGGCGCCGAAACACAGCGCGACCCGGTATTCGTCGACTCGACAGGTCGCCGCGCCCGCGTCGTACGCCTCGTCAAGTTTGGCGTCACCGGGTTGTGCGCGGCCTACACCACTGTGCTGGGCCTCAGCCTCGTCGGCGCCGCCGCCATCGCTCCCAGCACGCTCCTTCCCCTGCCCGGCGTGCCGTCGACGTCGTTTCGCATCGAGCCCGCGGACGAACCTGACAAGCCGCAGGCGGCGCCACTGCCCAAGAAGGCTGTCACCGCAGACGAAGCCGTGCCGGCCGCACCGGAACCCGTCGGCTCGTGGGACACGTACCCGGGAGCCGAGCCGGTAGCGACGACGACCGGGGGACCAGCTTTACCGACGAAGAGCGGCCCCGCACCGAAGCCGGCGCCAGCACCTGCGCCCAATCCCGGCCCAGGAAGGGATCCGGCGGAGCCGAACCTCCCACCGCAGGAGTCGGGCGGCGGTGCAGAGGAGCCCGAGCCCGCGGAAACTCCGACGCCGGAGCCGACGGTCACGCCGACGCCCGAACCAACCACGGAGCCCACTCCCACCGTCACGGAGCCACCGGACACCGACCCCGGCGAGAGCGGCAGCGAGCCCTCCGGCGGTACGGGCGAGGAGGACGGCGCAGGCGGCGAGACGACGGAACTGCCGATCCTCGGCGGCACTCTGGACGCCCTCACGACGTTCTCCGTTCCGTGGTTCGCCGTCGGGGCCCCCATTGATGGACGGGCAGGGTGAGCGGCCATCGCTTCGGGCTGGGTCGGTCGGAACGCATGGCACGACACCAGGACCCCGCACGACACCAGGACCCCCCTCAGGCACCTCGCATTCCGCCGACCCCGCGATGGCGGGTGCCGCGGCTGCGCCTCACCCCCGTCGTCGTCCTGGTCGCGTTCCTGTGCGTTCTGCTGCTCGAGGGCTACGTCCACGGTGAGTTCGCCGCGGACCACCGCGTCCACCCGCCGGTCGCCTACGACCGGGTCCCCGCCAAGGTGCTCGAGGGCGGGCCCATCCTCGACACGACCCACGCGCGGCCCCACCACCACCAGATCCCGGCGAAGACCGTCGTCCTCACCTTCGACGACGGCCCGGACCCCGTCTGGACGCCGAAGGTCCTTGCGGTGCTGGAGAAACACGGGGTGCACGCGACGTTCTTCGTCGTCGGGCAGATGGCGGCCCGGAATCCAGGGGTAGTCCGCGATCTCGTGGACTCGGGCCAGGAGATCGGGGTCCACACGTTCTCCCACCCCGACCTCGTCTACCAGTCGAAGGAACGCATCGACCGCGAGCTCGCGCAGACGCAGGTCGCACTCGCCGGGGCCGCGGGCATCAGGACATCCCTCTTCCGCCCGCCGTACTCCTCCTTCGCAGATGCACTCGACAACCTGTCCTGGCCGGTTGTGGAGTACCTCGGGACCAAGGGCTACATCACCGCGTTCAACGACACCGACAGCCTCGACTGGCAGCGGCCCGGCGTCGAGGCGATCGTCGAACGCGCGACACCGAAGTCCGACGACCACGGAGCCGTCGTACTCCTCCACGACTCCGGCGGCGACCGGTCTCAGACGGTCGCGGCGCTCGACGTCCTCATTCCCCAGCTGAAGGACCAGGGCTACCGGTTCACCACGGTGGCCGAGGCTCTGGGCGCTGAGAGCGTCCACCATGGCGTCACCGGCCTCGAACGCTGGCGCGGTCTCGCCCTCGTCGGGGCGGTCACCATCTCCGACGCGCTGGTGCCGGCACTGGTCGTGCTGCTCGTGCTCGTAGGCATCGCGATGTTCACCCGGTTCGCGACGATGCTCGTGCTTGCCCGTCGACACGCGCGGCAACGCAACAGTCCGGGCTTCACCTGGGGACCCGCGGTCACCGAACCGGTCAGCATCATCGTTCCCGCCTACAACGAACGCGAATGCATCGCCAACACCGTGCTCTCCCTGGCGCCCCGCGAGCATCCGCTCGAGATCATCGTGGTCGACGACGGCTCGACCGACGGTACGGCGGACATCGTGGAGGCGCTCGGCCTGCCCTCGGTCACCGTCGTACGCCAGGAGAACGCCGGCAAGGCGGCGGCGCTCAACACCGGGATCTCGTGGGCCTCGCACCAGATCATCGTGATGATGGACGGCGACACGGTCTTCGAGCCCACCACCGTGGGCGAGCTGATCAAGCCGTTCGCGGACGCACGGATCGGCGCGGTCGCCGGCAACGCGAAGGTCGGCAACCGCGACACGATGATCGGCCGTTGGCAGCACATCGAGTACGTCATGGGGTTCAACCTCGACCGCAGGATGTACGACGTCCTGCGCTGCATGCCGTGCATCCCCGGTGCGGTCGGCGCGTTTCGCCGGTCCGCCCTGCGCGACGCGGGGCTGATGAGCGACGACACGCTCGCCGAGGACACCGACGTCACGATGGCGCTGCACCGCGCAGGCTGGGACGTCGTCTACGCCGAGCACGCACGGGCCTGGACCGAGGCACCTGGCACGCTGAGCCAGTTGTGGCGGCAGCGCTACCGCTGGAGTTACGGCACGATGCAGGCGATGTGGAAGCACCGCCGGGCCGTGTTCGATCGCGGGCACTCCGGTCGGTTCGGCCGGGTGGGCCTGCCGCTGGTGGCGGTGTTCCAGGTGCTGATGCCGTTGTTCGCGCCACTGATCGACATCTTCACCCTCTACGGCCTGCTCTTCCAGGATCCGTTGCGTACCGCGCTCATCTGGTGCGGCGTGCTCGGTGTGCAGGCGGCGTGTGCGGTGTATGCGTTCCGGCTCGACGGCGAGAAGCTGCGGCCTCTTTGGGCACTGCCGTTGCAGCAGCTGTGCTATCGCCAGGTGATGTACCTCGTGCTGTTGCAGTCGTGCCTCACGGCGGTGACAGGGGGACGCCTCTACTGGCACAAGCTCCGGCGTACCGGTGAGGTCGGCGTGCCCGCCGGCCCTTCGTCCCGGCACAAGGTGTCCGCCTGATGACCGCCACGATGCCAATGTCGGCGACCTCTCCGGTGCCGCCGGCGGCGGCGCATGGCCGGCAACGGGATCCGTACCTCGACCTGTTGCGCGCCGTCGCGCTGGTCCGGGTCGTGACCTACCACGCCTTCGGGTGGGCCTGGCTCAGCCTGCTCTTCCCGTCGATGGGCGTGATGTTCGCCCTGGCCGGTTCGCTGATGGCGCGGTCGCTCGACCGCCCAGCGGTCAGCGTCGTACGCGGTCGGATGCGGCGGCTGCTGCTGCCGTTCTGGCTGTTCGGTGCGCTGGTCGTGGGCGCGATGCTGCTGCACGGTTGGGGCCCCGGACGAGAGGAGGACGGTCTCGCGTGGTGGTCGCGGCTGCTGTTCTGGATCGTGCCCCTCGCCGACCCGCCCGCCAATGCGTGGGCGTTCCAGGTGACCGGACCGCTGTGGTACGTGCGTACGTACGTCTGGTTCGTCCTGCTCTCCCCCGTGCTGCTGCCGACGTTCCGGCGGCTGCCCTGGGCGTCGGTGCTGGGATTTCTCGGCCTGGCGGTCGTCGCGCAGGCCGGGTCGTCGTTCGTGCCGGAGAGCTTGGAGACCGTGGCGACCAACCTCACCGACCTCGCGACGTTCGGTGCCTGCTGGCTGCTCGGCTTCGCCCACCGTGACGGCCTGGTCGACCGGCTGCCGGCCGCGTGGGTGTCGACACTCGCGGTGGTGGGCATGGCGATCGGCGGCTGGTTCGCGTTCACCCATCCCACCGAGGAGGGGTACGACCTGGGTGAGATCCCGCTCGGCCAGGCGTTCTGGTCGCTCGGATTCGTCTGGCTGTTGTTGAGATTCCGGCCCGACCCGCGCCGCTGGTTCGGGCACCTCGTCAGCTGGCGACCCGTGGCCGCGGCGGTGAACCTGTTCAACGCCCGCGCCGTGACGGTCTACCTCTGGCACGAGGTCGCGCTGGTCGCCAGTGTTCTCGTCATCGACACGATGTGGGACGTTCCGCTGTTCGAAGAGGTGTTGCCCCTCGACTCGGCATGGTTCTCCTTCGCGGTGGCGTGGCCCCTGATCGCGGTGGCGATCGTCGCCGTCGGGTGGGTCGAGGACCTCGCCGCCCGGCGCCGGCGCCGGCTCTGGCCGACGCGGGATCTCACCCTCACCCCATCTCCCCGTCTCGGGTGACGGACGGCTGTGCGGTGAAGGTCGACGCGCGCGCCGAGCCCCACCGCACGCCAGCCCCCGTCAGGCCGCCCGGGTGAATCCGGGCAGGGTTGCGGGCGAGACGGTCACGACAACCCCACGGTCCGCGTTGGCCCGGAGGGCTTTGGCGACCACGGGACCTGGCTCGCCGTACACCTCGACTCTGACCGGGCGGCTGAGTTCGCCCGCTCGAGCGAGCATTGGCTCGACCAGCTGAAGGTGCCGGTCGGCCGATGCGGCGTCCTTGTGTATCTGGACCAGGGAGACCTCGCTCCGCTCGGGATCGAGGTAGGTGTGATGCGCGAGCATGGTCGGTTCGTTGGCGCGTACGAACTCGGTGTACTCCGCGGTCAGTGCCCGGAATTCGTCCTGGCGCCGCGGGTCGACCTCGTGGGTGGTGACGAAGATGAACGGTGTCGTCATCGTGGATCCTTCCTGTTCTCGGTGATTGAGGGATTCGTGGCGACCTCTATCCCCGCGCGGGACAGTCCTTCGCGGAGGTCGTCGAGACGTGCCAGCTCGTCTGCGGCGTACACCCCGGGCGGGGCGGTCGCCAGGCGTTCGAGGCACAGCGCGGCGACGGTCGCCGTGGCGTCGACCTCGCGCCGACCGGTCGCCCACGCGCGTGTGCTGGTCGCATCGGAGACCACGACCGTCCACCGGTCCCGCTGCGCAAGCAGGGTCGCTGCCGGGCCGCTGAGCCGGTCGAGGTACGCGGCAGCGCCCGGCGCGATGCCGGCGACCGCGAGGAGGGCGGTGGCCCAGGCGGGGTCGAAACCCAGCCAGGTCGACACCGGTCGGTCCAGGCTCGTGGCGAGCTGGTCCTGCTCCCCGAACCCGGCACGAAGCAGCGTGCGGCGGCCGAGTCCTGGTACGTCGAACCGGCGGGCGGTTCGATAGACCCGCTGCTTGGTCCCGCCGGACGTGACCTGACGACCGCTGACGCTCCAGACCCAGGCGCGCGCCGCGTCCCCGTGTGGTTCGCCGATGCCAGCGACGATGCCGATGTGGAGAGGGCCCTCGCCCGACGCGGCGACTGCCAGCAGGTTCGTCAGCCCAGGTGCCAGGCCGATGCCGGCGGCGATGGGGCGCGCGGGTGCCAGCCGCGACAACTCGCCGAGATAGTCGCGCTCGGCGCTGATGTCCATGAACGCCGCACCGCCCTCCGTGCTCGCGAGAGCCAACTGCGAGTCCTCGACTCCGGTCGCGTTGACCACGACATCGTGGGCCGCCGCCATCCTGCGCACACCGGCCAGGTCCGTCATGCTCAGTCGGAGGTGATCGTGCGCGGGGACGCCGGACAACCGGGTGCCATCGCGGCCGACGGCCGTGACCGCGTGCCCGAGGGTGGCTGCCTCGACCGCGAGACGTCGACCCACAGCACCGTACGCACCGAGCACCGCCGCTTTCATCGGTCCACCCCACGTGCGGCCCGCTTCGCGGGTGGGCGGAAGAGGGCGTCGATGGTTCGCCACACCACCTGGTCGGCGCCGGCCTGGGCGAGGCGTCCGGATCGCACCTCCTCGGCCGCGCCGTGGAGCACGGCGTAGTAGCAGGTGACCAGCCAGTCCGCCGGCAGGTCCTTGCGGAAGGCACCAGTGCGCCGGCCCCGGCGCACCAGGCCACGCACACGTTCCATCGACTCGGCGTGGTGCCGCTTGACGGTGTCGAGCCCCAGTTCCTCCTCTGCGGCCTGCAGGACCAGCCGAGACTCGTCGACGATCCGCCACGAGGCGAGGACCAGCCGCTCGAGCGCGTCAAACGGCTCGCCGTCGAGGGCGAGACCCGAAAGGCTCGCCTCAGCCCGGGTCATCGCCCGGGCGAACGCCGCCTCGATGACCTCGCCACGCGAGGAGAAGTGGCCGTACAGCGTGACGCGGCCGACGCCGGCCCCCGCGGCTATCGCCGCCATGCTGGCTCGGGGGTTGACACTGAGGCAGCGCATCGCGGCGTCCAGGATCGCCTCCCGGTTCCGCTCGGCGTCGGCGCGCCGCGGTCGCTGGATCTCCGACATCCCAGTTCCTTATCTCGAACAGCTCCTGTACGAGATACACGGTAGCAACTCAAACAGCAAGCGTCCAACTTAGGAGTCGTTCCGTGTCCCGTGCCACCCGTCCGTCCGTGGGACGCGGGAAACGGCTGGGTGACGGATGTGGAGGTCGGGTCGATCGTGGCGGCCTCGGCCGCTCGTGCACTGGGGGCGACAGAGCTCAGCGGAGTCCGGAGGTGGCGCGGAACACCGTGCCCTCCCCCGCCAGGGAGACGACGCCCTCCCGTGCACCGGCGTACGCGGAATGACCGCGGGTCAACCCCACCTTGCCCAGCTCACTACGCGCGACGACGTTCCCCTCGACGCACAGCAGGATCTGCGGTCCCGCCGGGGCGAGAGTGATCTCCGTCCCGCCCGCCACCTCGAGCCTCGCCAGCCGGAACTGCGGTGCGGGTGTGTCGAAGTCGCCGTCCGCGTCGACCGTGAGGATCCGCGTCGAGCCCGGTGTGAAGTCGAGGACGCGGAGCAACTCGGGCAGGTCGACGTGCTTGGTCGTCAGACCGCCCCGGAGCACATTGTCGGAATTGGCGAGGAGCTCGACACCGACGCCTTCGAGGTAGGCGTGCAGGTTGCCGGGTGGCAGGTAGGCAGCCTCCCCCGGTGCAAGGTGGACGTGGTCGAGCAGGATGGCGGCCACCACGCCCGGATCACCCGGATACCGCTCGGCCAGCCGCACCACCAACCGGGCGGTCTCGAGCTCGTCCTGCCTGACCCGGCAGGCGTCGAGGACCGCTGCCACCACCGAGCGCTGTTGGTCGGCCGGCGCGGTCATCAGCAGCGTGAACACCGCCCGCAGACCCTCACCGTCGGGTTGCTCCCGCAGCACGGCCAGCAGCGGGTCCAGCGCCGCGACACCGAGCGCGTCCGCGACCGCGAGCGTCTCGGCCGGCGGCCGGAATCCCATCAGCGCCTCGATCGGAGTCAGTGCACAGATCATCTCCGGTTTGGCCGAGGGATCCTTGTAGTTGCGGTGCGGCGCGTCCAGGGGAATGCCGTCGGCGTTCTCGCGTTCGTAGCCCTCCTTCGCCTGCACCGGATCGGGATGGGCCTGCAACGACAGCGGGTCTCCGGCGGCCAGCACCTTCATCAGGAACGGCAGGCTGGGCCCGAACTCCGCCAGGCACGCCGCCCCCAGCTCCCCGGCAGGGTCGGCGGCGATCAGGTCCACGAGAGACGTCGACGTGCCACTGATGCGCGACGGCGCGGCGGGATGAGCACCCATCCACAGCTCCGCCTGCGGCTTACCGGACGGCTCCACGCCGAGAAGTTCCGGGATGGCGGTGTGCGAACCCCAGGCGTACGGCTGGATCGGGTTGTCGAGAAGCTGCATGGTGTCCTTAGTTCAGGTCACGGTGCCGGCATGTAGCGACCAAGGCCGACCGCGAGGTAGACCGCGGCATAGGTCCCGAGCGCCTGAAGGGCGGCGTAGCGGGCGACCTCCGGGCCCTCGGTCCAGCTGAGCGTACGGGTGTGAATGCCATGCGACTCCGCGGTGGCGAGGAGCCGGCCCCGGGCTTCACGGATGGTCGGTTGCTCCGCCCCGTCGTCGAGAACGAAGAGCGCGGAGCGAAGCGTCGGAGCCTCGGCGTCGGCGAACGGATCGGCGAACACGTCGCGCGGTGCCGAACCCTCCAGGACCGGCATGAGGTGGTCGGCATCGGCGGCCAGCGTGGGCCGGTTGGACGCACGACGCAGGGTCTCCGCCACCCGGCGCCCCGCTCGGGCGGCCAGCACTGAGCCGCCCCAGACGAGCGGGAGCGCGTCGGCGAGGACCAGCGCGAGGTCCTTCGCCGGGTTGGCCGCGAGGTCGGCGTACGGCGAGCACCGTGACGCGACGTCGTCGAGCGCCAGCGCGACGGACTCGGCCGCGACCTCCGGGCCGAGCTCGAGCACGTGCAGAAGCTGCAGGACGACGACAGCCAGCGCCAGCGGGTCACCGGTCTGCGCGGGGATCAGGGTGGTGTCGCGTCCCTGCCCCGCCTCGGCCAGCGGCGACTCCTGAGGGGCCGCGAGCAGGACGGAACTTCCCCGACGTACGGCGTCATGAACCGCCGACGCGGTCTCCGGGTCACCGCCGGTGGGGGCAAGGACGACCACGAGGTCCAGGGCGCCCACCCACCCGGGCAGGCCCGGTCCGGGCCATGCGACGAACGGCACCGGACACCAGGGCTCGAGGACGGCACGGAGCAGTCGAGCGTCAGCACCGGCCGCGACGACTGCCCGCGGCCTCCCCTGTCCCACGAGGTCGCAGGCGACCTCCTTGGCGGCGTCGGCCTCGCGGCGTACGCGGGCGCCGGCCTCGGCGAGGTGACGCAGCACCTCGTCGGCGTGCGCGAGCGCCTCCGCGTCGTCGAGGCGGGAGTCGTCGAAGGTGTCCGTACTCACAGCGTTTCAGTCCTTGCTCTGGCCGTTGCCGGATCCGTCCGTGTCACTCCCGGCGTCGGCGCTGGTGTCGGTGTTGGCGGCTGCGGTCTCGGCGGTGCCGGCACCGGCGTCCGCACCACCGGCGTCCGCGCCGCCAGCCTCCGCCGCGGCGTCAGAGGTCCCACCAGGTTTGCGCGCCTCGTCGACCAGGAGGACCGGGATGTCGTCACGGACGGGATAGGCCAACGCACAGTCGGCGTTGGTGCACACGAGCTCACCCGCCGGATCGTCGACCTCCAGCGGTGACTTGCACGCGGGGCACGCGAGGATCTCCAACAGTGCGGCGTCGAGGTTCACCGTCGTTCGTCCCTTCGGGAATGCGGATGCGGCCGGCGTCCGTGGGGTGGAGCGCCTAGGACGTGCCGGACGAGATGAGGCCGAGAACCTCGTCGCGGACACGTTCCATGGTGGGTTTGTCGACAGCCTCGGCATTGAGCCGGAGCACGGGCTCGGTGTTGGACGGGCGCAGGTTGAACCACCAGTCGGCGTCGCCGACCGTGAGACCGTCGAGCTCGTCGATGGTGGCGCCTTCGCGTCCGGCGTACGCCTTCCTGACCCGGGCCAGGGTGCCGGCCTGGTCCTTCACGCGGCTGTTGATCTCACCGGAGGCGGCATACCGGTCGTACGCCGCCATCAGGTGCGACAGGGGTGCGTCCTGCGCGCTCAGAGCCGCGAGCACGTGCAGCCCGGCGAGCATGCCGGAGTCGGCCCGCCAGAAGTCGCGGAAGTAGAAGTGCGCCGAGTGCTCCCCGCCGAAGATCGCCCCGGTCTTGGCCATGGTGGCCTTGATGAACGAATGGCCCACGCGGTCCCGAACCGGCACGCCGCCACGTTCGCGGACGATCTCCGGCACCGCGCGCGAGGTGATGAGGTTGTGGATGATCGTGGCGCCAGGCTCACGAACGAGCTCCCGGGTGGCGATCAGCGCGGTGATCGCCGACGGCGGCACCGACTCGGCGCGCTCGTCGATGACCCAGCAACGGTCGGCATCCCCGTCGAATGCCAGCCCCACGTCGGCGCCGACCTCCCGGACCTTGGCCTGCAGGTCGCGGAGGTTCGCGGGCTCGATCGGGTTGGCTTCATGGTTCGGGAACGTGCCGTCGAGCTCGAAATAGAGAGGAACGAGCTCCAGGTCGAGGTCGGCGAACACCGCCGGAACCGTCAGCCCGGCCATGCCGTTGCCCGCGTCGACGACGACGGTGAGCCGGCGACCGCCGGTGACGTCGACCAGGCTCAGCAGGTGCGCCGCGTACGCCGCCAGTACGTCCTGCCGGGTGACGGTGCCCTGGTGCGGCGCGGCGCCTTGCGGTCCGCCCTGCTCGGCGAGCGCCCTGATCTCGGCCAGGCCGGTGTCCTGACCGACCGGGGCGGCGCCGGACCGGCAAAGCTTGATCCCGCCGTACTCCGGTGGATTGTGGCTCGCGGTGAACATCGCCCCAGGAGCCTGGAGGTGTCCGCTCGCGAAGTACAGCTCGTCGGTGGAGGCGAGACCGATGTCGACGACGTCGGTCCCGCGGCTCGTCACGCCCTCGGCGAAAGCCGTCGCCAGCTCAGGCGAGGACGCCCGCATGTCGTAACCGACGACGACCGTCGCGGGATGGTCGAGCACCTCGACGAACGCCGCACCCACCGCGCGGGCGACGCCCGCGTCAAGCTGGTCGGGAACTACGCCGCGGACGTCGTACGCCTTGAAGATCGTTGCGAGATCGGGCACAGCGCCACCCTATCGGCGGGGCACCGCCAGAACCGGTCAGCGGTCAGGATTGCGCAACACGCGAAGATGACCGCGCCGGCCGACTTCGGTGGCCGGCTCTGAGCCGCCCTCGCGGGGGCGTGCCGCCTCGCGAACGGCGTTGGCGAGCGCTTCGAGATCATCGGCGGACGGGCGCAGCGACTCGGGGTCCGGGGCGAGCCGGATGACCTCCCAGCCGCGGGGCACCGTGAGCCGCTCGGAGTGCTGGGAGCACAGGTCGTAGCAGTGCGGCTCGGCATAGGTCGCCAGGGGGCCGAGCACCGCGGTGGAGTCGGCGTAGACGTAGGTCAGCGTCGTCACCGCAGGGCGCGCACACGCCGACCGAGAACACTTCCGCAGTGAGCCCACGAAGTCGGATGGTAGCGGGCCGCACCCCCGCAGGTCCCCCCGAACACGCATGATCGTGCGGGACGACCCGGATCAGCCAGGTCACCGGCTCGGCGCAGGGGCCGTTTCGCCCGGATTCAGCCATCCCGCCGTCACCTGATCGCGATGGGTGGCACTTCGCAACGATGCGCGGTGAACTTGCCGCGTGTCGTTGGGAATGATCACGCATACGTGATCATTCCCCGCGGGGACGGCCTTCCTGCGACGGAACACGGCACGCCCAGGAACGGCGACTGCCCGGTTCCAGGCTCTAAGCTCGGAGGGTGTTCGGACCGCAGCACGAAGCCGGGTCGCCCGAGGGTTCGCCCGGCTACCCCTTGCCACCCGCCGAGACGCGGGTCTCACGTCCCGGTCACGGTGCCGGCCTACCTGACCACCCCACGCGTCGCCGCGACCGACACGGCCGCGGGATGCGCGGTCCGCTCGCCATCCGAGGGCCCCTGGCGCCTGCCGGAGTCCCGGTGACGCGGAGTCGCGCCGAACGCTTTGACGAGCTGGTCCTCGATGCCGTCGAGGCGCTCGAACGCCGGTTCGCCGACGAGCTCGACGGCGTGGAGTTCGCCGTCGAGGAGGTCCCCGACCCGCGCCGGACCGCGGGGGACGATGTGCCACTCGGGTCCGCGCACACTTCCACCACCGGGGAACCGCACCGAGTCGTGGTCTACCGCCGGCCGATCGAGCTCCGCGCGGCCGGTACGTCCGATCTGTCCTCGCTTGTCCACGATGTCGTGGTGGAGCAGGTTGCCGAACTTCTCGGCCTGAGCCCGGACGAGGTCGACCCGGCCTACGGCGAGGACTGAGGCGGCTTCGCTACTGGAAGAGCGCGTCCGGAGTCGGCCCCGTGCCGACACCCGTACCGAGATCGGCGCGGGTCACCGGACGGATGGCTGTGGTCTCTCCTGACGCGAGGGGCCAGACCGACATCATCGGACCGTCGCCCGCCGCCTCCACGAGAAACCTCGCGCCGTACAGCGGGCCGCCGTCCTCGGGCTGTACGACGAGGACGTAGCGGTCCACCTTCTTCGACGGGGTGAGTGTGACGGCGATCGTCCTGCCCGGCTTCACGACCAGCTTCTGTGAGCCGAGCGACCGGCCATCGGCGTCGGAGAGTTCGGCACTCGCCCGGACCGCCCGGCTTCCCGGCGTCGACAGCACAAGCGTCGCCGTATGGTCCGGACCGCCGAGCGTGACCGGGACGACCGCCGGACCGGACAGTGAGCGGGACGCCGCGGTGTAGGCGACGTCGCGGACCCCGGTGCTCGGTCCGAGCTGACTACGCATCGTGGCGGTGATGGGGACGTCGGAGGTGAGGCGGATCGCGGCGGCCTGCCGCTGGGTCGCGCTGTCCAGGCGTACCTCCGCCACCGTGCCGGGCTTGACGTCGACACGACCGAGTTCAGCGGGTTGGAAGCTGCCTTCGGCGGCGAGCACCGACAGGTCGACGCTCGCGGTCGAGTCGCCGGGAGCGACGATGCTGAGGACCCGTTCGCCCCGGCCGGGCGCGACGCCGGGGATCACCACGTCCCGCCCGGGTCGCGCCGCCGTGGGAACCCAGTCGACGCCGACCGGAGTCTCGCCTTCGAGCGCGTCATCGCGAAGTGCGGCGACAACACGGCCGCGGGTGCTGACCACGGCCACCGCGAGGCGTTTGCTGGTCGGGGCGAGCTGGTCGAGTTCGACGACCGCTTGGCTGCGGGCTTTGACGGCGAGGCTGTGGATGCTGTCGGCGTCGACAGGACCGTTCTCGTCATAGAGCCGCAGCTCGACCTGGGCGTCGGCGTTGTCGGTGTTGGTGAGGTAGACCCGGCCGTGCCGTCCGAGCTGGCTGCTCGTGCCCACGAACCAGAACTCCGACCCCGGACTTGTGCACGCGGACTCCGCCAGACCTCGCAGCGGGCCCTCGCCGGTCCGCGTGATCTGGCCGGCGGTGGTGCCTGGAGCGATCGAACCCTGTGCGGACACGACGACCGGGGGTTCCTTGGGCTTGCGTACGGCATACGTCACGAGACGTTCGCGCCGGTCACCGGACGCCAACGGCGTGCGGGTGCCAAGAGGCGTGAGGTCGAGTCGGGGCTTCGCATTGCCGCGGGCGATCCGCAGGCCGGCATCGAGCAGCGATCCCTGTCCCGACGCCGCGACCGCCGCGACATCGGTCGATGTCGAACCCTTGGCGAAGCTCGATTCAGGGCAGATGAACGTCGCGCGCTCGAGCGGCAACCGAGTGGCCTGCAGGGCGGTTGTCGCCGGGCCCTGTCCGCTGGGCAGGAGGTTGGCCGCCAGTACGAGCGCGGCGAGGACGCCGATGACGAGACCGAGACGGATCACGACGCGGTTCACGGGCGTACCCCCTCACGAGGTCGCCTCGGACGCCCAGCCGGATTGGTCGGGTCGCGCGGCTCGCTCGGGTTCGCCGGGTCGCCCGGGCGGTCGCCCACCGGCTGCCTGGCTGCCCTCGAGGGGGTATCGGCCCGCCCCTGGACGAGCGATCGCCGTCCGGACCGGCCCCCGCCCCGAGCGTCACTTCGTCCCCGACCTCCGCCGCGCCGGCCAGACCCGGCATCGGCGCCGGGATAGCGTGCGCGGGCGCGGGTGGGCAGGGCGAAGATCAGGAACAGCAGGATGAGCGCACCTTGCACGACCAGCAGCTCGCCCTGCATCGCGGCCACGTGCGACAGCCTCAGCAACCCGCCCTCAGCGGGCAGCTCGAACGCCTGGGCCCAGCCGTCGTACCGGGCGGGGCGCAGGGGTTGCCCGTCGAGGTCGGCCTGCCAGCCCGGGTCGGCGGCTTCCGCGAGGACGAGCAGCCGCCCTGACGGACCGGCCGGGACCGAAAGAGTTCCCCGGCGGTCGTCGTGTCTCAGGATCTGTCCGAGGCCGTCGGTCGCCGCGGCGTTCCCGTCCCCGGCTCCCGCTCCGTCCCCGGCGACGACACGAGCGGCGCCGGCTGGGAGGTCGACCTGCCACGCTGCGGCACCCCGGGGCGCGCTCGCCCTGGACAGACCCGGGGTCGTGTCGAGCCGTTCGACCGAGCGCGTGTCCGCCGGCGGCGGGAGATAGACGTACCCGACCCCGTAGCCGGCAAGACGCGCCGCGACCGAGTCATGCTGGGCGTCGCTCAGCAGGTCACCCACGATGGCGTCGAGACCCGCGAGGGTCGTCGTGCTCGCGCCGACCTCGCCATCTCCGAGTCGGGAGACAGAGTTGCGGAGCGTGGCGTAGGAGACCGTTCCGCCGTCGGCCTGGATGACGAGCGTGCGCGGGTGGGTCTTCGAGTGCATCGCGTTCCGGATGTACGGAGGTACGGCGGAAGCCGGGGCACGGTCCAGCGGCCCGTCGGCACCACGGATCAGCCACCAGCCGGCGGCGACGACCGGGGTGGTGAACGCCACGACCGCGAGCAGCCCCGCAACCGGCTGGCGCCAGCTGAAGCTGTGCTGGCTGAAGACCCTTGTGGCCCCGTCGGCCGCCTGCCCGATCGCGAGAATCCAGCCGAGAGCGATCAGTGCCGCCGCGAGACCCGGCCAGGAGGGCACCGGCGTGGAGATCCACTCGGCCTGCAGAACCAGGCGGCTCTGTACCAGCCCCACGGCGAGGCTGACGAGACTCAGCAACCAGGCCGCGAGGACGCCGCGGCTCTGGTCGCGGCGGAGGATGGCGGTGAGAGCCACGAGGAGGAGCAGGGCGTAGATCCACGTCGGTGCGGCGTTCGGACCGCCGGGGCTGCCGAACAGCAGTGACATCGGAGCGAACTGGCTGTCCGCGAGGCCCGGGGAGGCGATCCCTGCCTCGCCCAGCAGCGACCGCGGGTTGTCGGCCAGGGTGGGCAGCCATGGGACCAGCGCCACCGGCGGGACGGCCAGCGCGAGTGCCACCCGGCCGCGGGAACCGCTGTGGCGAAGCCACGGGCCGATCGAGACGGCCAGGCCGAAGAGGAGGGCGACCCCGTAGGCCGCGGGGACGAACGCCACCATGACGGCGAGCAGCAGACCGGCCGCCCAGGCGGAGTTCCAGGAACCCACCATGGTGCGACGGGCGCCGACCATCCGGAGCACGGCGATGCCGAGGAGCGGCGTGACGACGATGGCGACGCAGGTACCGAGCCGGCCGCCGGCGATCGCGCCCGTCACGGCAGGGAGCAGGGCGTACGTTCCGGCCATCCACAGCCGGAGTGGCTGGGAGCCCACTACCGACCGGGCGAAGAGGAAACACGTGAGGCCGGCGAGCGGCACCGCGCCGAGAATCAGGACGTCGACAGCGAGCCACACCTTCCCGGCCAGGACCGTGGAGAGGATCGCCACCACGGCGAGGTAGGGCGGGGCGCCCCGGTCGCTGCCCAGATCGACCGGATGCCATGACTCGACGTAGCGCTGCCACAGGTCGACGACACTGGCCGGAGCCGGCAACAGCGCCGCACCGCCGAGTGACCCGCCACCCAGGAGGTCGCGCGCCGACGCGACGGCCAGGATCACCAGCGCGAGCAACAGGAGCACCGGGGGTCGGGTGACGAGCCAGCGCAGGACGCCCGGAGTTTCCTCGCTGAGGTCCTCCGCCTCCTCCGCGACCGGCCCCGACTCGACCGGCCGGCGGACCCGCTTTGCCGAGCCCGCGTGGGTGCCGGTCCGCACGCTCACGAGGGCGAGCAGAGCGTCGAACGCATGTTGGAGCCCGATCCACGGCGGCGGCATCAACCGGCGGATCACCCGGTGCGACACCCGCCGGAACTTCGCGCGGCGGCGACGACCGACGATGATCAGGTCCGGCCGCGAGAACACACCGACCGCCGCCATGAACTCGTCGTACGCCGCGTCCGGCCACTTCGCGATCAGCAGAGCGAGGACGCGCGACACCGCCCCGATGGCGAGCCGGAGCGCGACAAACGGGACCAGCCACAACGCGGAGTTGACGAGGAGCGTGTGCATCGCGTTGCGTCGGTCGACCCGGCGCGGGCGCCCGGAGACCGCGGGCGTCCGGCGGATTCCGCGGAAGCTCGCTTCGGCGTGGAAGACGAGGGCTTCGGGACAGACCATGACCCGGTGACCCGCGCGAACGGCGCGCCACCCGAAGTCGACGTCGTCGCGGTAGAGGCCGAACCGCTGGTCGAATCCGCCCAGCCGCTCGAAGACGTCGCGGCGGACGAGCATGCCGGCGGTGCTGACCGCGAGGACGTCGCGGACGGTGTCGTGCTGGCCCTGGTCGTACTCGCCGAACTCCAACCCCGTCTCGCGATTGCCGCTGCCGGCGATGGTGACGCCGAACTCGATCAGCCGACGGCCGTTCGGCCATTCGCGGAGCTTCGGCCCGAGAACGGCGGCCGAGGGCACCTCCGCCGCAAGCCGCAACAGTGCCGACAGGGCTTCCGGAGCGGGTGCGCAGTCATCGTGGAGCAACCACAACCACTCACCGGGCTGAGCCGGCGGAAGTATGCGTACAGCCTGGTCGACGGCGGCGCCGAAACCGGTGCGGGCCGGAGCGTCGATGACGACGCTGTGCCCGAAGGTCTCTGCGAGAAGCTCCCGCGAACCGTCGCGGCTTCCGGTGTCGACGGCGACCACGCGATCGGGCCTGCGGCGCTGGTCACGAAGCCCGGTGACCAGCTCGCCCAGCCACTGCGTTCCGTTGTGCGCGACGACCACGGCGGTGACGATCGCAGGCACGGGCGCCTGATGGCCGGGATGCGCGCTCATACGGGACGCTGAACCTCGTCGGGGCTGGGGGCCGATGCAAGGCCACACACTACGCGACGGTCACGACATATGGAGCCCGACCGTGGCAGTCCCGGGCGATCGCCGCAAGGCTCGCACCACCAGTCGTGTCGAACTCGACGAGAGTGTCGGGCGACGCAGAGCGGCGGTGCGGCTCGGGCCCGGATCCGACCCGCAGGTCAGATCCGGGCCCGAGTCAGCGCGAACGATCCGGCTGCTGTCCCGGTGAGGCCGGACAGCGCGGTCCAGGTCTCTGCTCGTGCGCCCTACCCGGCGCGTTTCTTCATCCGCCGACGTTCTCGCTCCGAGAGCCCACCCCAGATGCCGAAGCGTTCGTCATGCTCCAACGCGTAGGTCAGGCAGTTGGCGCGCACGTCACACACCATGCACACCTTCTTGGCCTCGCGGGTGGAGCCACCCTTCTCCGGAAAGAACGCCTCTGGATCCGTCTGCGCACACAGGGCGCGTTCCTGCCAGCTGAGCTCTTCCTCGGCGCCGCCGTGCAGCAGGCTCGGCTCTGCCACGGTCCTCGCCTCCTCGATCCACGTGTCCGTGGATTCAATCCCCGTTGACTGCTTCTCTGCTCGGATATCCATCCAGCCGGCCGACCGCACGGTCTCCCACCGGACTCCCGAACTCTGCTCATGTCCCACGCTTCAGGTGCTACCCCGGAAGAGTGCGAATGACACTGATGAAATTACATGCCGGAAATACCGTGAAGTCAACTCGTTGTCTGCTATACGCGACCCACGCAAATCCGGCGTGTCTGTGACGTACCAGGCCGGCTGGTTCGAAGTAGGGACTTTCGGCCCGGTCCGGCAAACCTTGCGTCGAGGGATACGGATGCTCCGCGCTCACCTCGGCGGCTGCGACCACCAGCCCTGCTGCCCAGCTTCACCCTGGGGTCGATCACGATCGGATGAGTCACCCTCGGTCTGCCCTGGGGTACGGCCGGTGCTCTCGCCTCCGCCCTGCTCGGGCGCCTCGTCACGACCGGCGTCCTGGCCAGTCGAACCGCGCGCCAGCATCCCGGAACCGTTGGCGTCCGATCCGCCGTGGTCCACCCCTTCGCCCGCCGCGCCCGTGGCCGGGCTGTCCGGACGGAGGAACGCGGTCTGGTCGACACCCTCAGTCCGGCCGCCCTGGTCACCCTGGGCGTACTGCTGACCGTAGGAGTTGAAGTCCTGGTGGGCGTATCCCGGGTAGGGCTGGTCCGTCGCCGGTGCGGAGTACGGCTGTCCGGGGGTCTGGTAGCTCTGGGCGCCGAAAGTGCCGTACTGGCCGTAGGCCTGCTGCTGATCCTGGCCGTAGGCCTGCTGCTGATCCTGGCCGTAGCCCTGCTGACCCTGCTGGTCCTGCCCGAAGCCCTGGTGCTGTTCCTGACCGTAGGCCTGCTGCGCCTGCTGGTCCGGCGCGTAGCCCTGCTGGTCCTGGTGGTACCCGGCGTAGGGGTTGTACTGCTGCTGGCCATAGCCCGGCTGTCCGTAGGCCTGCTGCTGCGGGTCCTGACCGTAGCCCTGCTGCATCTGCTGGTCCGGCGCGTAGCCCTGCTGGTCCTGACCGTATCCCTGCTGCGCGTGGTCCTGGCCCGCGTACTGCTGCTGCGGGTACTGCGGGCTCGCCTGGCCCTGCTCGCCTCCGGCGTACTGCTCCGTGCCCGCCTGCTGGCCGAACGCCTGGCCGGCGGAGACGTAGCCCGCGGAGTCGTGGCCGCCCTGCTGGCCAGGTGCCTGGCCGGCGGAGACGTACCCCGCGGACTCCTGGCCACCCTGCTGGCCGAATGCCTGCCCGGCAGACACATAGGCCGCGGGGTCCTGAGCCGCCTCCTGGCCAGGCGACGGGTACTGCGCCTGCTGGTATCCCTGCTGGGAATAGTCCTGCTGGCCGAAAGGCTGCTGGCCCTGCTGGCCGGCCTGGGCGACGGCCGCATAGTCGTGCGGGCCCGCCTGCTGACCCTGGGGACCTTGCTGGCCGTAGCCGGCGGCGCCGTACCCCTGCGGTGGGGCGCCGTAGGGCTGACCCGCGTACTGGCCGAACTGACCCGGCTGCCCCTGCGGCTGCCCGTGGAAGACCGGCTTGGCGGCCGGTGCCGGGAGCGCCTTGAACGACGAGATGACGAACAGCAGTGCCCCACCCAGCACCGCGAGATAGGCGACCTGCTGCCCGAAACGCGACCACTTGCCGAACGGTCCGGCGGCTTCGTTGATGGAGCTATCGACGCCGAGCGCCGAGGCCCACATCACCACGCCGAGGAGGCCCATGACGATGAGCGTCACCAGCACGATCAGGGTGAGGACGCGCGCGTTGGCGGTCGGTTCGCCGACGTGGGTGACGAGGACGACCGCGAGGACGAGCATCCCGACGAGGACCGGCGAGACGAAGCGATCCTGGAAGCTGAACGCCTTCAGCGTGAACTCGCCGTCGCCGACCAGAAGCAGGACGGCCACGACGCCCAGAACCACACCGGCGCCTACAAGCACCCACGCGAACAGCTCGCGTTGGGGCTTGGTTGTCTCCGAAACCACGGTGCTACCCCCTCATGGTGGTGATGTCGCACGGAAGCCTTCCACATCGGACACGTTCCCGCAGCCATGCCCCCCGCCACGGCTCCGGCCAGGAGGTGTGGGTCGAAGGGGACGATCTGGCGGCTGCCGGCGAGTTGGCGGGAGGGGGCACACTGGTCTGCGTGCGGATCACCGTTCTGGCCGGCGGCATCGGAGCTGCGCGCTTCCTCCGCGGTCTCATCGCCCAGGCACCCGAAGCCGAGATCACCGTCATCGGCAACACCGGCGACGATCTCACTCTCTACGGTCTGCGGGTCTCGCCCGACCTCGACACCGTGATGTACACCCTCGGCGGCGGCAACGACGAGGCGAAGGGCTGGGGTCGCGCCGACGAGTCCTGGAACGCGCTCGCCGAGATCCAGGCGTACGACGCCACGCCGTCGTGGTTCGGCCTGGGGGACCGCGACATCGGCACCCACCTGGTGCGGACCGCCCTCCTGGACGAGGGCCGGACGCTCTCGGAGGCCACGGCGGCGCTCACGGCGCGCTGGAACCTTCCGGTCCGGCTCGTGCCGATGACCGACCAGCGGGTCGAGACCCACGTGGTCGTCGAGGATCCCGACCAACCGGACGGGCGGCGGCGGCTGCACTTCCAGGAGTACTGGGTACGCCACCACGCCGAGCTGCCCGTCGTCGACGTGTGGTTCGACGGGATCGAGACGTCGGAGCCGGCGCCCGGGGTCCTCGACGCGATCGCCTCGGCGGACCTGCTGCTGCTGCCGCCGTCGAACCCGGTCGTGAGCATCGGGCCCATCCTCGCCGTGCCGGGTGTTCGGGATGCTGTCCTCGCCGCTCCGGCGCCGGTAGTCGGGTTGTCGCCGATCGTGGGCGGTGCGCCGGTTCGCGGGATGGCCGACAAGCTGCTGCCGGCGATCGGCGTCGACACCTCCGCGGCGGGCGTCGCCATGCACTTCGGTGGCCGGCGTTCGGGTGGGCTGCTCGACGGCTGGCTGGTCGACGAACGCGACGCCCATGCGGTCCCCCGGATCGAGCAGGCCGGGATCGCCGCCCGCGCGCTCCCGCTGCTGATGACCGACGTGCCGGCCGCCGCCGCGATGGCACGGGCCACGCTCGACCTCGCCGAGAAGGTACGCCGGTGAGCTCCGGCGCGCACCAGGGCGAGGTGGTGATCCGGCCGGTCCTCGGGATGCCAGAGGTCGAGGCCGGTGCGGATCTGGCCGGACTCATCGCCGCCCACACGGTGGACCTGCGCGACCACGACATCGTGGTGGTGTCGAGCAAGATCGTGAGCAAGGCCGAGGACCGGACCATCGCGGCGGCCGACGACGCGGCAGTCGATCCGCTGCAGGTCGCAGCGATGCGGGCCGACGCCATCCGCTCCGAGACCGTGCGGGTCGTCGCCGAACGCGGAGCGATGCGGATCGTCGAGACCCGGCACGGGTTCGTCATGGCGGCCGCCGGCGTCGACGCGTCCAACGTCGCGGCCGGGAGCGTACTCCTCCTGCCGGTCGACCCGGACGGCTCCGCGCGTGCCCTGCGTACCGCGCTGTCCGAACGCCTCGGCGTCACGGTCGGCGTGCTCATCACCGACACGTTCGGGCGTCCGTGGCGCTTGGGTCAAACCGACCTCGCGATCGGCGCCGCCGGCGTCCGCGTCATCGACAGCCACCGCGGCCGGCACGACGCCCATGGCAACGAACTCGCCGTCACCGCACCCGCGCACGGCGACGAGCTGGCCGGTGCCGCCGAGCTCGTGAAGGGCAAGATCGCGCAGGTGCCGGTGGCGATCATCCGCGGGCTCGCTGCGCTGGTGACGGAGGAAGACGGGCCGGGGGTGCGGGCTCTCGTGCGTACGGCCGAGGAGGACATGTTCCGGCTCGGCACCCGGGAGGCCGGCCGGGAGGCTGTGCGTTCCCGCCCGCGCGACGGGCTCACAGACGCGCTCCCGGACAGGCTCGCCGACGCGCCGGTCGACGTCGATGCCGTACGCCAGGCGGTTGCCGTGCTCCGTGTCCCCACCGGGCGAGGCGCTTCCAGTACGCGTGACTGGGGGCTGGCGGAGGTCGACGACGCGGAGGTCCGCAAACCCCTGCTCGACGTGGTCGGCCTACCGACGTCGGCGGCGTACGTCGCCGTGGCGTACGTCCGTACGCACGAATCGGCCGGTCGTACCGCGGCCCTCCTCGCACTGGGTGGGATCCGCGAGCGGCTAACACTGGCGTGTGCGGTCGAGGGAGTGGGTTCGGTCTGGATCCCCGCCGAGCGGTTCGGTGCGGCGCTTGTCCGGTCGATCCTTCCCGCCGACGCCGAGTCCGTCGGCATGCTCGCCATCGGCGCCGCACTTCCCTGAAGGGAGGGAACGCGGCCTGTTCTCACGTGGGCACGCCGCGCCCTCCCGCGGGCCCGCCGCGCCGGCCGATGATCATGAAGGAAAGTCGTCTATACGCCGCAAAATCTTCATGATCACGATCATGATCACGGGGGTCAGAGGCTGCGGTAGTCGCGGGGGGCGAAGCGAGGGCCGCGGCGCGGAGGCATGATCCCGGCGAGTTCGATCAACCGGGTGACCCGGTAGCGGTGACCAGGCCAGCGGGCGAGGACCGTCAGCATGGTTTCGTCGTCGTACGGCCGGCCGGCCAGCGCCCACCCCACCGCCTTGGCCAGGTGGAAGTCGCCGACCGACACCGCGTCGGGACACCCGTGCGCCCGCTGAAGCACCTCCGCGACGGTCCACGGTCCGACGCCCGGGATGGTGCGGAACGTGCGTTCGACCTCTGCGGGCGGGAGATCCAGGGTCCGCTCGAGCGTTTCCGCGAGCAGGGCGCACCGGACGAGGGTCCGCATGCGGTCTGGCCCCACGCCGGCGCGGTGCCACTCCCACGACGGTAAGGCCGCCAAGGTCGCCGCGTCGGGCGGCACCCGGAGAGTGACCGGTGCCGGGCCTGGCCCGGGCGCAGGCTCGCCGAACCTCCACACCAGCTCCCGCCAGGACCGCCACGCCTCCTTCGACGTGACCTTCTGCTCGAGGACCGCAGGCATGAGCGCCTCGAAAACCCGCCCGGTGCGGCACACCCGCCATCCGGCGAACCGTTTCGCCAGTGTCGCGACCAGCGGAAGGCCGGGCTCGAACCCGCTCGGGTCGTCCTCCGCGCCAACCAGCGCCGGCAGTCGGTCGAGCACCCAGGTCGCGCCGGGTCCCCATGCCCGCGCCTCGACCGCGGCGCGCCCCGGGTCCGCCGCGATGCGGACCGAGGCCGGCCCGTCCGGTGTTCGGGTGCCGCGCCACACCGCCCCGTCGGGCGTACACCGGTGCACCGGGTCGCCGGACCCCCGCCGCAACCCGGCGAGCGTCAGCGCTGGATCGACCGGCTGGTCGGTGATCAGGGTGCGTACGCGTTCAGTGGTTCGTTCCGGCACGCGGTCAGTGTCCCCGATCCCCTCCGCCGCGCCACCCCTGATCGGCACCCGCCGCGCCACTCCTGATCGGCGGCCCGCCCGTGATCATGATCGTGATCGTGAAGGTTTGTCGGCGAATCTGCCGCTATTCCTTCATGGTCATGGTGACAGAGCCCGATCTGCCGACTCATGATCATGGTGTCCGAGCCCGTTAGCCGACGCCAGTGGCTCGGCCCTCGGATGGGTGGTGCGGATCCCCGCTCACGCACACCTTCCGTACACTCTGGAGCTTCGGTCGCGTGGGTCGGCCGGCCCGAGGCGGAGGACGAGAAAACGTGGCAAAACGCAAGCCAGGCAGCCGACGCGAACGCATCGAGCAGATGCGGCGCGAGCAGCAGCGCGCCGAACGCCGTCGTACGGCGATCATCATCTCGGCCTGCGTACTTGTCGGCCTCGTCATCATCGGAGCGGCCGCGTTCGTGCCGGTCAAGAACTGGGTCACCAACCCCGCCCGCAAGCCGATGTCGGACTTCGGGGTGGCTGCGGCCCAGGCCAGTCTCAGCAAGGTCTCCAGCGACAGCGGCGCCGGCGTGTCCGACCACGTTCCCAACGGCCAGAAGGTCCCGTACAAGACGGTCCCGCCGTCGTCGGGTCCGCACTGGGAGCAGCCGGCGACGTTCGAGCGGAAGTTCTACTCCGCCGAGGACCGCCCGCCGCTGGAGATGCTGGTCCACAACCTCGAGCACGGCTACACGGTCGTGTGGTACGACGAAACCATCGCCAAGGACGCGGAGCAACTCGGCCAACTCAAGGACATCGCGCGCCGGTTCGAGTCGCGCCAGCCGGACAACTCCAAGAAGCTGATCGTGGCGCCGTGGAAGGTCGGCGAGGGGAAGTTCCCAGCTGGCAAGCATCTCGCGCTCACCCACTGGTCGAAGAGCAACGGCCACCGCCAGTACGCCGCCAAGGTCAGCGGGGCGGCGATCGAGGCGTTCATGAAGAAGTTCCCGGCGGCCGACTCACCCGAGCCCAACGCGATCTAGCCGGACCGGGCGGCGTGGGTCCGCCGGCCTCAGGCGTACCTGTTCCCGTGGGCATCGTGGACCCGCGCCACCAGGTCCTTCACCCGTTCGGCGGAACTCTTCGGGCAGACCATGGTGACGTCGCGGGTGTGCACGATGATCGTGTCCCGCAGGCCGACGGTGGCCACGAGGTGCTCGGGGTCGTCGCTCACGACGATGTTGCCCTCCGAGTCGACCAGGACGGTGACGGTGTTGGCGGCGTTGTGGGCGCTGTCGTTCTCCAGGGTCCGCGCCAGGGTCGGCCATGACCCGACGTCGAGCCAGTCGACCGCCATCGGTACGACGACGACCTTCGCGGCGCCGTCACCGCGCGCGGCCGGCTCCATCACCGCGTAGTCGATGCTGATCTTCGGCAGGTCGGCGTAGACCTCCTTGAGGACTACCGAACGGTCGGGACTGTCCCAGGCGTCGGCGATCCGCCGGACACCCGTAGCGGACTGGGGAAGGAACCGCTGCAGCTCCCCCAGCAGGGTGTCGGCACGCCAGACGAACATCCCCGAGTTCCAGAGGTGCCGGCCGGTCGCGAGGTAGGCGCTCGCGGTCGCCAGGTCGGGCTTCTCGGTGAACGCGGTCACGCCGAAGACCCGGGGCCTCCCGTGCTCGTCCCGGGGAGCGGCGACGGGCGCGGCGCGTTCGATGTAACCGAGGCCCGTGTGCGGGGCCGACGGCGGGATGCCGAACGTCGCAAGGACGGCGTGATCGCGCTCGACCGCCTCGAACGCGGTCTCCAACGCCTCTCGGAACGCCGGCATGGGCTCGATCACGTGGTCGGAGTTGACGAACGCCAGAACCGCATCAGGATCCCGCCGGGCGAGGACCGCACAGGCGAACCCGATCGCGTTGGCGGTGTCGCGGCCCAGCGGCTCGCCGAGATAGTTCTCCTCCGGAAGCTCCGGCAGGTGCTCGACGATCGCCTCGCGGTGGGCCGCGCCGGCGCAGACGAAGATCCGTTCGACGGGTACCAGGCCGAGGAGCCGTTCATAGGCCAGGCGGAGCAGGCTCTTGCCGCCGCCGACACTCAACAGCTGCTTCGGACGGGTTCCGCGCGACAGAGGCCACAGGCGGGTGCCCGTTCCCCCGGCGATGATGACGGCGTGCCGCATGTGACGGCAGCCTACGGCGCCCGATCGCGGCGCGGGTGCAGACCCGCGGATCAGTGCGCGAGCTCTGAGCCGCGCCAACCGTGGAGCGGGGAACCCGGCGATCCGGCGGGCGGGTCGCCGCGGACTGGCCCGCCACGGACTGGCCCGCCACGGTGCGCCGTGCCACCTCGCCTAAGCTCCGGACCTGTGGAGACCCGCTCGAGCCGCACGAACCCCCAACGCCCCACCACACCGGCCCGGCTGCTGGCCGCGGCTCTGGCGACCGACCCGGCGCGGCCGTTCCTGACGTTCTACGACGACGCCACCGGCGAACGCGTCGAACTCTCCCTCACCACGCTGGACAACTGGGTCGCCAAGACCGCCAACTTCTGCCAGGACGGGCTCGGCACCGAGCCTGGCGAACGGATCGCGCTCCTGCTTCCCCCGCACTGGCAGGGCGCCGTGTGGACGCTCGCCGCCTGGTCCGCCGGGCTCGTCGTCGACCTCGCCAGGACCGCCGGTGTCAGCGGCCCTGGCGCTACCGAGCCTGCGAGCGTCGCCGAGACTGCGTACGCCCCCACGATTGCGAGCGCCGCCGAGATCGTCGTGACAAGCCCGGAATGGTTGGCCGCGGCCGTGGCGGTGGGTGGGCGGGATACGGTCGCTCTCGCCCTGCGACCGCTAGGCGGCCCCTTCACCGACCCGCTCCCGGCGGGGGTGTGGGACTACGGCGCGGAGGTGGCGAGCTACGCCGACGAGTTCCATCCGTACGTCCCGGTCGATCCCGACGCGCCGTCCACGATCGTCGGCGACCCCGGAACGCCGGTGTCCGGCGCAGCCTTGGTCGCCGCCGCGCAGGCGCGCGCCGACCACCTCGGGTTGCAGCCGGGCTCCCGCCTGCTGACCGACACGAACCCGGCGGACCCCGGTGGTTACCTCGACGCCCTGCTGGCTCCCCTTGCCCGGAAGGCTTCGGTGGTCCTCGTCCGGAACCTCGACCGAAACCTTCTCGACCGGCGTACGCACGACGAGAAGGTCACCCACACCCACCTGGTCGCCTAGGACCCGAACGCGAAGTACGCCGAACGTAGGCCGAGCACCGACCGGACCCGGTCCTCTCCCCGGATCTCCTGCGTACCGCTGCTGCCGATGATCAACAGCCGGCTGACCCGGCCTCCCCACCGGCCGCCCCCTGACCTCTTGGCGACCCGGATCTCGACGATCGTGCCGATGGACGGATAGCGGTTTCTCAGGGACCGGGCGCTCACCGTGTCGGTCCAGGTGCGGTAGGGATTGGCGGTCGCCGCGCTGTCCCAGCCGTCCTGCGCGGCGCGCAGATACGGCAGGCCACCGTCCGCGGTCCAGCCCCCGTTCGACGAGCCGAACTCGGTGAAGGCGGCCTGGCTCCCGTAGCGCAGCGTCGTTCCGCGGGTCGCCTTGATCGCCTCGTTGGTGCCGGCGAACTCGTACTGCCGGATGACGTTCCAGGTCGCGCCGTAGCCCACCATGCCGGGATAGACCTGCGACGCCGACGTGTCGTAGACGTCGTAGTAGCTCGACGACCGGTTGGAGGAGGACCGGACCGCGTACGTGCGGGCCGCGATCGTCTGCGCCCGCAACGCCGCGCGGGGCCAACTGGCCGGCGACTCGGCGGGTACGACGGAGCGGAGGTAGTCCTCGTACGGCACGACGTTCACCGGGCGTACCCGCCCACTCCGCAGGACCACCCGCACGAAGCCGCGGTAGCCGCGCCGGATCCTGGTGCCGTCGCCGAGTTGCCGTTCGACCTGCACCTTGCCGTCCGTCGCGACGAACGACGCCCGCCCCGTCGCCGAGAGGCGGCCCGACCCCACGTAGGCGTGCCACCGTCCGCAGGTGTACGCATCGACCGCCATGTCGCGGCGGTACACGGCGCGGACCCGCCAGGTACTCACGCGGCAGCCGAGGTAGGAGACCGGCAGGCGGACCGGCCGGGTCTGGCCGCTCTCGTTGGTCCACCACAGGGTGAGTCCCGGTTCGGGGCGGACCCGGAACGCCCCAAGGTCGTGGCTGAGCCGGACCCTGATCTGAGCCGGCGTACTCCGGGCGACGAGCTTCGTCCCCGGGTAGTAGAAGCGGAGGATCTCGGGGTAGGTGCGCCCTGCCTTCGCCGCCGCGAACGCACCCCACTGGGACATGCCGCGCCCGTGCCCCCAGCCGTATCCGGTGACGCGGAACACGCCGTCGTCAGGGCGTACGCCCTGGGCGAGCGCTACCGGCGCCAGGGTCCCGGTCGAAGCCTCCGCGGCGTTCACCGGTCCGATCAGGGCACCGGCCACCGTCGCCAGGGCGGCCAGCGCCACCGCCGGCGGCCGTGTCCACCGCGCTCGTCCCGGGCGTCGCGCTCGTCCCGGGCGTCGCGAGCGACGTTGCGACTGCTCCGGTCCGCGGACAGCCTCGTCGGTCACGGTCAGCAGGCGTCGGTTCATGCGTCTCCCCCGATGGCGTGGCTTGGTTCGTCCCAGCCAGGCCACGGTGTCCGTCCGACATCTGACGACACACCGCATATGGGAGACATCTCAGTGACCTGCGTGCAGGCTGATGATCATGGTGCGACTCGCGGCGGTGGGCCTGGTCCACGAGGCGAACACCTTCGCGCCGTCGCGGGTCGACCTCGTGGACTTCGCCGCGGACGGGATCCTGCGCGGTCCCGAGATCGTCGACCGGCACGGTGATGCCGACACGACCATGGCGGGATTCCTCGCCGCCGGGTCCGCGCCCGGTGTCGAGGTCGTTCCGCTGGTCTTCACCACCACCACGCCGGGCGGTCCGATCACACCGGATGCCCTCGAGACCCTCGCGGACGAGATCCTCAGCACGCTTGCCGAGACCGGACCCTGGGACGGCGTCCTCGCCGCGCTCCATGGTGCCGCCGTCGCCGAGCACCGCGACGACGCGGACGGCTACCTCCTCCGGCAGGTCCGGGTGGCGGTAGGACCCGACACGGTGGTCGGAGCCGCACTCGACCTGCACGCCAACCTGAGCGCCGCGGTCTGTGCGTACGCCGACATCGTGACCACCCACCGCACGAACCCGCACCTGGACGCCCGACTGCGGGCCGAGGAGCTCGCGGCCCTCGTCGTACGCACCGCGCGGGACGAGATCCGCCCCAGCCAGGCGCTGGTCCAGGTGCCCGCGGCTCTTGGCATCCTCGCGCAGAACACCGGCGAGCCGCCGATGCGCGAGATCCTCGCCGGGCTCGACGAGGTGCTCGCGTCGCCGGGTGTCCTGACCGCCTCCGTCGCCCAGGGCTGCCCGTATGCCGACGTGCCCCACATGGGCATGGCCACCCTGGTCGTCACCGACGGCGATCCGAGCGCTGCCCGCTCCTGGGCCGCCGCCCTGGCGCGGCAGGTGTGGTCGCGGCGGCACGAGTTCAGCGGCCGGTCGGCACGGCTCGCCGAGGCGCTCCACCGGGCGGCGACGGCGAGGAAAGGGCCGGTCCTGTTACTGGACGTCGGCGACAACATCGGCGCCGGTGCTCCGGGCGACTCGGTGGTGATCGTCGCGGCCGCCCGGCAGGTCGGTCTCACCGGTCTGCTCGCGATCCTCGTCGACGCCGACGGGGTGACCCGCTGCCACCGGGCGGGCACGGGCGGGCGGGTCGAACTGCTCGTCGGCGCGCGGACCGATCCGCGCGTGGGCCCACCGCTCACCGTCGGTGGGGTCGTCCGTAGGTTGCACGCCGGACGGTACGAGGACCCTGGGCCGACCCATGCCGGGCATCGGCACTACGACGCCGGGCCGACCGCGGTCGTCGAGGTCGACGGTGGGCCGACGCTGGTGCTGACCACCCGGCCGACGCCGCCGACCAGCCTGGTGCAGCTCACCTGCCTCGGCCTGGATCCCACGGGTTTCCGCGCCATCGTGGCGAAGGGCGTGCACGCGCCGCTCGCGGCGTACGCACCTCTCGCCACCGAGATCATCGCGGTCGACACCCCCGGCGTGACGAGCGCGGACCTGCGGCGGTTGTCCTACCGGCGGCGGCGCTATCCCCTGTGGCCGTTCGAGCAGGACGTCACGTTTGGTTGAGTGGCTTTCACGACGGGTCTGCCGGCATCAGTGGTCGCGGCGCGTGTGGGCGAACTCTTCGTACGCCCGCAGTGCCGTGGGATCGGCGAGGGCGCCGGCGCTCGCCGCCTCCTCGGGCGGCCGGCCCTCCAGGATCCGCTTCACCGGGACCTCGAGCTTCTTGCCCGACAGGGTGCGGGGTACGGCGGCAACGCGGACGATCTGGTCCGGAACGTGCCGCGGGGACAGGTTCCGGCGCAGCTCCGTGGCCAGCTTCGCCCGCAACGCGTCGTCGAGCTGGACGCCTTCGGGAAGGACGACGAACAGCAACAGCTCCTCCGTACCCGCTGCCGGGTCGTCCAGGTGGATGACCAGACTGTCGACGATCTCCGGCAGAGCCTCGACGGCCGAGTAGAACTCCGCCGTGCCCATCCGGACCCCGCCCCGGTTGAGGGTCGCGTCGGACCGCCCGGTGATGACGCAGGTACCGCGCTCGGTGATCTCGATCCAGTCGCCGTGGCGCCACACGCCGGGGAAGTCCGCGAAGTACGCCGCGCGGTAACGGGAACCGTCGGTGTCGCCCCAGAAGCCGACGGGCATCGACGGCATCGGGCGTTCGATCACGAGCTCGCCGAGTTGCCCTACGACCCTGTGGCCGGCCGGGTCGTACGCCGCCACCGCCGCGCCCAGGCACGGGCACGCCAGCTCGCCGGCATAGACGGGTAGCAGGGGCGAGCCGCCGATGAAACCCGTGCACAGGTCCGTACCGCCGGAGAACGACTGCAGCAGCAGGTCGGGGTTGACGTTCTCGTAGACGTAGGTGAAGCCGTCCGCCGGCAGTGGCGCGCCGGTCGAGCCCAGGCCGCGGATCCGCGACAGGTCGGCGATGTCCGCGGGACGCAACCCGGCCTTGCGGCAGCTCATCAGGAACGGCGCGCTCGTCCCGAAGAACGTGACCCCGCACTCGTCGGCCAACCGCCAGAGGTAGCCGAGGTCGGGATGCGCGGGATTGCCGTCGACGAGCACCACCGTCGCTCCGACGAGCAGGCCCGAGACCAGGGCGTTCCACATCATCCAGCCGGTCGTCGAGAACCAGAAGAACCGGTCTCCCGGGCCCAGGTCGAAGTGCAGGGCCAGGGTCTTGAGGTGTTCGAGCAGGATCCCGCCGTGCCCGTGGACGATCGGCTTCGGCAGTCCGGTCGTCCCCGACGAGTAGAGAACGTAGAGCGGGTGGTCGAACGGCACCCGCTCGAACGTCAACTCCGGCGTCTCCCCGGCCGCGACTCCGCCACTGCCTCCACCCAGCAGGTCGTCCCACGCCAGGACGTCGGGGATCGCGGCGGCCCGCTCCGCCGAGAGGTACGGCACCACCACGACGTGCCGCAGCCCCGGCAGCGCGGCCCGGATCGCGGCTACCTCGGCGGTCCGGTCGATCTCCTTCGGGCCGTAGACGTAGCCGTCGACCGCGACCAGCACCGTCGGTTCGATCTGGCTCCACCGGTCGACGACGCTCCGCGTACCGAACTCGGGCGCGCACGAGGAGAACACCGCACCCAGGCTCGCGGTGGCGAGCAGGAGCACGAGCGCTTCGGGGATGTTCGGGAGGTACGCGGCAACCCGGTCACCCCGGCCGACACCGAGGCGCTGCAGGCCGGCGCGGGCCATGGCCACCGCGGCCCGCAACTCTGCGGCGGTGAGCTCGACCGGCTTCCGCGTCTGTGACCGCGCCACCACGACCGGGCCGGTCTCCTGCAGGTCGGCGAGCATGCGTTCGGCGTAGTTCAGTCCTACGCCGGGAAACCACTCCGCCCCCGGCATGGCGTCGCTCGCGAGCACGGACGTGACGCGGGAATCGGACGACACACCGAAGTAGTCCCAGATGCTGCCCCAGAACCCGGGGAGGTCGTCGACGGACCAGCGCCACAGGGCGTGGTAGTCGTCGAAGGCCAGGCCGCGTTCGCGTTCCAGCCAGGCGAGGTAGTGGCCGACCCGGCTCCGCTCACGAGCGTCGGCCGGCGGTTTCCAGCAGATCGTGCCCGGCTCCGTCATCCCTCGCCGACTCCCTCCGTCTCGCAGGCGTGGCGCCCTCAGTCCCGACGTGCCTCCGGATGGTGATGCAGCCAACCTTCCCACGCGGCCGCGACGATCGCGCGGCGATCATGTGCCGCCGACCAGCCGAGGACTTCGCGGATCCGGTCGGCCGAGGCGATCGAGGCGGCCGGATCGCCGGGACGCCGGTCGAGCACCTCGGGCGCGAGGTCGGAGTAACCGGACACGTCCAGGATCGTCTCGACGATCTCCCGGGTCGAGGACCCTCGACCGGTGCCGACGTTCAGTGTGAGCCGGGCCTCGCGGCCGTCCTGCAGGTGCCGGGCCGCGGCGACGTGGGCGGAGGCGATGTCCGCGACGTGGATGTAGTCGCGGATCGTCGTACCGTCGGGCGTCGGATAGTCGTCGCCGTAGATCTGCGGCGGCTTCCCCTCGGTCAGGCGGCTGAACACGATCGGGATGAGGTTGAACGCACCGGTGTCGGCGAGTGCCGGTCGTGCGGAGCCCGCGGCGTTGAAGTAGCGCAGGTTGGCGTAGCGCAGCCCGGTCGCGCGGGCGGTCGACGCGACGAGCCACTCGCTGACGAGCTTCGTTTCGCCGTACGGGTTCTCGGGGTGGCAGGCGAGGTCCTCGGTGAGCACGTCGACGTCCTGGTTGCCGTAGATCGCGGCACTCGAGGAGAAGACCAGCGCGTCGACGCCGACGTCTGTCATGGCGCGCAGGACGGACTCGAGCCCGCCGAGGTTCTCGCGGTAGTACAGCAGCGGCTTCTCGACCGACTCGCCCGGCTGTTTTCGGGCCGCGACGTGGACGACGCCTTCGATTTCGTACTCCCTGAGCAGCTTCGCCACCAGGCTGCTCGCCTGGACACTGCCACGGACCAGCGGGACGTCCTCCAGGCCGCTGATCCGCTCGGGGATGCCGGCGGACAGGTCGTCGAGGACGACCACCTGCTCCCCGGCCTCGTGCAGGGCATGGACGACATGTGCGCCGATGAAGCCGGCGCCTCCGGTGACAAGCCAGGTCATGGCAGCACAGCCTAGGGCTTTCACACAAAGCGTCACGGAGAGTCAGCGACAGCCGCGGTATGCCTGGCAACTTGCTCTGGGCCTACCCGGTATACATACTCAGTAGGCATGTCGATCCGCCACGGTCTTCTTGCCCTCCTCGACGAGGAGCCGAAGTACGGCTACCAGCTCCGCCAGGAGTTCGAGCGCGCCACCGGATCCACGTGGCCGCTCAACATCGGACAGGTCTACACGACCCTCAGCAGGCTCGAACGCGACGGCCTCGTGCACGGGACCGGCACAGACGACGCCGGTCGGATCAGCTACGGCCTCACCACGGCCGGACGTGAGGAACTGAGGCGCTGGTTCGCCACCCCCGTCGAGCGGGCGTCACGGCCGCGGGACGAGCTGGCCATCAAGTTCGCCCTTGCGGTGACCGTGCCCGGCGTCGACGTCGCGGCGATCGTGCAGGCCCAACGGACAGCCACCATGCGCGGTCTGCAGGAGCTCACCCGGCTGAAGAAGGGCACCGGCGACGACGACCTGCCTTGGCTGCTCGTCCTCGACTCGATGATCTTCGCCGCCGAGGCCGAGGTGCGCTGGCTCGATCACTGCGAGGCACGCCTGGCCCACCAACGGGTCGACTAGGGGCACGCCTCCGCCGTACCTGGGAACGCGTACGGCGGAGGCGGCGTCAGCCGGTGGTTCTCATCGGGCCGCGGAAGGATGCGCGGTCATTGCCGCTTCCTTGGCCCCACGTCGGACGGAGAGGCGGCGGCCGGCGCCTCCGCTCACCCGGGCGTACCCGGGCGCGCGATGGCGCCCGCCCCGGCTCCGTGCGGGTCTCCCCCACACGCGGGACATGGGGGACAGCCAGGCGTTCGCCCACACTGCTTCCGGACAGGTCCATTCCCGTCCGCAGTACAGACATCTGGCGCCCTCGACCTGCCGTCGTCCCCCCACGCGCCGGAACTTCGACCAACTCTGGTCGGGCCGGTGCAACAGCAGGAGATACCGGGCTTGGGCATCCAGGAGTGCTCTCGACCATTGCACCCAGCCGTAGCCGGGGACGAAGACTGGCGTCTCTCGTGTGGCCGAAGGCACGGTCGCCGACGCCGTCAGAGACGTCGCCATCGACATCGACCTTCCTTTCGTGGCCTTGCCTCTATGTGTCGGTTCGACCCGCCCGGCTCGGGCCTTCACCCCTTAACGATCAGCTACGCGTACACGTGACGGTACTGAGTGTTATTAGATCATCTCTTTACTCGGCAGCGGAACGCGGCCGCGCCGCCGCGCGCCGCTTCCCGTCGTACTGACGAGTTCGGACACTCCCGATGCGGCGCGCAGCCAACACCGCTACGGTCGGGGGGCCGAAAATGGGGGATCCGCCTTCTAAGATGAGCCGCTTCAACCAGTCAGGGGTGATGGCGCTGCCGACCGCGTTCCTCGTCGGACCCGTCGTGTCTGCCGAGCCAGGGGAACCCCCCGTGGCCGGGCAGTTGCACGCGCTCGGCTACACCGTGGTCGACGCGAGCACGGTCGACGATCTCGCCGCCGCCATCACGACGGCGACGGCCGGGCCGGTGGCCCTGGTCGACCGGCGCTACATCGGCCACCTACACGCTCTCCGCCGGGCGGTCTGCGACACCAGGAGCGACGTCAGGGCAGGGCCAGGGACGCTCACCGCGACGACGGTTGCCCGGGCGCGGCTGGTGTCGGTTCTCACCCGGATGCTGGCCGGCGCCGACGCCGGACCGCCCGGACGGCAGGAGACGCCCAGCAGTGCTTCCACCAGCAGTGCTTCCACCAGCAGTGCTTCCACCAGCAGTGCTTCCACCAGCAGTGCTCCCGCCAGCAGTGGTCCCACCAGCAGTGCTTCTACCAGCAGTGCTCCCACCAGCAGTGGTCCCACCAGCAGTGCTTCTACCGGCCCTGTTCCAGGCACCCGCATCGACGTCGGCGAGGTGACCGAGGCCCTCGCCGCCGACACCGACGTCGCCCGCACCGACCCGGCGCCGCTCGTCGCCGGACTCGCCGACACCCAGGCCGAACGCGACGCCCTCTTCGCCCGGGTCGCCGCCGTCGACGAGGAACCGATCCGGCTGCGTGGTGCGGTGAAGGCCGACGACACCGCGTTCACGACCTTCTTCGTACGCAGCTACTCGGGCTATGTGGCCCGCTGGTTCGCCCGCCTCGGATTCACCCCCAACCAGGTCACGATCATGTCCCTCGCCGTCGCGCTAGGAGCCGCGGGCTTCTGCGCCACCGGCTCGCGTACCGGCCTCGTCGTGGGTGCGGTGTTGTTCCACCTGTCGTTCGCCCTCGACTGCATCGACGGCGACCTGGCCCGCTACACCGTGCGGTTCAGCACGATCGGGAGCCGGCTCGACCTGAGCGCGGACCGGGTGAAGGAGTACGTCCTGTTCGCCGGCCTGGCGATCGGCGCCGCGCCCGCCGACAGTGCGATCTGGTGGCTCGCCGCGGCCGCGATGGCGGTCCAGACGGTCCGGCACCAGATGCACTTCGCGTACGACGAGGTCACGGCAGGACCCGAGGCGGCTCCCGCGCTGGCCGACCAGGTGCGCTCCCGACTCCGTGGCGGCAGGTGGAAGGTCTGGCTCCGGCGGGCCATCGTCCTGCCCCAGGGCGAGCGCTCGGCACTGATCTGCATGCTGGTGGCCTTCACGACACCGCGTGCCGTCTTCGTCGTCCTGCTGGTCGTCGGGTCGCTCGCGGCCACCTACGCCTTCCTGGGCCGGCTCCTGCGGAGCCTGCGTCGGCTGCACCGGCCGTGGTCGAAGCCGGCCGGGCAGGCTCTGGGCGCGATGGTGGACGTCGGTCCGATCGGCTGGGCGGTCCACCACGCCCTGCCGGGCCGTTCGCTTCCTGCCCCACTCACGACCCTGATCGCGCTGGCGGCGTTGACGTTCTCGCTGACGGTGATCCCCGTCGTGGGTGCGTCCTGGCTGATCGTCGGCGTGCTGTGGTACGTCCTGCTCGTGGGCTTCGCGAGCCAGCAACCGCTCAACGGCTGGGCCGACTGGGTGCTGCCGCCGTCGTTCCGCGCCGCGGAGTACGCCCTCGCCATCACCGTCACCACGCTCGTCGTGCCCAGCGCCCTGCCGGTGGCCTTCTGCTACGTCGCCGCCTGCGCCTTCCACCACTACGACGCGGTCTACCGCCTCCGCGAGTCCGGTGCGGTCCCGCGGAAGTGGTTCCTCATCGCGACCGGCGGCCATGACGGCCGGATGGTCCTGCTCGCCCTCCTCGCGACGGGTGGCGCCACCGTGCTGCACGTCGGCCTCGTCGTCGTGACCGCGGCACTCGCCGCGATCGTCGTCGGCGAGAGTGTGACGGCGACCCTCGCCGACGTCCGTGCCGAACGCACGCCTCCCGCCGTTGATGCGCTCGGCGCAGCGGCGAGCCAGAGCGAGGTGATCCGATGATCGGCCTCGTCCTCGCGGCCGGCACCGGCCGCCGCCTGCACCCTTACACCGAGGACCTGCCGAAGACGCTCGTCCCCCTGGGCGCTCCCGCCGACCCGTCGGATCCCGACGAAGCGCTCACGCCGCTCGACGTCATCCTCGGCAACTTCGCCAAGGTCGGCGTGAGCGACGTCGCCGTGGTGGTCGGCCACGCAGCCGAGGCGGTCCGCGAGCGGAAGCGGACCCTCGAGCGTCGCTACGGCGTGAGCCTCGAGCTCATCCACAACGAGCACGCGCTTCGGTGGAACAACTGCTACTCGTTGTGGTGCGCCCGACAGTGGTTCAGCGGCCAGGACGTCCTGATGGCCAACGGAGACACCGTGCACCCGGTCTCCGTCGAGCACGTGCTGATCGACGGCATGGCCGACTCCTCGCTGCTGCTTGCCGTCGACACCACGAAGGATCTCGGGGCCGAGGAGATGAAGGTCACCGTCCCCGACAAGCGCAGCGTCACCCGCATCACCAAGCTGATGGACCCGGCGGAGGCATACGGCGAGTACATCGGGGTGGCCCTCCTCCGCGCCGAGGTCGGCCCCGCGCTGACGGGGGCGCTCGAGGCGACGTGGCGGCGCGACCCGAGCCTGTACTACGAGGACGGGTTCCAGGAGTTCGTCGACCGGCGTGACTTCACGATCGACGTCGCGCCGATCGGCGACGTGCCGTGGGTCGAGATCGACGACACCGCCGACCTCGCCCGCGCCATGAGCGTCGTCGCCGCGATCAGGGAGGCCCAGCGATGATCAGGGGCCACATGCGTACAGTGAGGCATCCAGCGACGAGCACGGGGATGACGGAGCCAGAGTGCCGCTGCTAGCGCGGATGATCACCACGCCGGTGGTGATCGACGTACGCCGTGGTGCCATCGCCGACCTCGGTGAGCTCCTCGCCGACCAGCGGATCTCCACCGCCGGGCGGGTCGCGGTCGCGGTCGGTCCGCGCTCAGGCGCCCGCATCGCCGAGGACCTTCGCACCCACCTGGTCGAGGCCGACTTCTACACCGTCGACGGCGGCACGGTCGACGCGGCCCTCGACCTCGCGACCCGGGCCCGCACCCGGTCCTACGACGCGATCGTCGGCATTGGCGGCGGTCGGATGATCGACGTGACGAAGTACGCCGCCGCCCGGCTCGGCCTGCCGATGGTCGCCGTCGCCACCAACCTCGCCCATGACGGGATCGCCTCGCCGGTGAGCACCCTCGACAACGACGCGGGCCGCGGCTCCTACGGTGTGCCGGCGCCGATCGCGGTGGTGGTCGACCTCGACGTCGTACGCCAGGCACCGGTGCGTTCGGTGCGCGCCGGCGTCGGTGAAGTGGCGTCCAACCTGTCCGCGATCGCCGACTGGGAGCTTTCCCACGATCTGCGCGGCGAGCCGATCGACGGGCTGGCGGTGACGCTGGCCCGCACCGCGGCCGAGGCGGTCGTCCACCATCCGGGCACGATCGCCGACGACGACTTCCTGCGGGTGCTCGCCGAGGGTCTCGTCCTGTCCGGACTGGCGATGGTCGTCGCCGGCACGTCGCGCCCGAGCAGTGGCGCCTGCCACGAGATCTCCCACGCGATCGATCTGCTCTATCCCGACCGGGCGTGCTACCACGGCGAGCAGGTAGGTGTCGGTGCGGCGTTCGCGTCGACGCTGTGGGAGGATCCCGCGAGCCGCGCCAGGGGTGCCCTGATCGCGGAGTGTCTCGCCCGCCACGATCTACCGGTCGGACCGGACGAGCTGGGCTTCTCGCTGGAGGAGTTCGCCGCCGCCGTGGTGCGGGCACCCGACACCCGCCCCGGTCGTTTCACCATCCTGGAGCACCGCGACCTGGACAAGGACGCGGTGATGGCAGCCGTCCACGACTACGCCGCCGCCGGACCCGCCCAGCCGGAATGAGGAGAGCAGAAGCGACTCATGACTTCCCTGCCGTCCATCGCTGAGCTGCGGACCAAGACCCAGCCGCCCGGCCTGCTCGAGAGGCGCAGTGGCGAGCACTGGGCCGGTCGGCTGTACATGCGCAGGATCTCGCCGTACGCCACCCGGCTGTTCGCCGCCTGGGGGTTCGCTCCGAACCAGCTCACCGGGCTGATGATCGTCGCCGGCATTGCGGCCGGTTTTGCCGTGCTCCTGCCCGGCCTTCCCGGCGCGCTCCTCGCCGCGGTGCTCGTCCAGCTCTACCTCCTGCTCGACTGCAGCGACGGCGAGCTCGCCCGGTGGACCGGCAAGACCAGCGTCACCGGCAAGTACCTCGACCGGGTGGGCCACTACCTCTGTGAGGCCGCCCTGCTCGTCGGCCTCGGCTTCCGGGCGGCCGAGCTGGAGGCGAACGGCTACGCCGTGCTGGGCCTGGCGGCCGCTCTCGGTGCCGTGCTGATCAAGTCCGAGACGGACCTGGTCGACATCGCGCGGGTGCAGTCCGGCCTGCCTGCGGTGACCGAGGACGCTGCCGAGCCGCGCAGCCCACGGCTGGCGAGCCTGCGACGGGTCGCGCTGGTGATGAAGTTCTACCGGATCATCCTGGCCATCGAGCTGTCCCTGATCATCGTGCTGGCGGCCGTCGTCGACGCGCTCACCGACAGCCTCGTCGCCACCCAGGTGCTCACCGTGACGGTCGCCGTCGTCGCCGCCGTCCAGGTGGTGCTGCACCTGGTCAGCGTGCTGGTCTCGAGGCGACTCGGATGAGCCCACCGCGGCTTGCCTGCGTGTTCCTCACGATGGGTGACCGCCCCGACGAACTCCAGCGCGCGATCCACAGCGTGCAGGACCAGATCGGCGACCCGATCGAGATCATCGTCGTCGCCAACGGCGTCGAGGCGCCGAAGGTACCGGGCGGCGTCCAGGTGGTCGAGCTCCCGACCAACGCCGGTATCCCGGGCGGTCGCAACGCCGGCGTGCAGGCGGCCAACGCCGACGTCCTCATGTTCGTCGACGACGACGGTTGGCTCCCGGCCCCGGACACGGCCGAGCGGCTGCGCGAGCTCTTCACCAACGATCCCAGGCTGGGCATCGTGTCGTTCTGCATCACCGACCCCGAGAGCGGTGTGATTGCCCGCCGGCACGTCCCGCGGATCCGGGTCGGCGATCCCCTCGCGCCGTCGGAGGTCACGACGTTCCTCGGCGGCGCGTCCGCGATCCACCGGCGGGTCTTCGACGAGGTGGGTGTCTTCCCGGCGGCGTTCTTCTACGCCCACGAGGAGACCGACTTCGCCTGGCGGGCGCTCGATGCCGGCTGGCGGATCCGCTACGACACGCACTGCGTCCTCGCCCATCCGGCGACCTCGCCGACCCGGCATCCGACGTACTTCCGGTTCAATGCCCGCAACCGCGTGTGGTTGGCCAAACGCAACCTTCCGCTCCCGGTCGCGGTGGTCTACCTGGCGACCTGGATTCTCCTCACCTTCGGTCGTACGCGTAGTCTCACTGGGCTGAGGGCCTGGTGCGGCGGTCTGGTCGAGGGTGTCCGGCAGCCGTGCGGCCGTCGCAAACCGATCGCCTGGCGTACCGTCTGGCGAATGACCCGTCTAGGAAGGCCACCTCTGGTATGACGCTGGTCCCACCTCCGGAGTCTCCGGTCGCACTGGCCGAAAGCTACGGCTTGAAGGCGAGTTCGGCACGGCCGCCGCTGTTGACCTACGTCAAGCAGCTCTGGGAGCGCCGGCACTTCATCCGGGTCTACGCCACGTCCCGGTCGGTCACGAAGTATTCCCAGTCGATGCTGGGCGGACTCTGGCACGTGCTGACGCCGCTGTTCAACGCCGGCGTCTACCTGCTGATCTTCGGGCTCGTGCTGCGGGTGGACCGCGGCATCCCCAACTATCTGGCTTTCCTGGTCACCGGAGTCTTCGTGATGAACTACAGCACGAGCTCGGTGACCTCCGGCGCCCGCTCGATCTCGGGCAACCTCTCGCTCATCCGCGCGCTGCACTTCCCGCGCGCGTCCCTCCCGCTGTCGTCGACACTGATCGAGCTCCGTCAGCTGATGTTCTCGATGCTTGTCCTGGTCACGATCGTCCTGGTCACGCCGGTCAACCTGGTCGGCGACGAACCCATGACGGCGCCGGAGCCGATCACCTGGCTCTGGCTGCTCCTCGTTCCCGCGCTGTTCCTGCAAACGGTGTTCAACATCGGGCTCGCTTTCATCATGGCGCGGGTCGGCGCTGCCGTCACCGACATCCAGCAGCTGCTGCCGTTCGCGCTCCGGGTCTGGTTGTACTCCTCCGGCGTGATCTTTCCCCTGGGTCCACGGCTGGAAGGCAGGGTCCCGGAATGGGCGATCGACGTCGTCATGGCCAACCCTGCTGCCGTCTACATCGAGCTGGTCCGATCCTTGCTGATGCAGACCCACGACGCGTGGTTCGGGCAGTTCACCTGGCTGCTCGCCGCGGTCTGGGCGTTGGTGCTGTTCGGCGCGGGGTTCGTGTATTTCTGGGGTGCCGAGGAGAAGTACGGGCGTGGCTGAGCAGATGGTGCGAGACGACCAGACGACGATCGAGGCCCCCAAGCGGGTGCCCACGATCGTCGCCCATGACCTGCACATCACCTACCGGGTGTACGGCAGCACCTCCGGCAAGGGGAGCGCCACCAAGGCGCTCAAGCGGGTGCTGACGCGGGCGAACTCGCCGGCCCTGCGCGAGGTGAAGGCGATCCGCGGCGTTTCGTTCACCGCCTACGAGGGTGAGTCGATCGGCCTGATCGGGCGGAACGGCTCCGGCAAGTCCACGCTGCTGCGGGCGATCGCCGGTCTGCTGCCACCGACACAGGGCGCGGTCTACACCAGCGCCCAACCGTCCCTGCTCGGCGTCAATGCCGCGCTGCTGAACTCCCTCACCGGCGAACGCAACGTCGTGCTCGGCTGCCTGGCCATGGGCATGACACCGGCCGAGGCCAAGGAGAAGTACGACGACATCGTGGAGTTCTCCGGTCTCGGCGAGTTCATCGACCTGCCCATGCGGACGTACTCGGCGGGCATGGCCTCACGGTTACGGTTCGCCATCGCCGCAGCCAAGTCGCACGACGTCCTGCTCATCGACGAGGCCCTTGCCACCGGCGACGCCGACTTCCGGCGGCGCAGTCAGGAACGGATCGAACAGCTGCGTGATGAGGCCGGCACGATCTTCCTGGTCAGTCACAGCCTCAAGACAGTCGTAGCCACCTGCAACCGCGCGATCTGGCTGGACCGCGGCAAGATCCAGCAGGACGGCGATGCCGCATCGGTCGTGGAGGCCTACCAAGAGGCAGTAGCCGAGAAGACCCTGGGGAAGGCCGTCGGAAGAGCTCCGAGAGCCCGCTGAACCGGGGCGTCACACGACGCACCGGGACGGCGCCTGCCGACACGCCCGCCGCTACGTGGTAACTGAGGCGCTGGCTGCGTCATCATCGCCATCTGCGCGGCCTTCGTTCCAGCTGCGCCGGTGCGGAAGCCGAGGAGAAAGATGGTCGTGGCCGAGCAGTTCGTCACCAACGCCGATCGCCGCGAGATCGCCGGCAGCGCCGCCGTCGCCGCAGGCGGCGGCGTCGGCCCGGCCGGTGTACGTCCTGGTGACAGCGGCGAGGTCAGGCGGCCGACGGTGATCGTGGATGACCTGCACATCATCTACCGCGTCCTCGGCGCCACCGCCGGCCGCGGCAACGCCCCCGCCGCCTTCACACGCCTCCTCCGCCGAGAAAAATCACCCGCACAACGCGAAGTCCACGCCGTCCGCGGCGTCTCCTTCACCGCCCACCGCGGCGAATCCATCGGCCTCATCGGCCGCAACGGCTCCGGAAAATCCACCCTCCTCAAAGCCGTCGCCGGCCTCCTCCCCGCCACCCGAGGAGCCGTCTACACCGACGGCCAACCCACCCTCCTCGGCGTCAACGCCGCCCTCATGAACGACCTCACCGGCGAACGCAACATCCTCCTCGGCTGCCTCGCCATGGGACTCACCCCCACCCAAGCAAAAGCCCGCTACGACGACATCGTCGAATTCTCCGGCCTCGAAGACTTCATCGACCTCCCCATGCGCACCTACTCCTCCGGCATGTCCCAACGCCTCCGCTTCGCCATCGCCGCCGTCAAATCCCACGACGTCCTCCTCATCGACGAAGCCCTCGCCACCGGCGACGCAGAATTCCGCCGCCGCAGCGAACAACGCATCCGCGAACTCCGCGACGAAGCCGGCACCGTCTTCCTCGTCAGCCACAGCCTCGACACCATCACCAAAACCTGCACCCGCGCCATCTGGCTCGACAAAGGCACCATCAAAATGGACGACGACGCAGAAACCGTCACCAAGGCCTACAACAACGCCACCAGCAGGTGACCCGCCTCATCCGACATGCACCCTCGAAACGGACCGTGTTCGCCGCGCCCGGCTAACCGGGTAGGCCACCTTGCATGTCGTACTCTCGTCGCCATGAGATCGGCGCGCGACCGGGGCTGCCTGTGACCACGATCACCAGCCCAGCCCCGGCGGCGGAGCTGGCCGAGCGCCACGGTCTCTCGCCGAGCTCGGCCCGACCGTCGTTCGGCGCCTACCTCGCCCAGCTGTGGCAACGCCGGCACTTCATCACGGCATTCGCGACCTCGCGGACGGTCTCGCAGTACTCCAGCTCCACGCTGGGGCAGCTGTGGCAGGTGTTGACGCCGCTGATGAATGCCGCCGTCTACTTCCTGATCTTCGGAATCCTCTTCCAGACCGCGAAGAGCGTCGAGAACTTCGTCGCGTTCCTGGTGACTGGTGTGTTCGTCTTCACGTTCACGCAGCGGTCGGTGACCTCGGGCGCACGGTCGATCTCAGGAAACCTTGCGCTGATCCGTGCGCTGCACTTCCCGCGGGCGGCGCTGCCGCTGGCCTTCACCATCGTGGAGCTTCAGCAGCTGCTGGTCTCGATGGTCGTGCTGTGCATCATCGTGCTGGCGACCGGCGAGCCGTTGACGTTCGCCTGGCTGCTCGCCATTCCGGCCCTGGCGCTGCAGACGGTCTTCAACCTCGGCCTGAGCCTGTTCATCGCGCGGGTCGGGTCGAGACTGCCTGACATCAGCCAGCTGCTGCCGTTCATCACGCGTACCTGGCTCTACATGTCAGGGGTCTTCTTCGTCATCCCCGACCGCATTCCGGCGGGACCGTTGCGCGACATCATGCAGGCCAACCCGGGTGCGATCTACATCGAGCTGGTCCGCGACGCGCTCATCGACACCCACTCCGCCCCGCAGCTGGCCTGGGTGCTCGCGGCCGGCTGGGCGGTCGTCGCGTTCTGCGCCGGCATCATGTACTTCTGGGCCGGGGAGGAGCGGTACGGCCGTGGCTGACGACCCGGGCCACAGCGCCGGCCTCACCGACCCTGACGGTCTCGCAGGAACGGGCAGCCTGACCGACCTGCACGATCCGGCGCCGACGGTGATCGTGGATGACCTGCACATCATCTACCGCGTCCTCGGCGCCACCGCCGGCCGCGGCAACGCCCCCGCCGCCTTCACACGCCTCCTCCGCCGAGAAAAATCACCCGCACAACGCGAAGTCCACGCCGTCCGCGGCGTCTCCTTCACCGCCCACCGCGGCGAATCCATCGGCCTCATCGGCCGCAACGGCTCCGGAAAATCCACCCTCCTCAAAGCCGTCGCCGGCCTCCTCCCCGCCACCCGAGGAGCCGTCTACACCGACGGCCAACCCACCCTCCTCGGCGTCAACGCCGCCCTCATGAACGACCTCACCGGCGAACGCAACATCCTCCTCGGCTGCCTCGCCATGGGACTCACCCCCACCCAAGCAAAAGCCCGCTACGACGACATCGTCGAATTCTCCGGCCTCGAAGACTTCATCGACCTCCCCATGCGCACCTACTCCTCCGGCATGTCCCAACGCCTCCGCTTCGCCATCGCCGCCGTCAAATCCCACGACGTCCTCCTCATCGACGAAGCCCTCGCCACCGGCGACGCAGAATTCCGCCGCCGCAGCGAACAACGCATCCGCGAACTCCGCGACGAAGCCGGCACCGTCTTCCTCGTCAGCCACAGCCTCGACACCATCACCAAAACCTGCACCCGCGCCATCTGGCTCGACAAAGGCACCATCAAAATGGACGACGACGCAGAAACCGTCACCAAGGCCTACAACAACGCCACCAGCAAATGAGGCGTCAGGGAGTGCGAGCCGCCCCCGAGCCGCGGGGGGCGAGGGAGCGAGGGCTCAGGAGGAAACCCAGCCCCCAGCTCATGTGCATGGTGGTCACCACGACCGGCAACCAGAGCTTCGCCCGCGAGTCAAGGCCGCGTCCCGCCAGGACGGATCCGGCCAGTACGCACAGCAGGTAGCCCGCCGGCATCACCAACGCCGCCACCAGCAGCGGGATCCCGGCGAGCAACCCCAATAGGCCGGCGACGATGCCGACGGCGCATCCGACGACCGCGGTCGGCGCGGCGAGGTAGCGGATGTTGAACGTACCCGGGTGCAGTCGGCCGATCACCCGGCGCCAGCGGCCGGTGAGGTAGAACTGCCGGGCCAGCGCCCGAAGGTCAGGTCGCGGCCGGTAGGTCACCTGGAGCTCAGGGGTGAACCAGACCGTGCCACCGCCGGCCCGGATGCGGAAGTTGAGCTCCCAGTCCTGGGCGCGGACGAACGTCTCGTCGAAGCCGCCGAGCTTCTCGAGCGTCTCGCGCCGGAAGACACCGAGGTAGACCGAGTCGACCGGCCCCGGCTCGCCACCGACGTGAAACCGCCCTCCACCCAGCCCGAGCGGGCTGGTGTAGGCCCGCGCCGCCGCCCGCTCGAACGGCGTCTCGCCCTCGGCCGCCATCACGCCACCGACGTTGTCCGCACCGGTCGCCCGGAGCACCTCGACCGCACGCCTGAGATAACCCGCCGACAGGATGCCGTGCCCGTCGACCCGCACGATCACGTCGTACGCCGCCTCCTTGATGGCGACGTTGAGCCCGCTGGGCGTGATGCCGGCCGGGTTGGCGATCACCCGAACCCGGTCATCGGCGGCGTCGATCTCGCGGGCGATCTCCTCGGTCCGGTCCTCCGACGGGCCGACCGCGACCACGAGTTCCACCGCGCCCGGATAGTCCTGGGTGAGGACCTGGCCGACCGCCGCTCGAAGGTGCCGCTCCTCGTTGCGGACCGGCATGATGACCGAGACCGGTGGCCAGTCGGCGCCGGAGTCGTCGGGTTCGCGGCTCACGGGCTACAACCTACCGATCGCCGCGGGCCGCTCCTATCCGGCCGTGCACACCTGATCGAGGTCATCGACGTGGGAGCTCGGTGTCCTGCTCGGGCCAGGCGTCGCGGCGTCGTCCCGCCGCCCGTCCGACGACGCAGGGCTCCCGGCGCCGTCGGTCGCGGCCGATGCCTTGGGTGACGATGACCGGGCCGAGCTCTGCGACTCTCCGCGGTCCTTCGACTCGTCGATCGCGGCCCGGATCGTACGCCTGATCAGCGGGTAGTCAGGTCGGGCGGTCATGATGAGCGGCGGGACGAACTGCACGGACGTGATCTTCGCCCGCTTCGCCTTCATCGCCAGCCCGGTCATGGTGTCGAGCTCGCTCGCCGGGATGTCGGTCGACACGATCTGCTCACCTGCCCGCGCGATCTCCCGGAACTTCAACAGGACGTTTCCTGGCTCCAGTTGGTGCAGCATCGCCGCCATCACACACCGTTGCCGGGCCATCCGGTCATAGTCGCTCGAGTCGCTGCGCGACCGTGCGTACCACAGGGCGTGGTAACCATCGAGTCGCTGCGGCCCGGCCTTGATCGTGGCGCGGAGCTCGCCGCCCGGGCCGGTGATCGGCACGTCCCGCTTGACGTCGATGGTCACTCCACCCACCGCGTCGACGAGTTCCTGGAAGCCCTTGAGGTCGATGAGCGCGTAGTAGTTGACGTCGAGGCCGGTGATCCCGCGTACGGCGTCCTTCATCGCCTCGATGCCCGGGTCCGCCACCTGGTTGCCGAACAACGACTTGTGCTCGGTCGCCCACATGTAGATGGCATTGAGCAGGCACTCGTTCCCACAGCTGAAACCGTTCGGGAACGCCTTGTGCATGACGGTGCCGCGCGGGAACGGCACCCGTTGCAGGTTGCGGGGGAAGCTGAACAGCGTCGTCCGGCCGCTCTTCTCGTCGATGGAGGCCAGCGTGATGCTGTCGGGACGCAGGCCCACCCGGTCGGCGTCGGCGTCCGCTCCGAGCAGCAGGACGTTGTAGCGGCCGGCGTACGGATCCACCACCTTGGTCCCCGCGAACACGCCCTTGAGGGACTGGCGCGCCACCGCGACGTAGTGCGACGAGGTGAGTACGAGGCTCACCGCGAGGACGGACAGGCCGAGCGTCATGACCGTCGACGTCAGGCGCTGCTTCTGCGGCAGGCCCAGTGGCCCGCCGAGCCGCCAGGCGTCCAGGAACAGCCCGAGCCAGCCGAGCGCCAGCCCGACCAGCAGGAGCTGGAGGACGCGCAGAAGTCCGGGATCGGCAAGGATCGAGACGAGAGCGCGTGGCGACACGAGGCCGATGAACGCCAGCAGCGCGCCCACCGCGACGGCACCGGCCGCGACGCGCAGGGCGATCCGTCCCACCTGTCTGTTGCCGGCGACGAGTTGCGCCGAGCCGGGGACCACCAGGGTCATCAGCAGCAGCGTCACCGCACGCCGGAAGTGCCGGCCCTCCCCACGTTCGACCATGATCCGGCGTCGCTCCCCCATGTGTTGCTGTCGGCCACTGGTCATACCAACACACGGGATACGACGGCCAGAATCGCCACGCCGCTCCATGTCGACCTGTCACCGATCGTGCTACTTCGACGTTCAGCCGGTACCGTGCCCCTCATGCCGAACCGCGGCTATCACCCAGAACCCGACGAATCCGGCGAACCGGGACAGAGCCCACGGTACGACTGGCTCTACGACGAGTCCGGACGTCCGAGCGCGACAGGACGTCGTACCCGCCCACCGCGTTCCAGCGCGTCCCCGTACGACCAGACGCAGCCCGCCCCACGCCCGGCCGGGGAAAACCAGGGTGGTTACCCGCAGGGCCAGTCCGGTGCGTACGACCGGGGTGGGTACGGCCAGGGTGCGTACGACCAGCCCGGCTACGGTCAGCAGGGCTACGGTCAGTCCGGCTCTGGTCAGCAGGGCTACAGTCAGGACGCCTACGGCCAGCATGGTTACGGCCAGGGCTACGGCCAACAGGGCTATGGCCAGGACCCCTACGGGCAGGACAGCTACGGCCAGGGGGGTTACGACCAGCGCGCCGGCTACGGCCAACAGGGTTACGACCAGCAGGGTTACGACCAGCAGGGCTACGGCGAGGGTGGCTACGGTCAGGGGGGTTACGACCAGCGCGCCGGCTATGACCAGCAGGGCTACGGCCAGGGTGGCTACGACCAACGCGGCTACGGCCAGGACGGCTACGGCCAGGCGAGCCCGCAGGGCGGCTACAGCCAGGGTGGTTACGGCGCCCGCCGAAGGTCTCCCTACGACGAGCTGTCAGAGGACTACAACGAGCCGCCTCCGGGACGTTCGCCGCTGCGGCCGCCGGGCGGACCTGGGTCGGATGGACCACGACTCACCCGGATCCCGCGACGCAGGCGGCGGATCGGTCCGTTCCGCGTCATCCTGTTGATCATCCTGGCGTACGTCCTGATCCTCGTCGGTGTACCTGTCCTCGCCTGGGGACGGGTCGACAAGGTGGCGTTCGAACCGACCGACGAGCGGGCAGAGGACGGCTCCGGCACCAACTACCTCATCGTCGGCTCCGACAGCAGGGAAGGTCTCACGCCGGAGGAGAAGAACCGACTGGGCACCGGGAGTGCCGGCGGCCGGCGCACGGACACCATCATGGTGCTGCACGTGCCCAACACCACTGCGCCCCCGACGCTGGTCTCGCTCCCCCGCGACTCCTACGTCCCCATCCCGGGCCATGGCCGGAACAAGATCAATGCCGCGTTCAGCTTCGGCGGGCCGAAGCTCCTCGCCCAGACCGTGGAGGATGTCACCGGACTGCGGGTCGACGGATACGTCGAGATCGGGTTCGGCGGCTTCGTCAGTGTGGTCGACGGGCTGGGCGGCGTGGAGATGTGCCTGCCCAAGGCGGTCAAGGACGAGAAGGCGCACATCGACCTGCCGAAGGGATGCCAGGAGCTCGACGGACCGAACGCGCTCGGCTACGTCCGTGCCCGCTACTTCGACCCGCTCGGCGACCTCGGTCGGGTCGAACGACAGCGGCAGTTCATGTCCGCGGTGATGAAGGAGACCCTCACCGCCTCGACCATCTTCAACCCGGTCCGCTACACGCGCGTCGGCATGGCCTACGGCGACGCCCTCACCGTCGGCGACTCGACAGGGGTCTTCGACCTGGCGCGGTTCGCGCTCGCGATGCGGGCGGTGTCGTCCGGCAAGGGGACCACACTCACGGTGCCTATCGCCGACCCGGGACTCAGCACACGGGTCGGCAGCGCGGTGAAGTGGGACACGGAGAAGGCTCTCGCGTTGTTCAACGCACTGAAGGAAGACGCGATCATCCCACCAAGTCTGATCCCCAAGGTGCCGAAGTCGGAGGAGGGGAATTGAGTGAGCCGATCGTCGTCCCTGACGCGGTGCTCGCCCACGAACACGTCCTCGTCGACTTCGGCGGAGTGGTGAGTCCCGGCAGCTACGACGCCGACGAGGTGTTCGGGCTCGCGCTGCCCAAGCTCGCCGAGGCGTACTCCCTCGGCTGCCGGCGACTGCTGGAGTGCACGCCGAACCATCTCGGTCGCGACCCCGCGCTGCTCGCCCGGCTCGCCGACGCGAGCGGGATCGACATCTGGACGAACACCGGTGTCTACGGCGCGGCCGACCGGGTGGGAGTTCCGTCCTACGCACGAGAACTCACCGCGGAGCAGCTGGCGGCGCGGTTCGTGGCCGAGCATCGGGACGGGATCGCCGGAATGCGGCCGCGGTTCATCAAGACGGCGGTCCGCGACGGAGCGCTCGAGGACCTCGACCGGACCCTGGTCCGCGCGGCGGCACTGGCCTCGCGCGAGACCGGACTCACCGTGGCGTCACACACGACGGCCGGTGTCGCGGCGGTGCAGCAGCTGGAGCTGTTCGCCGAGGTCGGCGTACCGGCCGAACGCTTTGTCTGGGTGCACGCGCAGGCCGAGCAGAACCCGGAGTTCCACGAGCGCGTCGCGCGGGCAGGCGCGTGGGTGGAGTTCGACGGCCTACGGCCTGGTGCCGTCGAGTGGCAGCGCCGCTGCGTCGAACGGATGGCGGCGGCCGGTCTGTTGGGCCGCACGCTCGTCGCCAACGACAGCGGGTGGTACCACGTCGGCGAGGAGGGTGGCGGGGAGTTCCTCGGCTACACGTTCCTGCACACCGACCTGCTGCCGCTCCTCGACCGTTCCTGGCACCGCCAGCTGCTGGTCGACAACCCGACCGCCGCGTTCGGCGCGTGAGTCGGCCGCGCCATCGGCGTGGCGACCGGCCTCTCTAACGGTCGGCAAAGAGGTCACGCAACGGTAACGCGAATACGTGTCCATGAGCGGTCGCCGAAGTAACCGTTGATCGCCGTCGAGCGTTACCCACCCTGTCGGGCCCGTTGATCCTTGCCGGTGGTCCCCCCGTGCCACCGCGGAAGGCAACGGGCCCGGCCTATGTCTTCAAGGCGTCGATCGCGTCAGCGCCCGACATGCGCAGTCACTTCAGCAGGTGGCGGGCGAGGACGACGCGCTGGATCTGGTTCGTACCCTCGTAGATCTGGGTGATCTTGGCGTCGCGCATCATGCGTTCGACGGGATAGTCCTGGACGTAGCCGTATCCGCCGAGCAGCTGTACGGCGTCTGTCGTGACCTCCATCGCGACGTCGGAGGCGAAGCACTTGGCGGCGGCGCCGAAGTACGCCAGGTCCGTGTCGGAGCGCTCACTGCGGGCGGCGGCGGCGTAGGTGAGCTGCCGGGCGGCCTCGAGCTTCATGGCCATGTCGGCGAGCATGAACTGCACGCCCTGGAAGTCGGCGACGGGGCGGCCGAACTGCCGGCGTTCCTTCACGTAGCCGATCGCGTAGTCGAGGGATCCCTGCGCGATGCCGATGGCCTGCGCGGCGATCGTCACCCGCGTGTGGTCGAGGGTACGCAGCGCGAGCCTGAAGCCCTCCCCCTCGGTGCCGATGAGACGGTCCGCGGGGAGACGAACGTCGTCGAAGTAGACCTCACAGGTCGGTGAGCCCTTGATGCCGAGCTTCTTCTCCGGGGCGCCGAAGCTCACCCCGGGGTCGGACTTCTCGACGACGAACACGGAGATCGGTGCGCGCGTCGCCTCCGCGGACGTCGTACCACCGCTCGAATCCCCCGCCGGCGGATCGGTGACGGCGAACACCGTGTAGTAGTCCGACACTCCGGCGCCGGTGATCCAACGTTTGACGCCGTTCAACACCCAGCCGTCCCCGTCCCGACGGGCGCGGGTCTTCATCGCGCCGGCGTCGCTTCCGGCGTCGGGCTCGGACAGGCAGTACGAGAACATGGCGTCGCCCCGGGCCACCGGCGGGAGGTAGCGCCGCTTGAGCGGCTCGGAGCCGGCCAGCAGCAACGGCATCGTGCCGAGCTTGTTGACCGCCGGGATGAGCGAGCTGGAAGCGCAGGCCGCCGCCACTTCCTCGATGACGATGGCGGTGGCGAGAGCGTCGGCGCCGGCTCCGTCGTAGGCCTCGGGGATGTGCGGGGCGTGGAAGTCAGCGGCCCGTAGCGCGTCGTAGGCAGCCGCCGGAAAGGCCGCCTCCCGGTCGACCTCGGCTGCGTGCGGAGCAACCTTGTCTCGGCACAACGCCCGGCAGGCTTCGCGGATCGCCTCGTGCTCCGGGGTGACGGCGAACAGTGGGGTGTCGTTCACGGGACTACCTCCTGATGGGACGTCCGCGTTCTGCCGAATACTACTTCGAGGTAACTTGCGTGGTCGGCGTTGTGCCGGCCGTCGGCCATCCCATGGTCGCGCGCACGTTACCGAGTTGTCACCACAGCGCCACCAACCGATCACGCCGAGCAGCGGGACGCTTGACGCGCTCGTGCGGTAGCCTGCCGGTCGGCGGGGCCAACGCCCCACATGTGCCCCTTGCACCGCCATTCGAGAGCGCGGCCGCTGCCCTGACGATCGCATCGCGTCCGCGGACCTGCTGGAGGCTTGAGCCCGTGACCTACCGCATCACCGTCCTCGGTACCGGTTACCTCGGCGCGACCCACGCGGCGTGTCTGGCCGAGCTGGGCTTCGAGGTGCTGGGTGTCGATGTCGACCCGGCCAAAGTCGCTGCCCTGTCAGAAGGACAGGTGCCGTTCTTCGAGCCCGAGCTCGAGCCGCTGCTGCGCAAGCACGTGGAGTCTGGCCGGCTGCGCTTCACCACCTCCTTCGACGAAGCGGCGGAGTTCGGCGACGTCCACTTCGTCTGCGTCGGCACTCCGCAGCGAGACGGCGAGTACGCCGCCGACATGTCCTATGTCGATCGGGTCATCCTCAGCGACCTGGTGCCGCGGCTCACTCGGTCGGCGCTCATCGTGATCAAGTCCACGGTGCCGGTGGGGACGACCGGACGCCTCGCCGAGGGGGTCGCGGGCCTGGTGGGCGACCAAGGGGATGTGGAGCTGGCCTTCAGCCCGGAGTTCACCCGCGAGGGACTTGCCGTCGAGGACACGCTTCGGCCCAACCGTCTGGTCTTCGGCGTACGTACCGAGCGGACGGAGAAGATGCTGCGTGACGTCTTCGCGGCACAGATCGAGGCGGGGACCCCGGTAGTGGTGTCCGACTACGCCACGGCCGAGCTGGTCAAGGCGGCGGCGAACGCGTTCCTCGCGACCAAGATCTCCTACATCAACACGATGGCCGAGCTGTGCGACGTCTCCGGCGGCGACGTCACGGTGCTCGCCGACGCGCTCGGCTACGACGACCGGATCGGGCGGAAGTTCCTCGACGCCGGCCTCGGTTACGGCGGAGGCTGCCTGCCCAAGGACCTGCGGGCGTTCATGGCCCGCGCGGGTGAGCTGGGTGCCGAGGAGGCGTTGACGTTCCTGCGGGAGGTCGACGCGATCAACCTACGGCGGCGGCAGAAGGTCGTCGACGTCGCCGCGGAGATCCTCGACAACCAGTGGATCGGCAAGAAGGTCGCCGTGCTCGGCGCTGCTTTCAAGGCCAACACCGACGACATCCGTGACTCCCCCGCGCTGAACGTCGCCGGCCGGATCCACCTGCACGGCGCGCTGGTCAGCGTCTACGACCCGAAGGCGATGGACAACGCGCGCCGGTCGTTCCCGACGTTGCGCTACGCGAGTTCGGTGATGGAGGCGTGCCGCGGCGCGCACCTGGTCCTGCACCTCACCGCGTGGCAGGAGTTCCGCGAGCTCGACCCGGCGGTGTTGTCGCAGGTCGTCGCCGACAAGAAGGTCCTCGACGGGCAGAACTGCCTCGACCGGGAGACCTGGCGAGGGGCCGGCTGGACCTACCGCGGCCTCGGCCGCCCCTAGGGTCTCGCCGCCGCCCACAGGGGCCCGCCGCCGAGGCGAGGGTAGAACAAGGTCGCGGATTGTTGGCACAAGACCGGAGCTGGACGCAGGATCGAGAACATGAGCCGATCCTGGGGCGACCCTGACGTTATCCGCCGGATCCTTACCGGATGCCAGACCTGGGCGGTGGTGGGGCTTTCGACCAACACCGACCGGGCCGCGTACTCCGTGGCGAGGTTCCTTCAGGAACGCGGGAAGCGGATCGTACCCATCCATCCGTCGGCGCCGACCGTCCACGGCGAGCAGGGGTACGCAAGCCTTGCCGACGTACCGTTCGGGATCGACTGTGTCGACGTCTTCGTACGTTCCGAACTCGCCGGCCCGATCGCGAAGGAGGCCGTCGAGGCGGGGGCGAAAGCGGTGTGGTTCCAGCTCGGCGTGGTCGATCCCGACGCGTTCGCCGAGACGACCGACGCCGGCCTCGCGATGGTGATGGATCGGTGCCCGGCAATCGAATGGCCGCGCCACTTCGGACGCGAGTGACCCGAACGGCGCGGGCGACCAGCCACATATCCAGGGGGGAACCACCATGCTGACTCTTGACACGTCGACCGAGTTCGGCTCCCACGTCGAGAAGCGCCTCGATCACGACACGCTGGCCTGGCTCGTCACGGTGAGCCCGGACGGTATGCCTCATCCGACACCGGTCTGGTTCCTCTGGAACGGCCGGGAGCTCGTCCTGTCCAGCCAGCCGGACAAGCCGAAGCTGAGCAACATCGCCGCCAACCCGCGCGTCGCGCTCCACCTGGACAGCGACGGTCAGGGCGGCAACATCGTGATCGTGAACGGTACGGCGCGCATCGACCCGGCCGGTCCCAGCGACGCCGAGCGGGAGGCGTTCGTGCCGAAGTACGCCGACCACCTCGAACGCCTCGGCGTGACGTACGACGAGTTCGCCGACACCTACTCCGTCACCATCCGCATCACACCGGAGAAGCTTCGCGGCTGGACCTGATCAGCTGCCGAATCCGACGCGCCTCACCCGCTTGGCGGCGAGCGCGTCGCCCTTGGCCCGGGCCTGGGATTCGAGGTCGGCCTGGAAACCGGCCATCCGGTCGCGCAGGGCGACATCGCCCGCTCCCAGGATCCGAACCGCGAGCAGGCCGGCGTTGCGGGCGTTGCCGACCGCCACGGTCGCGACCGGGACCCCGGCCGGCATCTGCACGATCGACAGCAGCGAGTCGAGGCCGTCGAGATGCTGGAGTGCCACGGGTACGCCGATCACCGGAAGCGGCGTCACGCTCGCCAGCATGCCGGGAAGAGCGGCGGCGCCACCGGCGCCGGCAATGAGGACCTGGAGCCCCCGCGACGCCGCGGTCTCGCCGTAGTCGAGCATCGCCTTCGCCATCCGGTGTGCCGAGACGACGCGTACTTCGTACGCCACGTCGAACTCGTCCAGGACCTTCGCCGCAGCCTGCATCGTCGGCCAGTCGGAGTCCGAGCCCATCGCGATGCCGACGACGGCAGACTCCGCTGGTCCGGTCGTACCGTCACTCATCGATCTCTCCCGTGAGGTAGGCCGCGGCGTGCCGGGCACGTGCGCGGACGTCGTCGAGGTCGGCGCCGTAGGCGGTGACGTGCCCGACCTTGCGCCCAGGCCGGACCTCCTTGCCGTACAGGTGGATGCGCAGGTCGGGATCGCGTGCCTGGCAGTGCAGGAAACCCTTGTGCATGTCGGCGTACGGACCGCCCAGGATGTTGACCATCATGGTCCACGGTGCCCGCGGCCGCGGCGAGCCGAGCGGCAGGTCGAGGATGGCGCGCAGGTGGTTCTCGAACTGGCTGGTGACCGCGCCGTCGATACTCCAGTGCCCGGTGTTGTGGGGGCGCATCGCCAGTTCGTTGACGAGGATGCGGCCGTCGCGGGTCTCGAACAGCTCCACCGCGAGGATCCCCACGACACCCAGCTCACCGGCGATCCGGAGCGCGATGCGCTGCGCCTCGACTGCACGGTCCTCCGGCAGTCCGGGCGCGGGGGCGATCACCTCGTAGCAAACGCCGCCGCGTTGGACAGATTCGACGATGGGGTACGCGATGGCCTGTCCGGACGGCGACCTGGCCACCACGGCGGACAGCTCCCTGGCGAAGTCGACCCGCTCTTCGGCGATCATGGGCTGACCGGCGGCGAAGATCTCTCCGATGTCGCCGGCGTAGGCGTTGTCGATCACCCACACACCCTTGCCGTCGTACCCTCCACGCGCGGTCTTGAGGACCACCGGCCAGCCGCCGAGGGCCTTGGCCACCACGTCGAGGTCGTCCTCGTTCCTGACCGCGCGGTAGCGCGGGCACGGTAGGCCGAGCGCGGTGAGACGGTCGCGCATCGCGCCCTTGTCTTGGGCGTGGACGAGGGCGTCCGGCCCGGGCCGGCACACGACGCCGTCCGCTTCGAGCCGATGCAGGTGCTCGGTCGGCACGTGCTCGTGGTCGAACGTCACCACGTCACACCCCGCGACGAACGTCCGAAGGGTCCGGAGGTCGCGATAGTCACCTACCTGCACATCGCGGACGACCTGGGCCGCGGAGACATCCGGGCCTTCGGCGAGCAAGCGGAAGTTGACACCCAGGGCGATTCCCGCCTGGTGGGTCATGCGGGCGAGCTGCCCGCCCCCGATCATGCCGACCGTGGGTACGCCGACGAGCTTGGACACGCACCGGAGGCTAACCCATGCGATGCCCACGGGTTGCCGCCGGCTCAGCGCGACACTCCCCGCGGACCTCGACGCAGCAGTGCCCAGGACGGGGTGCGAGATCGACGACGAGGCCGCTGGTCCCCAACCCGGAGAGCAGACCACGGACGAACGCGACATTGAGGCTGCAGACCAGCTCCGGTTGGCACTGCGCGAGTGCGTGGAACGGGCAGTTGCGGACGGAAAGGCGGCCGGGCGAGTCGGAATCCTCCGCCGGAGTGAGGGCCGGCTCGAAGCCCAGCTCGGCGAGCAACGCGACGACCTGCTCCAGCGGTCCGTCGGCTGGGCCGCGTTCGAGGGTCTGCCCGCGAACGAGGCTCCCGAGTTGTTCCCCGCGTTCGTACGCACCCTGCAGCGCAGCCGTCCGAGCGTCCTTGGGAGCCTCCGCGACGGCGGTGGCGAGGATCTCGCCGACCAGCGCGTACCTGCGTTCGGGGATCGTGAGCGCGACACCCTGGCTGGTGGCTTCGTACACCTTGGGTGCCCGTCCCCGGCCGCGCGGCTGCCCGGCGGGCGCTTCGTACCGTGCCCGCAGCAGCCCGGCGTCCACCAGCTTGTCGAGGTGGAAGGCGACCAGGTTGTGCGACATCGACGTGGCGCCGGCCGCCTCGTCGCGGGTCACCGGATGGTCCTGGCCGCGGACGTAGTCATAGAGAGCGCGCCGGCCGTGGTCGACCAACGTCGCCACGGCGAGCCACGTACGGTCATCGGGGCCGGCCATGTCAGCAGATTATCACCAACAGTCATTGTTGAAATTCTTCCCTCGCCAGGGCACGATGGACCCCGGCCACCACCACCAACCACGACCACCACCACCCACCGAGAGTTGCGTAGGGATCGCCGTGACAGCGCCATTGCGAGTCGTCCGCGAAAACACCGGACGTGACATCGACGCCGCCGAGCGGGCGGCCCGGGCGTTCCTCGAAGCGCTCGGCATGCCGCTGGACTCCGAAGGAGTCCGTGACACGCCGCGCCGGATGGCCCGCGCCTATGCCGAGCTCCTCACCCCGCGCGAGTTCGACCTCACGACGTTCCCGAACGACGAGGGGTACGACGAGTTGGTGCTGGCCCGCGACATCCCGATCAAGTCGGTCTGCGAACACCACCTGCTGCCGTTCGTCGGGGTCGCGCACGTCGGCTACCTTCCCGGCGACCGCATCCTCGGGCTGTCGAAACTTGCCCGCGTGGTCGAGCTCTTCGCCCATGGCGCGCAGGTGCAGGAACGCCTGACCAAGCAGGTCGCCGACTGGCTGGCGACCGAACTCTCGCCCAAGGGCGTCGGCGTCGTCATCGAGGCCGAACACCTGTGCATGACGTTACGCGGCGTTCAGGCGGTCGGCTCGAAGACCATCACCTCGACCCTGCTGGGCGTCCTGCGTGACGACAACCGCTCCCGCAGCGAGTTCCTCGCGCTGGCTGGTACGCACCAGAGCTAGAACGCACCGGGCACGGGCGCCGGCGGCATCAAGCCAATCAAGCCAACAGTTCGGCCGTGTCGAGGAAGGGGCGGGAGAGTTCCTCGGCACCGAAGTTGAGCGTGTAAAGGCCCGTCGACACGCGTTCGAGGAAGCCCCACTCCCAGATCGCGGTCTCGTCGACCCCGGTGGCGGCGGAGAGATGCCGGCAGTAGCGGCGAGCGAGGCGGGGCGCGTCATCCGCCGCGAGCAGTTGCGGGCACCAGTCCCGAAGGACGACACCGAGGTCGTACGCCGGGTCGGCGAGGAACCCGTCCGGGTCCACGAAGACGAACCCCGACTCCGCCCCGGCCCGATCCGCCAGCACCCGTAGGGCGTTGGCGGGATGAGGATCACCGTGGACGACCACACACCGGTCGAGATCGAACGCGGCGGCGCGTCGCTCGGCGTACTCCAGTGCGCGCGCCACGACGCGTTCCGGACAAGGGCGGTCGAGGCGTTCCCACAACCGCTCGACGAGGCCGGCGAGCCCGCGCGCCTTCTCCTCGGCCGGCGTGACCGTGAGGCCGGGCGGCTTTCGCGCCTTCCACGCCTGGCGCAGCGTCGCGCACAGCGTCTCGATCTGGCGTTCCGGTGGCAGGTCGGACTGGTCCATGGACGGACCGAGGGCCTCCAGCAGCATCGCGTGACGGTCGACATCGTGGGCGAGGAGTTCAACGTAGCCCCTGCCCGCCGCATCCTCGATCGTCCGAACCTGGCTGGTGACGTCGTGCTCGGGGACGGCGAGCTTGAGCACGGCGGCGCGGTCGTCTGCGGTGCGCACCCGCGCGACGTACGACGCGGTCCCGCCGGCAAGCGCCGGACCCACGGTGATTCCCCACCGTCGTTCGAGGTGGGCGATGAGCTCCGGCAACTCCGTCAGCCACCGTTCACCCGGCTCGCCGAGGTGGGCCGCCTTGCGCCGGACCACATCCTGGACCTCGATCGCGCGCTCCGCCACGAGCTGGATACTCACATGGCGGCCGGGGCCGGGGTGAGGCGGGTCGGGAACGTCCGGCCGGTAGGCTCGGCGGTCTTGCCCGCCCACCTGGCTCGGGGCCTGACAAGCCTGGCCAGCCCACCCCACCTCTCGAGGTCGCCTCGTGTCGCTCCTGCACCGGCTCGCTCGCCGGATGCGCCACCTCGCCCATGAGGTGGCGAAGTTCGGCATCGTCGGTGCGGTCGCGTTCGTCGTGGACATGGGCGGGTTCAGCCTGCTGCGCTACGGGATCGACGGCGACGGCATCCTCCACGAGAAGCCGCTGACGGCGCGCACCATCTCCGTCGTCCTCGCGACGGTCGTCGCCTATCTCGGAAACCGGCACTGGACCTGGCGACACACCGAACGCCGGAAGGTCATCGGCGAGTACACCCTCTTCTTCGTGCTGAACCTCGCCGCGCTGGCGATCAACCTGGCGATTCTCGCGTTCGTCAATTACGTACTCGCTCTCCACGACCCGGTGTCGAACACGGTCGCCAACCTGGTCGGCATCGGACTCGGCACGCTCGCGAGGTTCTGGTCCTACCGCCGCTTCGTCTTCCGGGCAGCCCTTGCCGGAGCCACGCCCGCTCCACCGCCGGCCTCCGATCCCGATCCGGACGACCGGGTGTCCACCGCGGCCTGAGCTGGAGCTTCCGTACTCTTCTCGCCCGGCACGAAGACGGCGAACACGGCAGGGCGGCGCGAGATCAGCTCGAGGCGACCGCCGCCTGCCTCGGCGAGGTCGCGGGCCAGGGCGAGTCCGAGCCCGGTGCCGCTGCGCCCGCTCACGGCGCGTTCGAAGATCCGCTGGCCGAGCTCAGCGGGTACACCTGGACCTTCGTCGGCCACCTCGACCACGACCGAGCCGCCGGGCTGACTGCCGACCGATCCGCCGGATGGGCTGCCGGTCGTACGCCGGCGTACGACGACCGTGCCTCCCCCGTGATGCAGGGCGTTCTCCAGCAGGGTGGCGAGGACGTGGCCGAGCATGCCGGGCGTCGCCGCGACCGAGAGGCCGTCGTCGCCGGTGACCTCGACCCGGCGGTTCGCGCTGTCGAAGGCGGGCCGCCACTCGGCGACCTGTTGGCGTACGACCTGGTCGACGTCCACCAGCGTGTGCCGGGCGACGTGGGAGTCGCGGCTCTGGGAGAGCAACCGGTCGACGACATGCGAGAGTCGTTCGACCTGGCCGAGGGCGATCGCCGCCTCCTCGCGCACAACGGCGGAGTTCTTCGTGGCGAGGATCTCCTCCAGGCGCATCGACAGGGCCGTGAGCGGCGAACGCAACTGGTGCGAGGCATCCTGGGACAGTTGACGCTCGGCCGCCAGCATCTCCGCGATCCGGCGGGCGCTCGTGTCGAGGGCGTCGGCGACCCGGTCCAACTCGGGCAGGCCGTAACGGTGGCGGTGACCGCGCGGGTCACCTGAACCCAGCCGTTCGGCCGCTTCGGCGAGTTCGACGAGCGACCGCGACAGCCGGCGCGCCTGCCAGACACCGATCGCGACGGCGACCAGCACCGCGACCATGCCGAAGCCGAGCAGTGCGAGGCGTTCGGTCCACCCACTGCCGAGGTAGTGCCAGCTGAAGACGAGGATCGGCAGGGCGAAGAGGGTCGCGGTGACGAGGGCGATCACGACCGTGGTGACGACGAGGCGGGTACGCATGAGGTCCGGCCCGCCTCACTCGCGCTCGAACCGGAAGCCGACGCCACGAACCGTCGTGATGAAGCGTGGCTGGGAGGCGTCGTCGCCCAGCTTGCGGCGCAGCCAGGAGATGTGCATGTCGAGCGTCTTCGTCGAGGACCACCAGGTGGTCTCCCACACCTCGCGCATGAGCTGGTCACGCGTGACGACGCGCCCGACCTCGCGGAAGAGTACCCGCAGCAGGTCGAACTCCTTCGCGGTGAGGTGGAGTTCCGCACCGTCGAGGAACGCCTGCCGCGACTCGATGTCGATGCGTACGCCCTCGTCCGGAGAACCCGTCGGCTGGTCCGTCCGGGCATCCGGCGTACCCCGTCGCAGCAGCGCACGCACCCTCGCCAACAGCTCCGCCAGGCGGAACGGCTTCGCCACGTAGTCGTCAGCGCCGGCGTCGAGCCCGACTACCGTGTCCACCTCGTCGGCGCGGGCGGTGAGGACGAGGACGGGTACGTTGTCGCCGTCCTGACGGATCCGCCGGCAGATCTCCAAGCCGTCGACGTCGGGCAGTCCGAGATCGAGGACCAGGAGGTCGAAGCCGCCCCGGTCGAGACTGCTGAGCGCGTCCGCCCCGGCCGCGGTCACCTCGACGGTGTAGCCCTCGCGGCGCAGCGCCCGGGCAAGCGGATCGGAGATGGCCGGGTCGTCTTCGGCGAGCAGGATCGCGTGATGCTCACGCTCCGCGGTTCGCTCGCTCGACGTCATGGCCACTGATGGTAAGCCGCGATGCCGACAACGTCCCGCCCACCTGGTCGGGCGGTCTGGCCGCCGGCAACTGGCCGGCGGCTGCCGGGCCCGATCGTTTGTTCGACCGGAAGAGACCGGTTGCCCGCAGCCGCCGATGGGTAACTTCTCATCGGCACGAGAACGGCGAGCGCCGGTCCGCGGGGCCGGCCACGGGGGAGGTCGTTGCGTCGTGGGAAAGTCCTGCCCGCTTCGGGCGTCGGTCCGGCTGGGCGGCGTTGCCGTCGCGCTGGCCGCCATGATCATCGGGTGCACCGGCGGGGGAGCCGACAAAAATGACGACGGAGTGGCTGTGACCAAACCGGCCGTCCGGGTGGTCAACGCACCTGAGATCGGCAAGATCGTGGCCGACGCCAAGGGCATGCCGCTCTATGTCAATGACCTCGATACCGGGCGCAAGATCGCCTGCGGGGGAGAGTGCGCGATGACGTGGCGGCCGTTCGCCGTCGCGAGCGCGGCCGTCCCGCTGAAGCTTCGCGGCGTCAACGGCAGCTTCGGTACCGTGAAGCGGTCCAACGGCACCTTCCAGCTGACGCTGACCGGCCACCCGGTCTATACGTACACCAAGGAAGGGACGCGGGGAACGGCGAAGGGCAACGGCATGACCGACACGTACCAGGGCAGGAAGTTCACCTGGCACGTCGTCACGGCCACCGGGCGCGTGGAGCCCGCGGGCTCCGCGAGCCCGTCCGCAACGCCAGACCGCTGACCGAGCCGCGCCGCGGTGGACCGTTCGGCGCGGCGCGCTTCGGCGCGGTGTTACCGGGCCGCCGGCACGGTACGGCTGCGCGGCCCGGCCCGCAGTACCTGGGACGGGAGCTGACGGCCGACCAGCCGCTCCGCCTGGGCGGCGACGTCGAGCAGCCGATCGAGGTCGACTCCGGTCTCGACGCCCATGTCGGCGAGCATGTGGACGAGCTCCTCGGTGGCGATGTTGCCGCTCGCGCCCGGTGCGTACGGACAGCCGCCCAGTCCGCCGACACTCGCGTCGAATTCGGTGACGCCGATCTGCAGCGCTGCGAGGACGTTGGCGAGCCCCGTCCCCCGCGTGTTGTGGAAGTGCAGCGCCAGCGGAGTGTCGGGCAGGGTGGCGCGGGTGGCCTCGACGAGCCGTTCGACCCGGGTGGGCGTGGCCATGCCGGTGGTGTCGCCGTAGGCCAGGGAGTCCGCTCCCGCGGCGACGGCCGCCCGGGCAACGGACAGCACCTGCTCGAGGAGGATGTCCCCGTCGTACGGACAACCCCACGCGGTGGCGACCACGACCTGGCAGGTCGCTCCGCGTGCGTGGACGAGCGTGACGATCGGGGCGAGGCCCGCGAGGGACTCCTCGGTCGAGCGGTTGAGGTTGGCGCGGTTGTGTCGGTCAGAGGCCGACACCACGACCTCGAGAGAACGTACGCCGGCATCGAGTGCCCGCTCGGCTCCGGTGAGGTTCGGGACCAGGGCGGAGTAATCGATGTCGGGATCCTTGCTGATCCGCTTCCACACCTCCGTTGCGTCCCCCATCGCGGGGATCGCCCGAGGATGGACGAAACTGACCGCCTCGATCCGCTGCAGCCCGGTTCCGGACAGCGCGTCGATGAGCGCGACTTTGCCTTCGGTGGGCACGGGATCCTCGTTCTGCAGGCCGTCCCGTGGTCCGACCTCACGGATCGTCACCCGCTCAGGTAGCCGCATGCTGGCTCACCTCCCGGTACCAGTGTCCCCCGGCCACCTGGTGACTTCTGGCCAACTGGGCGGGCGCTTCTCGTTGAACGCGGCGATGCCCTCTCGCCGGTCGGCCGAGAACGCCGTCTGGCGCCACGCGGCGTCCTCGATCTCCAGCCCTTCGGCGAGCCCGGCGGCCGCACCGAGCCGGAGGGCCCGCTTCGCGCTGCGTACGCCGACCGGGGAGTTGCCGGCGATCTGCCGCGCCAGGTCGACGGCGGTTTCGCGTGCCTGGCCCGGCGGCACGAGGCGGTCGACGAAGCCGAGCCGTTCCCCCTCCGCCGCCTCCACCCGCCGGGCGGTGACGATCAGGTCGAACGCACGGGACCAGCCGATCCGGCGCGCCAGCAGCTGCGTACCGCCGCCGCCAGGCACGAGGCCGACCGACACCTCGGGCAGTCCGAAGATCGCGGTCTGGTCGGCCACGATGAGGTCACCGGCGAGGGCCAGCTCGAACCCGCCGCCCAGCGCGTAACGGTGCACGGCGACGACGACCGGCACCGGGAGGTCCAGCAGCCCGCCGAACGCCGCCCGCATGATCGGCCGCTGCGCCCACAGGTCGGCGTCGGTGAAGTCGCTGCGCTCCTTCAGGTCCGCACCGACGCAGAACGCCTTCTCACAGGCGCTCGACACCACGACCGCCCGGACACGGCGATCTGCGGCGAGGTCGGCGGAAGCGCGCCCGATCGACCGGGCGAGGTTCGTGGAGAGCGCGTTCAGCGCCTCCGGCCGGTCGAGAACGAACTCCGCGACGTTGCCGGCGTCGTCGAGGCGCCGCAGCCGCACACCGTCGTAGGCCGCCTCGTCGTACGTCCGCTCCCCCATGCCGGCAAGTCTCTCAGGTCACCTGCCGCCGCTCGCGGACCTCGTCGTCGTCGGCCTCCCGGGCGAAGACGAGTTCGGACAGGGCGCGCTGGACCTTCTCCACCTGCGGTACGTCGGGCAGGACGACCTTGCCCTGCTCTCCCGCGGACCAGATGACGAGCGTTCCGCAGCCGAGCATGCGGTCGAGGAGCCCGCGCTCGCTGGAGACGTCGTTGACCCGGGTGAGCGGGATGTCGCGGCCGGTACGCGTGATGACGCCGTGCCGGGTGATGATCCGTCGGTCGGTGACGGCGTAGGTGGAGGCGAGCCAGGTGAGCAGTGGCCAGATGGCGTAGACGAGGGCACCGATCACGGCGATGGCGACGAGCCCGATCCGGATCCACTGCTGGTACTCGCCCGCCGGGATGAGCGCGACGACGATCACGGCGGCCACCACCGTGGCGAGCAGGAGAAGCACCGGACCGATCATGATCTTCCAGTGCGTACGCATGCTCATGACGAGTTGCTCGTTCTCCCCGAGCAACTTGGCTGAGATGCCCATCGGTGCTCCTCACAGGTGTCGGCGAAGGTGTCCGCACGGGTGTCGGCAGTGCGTGACGGTCAGGCGAATCATGCCCGACGTCGGCGGGTCAACGCACGTGGACGACGTCGCCCGCGCCGAGCGGCCGGTCACCGGCGGCGGTCTCGACGACGAGCCGACCCTCGGAGTCGACCTCGCGGGCCAGTCCCTCGACCCACCGGTCGGGTCCGATCTGGACGCGCACCTGGCGGCCGATCGTGGCGCAGCGCCGGAGGTAGGCCTGGCGGATTCCGCCGCCGGCTCCCTCCGCGGGGTCGCCGTGGGCGTCCCGCCACGCGCGGTAGAGAGTCTCGAAGGTACGCAGGAGCGCGATCAGCAACGTGGAACGGTCTGTGTCGGCCGCCCCGGCGAGGCGCAGGGAGATGGCATGGTCGTCAGGCAGTTCGTCCGGGGCGCTGGTGACGTTGAGGCCGATCCCGACGACCGCCGCCGGATCTTCGGGGATCTCGATGCGCTCGACCAGGATTCCGCAGAGCTTTCGTTCGGCCAGGAGGACGTCGTTCGGCCACTTCAGCACGGGTCGTACGCCAGAGACCGCGGCGACGGCCTCGACGACCGCACAGCCGGCGAGCAGCGGGAGCCACGGCCAGCGGCGGGGCGGCACGGCGTCGCCGGGACGGAGCAGGATCGAGAACGTCAGACCGGAGCGGGGGGCCGAGGACCAGCCACGGTCGAGGCGTCCGCGCCCGGCACTCTGGTGCTCGGCGACGAAAACGCTGCCCTCCGGGGCGCCGGCGAGAGCACGGGTGCGGAGTTCGGCGTTGGTCGATCCGGTCTCGGTCACGACCTGCAGGTCGCTCACGAACCGGCCCGGTCCGGTGAGGGCACGCCGCAACTTGTCGGCGCGCAGGGACGGCCGGTCGAGGTCGACGTACGGCGAGCCCGAAGCCATGGCACCAGCCTATGGCGTCCGCGCCTCCCCGCAGTGCGGGACTTGTCAGAGGTTTCTCGTCATAGAAGACGAGAAACCTCTGACAAGTCCGCTGACGACCGAAGACGGCACCGCGTGCCGACAGGCGTGGCGGGCACCGCCTCAGGACAGGAACAGCTCCACGACGGGGACGAGTTCGTTCGGGCGCTGGATCGGCAGGTCCAGCGTCACCGTGCCGGCCGGGATACCGCGCAAGGAGGTGTTGCCGTCATCCTCTGAGCCGGCGTACTCCCGCCACCGGACCTCTGAGGCATCGTGGAGCAACTGCGCGTACTTCACCCTCCCTGCCAACCCCGGCAGGTGCACGTGCCGGAACGGCCAGGCGAACAGGTGCAGGTAGAGCCGGTCCCCCCGTTGGGTGTAGCGCGCGTCGGCCGGAGGGGTGAAGTCCGAACGGCCCGCGCCGTAGATCGCCCGCCCGTTGCGCCTGGTCCAGCGCCCGATCTCCTCCAGCGTGGCCAGAGCCCGCTCGTCGAACTCCCCGCGCCCGGTGGGGCCGACGTTCAGCAGCAGGTTGCCGTCCTTCGACACCGAGTCGACCAGCATCCGTACGAGCAGGTCGGGCGACTTCCAGTCGAGGTTGTCCCGGTCGTACCCCCAACTGCCGTTGAGCGTCTGGCACGCCTCCCACGGCACTTCCCGGCCGTCGATGGTCGGCGCGGTGTGCGGTTGGAACTGCTCAGGTGTCGTGAAGTCGCCGGGGTAGTCGAGCCGGTTGTTGATGAGGACGTCCGGCTGCAGGCCGCGGACCAACGTGACGAGCGCCTCGGAGTCCCAGTCCTCGCGGCCCTTGCCGGGCAGGCCGTACGCCTCTCGTCCCGGGTAGGAGAAGTCGAACCACATCACGTCGACGTCGCCGTAGCGGGTGAGCAGTTCCTCGACCTGCCCGTGGAGGTACGCCCGATAGACCGCGATGTCGCGTTTGCCGGGGACGGTCTCGCGGGCGCGGTAGTCGGCGTCCTCGATCCGCGGGTGCATCGTGTCGACGGTGTAGTGCGGGTGGTGCCAGTCGATCACCGAGTGGTAGAAGCCGACGCCGAGATCCTCCGCGCGGAACGCGTCGACGAACGGGCGCAGCAGGTCGCGCCCGGCGGGCGTCTTCGTCGCCTTGTAGTCGGTGAGGTCGGAGTCCCACAGGCAGAAGCCCTCGTGGTGCTTCGTGGTGAGCACGGTGTACTTCATGCCGGCCCCACGCGCCGCCTGCGCCCACACACGCGGGTCGTAGAGATCGGGGTCGAAGTGGTCGAAGTAGGGCTGGTACTGCTCGTCGGTCAGCTGCTCCCGCTTCTTCACCCACTCGTGCCGGGCCGGCAGGGCGTAGAGCCCCCAGTGGACGAACAGCCCGAACCGGCGTTCGCGGAGCTTGTCAATTGACGCTTGCGGTGCCGGCATGGTGGAGACCCTTCTCGCGCAGTGTGTTCTTAGGTCAGATGTCTATCCATATATCCGAGCCGATCGCAAGAGGCGGGGCATTGCCGATGCCGGCACCTCAGCCCTTGGATGAGGGTCACCCTGCGCCGAACCTATGGGCGGAAGGGCACCCTCATGCGAACCGCGACCCCCGAGGGCACCCTCATGCGAACGGCGACTGGGCGCGGCGGCGAATGACCACGCTGAGCATGCCTGTCGGCGCAGGACAGGCGTCGGTGCGCGGCCCGGATACCACAGGCATGCTCAGCGTGGTCATTCGCCACGGGGCGCGCCCTGCGCCGAGCCGCCCTGATTCGCCCGCAGGACCTTGAGCGCTCCCACGGTTGCGTACCCCCGCCACTCGAGGGCGCCGGCCGCGGAGTGGGAGGTGAAGTCGACGATCCACCCGCCGTCGTCCTGCTGGAGACTCGCGAGCCGTCGAAGGTCCGCGGCGATCACGTCGTGGCTCAGCGCGGCGCGGAGCGGACGGCCCGGCAACGGGGAGAAGTCCAGCGGGCGTAGGGCCTCGTCCTCGATGCCACCCTCGACCGGCAACGTTCCGGTGTCCGGAAGTAGCCGGCTCAGGCGGTCCAGCTCGGTCGCGGCCTCCGGGCGTACGTCATGGATCGCGTCGAGGAAGCACAGGACGTACCGGAGCTCGAGCGTGCCGCGCGGACCGTCACGGCTGGTGACGCGCCGCAGGCAGAAGTCGGTGGCACGCGCGAGCCACGGATGGTCGCGGACCGCCGGATCCTGTCGCGCGACGCCGTGGGCGGCAGCGACGACGGCCGCCGTGATGTGCAGCGACGAGGCGGACGGATCGGCCTCGGCCCAGAACGGCGCCGACCCCGCGCGGGCGGTGAGGGGCAGCGCGAACGGCAGTCCCCCGTCGGACAGGGTCACCGACGCCAGCCAGTCACACAGGTGGCTCGCCACCTCGCCCGTCCCGCGCCCCACCTCCTCCAAGACCTCGAAGGCGTGCAGCGCACCCGCCGGTTGGCTCTCCGGCGACCGCAGGTCCGGCTCGAGGCCCCAGCCGAAACCACCGTCGTCGTTCCGGTACGCCGTGACAGCGGCGAGGAGCGCCCCCGCCCTCCCCTGCCCGGTGATCAGGTCGAAGCGCCGGCGGTCGAGCAGCCGGGCATGGGTCGTCATGAAGGCCGCGGCCCGGTCCAGGTCGATGTCGAGATCGATGTCCATGCCCGTCATGCTGCCCGGGGCGGACGGGTTTCCACTTGAACGGATCGGACACGCCGGGCACGGGCAGCGCGGCCCGCGGCGAGGGCACAGCAGGTGCGGCTCAGCCGGTGTTCTGCAGACCGGCGGCCACGCCGTTGACGGTGAGGAGAACCAGCCGGCGAAGGCGCTCCGCCTCGCCCTCCGACAGCGTTTCCGTACGAAGGACTCGGAACGCCCGGAGCTGGAGGTAGGACAACGCGTCCACGTACGGATTGCGCAGCTCCACCGCGCGGCCCAGCACGCGGCGGTTCTCCAGCAGACGTTCGTGGCCGGCGACGGCGAGCACCCAGTGCGTGGTCCGGGCGTGCTCGTCGAGGACCTGCTCGGCGAGATCGGGCCGGCGGCCGAGTTCGAGATAGCGTCGGGCGATCCGGGCGTCGGTCTTCGCAAGCGACATCTCGACGTTGTCCAGCGTCACCGCGAACAGCGGCCACTCGGCGTACGCCTGGCGCAGCGCGTCGAGGTCGCCGACGGCCTCGAGTCCGGCACCCACGCCGTACCACCCGGTGAGGTTGACCCGCGCCTGCGTCCAGGCGAACACCCACGGGATGGCGCGGAGGTCCTCCAGTGAGGAGACCGCGAGGCCGCGCCGCGCCGGCCGCGAGCCGATCGGCAGCTGGCCCAGCTCCTCGACCGGGGTCACGGCGGTGAACCAGTCCGCGAACCCAGGGCTGCGGACCAGCCGGTGGTAGGCCGCCCGCGCCGCGTCGTCCATGGTGCGGGCCAGCCGGGCGAACCTTTCCGCCGCCGTCGCGGTGCGCTTCTCCACGGTCGGGGTCGACGCGAGGAGGGTCGCCGCGGCGACCTGCTCGATGTGCCGGCGCGCGATGACCGGGTCGCCGTAGCGGGCGAAGATGACCTCGCCCTGCTCGGTGAGCTTGAACCGCCCACTGACCGAGCCGGGCGCCTGCGCGAGCACGGCACGGTTGGCTGGTCCGCCACCGCGGCCGAGGGCGCCACCGCGACCGTGGAAAAGGGTCAGCCGAATGGAGTTCCGGTCGGCCCAGGCGGCGATCGCGGCCTGCGCGTCGTAGAGCGCGAGCGTCGCCGACAGCGGACCGGCGTCCTTCGCGGAGTCGGAGTAGCCGAGCATCACCTCGTAGCGGCGCCCGGTCTCGGCGAGTCGCGCCTGGACCGGATCCAGCCCGAGCGCGTCGTCAAGCACAGCCACCGCCCGGCGAAGATCGTCCTCGGTCTCGAAGAGGGGTACGACGTCGAGTGCGAGCGGTCGGTCGTCCATCGCGTACCGCGCCAGCTCATAGACCGCCGCGATGTCCTCGCAGGACTGTGTGAAGGATACGACGTAGCGCCGACACGCGTCGGCTCCGAAGCGCTGCTGGATCTGGGCCATCACCCGGAAGACCGCGAGGACCTCCTCGGTCGCGGCCGAGAGCTCACCACCGGAAGGCAGCGCCCGCAGCTCGGCGAGGGCATGGCTGTGCACCTTCGAGTGCTGGCGTACCTCCAACTCGGCCAGGTGGAAGCCGAACGTCTCGACCTGCCAGATCAGGTGCTGGAGTTCGCCGTACGCCTGCCGCCGGGCGCCCGCCGCCGCCAGCGACGACTGGACGATCCGCAGCTCTGCCAGCAGCTCGCCGGCACTGCCATAGGCGAAGTCGGCGTTGCGCTGCCGGGTCGCGGACAGTTTGCGGGCGGCAAGGAGCATGACCTGCCGGTGCGGCTCACCCGGCGACCGGGTCGCGGCGTCCTCTGCCAGGTCGGGGAAGGCGGCCCGGGCGTCGGCCAGCAGCCGGCGTACGGCAGGGGCGGGCGGGGTGGTCTCGGCGTCGGCGGTGAGCGCGCGGCCGACGCGCTCGCAGACGCGTTCGAGGGCACGGAGCACGTGGTCGGCCTGGATCGCCATCGCCCGCTGCGTGAACGCCGCCGTCACGAACGGGTTGCCGTCGCGGTCTCCGCCGATCCAGGACCCCAGCCGGACGAACGCCGGCACCTTCGGCGGCTGTGTGCCCGCCGCCTCGCCGGCGAGTTGGTCGTCGAGCTGGCGGTAGGTGGCCGGCAGTACCTGGAAGAGCGTGTCGTCGAACACCGTCATCGCCGTGCGCACCTCGTCCAGCGGGCCGGGTTTGGTGGTCCGGATCTGGGAGGTACGCCAGAGCAGGTCGATCTCCTCCAGCAGCCGGCGCCGGTTCTCGACCAGCTCACCGGCGCCCAGCTGGCTGTCGCGTGCGGAGAGCAGGCCCGAGATGCGCCGGATCGCCGACGCCACGGCCCGGCGGCGCGCCTCGGTCGGGTGCGCGGTGAGGACCGGACGGAACTCCAGTCCGTCGAGCAGGGCCAGTGCCTGCTCCTCGCCGTACTGCGCGCTCACCTCGGCGACCGCGGCGGCCATCGAGTCGCGGACCGGTTGGTCGCCGGTGTCATAGGCGCGGAGGGCGCGGACCCGGTGGTACTCCTCGGCGAGGTTGGTCAGATGGAAGTAGCAGGTGAACGCCCGAGCGACATTCTCGGCGCGCTCCAGATCCCAGGACGCGACCAGGTCCTCGCTCGCGGTGGCCGCGTCTTCGGCCGCGGCGTGATCATCATGGTGTGCGGCGATCGTCAGCTCGCGGAGCCGCTCGACGTCGGCGAGGAGGGTGGGGCCGCCGTACTCCTGCAGGACCTGGCCCAGCAGCTCACCGAGCAGGCGGACGTCGGCCCGCAGTGGAGCCGGGACCTCGAAGCGCGCGTGCACGCGGGAAGGCGGAGTGGTGGGCATGTTCGCAAGCGTAGTCCGCCCTCTCCCCCACCCCCGTCCCGCACGGACGCCCCCATCCCGTGATCATGATCGTGATCATGAACGTTTTGGGGGTCTATGGCCCCGATTCTCTTCATGATCACGGAAGGTGGGCGCGTCGCAGGACCGGCGGACGGCCGCATTTCGGGTATCAGGGGAGTAGCCCCGCCACGGCTGTACGTGCCGCCCGGCGGAGTAGGCTCGCTGGCCGGATCGACATGTGTGGGGAGGACCGACGAATGGGACCCGGGCAGCCGGAGACCGCAGCCGGGTCGGCGAGCGAGCCGGGGGACGGTGGGACGAGTCAACCCAGCGACGATCAAAAGGGGGCCGCCGGCCCAGGCACGACCGCCGACGCCGCCAGCCCCGCCGCCGGCCCCGCCGCCGGCAACGACGCCAACGGCCAGGTGGACACCCCCAGCGACATCCACACGACTGCTGGCAAGCTCGCCGACCTCGAACTCCGCCTCGACGAAGCCATCCACGCCGGCTCCGCCCGCGCGATCGAACGCCAGCACGCCCGCGGCAAGCTCACCGCCCGCGAACGGATCGCCCTCCTTCTCGACGAGGGTTCCTTCGTCGAGCTGGACGAGTTGGCCCGCCACCGCTCCACGAACTTCGGCCTGGAACGCAACCGTCCCGCAGGCGACGGCGTGGTCACCGGCTTCGGCACGGTCGCCGGCCGCCAGATCTGCGTCTTCAGCCAGGACGTCACGGTCTTCGGCGGCAGCCTCGGTGAGGTGTACGGCGAGAAGATCGTCAAGGTCATGGACCTCGCCCTCAAGACCGGTTGCCCGATCGTCGGGATCAACGAAGGCAGCGGTGCCCGGATCCAGGAAGGCGTGGTCTCGCTCGGCCTCTACGGCGAGATCTTCCGCCGCAACGTCCTCGCGTCCGGGGTGATCCCGCAGATCTCGCTCATCATGGGCACCTGCGCGGGCGGGCACGTCTACTCCCCCGCGCTCACCGACATCACCGTCATGGTCGACCAGACCTCGCACATGTTCATCACCGGACCAGGCGTGATCAAGACGGTCACCGGGGAGGACGTGTCCTTCGAGGACCTGGGTGGCGCGCTGGCGCACAACTCCAAGAGCGGCAACGCCCACTACATGGCGACCGACGAGCACGACGCCATCGACTGGGTCAAGACGCTGCTCGCCTACCTTCCGCAGAACAATCTCGAGGAGCCGCCCGCCTACGCCGCCGAGGACCCGGCGCCTGCGATCAACGACGAGGACCGCGAGCTCGACACCCTGATCCCGGACTCCGCCAACCAGCCGTACGACATGCACACGGTCATCGAGCACGTCCTCGACGAGGCGGAGTTCCTCGAGGTGCACCCGCTCTTCGCACCCAACATCGTCTGCGGCTTCGGCCGCGTCGACGGGCGCACCATCGGTGTGGTGGGCAACCAGCCGTTGCAGTTCGCCGGCTGCCTCGACATCGACGCCTCGGAGAAAGCCGCGCGGTTCGTCCGTACCTGCGATGCGTTCAACATCCCCATCCTCACGTTCGTCGACGTACCGGGGTTCCTGCCGGGTACCGACCAGGAGTGGAACGGCATCATCCGCCGCGGCGCGAAACTCATCTACGCCTATGCCGAAGCGACAGTCCCGCTGGTGACCGTCATCACCCGCAAGGCCTACGGCGGTGCGTACGACGTCATGGGATCCAAGCATCTCGGCGCCGACGTCAACCTCGCCTGGCCGACCGCCCAGATCGCGGTGATGGGGGCGCAGGGTGCCGTGGAAGTGTTGTACCGCAGGGAAATCGCGGGGACCGAGGATGCGGCCAGCGCCGATGCGGTGCGGAAGAAGCGGATCCAGGAGTACGAAGACGCGTTGGCGAACCCCTATATCGCTGCCGAACGCGGCTACGTCGACGCCGTCATCTTCCCGCACGAGACCAGGGTCGAGGTGGTCCGGGCGCTGCGCCTGTTGCGGAACAAGCGCGAGACCCGGCCGCCACGCAAGCACGGCAACATCCCGCTGTAGGGTCAGATCCACCATGAACGGCGAGGAGCGAGCGATGGCGACGCCCGTCGAAAGCGACGACGAGCCGCTGTTCCAGGTCGTCAAGGGAGACCCGACGCCGGCGGAGTTCGCCGCACTCGTCGCCGTGATCTCGGCGAAGCTCGAGGCCGGCGCGGCGGATCGGCAGCCGCACGACACAGCCACCTGGCACGCCGCCCCCCGCTGGGCGGCGTACTGGCGAAGGACCCGCCAGCCACTGCGGCCCGGTCCGGGCGCCTGGCGGGCGAGCGCCCTTCCCCGCTGAGGCGATCCCGCATCGCGAAGCACCCAGGGCCTATCCGCGGCGACCGCAACGTTTTCGAACACGAGCTGAGCAATTCCGGCCGTCGTCCCTCTTGTCACGACACGTGCAGGAGGACCACTATCTGGTGGGATGCGACGGGTACCGTCGCCCGTCGCCGTGGAACCGCGGAGGCTTGCCATGGCCGAAAGCGTCGAGACCACCGGTACCGCACAGGCCACCCACCCGCTGGGGGTGAGTCGCCCAGATCTCGCAGTCGCCGATCTCCCTACGCCTGAAGAGGTTTTCGGCGTACGCAGGCTCGGTTTTCGGGAGCTCGTCAAGTTCGCGATCGGCCCGAGCCTCATCGCGCTCGGCATCTCCATCGGCAGTGGTGAGTGGTTGCTCGGCCCGCAGGCGGTCGGTACGTACGGCTTCATCGGCGTCGGCTGGGTCATCACGATCTCCGCGCTGCTGCAGACGTTCTACAACGTCGAGTGTTCCCGCTATGTCGTGGCGACCGGCGAAGTTCCCGTCGTCGGTTGGGGGCGGGTGCCGCCCGGCTGGATCCTGTGGGTGCCGCTGTCGGTCTTCGTCATCATCTTCGCGTTCATCGCCGGTGGTTGGGCGGCGTCCGCGGGCCAGGGCGTCTACGCCCTCGTGCACGGAGAGATCGCGGCGAGCGGCGCGGAAGAGCCACGGATCTACGCGATCCTGCTGCTCGTGGTCGTCTTCCTCATCACCGCCACGGCCCGGCGGATCAGCCGGGCGCTCGAGCTCGCCAACTGGATCATGGTCGGCACGATCCTCGTCCTCCTGCTGATCCTCGACCTGCTGCTCGTGCCCGCGAGCCTTTGGTGGGAAGGGATTCGTGGCTTCGTCACCCCGGCCGCCCCGCCTGCCGGCATCACCGCCACCGAGCTCGGCGGCCTCGCGGGCTTCACTGCCCTCGCGTCCGGGCTGAACTGGTACATCATGAGCCACTACCGTGACAAGGGCTACGGCATGGGCCACCGGGTCGGTTTCCTGAGCGGTCTGCGTGGCGACCGGAACGCCGTCCTCGCAAGCGGCATCACGTTCCCCGACGACGCGAAGAACCGTGCCCTGTGGCGGCGGTGGTACCGCCTGCTGCTCACCGACATGTGGGGCGTCTTCTTCGTCGGTGCGATGCTCGGCATGCTTCTCCCCACTCTGTTGATGGCGCGCGCGGTGGAGATCCGGGGCGAAGGGCCGACCCCCGAGACCGTTCCGACGTTCGTCGCCGACGTCCTTCGCGGCGAGTACGGGACGTTCGTCTTCTACGTCGCCTTGCTCATGGGCGTCTTCGTCCTCTTCAGCACCCAACTGGGCATCTTCGAGGCGATGGTACGAACCACCACGGACGCCTCGCACGCGACGAGTTCGAGGCTGCGCGCGTGGATCGAGGGCGATCCACGGAAGTTCTACTACCCGTTCATGATCCTGCTGCTCGTGATCATCAGCATCGTCATCCACCTGGCGGTGCCGGTCGGCCTCGTCCAGTGGTCGGCGAACATGGCGAACTTCGGCGCCCTGATCTATCCGTTCATGCTCATCTATCTCAACCGGCAACTGCCGAAGCCCGCACGTCCGCGCCCCTGGCACACCGTGATCCTGCTGTTGAACGTCCTGTTCTTCGGTTTCTTCTTCGTCAACTTCGTCGCCGACCTGGTAGGCGACCCGCTCATCACCTTCTGAAAAGGCCGCTGCCGAGGCCCGCCCTGTGCTTCAGCCGGGCTGCAACGGTCCGTGGGCCCTGGGCGCTATGGTCGTAGGTGTGGTTGGTTCGCTCGACCGGCACGACCCTTCGTGACCGGCCGGGCGAGGTAAGAGGGAACCCGGTGGGATTCCGGGACTGCCCCGCAGCGGTGAGTGGGAACGACCGCCGTACGAACGCACTGGGCCGACATCATCGGTCGCCTGGGAAGCGACGGCCAGTAGGCAGAGCGCAGAGCGCCCACGAGTCCGAAGACCTGCCGACCGCCCGCGCGCCGCCCCGGCGTCGCGGTCCGCTATCTGAGTTCCCGAGGGAAGGACTCCATGGCAGTACGTACGACCGTGCTCGGATATCCCCGGATCGGCCCACGGCGCGAGCTCAAGCGCGCGGCGGAGGCATTCTGGGCGAGCCGATCCGATGCCGAGACTCTTCACCAGACCGCCGTCCAACTCCGCCGGCAGACGTGGGAGTCGCTGCGCGACGCCGGCGTCGACGACATCCCGTCCAACACCTTCTCGCTCTACGACCACGTGCTCGACCAGGCGGTACTTGTCGGCGCGATCCCGGAGCGGTTCGCCGGCCTGGAGGGGCTCGAGCGTTACTTCGCGATGGCCCGTGGCACCGCCGGGGTGCCGCCACTGGAGATGACCAAGTGGTTCGACACCAACTACCACTACCTCGTGCCGGAGCTCGGCCCGGAGACGGCGTTCCGGCTCGACCGCGACGCCGCGCGGAAGCCGGTCGCCGAGTACCGCGAGGCGGCGGCGCTCGGGATCGACACCCGCCCCGTGCTCCTCGGCCCGGTCAGTTTCCTGCTGCTGGCGAAGCCTGACACTGAAGCGCCCAAGGGGTTCCGGCCGCTCGACCTGCTGCCGGGCCTGCTCGACGTGTACGCCGACCTGCTGGCGGAGCTGGCGGCCGCCGGGGCGACCTGGGTGCAGCTCGACGAGCCGGTGCTCGCCGCCGACCGGACACCCGAGGAGATCCAGGCCGTCCGCACGACCTACGACCGGCTCGGCGGCCTGCCTCCGAAGCGGCGACCCAAGCTGGCCGTGGCCACGTACTTCGGCGCGATCGGCGACGCGCTGCAGACTCTCGGTCGTACGCCGGTGGAGGGCGTTGCGCTGGACCTCGTGACCAGCCGGGCCGACGTCGAACGCATCGCCGGCGCGGGACTCGCGCGGAAGACGCTCTTCGCCGGCCTGGTCGACGGCCGCAACGTGTGGCGTACCGACCTCTCCGGCGCTCTCGCCACTGCCGCCTCGCTCCTGGGTTCGGTCGGCGAGCTGGTCGTGAGCACCTCGTGCTCGCTGCTGCATGTCCCGCTCGACCTCGACCTGGAACACGGCCTGCCGGCGGACCTTCGCGAACGGCTGGCGTTTGCCCGGCAGAAGGTGGCCGAGGTGGTCCTGCTGGGCCGCGCGCTGCGGGAGGGTCGGTCCGCGATCGAGTCGGAGCTTTCCGCGGCCACGCGCGCCCGAGCGACGGCCCGGCAAGGTGCCGTTGACGCGCGGGTGCGAGCCCGGATCACCGCGCTGGGCCAGGGCACGCCACGAGGCGACTTCGCCGCCCGGGCGGCCACCCAGAAGGCGGTGGGGAACCTGCCGTTGCTGCCCACGACGACGATCGGGTCGTTCCCGCAGACGAAGGAGATCCGCGCCGCACGGGCCGATCTGCGGGCGGGTCGGATCTCCGCGGCCGACTACGACGCCGCGATGCGGGCGGAGATCGACCGGGTGATCGCCCTGCAGGAGGACGTCGGGCTGGACGTGCTGGTCCACGGCGAGCCCGAACGCAACGACATGGTGCAGTACTTCGCCGAACGCCTCGCCGGCTACGCGAGCACCGATCATGGCTGGGTCCAGTCGTACGGCAGTCGTTATGTCCGGCCACCGATCCTCGCAGGGGACGTGTCACGGCCCGAGCCGATGACGGTGGAATGGACGACGTACGCACAGTCGCGGACGACGAAGCCTGTCAAGGGAATGTTGACAGGCCCGGTGACCATGCTCGCGTGGTCCTTCGTCCGCGACGACCAGCCGCTCGCCGACACCGCGAAGCAGGTGGCGCTGGCGCTGCGGGACGAGATCCGCGACCTGGAGGCGGCGGGCATCCGCTACATCCAGGTGGAAGAGCCGGCCCTGCGGGAGCTGTTGCCGTTGCGAGCGGCGCAGCAACCGGACTACGTCGCGTGGGCGGTCGCGGCGTTCCGACTGGCGACGTCGGGGGTCTCCGACGGCACCCAGATCCACTCGCACATGTGCTATTCGGAGTTCGGGGAGATCGTCGACACCATCGACGCGCTCGACGCCGACGTCACCAGCGTGGAGGCGGCCCGGTCCCGGATGGAACTCGTCGCCGACCTCGCACGGGCGGGCTACCAGCGAGGTATCGGGCCCGGGGTGTACGACATCCACTCGCCGCGGGTGCCGAGCACCGACGAGATCGAGACCGCGCTGCGGCTCGCGCTGGAGGCGGTGGAGGTCGACCGGCTGTGGGTCAACCCCGACTGCGGACTCAAGACCCGCGGCTATGCCGAGGTCGAGCCGGCGCTACGGCACATGGTCGAGGCCACCCGCCGGGTGAGGTCCAGCCTGTCCACCTGAGATCTCGGACGGCCTAACCTGTCTGTTCGTGACATGCCGTGTGGTCGTCCGGATCGGTCCGGAGGTGGCGCACTACCCGCCTGGCGCCACCTTCGGACCACGGACGCTGGTCGACTACGAGTTCGTCTGGCTCCTCGCCGGGAGCGCGCGCTGGACCTGCGACGAGCCCGACAGCACGCGCCCGGAACCGCCGACGCGCCGCCACCTGCGACCCGGCACCCTGCTCCTCGCCCGCCCGGGGATGCGGGACCACTTCGCCTGGGACCCGACGCGGGCATCGCTGCATGCGTTCGTCCATTTCCGGGTGCTCGAAGCCGATCTCGACACGCTCGGACCACCGGAAACCTGGCCGATCTCCCGGGCGCTGACCCCGGCCGACCCGCTCGCGGCACTGTGCCGGTACTCCCTGTGGCTTGGCCGGGGAAGGGCTCGAGGGACCCAGCCGGGAACCACGCGCACGGGCCAGAGCGATCGCACGACCGACGTCCTGGGCTTCCTGCTCGACCTGTTCGTCCGTGGTCCCGTTCCGGCCGATGACGAAGGCGACGAGATCCATCCGTACCTCGCGCGGCTCGCCGACCACCTTCGTCGGACCTGGCGCGGCGGTGGGACCACACCGCTCGCGCTCACCGAGATGGCCGCCGCGGCGGGCATATCCACAGGACACCTGAGCCGGTTGTTCCGGGCGGAGTACGGGATCGGGCCGGTCGCGGCGATCGAGCTGGTCCGGCTGGCCCGGTCGGCCACCCTGCTCCAGCGCAGCAACCTCACCGTCGGGGCGGTCGCGAGCGCGTGCGGCTTCGCCAATCCGTTCCACTTCTCCCGCCGGTTTCGCGCGGTGTACGGCGTCCCGCCGCGCACCTACCGCACCGACCGGGGCTCCGACGATCCACTCGCACCGCTCACCCCGGCCGGCCTCCTGCCCCTCGCGCACCGCCTGCTCGTCGACGACGCGTAGACGTGGCCCGACCAGACCTGGTCAGGGGGAGGACCTGGTCAGGGGTGGAGGAACGCGCTGGGAGGAGTACGTACGAGCCAGTGCGAAGGTCCGTTGCGCAACGTCGCGGATGCTGCTCCGGTCGAACCCGTAGAGCCCGCTGCGCAAGGTGTCGGCAAATGGCGATGTCCAGTGCCGCGGCAACCCACCCCTTCCCACGAAAGCGCCGGCGACCGAACCCACCGTCGCGCCGTTGGAGTCGGTGTCAAGGCCGGCTTGCACGGTCAGCCCGATCGCCCTGGTGTAGTCGTCCTCGGCGTAGAGCAGTGCCAACACGCAGGCAGCAGCGTTGTTGATCGTGTGCACCCAGTGGTAACGGCCGTAGCGTTCCCGCAGCTGGGTCAACGCGTCGTCCCAACTGACCTTCGAGTCCCGGACCCAGACCGCCCAGGTGAGCGCCTCGACCAGCCGGGTCCGCTGCGGCACGTGGTTGATCGACTCCTCGACGGCCTCCCGCAATGTCCCGGCCGTGAACGCCGCCGCCACCAGCGCCGCCGCCCACATCTCGCCGTAGATCCCGTTGCGCACATGGGAAAGCGCCGCGTCCTCGAACGCCATCAGGGCCGCGTCCCTCGGCCGTCCGGCACACACGTACCCGAAGACGTCGCCCCGGATCTGCGCCCCGATCCACTCGCGGTACGGATTGTCCACCACGGCGGCGACGGACGGGTCGACGCCGTTGACGAGGTTGCGGTAGGTCGCCCGCTCAGCGGTGTAGGTGAGGTGGTACGGAAGCCGCAGGAGCCATTCGGCGGCCACGTCTGCGGTGGTGAAGTCGAAGCCCTTCGTCTCCAACAGGTGCAGGCCGAGCAGCGTGTAGTCGAGGTCGTCGTCGCGCGGTACGCAGGTGATCCGTCCCTTGGTCGTCTGTGTCCAGCACGGGTTGAGGACGTAGCCCTCGGGCATCGGGTCGAGCCGCGTCACGTAGTCGCGGATCGGGTAGTTGTGGGTCTGTTCGAGGTAGCTGCGCAGGCGTTCGGGCGTCCAGTGCTCGCCGTTCTCGACGGGTTTGCCGAGGCAGTTGCCGGCACATCTTCCGAGCCACGCGGCCTCGATCCGGTCCCGCAACTCGGCCGCCCCGATCGGCCGCTGGCCGCGGCTACGGATGCGCGTCGGCGGGAGTTCGGCCTCGATCTCGGCCCTGGTTGAGGGTTCGTGGTAGGGCCATTCCGCGGACTGTTTCAGCTCGGCCATCTGGTCGAGGAGAAGACGGGCGCGGGTGACCGTCATCTCGCCATGGTCGGCGTCAAGCTGGGCTTGCACAGCCGCCACGTCATATCCCGACTCGATGCGTTGTTCGATTTCGTACGCAAGAACGGTCGGAAGGTCAGCCGGCTCTTTCTCCACAGGTCTCCTCAGGGCAGATCTTGCCGACGTGACCCTACCGAGTCCGCGGGGTGACCGCACGCGACACTACCGACACGGACAGCAGGCGTCAGGGCGACCCTCGTAGGATGCGGCCCGTGCCCCATCCAAAGCAACCCAACCACCATCGCCTTGTCCTCGCCTCGGCCTCACCAGCCCGGCTCGCGACGCTGCGGGCCGCCGGTATCGAGCCCACCGTGATCGTGTCCGGGGTCGACGAGGACGGTGTGGCAGAAGAGAACGCGGCACAGCACGCACTCACGCTCGCCTGCCGCAAAGCCCTTGCGGTGAAGGACAATCTCCCGAATGAACCGGCCCTCGTCATCGGCTGTGACTCGGTCCTGGAGTTGGCCGGCGAGGTCCTGGGCAAGCCGGGGACCTCCACCGAGGCTGTCCGCCGGTGGCGTCAGATGCGCGGTCGCGCCGGCATCCTGCACACCGGGCACTGCGTTGTCGATGCCGTTTCCGGACAGACGGCCGCTGCCGTCGGCTCGACCGTCGTCCACTTCGCGGACGTGACCGACGCCGAGATCGAGGCGTACGTCGGCACCGGCGAACCGCTCGCGGTCGCGGGCGGGTTCACGATCGACGGACTCGGCGGTGCGTTCGTCGACCGGATCGAGGGCGACCACCACAACGTGGTGGGGCTCTCCCTGCCCCTGCTCCGGCGCCTTCTCGGCGACCTGGGGGTCAGCTGGCCGGACCTGTGGACGAAGGGAGCTTGACGACTTTCGTCACGTCCGCGGACGAAGGCGGAGGTTCTGCATCCCGCCGTCGACGAAGACCTCGACGCCCGTGCTGGCACCGGCCGCGGGCGACGCAAGGTAGATGATCGCCGACGCCACTTCGCGTGCGGAGACCAGGCGGCCCATCGGCTGGCGGGCCTCCAGGGCCTTGCGCTCGGCGACGGGATCGTCGGCCCGGTCGAGCAGCCGGCCGATCCACGGGGTGTCGGCCGTGCCCGGGTTGACGCAGTTGACCCGGATGCCCTCGTGGACATGGTCCGCCGCCATCGCCATCGTCAGCGAACGCACGGCCCCCTTGGACGCGCTGTAGAGCACGCGCTGCGGGATGCCCGCCGTCGCCGCAACGGAGCAGGTGTTGACGATCGCGGCCGACGGTGACTTCCGCAGGTGCGGGAGCGCCGCACGGCTCACCCGGGCCATCCCGACCACGTTGACGTCGAGGACACGGTGCCATTCCGAGTCGTCGTTGTCGGCCACCGTGCCCTGAGCCCCGATGCCGGCGTTGTTGACCACGATGTCGAGCCGGCCGAACTGCTCGACGACCGTCTCGATCGCCGTGCGTACGGACGCGTCGTCGGTGACATCGCACTGCACCCCGACGAGCGGCTCCCCCACCTCCTTGGCGTTGAGGTCGAGGCAGGCGACCTGCGCGCCTCGCGCGGCCAGGAGCTCCGCGACCGCCAACCCGATGCCCGACGCACCGCCGGTGACGGCCGCCGCCAACCCGTCGAAATCACCCATCGCCTTCTCCGCTGTACGTTGCGTTGGTCCGGTGGTCCGGTGGTCCGGTGGTCCGGTGGCCCGGGGTACCGTCGCCGCTCAGGCCTCGACCAGCCGCTGGCGCTGCCGGCCGAGCCCGTCGATCTCCAGCTCCATGACGTCACCCACCTGGAGGTACGGGAAACGCCCGGACAGCGCCACACCCTGCGGCGTTCCCGTGTTGAGCAGGTCGCCCGGCTCGAGGACGAGGTACTGCGACAGGTGCCAGATGAGATAGGCCACGTCGAAGATCATGTCCGTGGTCGTGGAGTCCTGGCGTACGTCGCCATTGACATACGAACGCAACCCCAGCTTGCCCGGCGTCACCTCGTCGGCCGGCACGAGCCACGGGCCGAGCGGGTTGAACGTCTCGGCGCACTTGCCCTTCGACCACTGGCCGCCGGACTGTTCCTGCTGGAACGCCCGCTCCGACACGTCGTTGGAGACGACGTAGCCGGCCACGTGGTCGAGCGCCTGTTCGGGCGAGTCGAGGTAACGCACCCTCTTGCCGATCACCACACCGAGCTCGACCTCCCAGTCGGTCTTCTCGGCGACACGCGGGATGCGTACGTCGTCGTACGGACCGACCACGGTGTTGGGGTGTTTGAAGAACAGAATCGGCGTGTCCGGCGGCGGGGACCCGGACTCGGCGGCGTGGGCAGCGTAGTTCTGGCCGATGCACAGCACGGCCGTCGGCCGGGCGATCGGCGCACCGATCCGCAGGCCGCTGCCGTCGCCCGGGTCGTCGAGCGCCGGCAACCCGCCATCCGTGACGGCGGCCCGGACTCGGCCGATCCCGTCGTTCGCCAGGAAGGCGCCGTTGATGTCGCCACCGGTGTCACTGGTCAGCGACGAGAGGTCGAAGAGCCTGCCGTCATCGGTGCGTACGGCGGGGCGCTCCTCACCGATGTTCCCCAAGCGCAACAGCTGCACGTCAATGCCTCCTTGACAGGTGAGGGTGGAGCCACGGGCACGGAGTGCGGGCGCCTACGGTCAGGCAGCCCAGGTGGAGTGGCCGTGCGCGACCAGCCAGTCGCCGCCGGCCTTCGCCACGTCGAACGGATCACCGGCGGCCTCGTCGAGCTCGATCACGTGGTAGCCGACATTGGTGCCGGCAGCGATCGCGGCGACGTTGTCGACCGACCCTTCGCCGACCGCCGTCTGGAGCTGGTCGCGGACGCCTGGGCCGTCCTTGACGTGCAGGGTGAACACCCGGTCAACGTAGGACGTGATGACCTCGGCCGGGTTCTGGCCCGCCGTGTGCGCCCAGTAGACGTCGACCTCGAGGAAGACCCGTGGGTCGAGGTTGTTCACCAAGAGGTCGTAGGCGGGCGTGCCGTCCTCGACGGGCTGCCACTCGAAGTCGTGGTTGTGGTAACCGACCTTGACTCCACGGGACTCGGCGCGAGCCGCCGCGGCGTTGAGCCCCTCGGCAAGCAGCTTCACGCCCCCGGCGGTGGCCAGCGCCTTGCCGTCGACGCCGGCGACCGCGCCCGGAACGGGGGCGATCAACCGGTCGGTGCCGAGGATCTCCAACTCGTCGTAGACCGCGTCGGCCTCCTCGCCCGCTGACACCGATCCGTGCACCGCCACGACCTTGAGGCCGTTGGCGTCGAGCTCGGCCCGGAACGTGCGCGCGTCGGCCAGCCGGTCGGCGACCTCCCGCTGCGCGTTGCCGATACCGAACGCCTCGACCGCGCGGAAACCCTGCTCGGCCGCGCGGGCAAGTGCCGCCGCACGGTCCGCGGCGAGTGCGTCGCGGACGGTGTAAAGCTGGAGGGCGAGGGGTGTCGCCATGGTTGTCACGCTCCGTTGTGGATGAGCTCGTGGTTGTCGAGCGCACAGACTGCCGGTCCCGCCCATCCTGCCTGAGTGCCCGCGGACCGAATACACCGTCCCAGTGCCTGAGACGTCACGTCCGGTCGAGGACGTACGTACGCCCAGGTCAGCGGCCCGCCGAGGGTCCCCGCCAAGCTCATGGCGGCGGGCGACGAGCCCACGTGGCGCACGCGACGGCCTCAGGGAGACCTTGATGCCCCGGTCAGCGGACCTGACGATGTTCGCGGTCCCAGCTCGGCGCCGGTGTCTTGGGTTGATTTGGATCCACGTCCGCCAACCCCCGATCCGCCGCTCCTGCCGATGTCGTGCCGACTGGGGTAGAGCCGATTAGGGCCGTGACCCATCAAGCCGGACCGACTGGTGGAGCGGAACCTGGTCGGTCGAACACTGTCAGGTCGGTACCGGTTGAGCCGGTGCCGGTTGGCACCTGATCGGTTCGGTGGGGTCGGCGGTGGGTGGGGGTTCGGGGTCGACGGTGTAGGTGTGGCCGAGGGGGCTTTGGGTGGTGAGGTGGCCAGGCCGGTTTTGCGTCCACCACCAGCCGGCTTGGTGTTTCGCGCGATGGTGCCGCCGACACAGTGGGGCCATGTTGCATAGGCAGCTGGGTCCGCCGAGTCGGTGTTCGATGGTGTGGTCGAGGTCGCAGGCGACGGCGGGACGGCTGCAGCCGGGCTGGCTACAGGTGCGGTGGGTGGCCTGGATGAGGCTGCGTTGGGCGGCAGTCGGTTTGTAGCGGCGGCTGGAAGCTTGGTGGTAGACCACCTTGCCGCCGACGGTGACGGTGCGGCAGTACTCGAACCCGCCGGCTGCGGCGTTCTTGATGTCGTCGATCACCGCCGGGGTGATGGCGCCGAGACCGGCGAGTTCGCCTGCCTTCTCGCCGAGACCGAGCCAGGTTTCCAGGTCGGCGACGAGTTCGACCTTCGCCACCAACTGTTCATCACCGGTCTCGGCCCACGCACCACCGTCGCCCGGAGCATCCCAGGCATCCATGTCATCGACGCCCTCGTCGTCGGCGCCGGTGCCGGACGCGCTGCTGGAAGCGGGGTCGCAGTCGGGGTCGCGGTGGAGGTTGCGGCCGGGGTTGCCGGGCGCCGGGTCGGGCCTGCTGGTCTGGTCCGCAGTAGTGCCCAGATCGGCAGCGGCGGCCGGATCGGTGGTGGCCGGACCGGCGGCTGTGGCTGCTGGGTTCCGGCCGCGGAGTAGGTCGAGGAACACATCGGCCTCGATCTGCGCCAACATCCGGACATCACCCTCGCTCTTGATCCGCCTGGCGAGGGCCTTGACGAACACCCGCGCCGCCGCGGTACCGGCCATCGGCAGGTCCTGACCCGTGATGCTGCCCGTGCCGTCGGGGTTAGCCCCGAACCGGATCCGACGTCCCTGCTGCGCCTCCCGCCGACGCTCCTCCGCACCGTCCGGGTCGAGCTCCAGCACCTTCCGCCGCAGCCGCCGCACCAACTGCGCCCGAGTCAAACCCAACCCGACCGCAGCATCAGCAGCAAGGATGAACTCCTCCGCCCGCCGCGCAAGCTCCGGCGCCAACCAGGACGTCTCCTCCGCGATCGTCCGCGCCTTGCCCAGATTGATGCTCCCCGCCGCGAGTGCGGCCCGAGTGCCAGGGAGTCGTTCGGTCAACTCGTAGGCGAAGGACAGTTCCCGATCAGCCGACCCCGGCGACAAACCCAACGCCGCACCCACCTCCGCAGACGCGAATTCACCAAAACACCGATCCAGCTCAGGCGGCGAATCCGGCTCACACGCCGGCGACCGCGCCACCATCCCCATCGCCCCATATAGCTGCGCGTTCGACCACGACACCTGCCGCTCCCACGCGGCCATCACCACCACACGCGCATGACCATTCACCGCAGCAACATCGATCCCCGCTAACACCGCGGCAAGCTCAGGACCCGGCGCAGCCGAAGCCAACGCACTGAGGTCAGGAACCCGAGGATCGAACATAGGAGCGAGTCTACCAGAAGTTGATCAGAACCACGGCCAGAACAGGCTTGTTTTCAAGAGGGTTCGCCGTCTGCCATTCACCCAGCCGACACGGATAGCGCTCATCGCGGAGCTCCGGCCAACGCCACTCACACCCATAGCGGAGCTCCGGCCGGTGCCAATAACGGACTTCGCCGGCGCGGTGAGGTCACCGCTCACACGGGAGGGACGCCGTGCCGCTTGTCCGGCGTACGACGGTCCTTGGTCTGGGCAGCCGCAAGCCGCGCCACCAGCTCACCACGCAGGGCGCCCGGTTCGACCACCGCGTCGATCACGAGGTCAGAGGCGAGCCGCAGAATGTCGATGTCGTCTTCGTACTCCGCCCGCAGCCGCTCCACATAGGCTTCCCGCTCGACCGGATCCTCGATCTCGGCGATCTTGTTGTAGTACACGGCATTGATCGCCGCCTCCGGTCCCATCACCGCGATCTTCGCCGTCGGCAGGGCGAGGCATGCATCGGGTGAGAATCCGGGCCCGCACATCGCATAGAGCCCGGCACCATAGGCCTTGCGCACAATCACCGACACGGTAGGAACGTTCGCCTCCGCCACCGCGGTGATCATCTTGGCGCCCGCGCGGATGATTCCCTGGCGTTCCACCTCGCTGCCGATCATGAATCCCGGAACGTCGGCGAGGTAGACCAACGGCACGTTGAACGCATCGCAGAGCCAGATGAACCGCGCCGCCTTGTCCGCACTGTCGACGAACAGCACTCCACCTTTGACCGCGGGATTGTTGGCGACGACCCCGACGACCTGACCTTCCAGACAACCGAACCCCACGATGAGCTCTGGTGCGTACAACGGCTTGATCTCGAAGAACGAGTCGCCGTCGAGAAGGGCGTCGAGCACCTCGTGCATGTCATAGCCGATGCTGTCCTGCTCCGGCACGAGGTCGGCGGTGAAGTCACGCGCGGGCGGACTCGCGGCGTACGACGGCGGACGATCGCGCCAATGTGCCGGTATATAAGAGAAGTACGTCTTGGCGAGGTCGATCGCCTCGGCGTCGTCGGCCGCCAGCAGGTCACCGCAACCTGAGATTGACGCGTGCATCCGCGCGCCGCCCATCTCCTCCAGTGACACCTTCTCGCCGACGACCATCTCGGCCATCCGGGGCGAGCCGAGATACATCGACGCGTTGCCCTCGACCATGATCACGAGATCGCAGAACGACGGGATGTACGCACCTCCGGCAGCGGACGGGCCGAACAGGCAACAGACCTGCGCGACCTTGCCCGACAGCGCCACCTGGTTGGCGAAGATCCTTCCCGCGCCACGACGACCTGGAAAGAGCTCCACCTGGTCAGTGATCCGGGCACCGGCGGAGTCGATGAACCAGAAGATGGGAAGCTCGTCACGCAAGGCGATTTCGGTCGTACGCACGATCTTCTCCACCGTGCGGGCACCCCAGGAGCCCGCCTTCACGGTGGGGTCGTTGGCCACCACCAGGACGGGGCGTCCGCCGACGAGGGCACGGCCGGTGACCACGCCGTCGGCCGGCAGGTCAGCGGCCGCTGCATTGGCCAACTGACCGTCCTCGACGAACGTGCCCGGGTCGACGAGCAGGGCAACCCGGTCACGGACATAGAGCTTCTGCGCGTTCGCAAGCCGCGCGGCACCTTTGTCGGACGGGCGCAACGTCGCCTCGCGGGCGGCCGCGACTGCCTTGGCGTGGTCCTTGCGTTCACCCATCGCGTCGCCCCCAGTGTCCTTAGGCCCTGTCTCCCAAATCGCGCCTGACTCGCGACGCCCCGCATCCCGGCTGGCTGCGTTCTCGTCGATCGGCGCACAAACCCAGTGCGCCTTCCTCCTCCGCCTAGCCAACCGGGCGCGGATGCGCCGCTCGCTTGACCGGCGCCATTTGGGAGACAGGGCCTAGTCAGAACACTAACGGACCGGCAGGCCCAGGTCGCGGGCGATCACGAGCCGTTGGATCTCGCTCGTCCCCTCACCGATCTCCAGGATCTTCGCGTCACGGTAGAACCTGGCGACCGGGTACTCCTCCATGAAGCCGTACCCACCGAAGACCTGCGTCGCCGTCCTCGCCGCAGCCACGGCGGCCTCGCTGGCGAACAGCTTCGCCATGGCGGCGGCGCGCTTGACCTCGGCGGCCGGTCGGCCGGCGTCCTTGGCCGCCGCGGCCTTGTACGTAAGGAGTCGCCCCGCCTCGACCGAGACCTGCAGGTCGGCGATCTGGAACGCCACCCCCTGGTTGGCACCGATCGGTTTGCCGAACGACGTCCGGCTCTTCGCGTAGTCCAGAGCGGCGTCAAGGCACCCTTGCGCGAGCCCCACCGACAGCGCCGCCAGGGCGATCCGCCCATGGTCGAGGATGGCGAGGAACTGCTTGATCCCCTCACCCCGCCGCCCCAAGAGGTGGTCGACAGGCACGCGGGCGTCCGTGAAGGTCAACGGATGCGTGTCGGACGCGTGCCAGCCCAGCTTGCGATAGGCCGGCTCGACGACGAAGCCTGGCGTGCCTGACGGAACGATGATCGCGGAGATCTCCGGACTTCCGTCCGGCAGGTCACCGGTCCGCGCCGTCACGGTGACGAGAGAGGTGATCGGCGTACCGGAGTTGGTGATGAACTGCTTCGACCCGTTGACAACCCAGTGGTCATCGGCAACGACGGCACGCGTCTTCGTCGCCGCCGCATCCGAACCCGACTCGGCCTCGGTGAGCCCGAAACCCGCCAACGCGGCCCCGGCGGCAAGGTCCGGGAGCCAGCGTTGTTTCTGTTCCTGCGTACCCCAGGAAAGGATCGGCCCGATCCCCAACCCCACCGCGGCCTCCAGCGTCAGGCCGAGCGACTGGTCCACCCGGCCGACCTCCTCGATCGCGACGCAGAGGCTGGTGAAGTCGCCGCCTGATCCGCCGTACTCCTCGGGCACCGGCAACCCGAAGAGTCCCAGCTTGCCCATCGCCTGGACGGTCTCGACCGGGAAGTGGTGCCGCTCGTCCCAGTCGGCGGCATGGGGCGCGATCTCCGCCTCCGCGAACTCGCGCACGACCTCACGGAAAGCTTCGTGCTCAGGTGAAAGCTCGAACGTCATGATCCCCAGAGCTCCCGCCGCCCGGTGGCCGCGAGGCCACGTTTCGCTTACGCTTACGTAAACGTAAGTCTGACTCTACCTCGGCGCAAGGGATATCCGATGAACGCTCCCGCCCGATCGACGCAGGAAACCTGGACCATCACGGAACTGGCCGCGGAGTATTCGGTGACACTGCGGACGATCCGGTTCTACGAGGACCAAGGCCTCATCTCGCCCGAGCGGCGTGGGAGCCAGCGGGTCTTCCGCGCCCGCGACCGGGTACGCCTGGGCCTGATCCTGCGCGGCAAGCGGCTCGGCTTCTCCCTCCAGGAGATCGCCAAGATCGTCGACATGTACGACGCGGAACCCGGGGAGGCCGGGCAGCTGCGGTATCTCCTGGAGCAGATCGCCGTACGACGGGAAGAACTCGAGCAGCGCCGCCGCGACATCGAGGAGACGCTGGACGAACTCGCCGAGGTGGAACGCCGCTGTCGCGAGGATCTTGCACGATTACCCTAGGGGGGTATGGTGTACCCATGACGCACGCCGACACCGGGCACCACGGGCACGACACGCAGGTTGGACAGGCCAGGCACGACCAGCACGCCGGCCATGACAAGCACGCGGGACATGATCCGGAGATGTTCCGCCGCAGGTTCTGGCTGAGCCTCGTCCTCACCATCCCGATCGTGGTGACCAGCGAGATGGTCATGGGCTGGTTCGGCTACTCCCTCGACATCCCGGGCGTCACCTGGATCGGCCCGGTGCTCGGCTCGGTCGTGTTCCTCTATGGCGGCTGGCCGTTCCTCGCCGGTGGCGTCACCGAGATCAGGGACCGCGCGCCCGGCATGATGCTCCTGATCTCCATGGCGATCGTCGTCGCCTACGTCGCCTCGCTCGCCAGCACCGCCGGGCTCTTCCAGCTGGAGTTCTGGTGGGAGCTCGCGGCCCTCGTCACCATCATGTTGCTCGGCCACTGGCAGGAGATGAAGGCGATCGGCCAGGCACAGGGCGCACTCAGCGCCCTCGCCGCACTGATTCCCGACGACGCCGAACGCGTCACCCCCGGTGGCGGCGTCGAACGCATCGACGTCACGGACCTGCGGCCCGGCAACGTCGTCCTCGTCCGCCCGGGCGCACGGGTGCCCGCCGACGGCACGATCGTCACCGGCGGCGCGGAGTTCGACGAGTCGATGATCACCGGCGAGTCCCGGCCGGTGGCACGCGGCGAAGGTGATCGCGTCGTCGCCGGTACCGTCGCCACCGACGCTGCGGTCCGGGTCGAGGTCACCGCTGTCGGCGACGACACCGCCCTCGCGGGCATCCAGCGTCTCGTCGCGCAGGCGCAGGCCTCCCGTGGCCGTGCGCAGGTCCTCGCCGACCGCTTCGCCGCCTTGCTCTTCTACGTCGCGACAGGTGCAGGTCTCCTCACGTTCCTCACCTGGTGGGCGCTCGGCAACCTCGGCGAGTCCGTCACGCGCACGGTCACCGTCCTCGTCATCGCCTGCCCACATGCCCTCGGTCTCGCCATCCCGCTCGTCATCTCGCTGTCCACCGCGGTCGCGGCCCGCTCCGGCATCCTCGTCAAGGACCGGTTGGCACTGGAACGCATGCGTACCGTCGACGCGGTTCTCTTCGACAAGACCGGCACACTCACCAGGGGCGAGCACGTCGTGGCCGGGGTCGCCGCCACCGACGGCACCACCGAGTCCGAGGCGCTCCGCCTCGCCGCCGCCGTGGAAGCCGACAGCGAACACCCCCTCGCGCGGGCGATCGTCGCGGCCGCCGCCCGCCGCGACGGAGCCACTCGGCCGCCCGCCGCGACCCGCTTCCGCGCGCTGACCGGTCGTGGTGCGCAGGCCGACATCGACGGTACGACGTACGCCGTGGGCGGCCCCGCGCTCATGCGGGAACACGGTGCGCAGGTCCCGCCGGACCTGCGTTCCGCGACCGAGACATGGGCCGAGCGCGGTGCCGCCGTCCTCTACCTCCTCCGCCTGCCGTCGCCGAGCGACTCCGCGGCCCCTGTCGTGCTCGGGGCGTTCGGACTCGAGGACGAGGTACGCCCGGAGGCGCGCGAGGCGATCGCGGAGCTGCGGCAGCTGGGGCTCGGCACGATCGCGATGATCACCGGCGACGCCCGCCAGGTCGCGGAGGCGGTTGCCGCCGACCTCGGATTCCGCGAAGGCGTCGACGAGGTGTTCGCCGAGGTCCTGCCCGCCGACAAGGACCGCGCGGTCGCCGAGTTGCAGGAGCGCGGCCTCACCGTCGCGATGGTCGGCGACGGGGTCAACGACGCACCGGCACTCGCCCGGGCCGACGTCGGCATCGCGATCGGCGCCGGCACCGATGTCGCGATCGAGTCCGCGGGCGTCGTCCTCGCCACCTCGGATCCGCGCGCGGTCACCGGCGTGATCCGGCTGTCCCGCGCGTCGTACCGCAAGATGATCGAGAACCTGGGCTGGGCGGCGGGTTACAACGTCGTCGCGATTCCGCTCGCGGCCGGCGTGCTCGCCTGGGCCGGCTTCAGTCTCAGTCCGGCCGTCGGCGCGATTCTGATGTCCCTCTCGACGATCGTCGTCGCACTGAACGCACAGCTGCTCCGCCGCGTCCGACTCGCATAGGCTTCTGCGATGGTGCAGAGCAAGGCCCTCACCGTCGACGACTATCTCGCCGACGTGCCCGAGGAACGCCACGCCGCCCTCGCCCGCCTGCGCGACCTGTGCCGGGCGGAGCTCGCGGACTTCACCGAGGCCATGGCCTACGGCATGCCCACGTACGAACGGAACGGCACCGCCGAGGTCGCGTTCGCCAGCCAGAAGCAGTACATCTCCCTCTACGTCCTGCGAAGCGACCTCCGCGAGGCGTTCGCCGACCGGCTGGCCGGACTGGACATGGGCAAGGGCTGCCTGCGCTTCCGCAGGGCGGACCAGATCGACTTCGACCTCGTACGTGACCTGCTGCGGGCCACCGCCGCCCACCCTGGAACGATCTGCTGATCGCGCAATACCCTAGGCTTGTCCGATGAGCGAGACCCGAGTCTCACATGACAAGACAGTGGCGGAGGCGTTCGGCGCAGCGGCAGGGACGTACGACGAGAGCCGGCGCCGCCTCGTGCCGTGTTTCGACGACTTCTACGGGACCGCGGTCCGGTTCGCGACCCTCGACCTGCCGGCCGCGGCGCCACGGGTGCTCGACCTCGGGGCGGGGACCGGGCTCTTCTCGCTCCTGTTGTCCGGCGTACGACCGGAAGCGTCGTGCACCCTCGTCGACTCGGCCGCACCGATGCTGGCCAAGGCCGAGCGCATGCTGACCGACCGCGGGATCACGCACGAGATCCGCCAGCAGGACCTCGCCGATCCGCTGCCGTCCGGTGCGTACGACGCGGTGATCTCCGCCCTGGCCATCCACCACCTGCCCGATGCCGGGAAACGCGACCTCATGCACCGGATCCGTGCGGTCCTCGCCCCCGGCGGCGTCTTCGTCAACGCCGAGCAGGTGGCGGGTGACACCTCCCGGCTCGACAAGCACTACGACGCGATGTGGGAGGCCGGCGCCCGCGCCCTCGGCAGCGACGACGGCGAACTTGCCGCGGCGCGCGCACGCATGGCGTTCGATCGGCCGGCGACCGTCGACGACCAGCTGCGGTGGCTGACCAAGGCGGGATTCAGCGACGTCTGCTGCCCGTACCGGAACCTCCGGTTCGCCGTCCTCGTCGGATGGACACCGCGGTCCTGAGTCGGCGTCGGGCCCAAGCGGATGGCGATGCGCGGGCCCAGCCGGCTGGCGAACGGTCGGCCTTTGCCGGATGGCAGAACTACCGCACTGTCTGGCAAGCTCCCCCACGTCCTCGTGATCACTGGCCATCCACGCACGGAGAACCATGTCGACCCCGCCGCCCAGACTCCTCGCGGCAGCCAGCACTCTCAGCCTGCTTGCCATGCTCACCGCCGTGCTCACCGTGTCCTCGGTGCCCGCGGCATCCGCCGATCCCACCTCCGACGAGGGACCACACAAGCTGCTGCTGTTGTTCGACTCGTCCGGGTCCATGCAGGAACCCGACGCCGACGGGTCGACGAAGATCGACGCCGCCCGCACCGCGTTCAACGCACTCATCCCACGGCTCCCTACCGAGGGTCGGGTGGGCCTGCGGGTCTACGGCTCCACGGTGCCCGGCGAGACCGATCCCGGCGCGTGTACGGACAGCCAGCTCTCGGTCCCGATCGGGCCCGCTGACAAGCCGGCGTTGACGAAGGCCGTCGCGGGCTTCACACCGTACGGCGAGACTCCCATCTCCCACAGCCTCCAGCAGGCCGCGAAGGATCTCGGCACGACCGGCAAGCGGACGATCCTGCTCGTCTCCGACGGCGAGGAGACCTGCGATCCCGACCCGTGCGCGACCGCGAAGAACATCGCCGGGCTCGGCATCGACCTCAAGATCGACGTCGTCGGGTTCCGGGTCGACGCCACCGCCCGGCACCAGCTGCGGTGCATCGCCGACGCCGGCAGCGGGACGTTCTACGAGACCGACGACGCGGCCAACCTCGCGGCGAGCCTGCACAGGTTGTCCATCCGCGCGTTCCGGCCGTTCCGGGTGAGCGGTCAGGCGGTCGCCGGCACGGGCGCGGTCGATGACGCACCGGTGCTGACCGCCGGCCAATACGTCGACACCGCTCCCCGCCGCGGTGAGGTGAAGCGCTACCGGATGAAGCGGTCTACGAAGGGCTCGACCCTGCACGTCGGCGCGAGTGCCCGCCCCGCGCCCGGCAACGCCGTCGCCTCCCTCGCGCTCGAGACCACCACCGTCGACGGGAACGTCTGCGGCTACGGCCTCGGCACGGCGGTCAGCTACGAACGCACGAACCCGATCGTCACGGCCTCGACGTCGAGCTATGACAAGTCCACGGCATTCGACGAGCGGTGTCAGAAGGCCGACGAGATCGTCCTGACCCTGCGGCAGTCCAACAGCACCGGGACGACGTTGGACGGCGTACCCATCGAGCTCGCCGTCATCGAGGAGCCACCCGTCACGTCGCGCGAAGGACTGCCGGGAGCGGCCAATGACCGGCCGTCGTGGGTCGGCCCACCGAGTGCTCCAGCCCGCCCGGTCGTCGCGGGCGCATCGTTCTCCGATGCTCCGCTCGTCACCGCCGGGCGGTACCAGTCGTCGCTGTTTCCCGGTGAGGTGCAGTTCTTCAAGGTCCGCCTGGGCTGGGGCCAGCGGCTCGAAGCGGCCGCTCGCGCACCCAAACCGTCACGGAAGCTCGCCAAGCTCACCGACAACCCGCAGCTCCTCGACATCTCGATCATCAGCCCGACGCGCGGCAAGGCGACGGCGCCGTTGAGTGAGGTGGCCGGCCAGAACCAGGCCGTCCTCGACGACACCGCCACCGCCATGGCTCGCACCACGACGGTCGACGTGCGTTATGAGAACCGCGACGGTGGAAGCGACGCGCAGCGGCGGCTCGCCGTCCCGGGCGACTACTACGTCGCGGTCGCGCTCGGCGAGGACCAGGACGGCGAGACCTATCTCGTCCCGATCGAGATCGTCCTCGGCGTGACCGGTCGTTCGGGCGCGGGCGCGCCGAGCTATCCGGACGGCGCCGCGATGCTCGTCCCCGGACCTGACGGCGAGGCGACCGAGTTCACCCCGGACGTCGCCCCGGTCTCGACGGGCGCAGACGACGACGGCCCGGCCGCCGAGGGGGTCGGACCCGCGGAGGACCAGGCCGCGCCGTCGGCGCCGAAGGAGCGGATGTCGCCGGGACGCGTCGCCGCGGTCCTCGCCCTCACCGGCCTCGTGCTGGTGCTGGTCGTCCTCTCCGGCGTACGTACTCTCCGGCTGCGGCGTGCGGCGGCACAGCGCCATCCGGCCGCGCCGTAGGCAGCACCGACGCGACCTGACCGCCCCATAGACTCACGGGAGTCGTGCGACCAGCTGGCTCGGTGAGGTGCAAACAGGTGTCGACCATCAGCAAGGTGCTCATCGCCAACCGCGGCGAGATCGCCGTCCGCATCGCCCGCGCGTGCCGCGATGCCGGCGTCGTGAGTGTCGCGGTCTACGCCGAACCCGACCGGGACGCACTTCACGTCCGGGTCGCCGACGAGGCCTACGCGCTCGGCGGCACCACGCCGGCGGAGACCTACCTCGCGGTCGACAAGCTCCTCGAGGTCGCGCAGCGCGCGAGCGCCGACGCCGTCCACCCCGGCTACGGCTTCCTCGCCGAGAACGCCGACTTCGCCCGAGCCGTCACCCACGCCGGCCTCACCTGGATCGGCCCGCCGCCGGAGGCGATCGACGCGCTCGGCGACAAGGTGCGGGCCCGCCACATCGCCGCCAAGGTCGGCGCCCCTCTCGTGGCCGGAACCCCCGATCCGGTGTCCGGTGCCGAGGCGGTGACGATCTTCGCCAGCCGGCACGGACTCCCCGTCGCGATCAAGGCGGCCTATGGAGGCGGCGGGCGGGGACTCAAGGTAGCCCGCACCGCCGAGGAGATCCCCGAGCTCTACGACTCGGCCGTGCGCGAGGCGGTGGCGGCGTTCGGGCGTGGTGAGTGCTTCGTGGAGCGCTATCTCGACCAGCCGCGACATGTCGAGACGCAGTGTCTCGCCGACCAGCACGGCAACGTGGTCGTGGTGTCGACGCGCGACTGCTCGCTGCAGCGTCGGCACCAGAAACTCGTCGAGGAGGCGCCGGCACCATTCCTCAGCGACGAGCAGGTACGCACGCTCTACCAGTCCAGCAAGGCGATCCTCGCCGAGGCCGGCTATGTCGGCGCCGGCACGTGTGAGTTCCTGGTCGCCCAGGACGGCACCATCAGCTTCCTGGAGGTCAACACCCGACTCCAGGTCGAACACCCGGTCACCGAGGAGGTCACCGGCATCGACCTCGTCCGCGAGCAGCTCCGGATCGCCGCCGGTGAGCCGCTCGGTTACGACGATCCCCCGCTGCGCGGCCACGCGATCGAGTTCCGCATCAACGCCGAGGACGCCGGCCGCGGCTTCCTCCCGGCGCCGGGCACGCTGACCCGCTGGCACGCGCCGTCCGGTCCGGGCGTACGCCTCGACGGCGGTTACGACCAGGGCGAGACCGTGCCAGGCGTCTTCGACTCGCTGATCGCCAAGCTCATCGTCACCGGACGCGACCGTGCACAGGCGCTGGAGCGGGCCCGGCGGGCACTCGCGGAGTTCGTCGTCGAGGGCATGCCGACGGTGATCCCGTTCCATCGGGCCGTCCTCGACACGCCCGCGTTCACGGCGCCCGGGGGCGCCTTCGAGGTGCACACCCGCTGGATCGAGACCGAGTTCGACACCCCCATTCCGGCGTACGACGGCACCGCCGAAATCGCCGCCACACCTCCGCGGGAACGCATCACCGTCGAGGTCGGCGGCAAGCGGCTCGAAGTCGTCCTCCCGGCCGGGCTCGGCGCCTCGCAGGCGGCCGACGCCGGCAGCCGGCGACCGCCGCGGCGCGGCAACAGCGCGAAGTCCCAGGCCACCGCGTCGGGCGACGCCCTCACCTCGCCCATGCAGGGCACCCTGGTCAAGGTCGCCGTCGAGGACGGCCAGACCGTGCAGCCCGGTGACCTCGTCGTCGTCCTCGAGGCGATGAAGATGGAACAGCCGGTCAACGCGCACAAGGCCGGCAAGGTCGCCGGGCTCGCCGCCCAGGTCGGCGCGACCGTGACGGCGGGCGCCGTACTCTGCGAGATCAAGGACTGACCTCCAGGCCCGGCAGGGCGGGAATGAGTGGGCGATGCCACGTCGTGCCTGGGCAGAGCTGCTCGCCCTCTCCGCCCTGTGGGGATCGTCGTACCTCTTCATCAGCATCGCGTTGCGCGACGTCGGACCGGCGTTCCTCGCGTTCGTACGGGTGGCGGGGGCGGCACTCGTCCTCCTCCCCCTCACCTGGCGGCGGCGGTCCGCGCTCGAGGGCCGGTGGAAGTACCTCCCGCTCGTCGGGCTCTTCCAGGTCGCGGTGCCGTTCGTCCTCATCTCCGCCGGGGAGCGGCACATCGACTCCGGGCTCGCGGGAACGCTGGTGGCCACGGCGCCGCTGTGGTTGGTCGTCCTCGGTCCGGTCATGGCGCTCGGGCGCCCGAGCGTCCAGGCGCTCGTCGGCACCCTCGTCGGCCTTGTCGGCGTCGCTCTCCTGCTGGGCGGGATCGGCACCGGTGCCTCCGTCGACCTCGGTGGCGCCGGCATGGTGGTCGCTGCCGCCATGTCCTACGCCGTCGCGCTGACCCTCGTCCGGCGCTTCATGCACGGGGTGCACGCCACCGCCCTCACCGGGGCGACCATGGGGACCGCGGCGGTGCTGCTGGTGCCGCCCGCGGCTCTCGACCTGCCCACCCGGGCGCCCGGGTGGACGGCTGGGGGCGCCCTCCTCGCCCTCGCCGTCGCCTGCACGGCGGGTGCGTTCGTCCTGTTCAACCGGCTGATCGCCGAAGTCGGGCCGCAGCGTGCCAGCCTGGTCGCCTACCTCGCGCCGGTGTTCGCCATCGGCTACGGCGCGGCGCTCCTGGACGAGCCGCTGGGAATCGGCACCTTCGCCGGACTTGCCCTGATCCTGGGCGGTTCCTGGGCGTGCAGCCGACCGCCGCGGATCACCCCGGGGAGCGGGGAACACGAGGGGAGGGTTCGAGCGTCTAAGCTGAAAGCAGGCTAAGGGAGGCCGCTCGTGGAGTTTCTACTTGTCGCAGTGGTGATCATCGGCATCGTCGCGTTCGTCGCCAACCGGCGGGCGCAGACGCAGCGCCGAGAGCTCGAGGCTGCCGAGCTGCAGAAGGTCAAGGCGTTCGCCGCCGAAGACGTCACGAAGTTCGGCGAAGAGCTGCAGCGCCTCGACACCGACGTCGCCGGGCAGGACCTCGACGAGGCCACCCGGCAGGACTACGAACGCGCGCTGGACGAGTACGACACCGCCAAGAAGGCCCTCGACACGGCCCAGCGGCCTGACGACATCAAGCACATCACGTCGATCCTCGAAGACGGCAAGTACGCCGTCGCCTGCGTGCGCGCGCGGATCAAGGGCGAAGGTCTGCCGCAGCGGCGGCCGCCATGCTTCTTCAACCCCCAGCACGGACCGTCGTTCGAGGACGTCGAGTGGGCGCCCGCCGGCGGTGCCTACCGCACCGTGCCGGTCTGCGCCGCCGACGCCGAGCGAGTCCGCGCTGGCGCCGAACCCGACATCCGCAAGGTGACGGGCCCTGACGGCGAGCGGGTGCCCTACTGGCAGGGCGGGCCCGCCTACGCCCCCTGGATGCAGGGCTACTTCGCCGGCTTCGCGACGTCCGGCCTGCTTCCGGCGTTCCTCATGGGCTCGATGATGGGCGGTATGTGGGGCGGCTACGGCGACGGCGGTTACGGCGATGAAGGCGGCGGCGACGGCGGCGACGCTGGTGGCGACGGCGGCGACGCTGGTGGAGATGCCGGCGGCGACGGCGGCGGCGACTTCGGCGGTGGCGGCGACGGCGGCGGTTTCGACTTCGGCGGCGACTTCGGCTTCTGACGATCCACCGGCGCCGGATGCGGAGACTCAGGTACCGGTGCCGGCACGCTGGTGCGAGGCGGAGCGGGCTATGTCCGGAGAGTCGGCGCCGGCGGCCGGCGTCACCTTTGCGGCGTACGTCAGGCCGAACATCAGGAGAGCGACGACGACCAGGACGACATAGTGCGCCCAGCGCCTCCGGATTATGGTGGTCTGCCGGCTGCTGTTCTCGGTGGATGGTCCCGTCGTGAGTGTCCCGCGCATCTCAGCTCCCCCGTTCGCTGAGGCGTTACGTCAGACCCTTGTCGGACCCAATTCCAGTTTTCCCTGACCTCTGGTGTCGCACACATGGCGGCGGCGTACGTCACCCATGTCCGGTACCAGGGGACTCGCCCCGAAGGTGCAGCCGCCTGGCCGCCTCGGCGACCGACCCGGAGAGGGACGGATAGACCGCGAACGCGTTTGCCACCTGGTCGACGGTCATGCGTCCCGACACCGCGATCGACACCGGATGGATCAGTTCGCTGGCGCGCGGAGCGACGACGACGCCGCCGACGATGATCCCGGTGCCCGGGCGGCAGAACAGCTTGACGAACCCGTCGTGGATGCCCTGCATCTTGGCGCGGGCGTTGCGTGCCAAAGGCAGCTTGACGCTCACCGCCTGCACCTGCCCGCTGTCGACGTCGGCCTGTGACCAGCCGACGGTGGCGATCTCGGGGTCGGTGAAGACGGTCGCGGACACCTGATCGAGGTCGAGCGGCTGGACCGCGTCGCCCAGCGCGTGGCGCATCGCGATCCGGCCCTGCATCGCGGCGACGGACGCGAGCATGAGCACACCGGTGCAGTCCCCCGCCGCGTAGACGCCGCGCGCGGTGGTCCGCGAGACCCGGTCGACCTCGACGAAGCCGGCGTCGTCCAGTCGTACACCTGCCTTGTCCAGGCCCATGTCGGCGGTGTTGGGAATCGAGCCGACGGCCAGCAGGCAGTGTGAACCCTCCACCACGCGCCCGTCGGTGAGCGTGACGACGACGCCGTCGCGGCCGCCCTCGACCGGACCACGCTGCACCGACGCCGCCCGCGACCGCGACAGGACCGTCATGCCGCGCCGGGTGAACACGTCCTCGATCACCGTGGCGGCGTCCGCGTCCTCGCTCGGCAGCACCCGGTCGCGGCTCGACACCAGCACGACGTCACAGCCGAGCGCGTTGTAGGCTCCCGCGAACTCCGCACCGGTCACACCCGAACCGACCACGATGAGGCGTTCGGGAAGCTCGTCCAGGTCATAGACCTGCTCCCAGGTGAGGATGCGTTCCCCGTCGGGTACGGCGTCGGGGAGCACCCGTGGATGGGCCCCGGTCGAGATGAGGATCACGTCGGCGTCGAGGAGTTCTGTGCCCCCGTCGGCGAGTGTGGCGATCACCCTGTCGGGTCCGTCGAGGCTGCCCGTGCCATGGAGGACCTGGATACCCTCCCGCTGGATCTGGCGCTCGATGTCAGCGGACTGGGTGCGGGCGAGAGCCTTGACCCGGGAATTGACCTTCGCGACGTCGACGGTGACGCCCCCGACCTCCGGTGACGCGCGGCCGATCCGCAGCCCCAGCTCGCCAGACTCGCGGACCTGGGCGATCACCTCGGCGGTGGCCACCAGGGTCTTGCTGGGTACGCAGTCGGTGAGGACCGCCGAGCCGCCGAGCCCGTCGCGGTCGACGACGCACACCTCCGCGCCGAGCTGCGCCGCCACCAGCGCCGCCTCGTAGCCGCCAGGTCCGCCTCCGACAATCACCACTCTGGTCACGGTGTCCCATCCTCTCTCACCGATACTCCGTCAGCCAGATAGGCGAGGTGACCCCGCAGTTCTCCCCCCAACCCTTGCGTGGGGCCGTTACCCTCAAAGATCGTGACCTTGTACGCCGCGTACGCAGCCAACCTCAGTCCGCTCGAGATGGCGGACCGCTGCCCGCACTCCCCCCTTCGTGGCACGGGGTGGCTGGTCGGCTGGCGGCTCACCTTCGGCGGCGAGGACCACGGCTGGGAAGGCGCACTCGCCACTGTCGTCGAGGACGAGAAGGCGCAGGTCTTCGTCGCCCTCTACGACGTCGCACCGGCCGACGAACCCACGCTCGAGGTGTGGGAAGGTGCGAACCTCGGTCTCTACCGCAAGATCCGCGTACTGGTGCAGACCCTCGAAGGTCCGGTGACGGCGGTCAGCTACGTCCTGGACGCGTTCGAGGGCGGGCTACCCTCGGCCCGTTATCTCGGCATCCTCGCCGAGGCGGCGGAGGCGGCCGGCGCCCCGGACGACTACGCCGCCGAGCTCCGCCGCCGCCCGTGCCGCAACGTCGGCCTCTGACGTGGCGACCACCCCACTACCTCACGACTCAGACAGCCGCCACGCTCGGTCGATGCGTTGGACCAGCAGTTCCCAGCGGCGTCGGTAACGGTCACGCGCACCGATCCCGCCTCGGCTCCGTCCGGCGCGGGCGGCAGCGTCACGCCGAAGGTTCCTCGCTTGCCGGGCACCGAACCGAGCAGTTGCCAGCTGATGCCGTCGTCGTACGACACCTCGGCGTCGACGCGGAAGTGACCCGGCCCACGAGCACCGGGCTGGTACGCAGGCGTGAGGACGATCTGCGCGGGTTCGTAGCGGCCGAGCTGGTTCGCGAGGTCGGTCTCGAGCGCGTAGTCCACCTGGATCAGGGGCAGCACCTCGCGCCCAGCCGCATGACCGGAACGAAACGTCCACACGCTGCGAGTGCTGTTCGACGTGGTGGACCAAGTGTCCGGTGCCCGTCGTGCGGTCATGTCGAGCTCATAGACTGCCGCCTCCGCCGGGACCAGGAACCGCGTCACCGACTGGTCGGCGCGTCCGACCTCGGCGCCGCCACGGCGAAGCACGACCTCGGTGTGGTCGTCGGGGTCGTCGGCCCACCCGTAGATCTGCCGGTCGCCGGAGACGAACGGCGGGATCAGCAGGCGGATTGCGTCGCCGAAGCGCGCCACCGGTGAGCCGTCCAGCTCGTCGCCGCTCTGGTCCAGGACGGCGGGCCGGGTGAGTGCGGGCCACCAGTGCTGGTCGACAGCATCGCCGCGTTCGTACTCTCGCGGCAGGTCGTACTCCAAGCCTCGCCACGGAGCATGCAGGGCGTCGCCGACCGAACGGCGGGCCCAGGCCGTGTCACCGGCCGTCGTGAGATGGTCGGTACGCCGCACCGGCGCGGCCACGGTCCGGGCGATCGGGAAACCGTCCCTGATGCCGGGGACGAAGGCGTCGCGGTAGGTCACCTCGCCGGGCAGCGACGGGACGGCGCGGCGGTGGAAGAACGTCGTCACCTCGGCGGTCGGCAGCCGCCCGGCATCATAGGTCAGCGGCCCGTCCACCTCGGGTTCGGTCAGCATGAGGTCGTAGCCGTAGGCACTGTCGCGGCGTCCGGTCACCCGCGCCGGCACAGAGCCGCCCGCCGGGATCAGGGCCAACAACCGCTGTGCCTCCGACTGCTGCAGGCCGTACGCGGGAAGGGCCGTGCCCACCGACCCGTCGGACCAGTAGCCCGGAGCGTCCTTGTAGAACAGGACCAGGCTCGCGCCAGCAGCCGCGGCCGCCGTCACCTGGCCAGCGCTCTTGCCCGGCCCCGCCCACCGGATCACGACGACGGCACCAGCCGCCGGCACTGCCGCGAGGTCCTCGGGTGTCGCGTCGCCCCCGTCGACCACGGGAAGCTCCTCGCTCCCGACGTACGCCGGTGTCGCGCTGCCACCGAGCTTCAGCGGCGTCGGGAGCCTGAAGCCACCCGCCCCCATGACGTCGACCGTCATCAGCGGCTGCGAGAACCCCCAACGGTGCGCGACCAGGAACGTGCCGGTACGGACCTTCGGGAACCGCTGGATGTAGACCTCCGGAGTCTGCTTCCCGGACAGCACCCAGCCGGAGAGTGCGCTCCGGTCGTCGATCGAGCGGTACCAGGAGAGGATGTACCGGTCCGGGTCGGCCGGTCGGGGGGTTCTGATCGTCATCCGTTCGGCGTCCCGCGCGTCGAACGCGAGCTTCATCGACGACGTCACCGTCACGTCGGGCCGACCCAGCAGGGTCACCGACCGGTCGAAGGTCCCGCCGTCGGATGTCTTGACGAAGACCATCACGGCGTAGCGCCCGGACGGGACCTGGAAGATGCGGGTGCCGGTCGCGTCGAATGCCCGCACCATGACCTGGCCGGTGTCGACGTTCCACAGCTGAGCTCCGCTGGCCGGAAGGGCAGGTCCGCCGTCCCTGTCGATGGCCGAGACCTCGACGGTGTGGGTCCGGCCGCCGACCGTGAAGCCGACGGCCGTACGCAACGTTCCGGCAGCAGCGCCGCGGGCGATCAGCTGGCCGGCGTAGCTCCCAGGCTCGGTGTCGTTCGGGGCCAGACGCAGAGTGGCCGTCGCCGTCATCCCGGGTGCGATCGTCAACCTCCGCGACGCCAGCACCAGGTCGGCGCGTGCGGTGCTCCCGGCGGCGAGTGGATCCACGTCGACGCTGAGGTCGAGGCGTACCGTCTTGGCGGTGGTGTTGGTGTACGTGACCTCGCGGGTGACGGGTGGTCGAGATTCTCCGGTCCAGGCGAGGTTGCCGAAGGCCACCGTCGCCGTACTCGGGTGGACGCGCTGGGCGAGGGCCGCGGCAACGTCGATCCGACCGGTGCCCTGGGCCGTGGCGGGCGCGTCCAACGCCGGCACCGCGCTGCTGGCGAGCACGCTCTTGAGCTGCGCGGCGGACCAGTCCGGATACCGCTGCGCCAGCAGGGCCGCCGCCCCCGCGACATGGGGGGTAGCCATCGAGGTGCCACTCAACGCGGTGGCGTACTCGTCCAGGTCGCGGCCGAGGTTGGTGCCGGCGGCCCGGGCGGCCACGATGTCGACGCCAGGTGCCGTGACCTCGGGTTTGACGGCTCCATCGCCGCGCCGCGGACCACGACTCGAGAAGCCCGCGAGGACGTCCTGCTTGTCCACGGCGCCGACGGTCAGGGCGGACGTGGCAGTGCCGGGCGCCCCCACCGTGCCTTCTTCCGGTCCAGAGTTCCCGGCCGCGGTAACGAACAACGCGCCGGAACGCGCACTCAGCTCGTCGACCGCCTGGCTGAGCGGGTCAGTGCCGTCGGAGGCCGTGCCGCCCAGGCTCATGTTCACGACCCTCGCGTCGTTGTCGACCGCCCACTCCATGCCGGCGATGATCTGCGAGGTCAAGCCGCGACCGCGGTCGTCGAGAACCTTGCCGACCAGCAGGTCGACGTCCGGGGCAACCCCCTTACGGCGTCCACCGGAGGGCGCACCGGAACCTCCGACGGTCGAAGCAACATGCGTACCGTGGCCGTTCCCGTCCACCACCGTCTCACCGGGAACGAACGTCTGGGCAGCCGCGACCCTGCCGGCGAGGTCGGGATGAGCCGCGTCGTAGCCGGTGTCGAGCACGGCCACCCGCACACCCTTGCCGGTGTAACCCGACTTCCACGCCTGCGGCGCACCGATCTGTGGGGCGCTCTCGTCCAGGGTGGCCCGCACCCGGGCGTCGAGCCAGACCTTGCCGATCCCTCGAGCCAGCCGCGGTAGGCCATCGGCCGGCGTGTCGTCGTCGATCGACTCCCAGAAGTCCCGAGCGTCCTCCCGACGCGGTGTTACCGCCAACGCAGACACGCTGCCCAGGCGGCGCTTGCGCGCGACCCCGGTCGGAGTCATCGGCACCTCGTCCGCCCGGGCGCCCGTGGCAGGGGCGGTGAGGATCAGCGGAAGGCTCGCGTCGTCGCGATAGCCCTGCGCGACGAGTTCGGTGAGGTTGAAGAGGCTCTCGTCGAGCTGGCCGCTCGCGAGATACGGCATCGCCTCCGCGGGAATCAGGCGTACGTCTCCGTCGTAGTCGCCGACGAAATAGGGCCGAGGGTCCGTGGCCGGTTGCTGCACGAGTTCGGCGAGCCTCCGGCCGCCGGGGAGCACGGTGAGTCTGGCAACGTCGCCGGTGATCAGCGTGACTGTGTAGGTCCCCCTGGTCGCTGCCGCGCTGACGTCGGCAGTCGCAGGACCCGCACCCGACACCACAACCGATGTCGCACCCAGCGCCGCGCCCCATGCCGGTCCCACGGCGGCAAGGGTGGCGACGATGACGACGGCGACTCGGTAAGCAAGGGGGCCCCGGCGGGCGCCACGCGGTGATCTCACCGTTCAACCTCCTGACTCCCCGCCAGCACACGGCGTTCCGGAAGCTTCACAGTGGAGATGATCCGGGTCCAGGCAGTTGCCGTGGCGCTGATGTGTCATGGCTCGATTCAGCCAAGCCGTCGCCGCTCGCCAGGCAACAAGTAGGGTCGGCTTCCGTGACGGACGTACGGACCGATCCATACGCCGTGGCGGCATCCGCGGCCGCGCTCCTCGCCGAACGCACCGGAGTAGCCAGCCACGACGTGGCCGTCGTACTCGGCTCTGGCTGGCGGTCCGCCGCTGACCTGCTCGGCGACACCGTGGCTGAGGTGGGATTCACCGAGCTGCCGGGGTTCGCACCCCCAGCGGTGGCCGGCCATGCCGGTCGGGTCCGCAGCATCGTCGCCGGCGGTCGGCGGGTGCTGGTGTTCCTCGGTCGTACGCATCTCTACGAGGGCCACGGCGTCGCGGCCGTCGTCCATGGCGTACGTACCGCGATCGCGGCCGGGTGCCGCGTGGTGGTGCTCACCAACGGGTGCGGCGGGCTCCGCGAGGAATGGGAGCCTGGCACTCCGGTCCTGATCGCCGACCATCTCAACCTCACCGGACAGTCGCCGCTCGTGGGCGCGCACTTCGTCGACCTCACCGATCTCTACGCCGGTCGGCTCCGCGCGCTGTGCCGCGAGATCGAGCCGGCGCTACCCGAGGGTGTCTACGCACAGCTGCCGGGACCGCACTACGAGACGCCGGCGGAGATCCGCTACCTGCAGACGATCGGCGCGGACCTCGTCGGCATGTCGACGGCCCTGGAGGCGATCGCCGCCCGCGAAGGTGGCGCCGAGGTGCTCGGCCTGTCCCTGGTGACCAACCTCGCGGCCGGCCTCAGTGGCGAACCCCTCTCCCACACGGAGGTGCTGGCCGCCGGCCAGTCCGCCGCGGACCGGATGGGCCGGCTCCTCTCCGCCCTCGTCGGACGGCTGTAGCCGGGCACGTGCCGCCGGGCGAGTAACGCCGGGGCGCCTGCGCCGGGGCGCCTGCGCCGGGGCGCGGAGAATGACCACGCTGCCCATGCCTCTGCGAACTCAGCCAGGCGTCGATGCCTGGTCAGAGTCCAGAGGCATGGGCAGCGTGGTCATTTGCGGTCTCTCGCCGACGGTGAGTCAGACGGCCCGGTTGCGCTGGGCCGCCCCTGGTACGCCGTAGGGGTAGTCGTCGACGATCGGCGTACTCGCGTCAGTCAGCAGGGCGGCCTCCTCCTCCGACAGGTGCAGGCCCGCCGCACCGAGGTTGTCGTCGAGCTGCTCGACCGTACGGGCACCGAGGATGACCGACGTGACGGCCGGGCGGTCGGCCAGCCAGGCGAGGGCCACCTGTGCCATCGAGACACCTCGACCTTCGGCGACCTTGCGTACGGCGTCGATCACCTGCCAGGTGCGTTCGGCCGCGTTGCGCTTGGCGTAGCCCTCCATGCCGCGCTCGGGGTTCTCGCCGAGGCGGGTCGCGCCGGTCGGCGTGGAGTCGCGGGTGTACTTGCCGGTGAGCCAGCCGCCCCCGAGCGGGGACCAGGGCAGGATGCCGATGCCTTCGTTCTCGCAGACGGACACCAGCTCGAACTCGATGTTGCGCTGGAGCAGGTTGTACTGCGGCTGCAGGGTGACGATCGGCGCGAGTCCGAGGTGCTCGGTCAGTAGCGCGGCCTTCTGCAGCTGCCAGCCGAGGAAGTTCGAAACGCCGACGTAGTGGATCTTGCCGGCACGTACCGCGTCGTCGAAGAACTGCAGCGCCTCCTCGATCGGCGTCAGTGGGTCCCAGGCGTGGGCCTGGTAGAGGTCGATGGTCTCCACCTGGAGCCGGCGGAGGCTGGCGTCGAGGGCGCGGGTCAGGTGCAGCCTGGAGAGGCCGAGCTCGTTGCGGACACCCGTGCGGGAGAATCGGCCCTTCGTGGCGATGACGAGGTGCTCGCGCAGTTCCGGGTGGGCAGCGAGCCAGCGGCCGATGATCTCCTCGGACGCGCCGGAGGAGTAGACGTTGGCCGTGTCGATGAAGGTGCCGCCCTGCTCGACGAAGCGGTCGAGCTGCGCGTGCGAGACGCGTTCGTCGCTCTCCGTACCGAACGTCATCGTGCCCAGGCACAGCGACGACACGATCGTGCCGGTGCCGCCCAGCGTGCGATATTCCATGCGTACCTCCATCCGAGGGGTACCGGACGTGCGGCTTGAGCAGGCACAGTCCGGACCCGAGCTTCGCGGTCAAGGGTGCCCCAGCACGATTAAGCTGTCCAACAGAAGAAACCGATCCAGCTGATCAGGCCAGGTGATGACCTGCCATGGAGCTACGCCAACTCGAGTACTTCGTGACCGTTGCCGAGGAACGACATTTCACCCGGGCGGCCCAGCGGTTGCACGTGGCGCAGTCCGGTATCTCCGCGTCCATTCGTTCACTGGAACGGGAGTTGGAGGCCGAGCTCTTCATCCGCAGCACCCGCAGCGTCGAGCTCACCGACGCCGGGCGGGCACTGCTCGTCGAGGCGCGACACACGCTCTGTGACGTGGCGGCCGCGCGCGAAGCCGTCGCCGCCGTCCGCGGGCTGGTGAGCGGCCGGCTTGTGGTGGGGACGCTGCAGTGCCTGTGCGCGCTGAGCGTCCCGGACCTGCTCGCCCGCTTCCACCAGGCACATCCGGGTGTGGAGATCCGGCTGAAGCAGGGCGGTACGCCAGAACTGCTCGCGCAGGTCCGGGCCGGCGACATGGACGTCGCCCTGGTGTCCGAGCCGCCCGGCGAACCGGCGGGGGTCGCTGTGACACCGCTGGCGCGCGAGCCGATGGTGCTGGCGTGTGGGCCCGGTCATGCGTTCGCCGGGAGGGACAGCCTGGACCTCGCCGACTGCAAGGACGAACGGTTCGTCGACTTCCACCCCGGCTGGATCACCCGCGACGTCACCGACCGATCGCTCGCCGACGCGCGGATCGAACGGCGAGTGGCGCTGGAGGTCAACGACGTCCACTCGCTGCTCGAGTTCGTCGGCGCCGGTCTCGGGGTGGCGCTGGTGCCGCACAGCTTCACGAAGAAGAAGACCCGGGCGCGCTTCGTACCCCTCCGGGCGCCGGTCCCCGAGTGGCGGACGGTCGTGGCGGTCCCCGCCGGGCGTAGGCCGAGCCCGGCGGCGGCGGCGCTGCTCACCGATCCGGCGTTGGCACCCCGGCGGAGTGCCGGCGCCGCTCGCCCATGATGCAGTGGCGGCGCCACTCGTCCATGATCATGAAGGATTTGTCGGCTGTCCGGCTGAAAAGCTTTCATGATCACGATCATGATCACCGGATTGAGGGGGCGCTGTGGGTCGGGTGAACGAGGTGGGCACGATGGAGCTCGGCGGTCTGGTCGAGAAGGCGCGGGAATGGCTCGCGGAGGATCCCGATCCGGTGACCGGTGCGGAACTCACCGCCCTCGTCGCCGCCGCCGAGAACGATGACGAAGCCGCGCGGGCAGAGCTTGCGGACCGGTTCGCCGGAACGTTGGAGTTCGGGACTGCCGGCCTGCGCGGCGCACTCGGCGCAGGGCCCAACCGGATGAACCGCGTCGTCGTCATCCGGGCCGCCGCCGGACTCGCCGCCTACCTGCGTACGCACGGACATGCAGGTGGCGCCGTCGCGGTCGGCTACGACGCCCGCCACAACTCCCGCACCTTCGCAGGCGACACAGCGGCCGTTCTCGCCGGTGCCGGGCTGCGCCCACTGGTGTTGCCCCGGGCGTTGCCCACACCCGTTCTGGCGTTCGCGATCCGACACCTCGGATGCGTCGCGGGCGTGATGGTCACGGCCTCGCACAACCCCGCTCAGGACAACGGCTACAAGGTCTACCTCGGCGACGGTACGCAGATCGTGCCGCCCGCTGACGCCGACATCGCGGCTGAGATCGCGGCGGTCGGACGGCTCACGTCCGTCTCCCGCGGCGAGGGGTGGGAGACACTCGACGACAGTGTCGTGGAGGCGTACCTCGCGCGGGTCGCCTCGCTGCCTGCCCCCGGTCCCCGGGACCTGCGCATCGCCTACACCCCACTGCACGGCGTGGGAGGTGCGGTCGTACGGACGGCACTGGAACGGACCGGGTTCTCCGCCCCCACTGTCGTCGCTGCCCAGGCCGAGCCTGATCCCGACTTCCCGACGACGGCCTTCCCGAATCCCGAAGAGCTCGGAACGATGGACCTCGCATTCGAGCTGGGAGGGCACATCGGCGCGGACATCGTGCTCGCGAACGATCCGGACGCCGACCGGTGCGCGGTCGCGGTGCCGAGCGACGGCGGGTTCCGCCGGTTGTCAGGAGACGAGGTGGGCGCGCTCTTCGCCGTCCATCTGCTGCGGTCGGGAATCCGCGGGACGCTCGCGACGACGATCGTCTCGAGTTCCCTGCTGTCGGCGATCGCCGCGCGCCATGATGTGCCCTACGTCGAGACGCTGACCGGTTTCAAGTGGCTCGGCCGCGTGCCGGGGCTGATGTTCGGCTACGAGGAAGCGCTCGGCTACTGCGTCGACCCGGGCGCCGTCGGCGACAAGGACGGCATCTCGGCGATCGTCCGGATAGCAGAGTTGGCGGCCGCGTTGAAGGCCGAGGGCCGGACGCTCATCGACCTGCTCGACGACATCGCCACGGAGTACGACGTCCATGCCACGCAGCAGCACGCGGTCCGGCTGCGTACCGTCGCCGACGCCACCCCCACGCTCGAACGCCTGCGGAAGGTTCCGCCCCGGTCGCTCGGCGGCCGGCCCGTCGAACGGGTCGACGACCTCGCCGCTCCCGAGCCCGGCGGTTTGCCTCCGACAGACGGGCTCCGCTTCGTTCTGGCCGACCGGGGACGGGTCCTCATCCGCCCGAGCGGTACCGAGCCGAAACTCAAGTGCTACGTCGAAGTCGTCGTACCGGTCGAGGATCCGGGAGCGGGCACGGTAGACCTGGCAGCTGCGAGAACCGCAGCCGACGAAGCCCTTGCCGCCATCGGCAGGGACATCCAGGACCTGCTGGGCGCCTGATGCGCAGCCGACGCCTCGGCCAATCCCTCGCGAGTCCCTCGGGACACCCTCAGACCGGCACAGCCTCAGACCAGCACAGCCCGGACCGTTGCGCTCTCAGACGGTGGCGATGGGGTTGGCAGGGGAACCGACTGCGCCGGGCAAGCGCAGGGGCGGAGCCGTCAACAGGAACCTCGATCGTTCGTGCTCGCGCAACCACAGCGCCAGCTCCTCGAGGTACCACATCTCCCCGAGGTTGAGGCCGAGCTTGAACAGGCAGTGGTGATGGATGGGCAACGCCGCATGCGGATCCGGCCCACCGTCCTTGGCGGGAAACGCCTCCACGCCGTAGTTGTCCGCGATCAGGGCCGCGATCTGGCTGTCGCTGATCCACTGCAGCAGGCGTTCGTCTCGCCCGTCGAGCACCGCGCACATCGCGTGCACCCGCTCCGGGTGCGGCGTACCACCCATCGCCAGTAACTCCGTCGCATAGCCCGTGTGCAAAAGCAGCATGTCGCCGGGCTCGACCACGACATCGTCGGCGTCCATGACGGCGGCCAACTGGTCGTAACCGACGTAGGTCTGCGTACGGCCGAAATGCTTCTCGAGGTCGACGAGGACGCCGCGACCCTGGATCGGCTTCTCGGCCATGTTCTCGACACCGAGCTTGTACGCATAGCAGGCATGGCCGTCGGCGCCCACCGCCGCCAACGGGCCCACCACATCGGCTCCCGACCGGAAACCGTTGTAGAAAAGGGCTTCCGGTGCACCGTCACCGTCCGCGTCGAACATCGCCCCGACATGGCAGAGGCTGTCCCACTGGGAGGAGTACTGCAGCGTCAAGGTGACCTTGTCATCACAGACGACGTCGAGGTGCCGCGCGTCCAACCGTCCGGTACGGAAGTTGTAGCGGAAACCGTTCTCGTCACTCGTCGGCGACAGCACCGGAGCCACCCGGCGGGGATTGACCACGTTGCCGCCAGGTGCGTCGAGTGGAAGGCTGAGGCAGAACGTCAGGCCCTCCCGCACCTCGGCAATTCCCTCGCGGACCTTCGCGGGCGTCAGCAGGTTGAGCCGGCCGAGCTGGTCGTCCTCCCCCCAGTCGCCCCAGGTCGAACCGTCGGGTCGGTGCGTCCACCGCGTCATCGGTTGCCTCCACTTGTCAGAGCCGTACGACTGTGCCCGGCCTCCGCGAGCAATGGCCAGGGCTCGCATAGTGCCGGTTCTGGGGCGCGAAGAACCAGAGGCTGCCCACGAACGCCGACGCTGCGAAGGCCAGCGCCGCGAAGTTTGGCGCCACGAAGGTCAGACTGCGCGTGACCCTGGCACGCCGACGAAGGCGCGCGCCCTCGTCGGCTTCAGCCGAACTGGCTCGCCACCACGGCGACCAGGATCGCGGCGGCGATCACCCCGAACTCCGGCCACCGCCAGTGCCGCTCGACCTTCGCCGATCCGCCGGTCTGTTGTGCGGTCGTCTCCGCATACTTCCGCGACAGCCCGTCGATCCGCTGGAGGGTGTAGTCGGACGGCGAGACACTGGCGCCCGGGCCCGTCGCGTCGGCCGGTTCCAGGAGTCCGCCCTCGGCGATCCGCACCGCGTCGCGCTTCGATCGGCGTCGCAGCGACCGCCGGTCGGCGCCGGTCAACGCGACCGCCACCGAGCGGTGTTCCGCGCCGGCCACCTTCACCTGGAGGACCGGGGCGATGGCGACCGACTCGATCAGGTGCCACGGTATCCACGTGTCGCTCAGGATGTTGCGTAGGACCAGGGCTTCTTCGTACGCGACGACGCAGGGGCGGACCAGCGCGAGCCAGACGACCGCGCTCACCGCGATGACGACCGTGGCGGCCGTGAACCCGTCCCAGGTACGCCACTCGAGAACGATGTCGACGAGGATCAGGGCCCCGATCGCCAGGGTGAGCACGCCGAGCACCCGACCCGCGGTCGGAGCGAAGCTCTCGATCTTGGACGCCTTGTCCGCCGTACGCACTGAAAGCCGGCTCACTGGTTACCCTCCCGACATCATGATCGCCCGCGTGCTCCCTCCCGTGGGGCCTGCTCAAGGCGGGCCAGCTGGGCGGGCGCATCGGGCGTTCGGTGAGTCGATTGTGCCGTGCTGTTGACGGCACTGGAAGCACCTGCCAATAATTTCTAGCATGTGCAAGGTCGATCATGCGTGAGAGTGAGCTGACCGGAGACCAGCTGCTCCAGGCGTTGAGCACGCTGGCCAACCCGCACCGGCTGCGGGTCGTCGCGGCGCTGAGGCCGGGCCGGCAGTACGTCAGCGCGATGGCCCGCCAGCTCGGGATCAGCCGACCACTGCTGCAGATGCACCTGCGCAAGCTCCAGGCCGCTGGCCTCGTCACCGCGCAACTCGAGCTTGCCGACGACGGAAAGGCGGTCAACTACTACAGCCTCACCCCGTTCGCGCTGCACCTCTCCCCCGACACCATCGCCCGCGCCGTCCACACGCTCAGCGACGGCAAGGAAGGACGGTAACCGTGTCCGACGCACAGAGACGTTCCATGTTGACCGCCCCGACGTAGACGAGCTGAAACGGAAACCACCGCTCAGGGCCGTCCCGGAGCGTGCGCCTCAGACCGGTTGGGCGAAGACGAACGTGTTCCCGGTGAAGCGTGAGCCGTCGTACCAGCAGGTGATGAGGACCAGCCTCCCGCCCGGGAAATGCCGGTCGTCGATCGTCTTCGCCTCCTCGGCCACCTGCTCGAACGCCTTGTCCGGGACCACCCTGGTGACCTCGTACCTGACCACACCGCGGTTGGTGTAGACGTCGACGTCGTCGCCTTGCCGCAACCGGGCGGCATATCCGAGGGCTCCGCCACCCACGCCTTCGACACCTCGTCGCTTCAGGGTGTGACCCACGATCAGCGAACTGCCCACGCCTGCACCAGGTATCGGACCGTCCTGCCACCAGCCGACGGTGGCGGGATCACTGGGCGGGACAAGAGTGCGGTACTTCTTGCTCGCCGGGTCATTACTCATGCTGATGCCCTGGACCGGAGCACTGACGTGCAGCCGGGGAATCTCGATCCGGGACGGGACACCTGCCTCAGCTCGATCTCGATGCACCGTGGCCTGGCCTTCAGCCTCCGCGGCCCCTGACCTGGCATTGCCCCCGGAGTTCGGGTCTTCCCCGGAGTGGGTCCCGGGCAGGGACCCACTCGCGAGGAAGCATCCCGTCACCGCCAGCACGATGCCGACGGCGAGGAACAGCCAACGCGCTGCCTTAGGCGGCGCCATGTCCACCCTGGTGCGCCGGCTTGAGGAGCCGGAATCCGCCGAGCGCCATCACCGCCAGGCCGGTGAACAGGACAACCCAACCGAGAAGGGCAACCGAACCGAGACCCCCTGCCGGGCCGTCACCACTACCGCCGAAACCACCCTCGAACGCGGTCGGACCCGGGCCCGGCACGGGTGTGCTTGTCGGTGCCGGGCTGTCCGAAGGTGTCGGCTCAGGACTGTCGGTCGGCTCCGGCGTCTCTGTCACCGTCGGCTCCGGGCTCGGTGTGTCGGTCACCGTTGGCTCCGGGGTGGGCGTGTCGGTCGGCTCCGGCGTCGGCTCCGTGCCGCACGCCTGCACCCAGAACACCTTGTACTTGTGGAACGCCACCTTGCCGCCCGCGTCGGTCACGGTGACGTCGACCTTGATGTGCACCTGGCCCTTGGTGTTCACCTCGAGACCGGTGAGGTCGAGTTCGTAGGACTCGCTGTGGTTGAGGACGTTGCTCGGATCGTTTCCACCCACGAAGTCGAACGACGAGCGCCCCTTGTCCGCAAGTGGCACCACCACCGGAGGCGTGGGATTGGTCGGGGACCATACGTTGAAGGTCACGTCGGCCGTGTTGGTGCCGGGTTCAGGATCGAACCCGAAGAACTGCAGGTCGAAGCCACAGACCACGTGCGGTTCGTTGGACGGATCCGCATCGACCGGAGTGCCGTCGATCTTGACCGAGCCATTGGCGCCCGCCGGCTGGTGGTCGGCTGCCGCGGGCTGGACGAGGAGGAGTGCGCCGATGACGGCGAGGAGGAGGCCGAGCATCAGCGTGCCGATGCTGCGTGCGGCGCCAGAGAGGCGACGCTGAACAGGAGGACGGGCGTTCATGGTTCCCTTTCGAGGAAACTGAGATGATCCGTGAACCCCCGTGAGAAACGTCCAGCCGCCGGCGCCAGGCGCCACGTGCGTGACGGATCTTTATACACGCCTGCTCGGCACCCGGTTGCAGAGAATCCGCGCTTGCTCGGCTGTGGCCACTTTCGGCCAGTCCGAGCGTGTCTCACGCTCACGGACTGTCCGGTTCCCGACACGTTGAGCGCCGATCAGGTCGACCGCGGCGGACGCGGAGCACTGAGTCGGAACCTGTACGCGACATAGACTCTGGCGGGTGACCATGACCGCCGCGCTGTCGCCGGAACGGATCTCGGCGATCACCGGTTCCGATGCGAGTCTGCGCGCGTTTCTGGCGGGCTTGCCAGGCGTCGACCAGGTGGGCGCGGAGGCGCGGGCGGCCACGCTGGCCACCCGGTCGATCAAGACGTCGGCGAAGGAGTACGCCCTCGACCTGGCCGTGACGATGATCGACCTCACCACGCTGGAGGGCCAGGACACGCCCGGCAAGGTGCGGGCGCTCTGCGCGAAGGCCCAGCGTCCGGACCCGGCCGACCCGACCTGCCCACCCGTCGCCGCCGTGTGCATCTACCCCGACCTCGTACCCACCGTGAAGGCCGCCCTCGCCGGCAGCACCGTCAAGGTGGCGAGCGTCGCCACGGCGTTCCCGTCGGGGCGGTCCAGCCTCGACGTCAAGGTGCGCGAGACGGCTGACGCGGTAGCGGCCGGCGCCGACGAGATCGACATGGTGATCGACCGTGGAGCGTTCCTCGCCGGCCGGTTCGCCGCGGTGTACGACGAGATCGTCGCCGTCAAAGCGGCCTGCGGCGAGGCGCATCTCAAGGTGATCCTGGAGACCGGCGAGCTGGCGACCTACGACAACGTACGCCGCGCGAGCTGGCTCGCCATGCTGGCCGGGGCCGACGTCATCAAAACCAGTACGGGCAAGGTGTCGCCGGCCGCGACCCTGCCGGTCACGCTGGTGATGCTGGAGGCGGTGCGCGACTTCCGCGACGCCACCGGCCGGCTGGTGGGGGTGAAGGCGGCGGGCGGCATTCGTACGGCCAAGGACGCGATTCGCTACCTCGTCCTCGTGAACGAGACCGCCGGCGAGGACTGGCTCGATCCCGCTGGCTTCCGGATCGGGGCGTCCAGCCTGCTCAACGACCTGCTGATGCAGCGAACCAAGATGCGGACGGGCCGGTACGCAGGTCCTGACTACTTCACCCTCGACTGACCAGGAACGTCGCGGCTGCGGTCGCGGTCCTGGACTGCTTCGCGGGGCCGGCGACCAGTGGCACGTCCACCGGAAGCAGCCCGAAGACAGGCCGCCCCGCCATGATCATGCGGGAGAAACTGGGCGTTTCCCACCCTGAACCCGCCCCGTTTCTCCCGCATGATCATGGTCGAACGCCGCCAAGGTCGACGTCCGCGAGGCGGCCCCGCGGCGCGGTCCGGCGCCGCACCCTCACCGGTCGTACCGCCGGGCTTAGGGTGGTAGACACGGGTCCGTTCCCGTTCACCGCGGGATCACCCTCGAGCCGACATGCTGCACCACGCCGGACATCGGGTTGGTTGTAAAGGGGGCGCCTGCCATGCCCAGGTTCGACTACGCCCCAGCACCGGAGTCGCGGGCGATCGTCGACATCGCCTCGTCGTACGGACTGTTCATCGGCGGTGACTTCGTCGAGCCGGTCGACGGCGGTCCGTTCAAGACCGTGAGCCCGGCGACCGCGGAAGTGCTGGCTGAGGTGACGGGGGCCGGGCCGCGCGACGTCGACCGCGCGGTCGCTGCCGCGCGCACCGCCTACTCCGGTACCTGGTCCACGATGTCCGGCCGCGACCGCGGCAAGTACCTCTTCAGGATCGCGCGTCTGATCCAGGAACGGGCCCGCGAACTCGCCGTGCTCGAGTCGCTCGACAACGGCAAACCGATCCGCGAGTCCCGCGACGTCGACATCCCCCTGGTTGCCGCGCACTTCTTCTACTACGCCGGGTGGGCGGACAAACTCGCGTACGCGGGCGTCGGCCCGAATCCGTTGCCGATCGGCGTCGCCGGCCAGGTCATCCCGTGGAATTTTCCCCTCCTCATGCTGGCCTGGAAAATCGCGCCAGCCCTGGCGTGCGGCAACACCGTCGTACTGAAGCCGGCCGAGACGACACCACTTACCGCGTTGATGTTCGCCGAGATCTGCCAGCAAGCCGACCTGCCGCCCGGTGTGGTCAACATCGTGACCGGTGCGGGCGAAACCGGGCAGGCACTCACCACTCATCACGGGATCGACAAAATAGCCTTCACCGGATCGACCGAGGTGGGAAAGGCCATTGCCCGCGCTCTCGCCGGCACCCGGAAACGCCTCACCCTCGAACTCGGCGGAAAGGCCGCCAACATTGTCTTCGACGACGCAGCACTCGACCAGGCCGTCGAAGGCATCGTCAACGGCATCTTCTTCAACCAGGGCCACGTGTGTTGCGCCGGCTCCCGCCTCCTCGTGCAGGAGAGCGTCTACGACGACGTGCTCGCCAGGCTCAAACGGCGGATGGGCACACTGCGCGTCGGTGATCCGCTCGACAAGAACACCGACGTCGGCGCGATCAATTCTCCCCAGCAACTGGAGAAGATAAGGATGCTCAGCGACGTCGGCGAATCCGAAGGAGCCGAACGCTGGTCAGCACCCTGCGCACTACCCGATCGTGGCTACTGGTTCGCGCCGACCATTTTCACCGGAGTGACCCAGGCACACCGGATCGCGCGCGAGGAAATCTTCGGGCCGGTGCTTTCCATTCTCACCTTCCGTACGCCGGAAGAGGCGGTCGAGAAGGCCAACAACACGCCGTACGGGCTGTCCGCCGGCGTCTGGACCGAAAAGGGTTCGCGCATTCTCTGGATGGCCGACAAGCTCCGGGCCGGGGTGGTGTGGGCGAACACGTTCAACCGGTTCGATCCCTCGTCGCCGTTCGGCGGTTACAAGGAATCCGGCTATGGACGCGAAGGCGGCCGGCACGGCCTGGAGGCCTACCTCGATGCCTGAAGACCAGACACCAGAAAAGCGGCAGCCGACCGAGACACCCCGGACGACCGAAACCGTCCGGACCGCGGAACGACTGGACGTGCGCAAGACGTACAAGCTCTTCGTCGGCGGCGCCTTCCCGCGCAGCGAGTCGGGCCGTAGCTATCCGGTCCACGACGCCGGCGGCCGGTTCGTCGCCAACGCCGCGCTCGCATCGCGCAAGGACGCCCGCGACGCCGTGGTGGCAGCGCGGAAGGCGTTCGGCGGCTGGTCGGGGGCGACCGCCTACAACCGCGGCCAGATCCTCTACCGGATCGCCGAGATGCTGGACGGTAGGCGCCAGCAGTTCGTCGCCGAAATTGCCGCCGGTGAGGGACTCGACACCGAGCGCGCCATCGCGCAGGTGGACGAGAGCATCGACCGCTGGGTGTCCTACGCCGGATGGTCGGACAAGATCGCCCAGGTCGTCGGCGGGGCGAACCCGGTCGCCGGGCCGTACTTCGACTTCTCCCTCCCCGAACCCACCGGGGTGGTGGCCGTCGTCGCCCCACAGGACTCCAGCCTGCTCGGCCTGGTCAGCGTCGTCGCACCGGTGATTGTCACCGGCAACACCTGTGTCGTCCTCGCCGCCGAACGCACCCCCCTCCCGGCGGTCACCCTGGCCGAGGTGCTGGCGACGAGCGACCTGCCCGGCGGGGTCGTCAACCTCCTCACCGGGCGGGTCGCCGAGGTCGCTCCGTGGCTCGCCAGCCACATGGACGTGAACGGCATCGATCTCACCGGAGTCGACGATCCGGAGGTGGCGGCTGAACTCGAGGGGGCGGCTGCCGATAACCTCAAGCGCGTGACGCGGCCGCCGCTCGACCACGAACGTCCGGACTGGTACGCCGAGCCGGGCCTCGATCGGATGACGGCCTACCTCGAGACCAAGACCGTCTGGCACCCCATCGGCAGATAAGACCGGGATGTAACGCTGTGACGACAGAATTCCTGAACGATCCGATCGTGCCGCTCGAGCTGACCATCACCGGCGGCAAGCGATTCACGTTGTACCAGCCGGGGTGGTACACCGCCGACGACGGCTCCGCCGGCTTCCTCGGCACGAAGGGCCAGGTCTACGGCTTCCGTACCCTCGACGACCTCGTCAGTTTCGTAGACTCCAGCACCCCGACCGACCTGTCGCCGAGCCAGCACCTGCGGCCGCTGCGGATCTGGCCGGCGGAGGAGTACGCCCGCAAGCTGTGTTCGTACGACCTCATCAACCTGCCGGAGATCGCCGACGGCGAACTCGACGCCGACGAGCAGGCCTCCCTGGGGTCGACGCTCGCGCTGATGCTCGACCTGCTCGACTACATGGACGTCGACGACCCGCACGCGCAGGCGCTGCACGACGACGAGGACATCAGCAAGCTCGCCTCCGGCGATGAGGTGCTGTCGATCTTCCGCGCGGCGCACCACCGCAAGCACGTTGTCGAGATCCTCGACGCCAACTGGTCGTGGTGTCTCGCCGAGGTCTCCCGCCGAATCGTCGTCCCGGACCTTCCGGAGTCGCCGGTCAGTAGCTCACCGTTGCTGGGCGGCGCTGCCGGTAGTGCCGCGGTCAGCGAGGAGGGCGACGGCTCGGTACCGCTCGAGGACGCCACCGACGCGATGACGTTGTGGTTCGGCCTTGCCGAGGAGGGGTTCTACGCCGTACGCAGCACGAGCCTGCATGATGGCATCCCGCACTATGCGGGTACGCCCGACGACGCAGGCATCCCCCGGTTGACGGTCTGGACCGACCTCGACCGGATGCGTACCGACCTCACGTCCGGTCCGGTCGCCGGCCTGAGCGACGGACGCGGCGGTGAGGTGGCGCTCAACCTGCTGAGCGTCCTTGACCGTCCGGACGTCAGCCTCACCCCGCACGACGACTCCATCTTCGACCTCGTGCTCGTCGCCGACTCCCTCACCGAGGAGATGGACCACGAGGCCGCCGACAAGCTGGTGAGCGCCTGGACCGAGCTGTCGCGACTGGCCGACTGGGGCGGCTGGACCGACCTCGCGGAACTGCTCAGCCCCGAGTCGCCGGCCGGCAGGTTCGTGATCTCCTGTGCCGTCGACCTGGCCCAGGACCGACCGGGTGCCGCCCAGGCGCTGGCCACGGCCGACGTGAAAGCGGCGGCAGCCGGGTGGCAGGCCGTGCTCCCCGTCCTCACGGCGCATCTGGACCAGCAGAGCTGACGTCGAGTGGACCAGGGGAGCTGACGTCGAGGGTGCGCGACCTGACGTCGGCCGTGAGTTTCGCGAGCAGGGCGATGAGTGTGTCGCGCTCTTTCGCGGACAGGCAGCTGACGAGCGAGGCTTCGCGTGCGAGTACCGCGTCGACCGAACGTTCGATGAGGGCGTGCCCGTCGGCCGTCAACGACACGAGGACGGTACGGCGGCCGGTTGGTGCCGGGGCGCGCCGGACGAGTCGATCGCGTTCGGCCCGCCCTACGCGTTGAGAGATCGCGCCGGCCGTAACCAGCGTCCGCTCCGCGATCTGTCGGGTGGTGAGGGCGTACGGCGGACCCGCGCGGCGGATCACGGACAGCAGGTCCAGCGTCGCCGCGTCGATTCCCGCCTTCCGTAGCACCCGGTTGCGGTCGTCCGCGAAGAGCTTCGCCAGGCGCCAGAGGGGCGTCACGATCTCGATGGAGTCTGTCGGGGTGCCCGGGCGTTCGCGTTGCCAGGCTGCGGCGATCTCCGCGGCCGGATACGGCGAAACGGCTCCTAGCGGTGAGCCAGCATCGGCGGGCGAGCCGGCAGCATGGGCGGGCAAGCCGGCAGCATCGGCGGGCGAGCCGGGACTCTCCACGGGCGAACCTGCATCCCCCGGGGCGGGGTGGTCGGCCACGGCGCGTCCTCCTCGTCTCCGCTATGTTTAGACCTAAACGTATCAGGAGGCAGGAGGAGCCTTGACCCGCATCGTTCTCGTCACCGGCGGTACCAGCGGCATCGGGCGCGCCGTCGCCGCTCGGTTCGCCTCTGACGACGCCGAGGTCTTCATCACCGGGCGCCACACCGACACGGTGGAGGCGGCCGCGAAAGCACTCGAGGTCCACGGCGTCGTCTGCGACGCCACCCGGCCCGACCAGGTGTCGTCCCTGAGTTCGCAACTCGGCGAACGGCTCGACGTCCTCGTCAATGCCGCCGGCGGCCTGGCCGAGGTGGACCCCACCGGCCCCGGCTCGACCGCCCCGGACCCGCTGGACACCCTGGCCGCCGAGTGGCAGTCGAGTCTTGCCCAGAACCTGCTCAGCGCGGTCCTCACCACCGCCTCGGTCCAGGAGAAGCTCGACCGGGGCGGCTCGATCCTGAGCATCGGTTCGATCGGGGCCGAGCGTCGCGGGGGTGCGTACGGCGCGTCCAAGGCCGCCCTCGCAGCCTGGAACGCGTCTCTCTCCGCCCAGGTCGGCCCGCGCGGTGTCACCAGCAATGTCATCTCCGCCGGATACATCGAGGGCACCAACTTCTTCCGAGGCAAGATGACCGACGAACGCCACCGAACTCTCGTGCAGGAGACTCACGACAAACGGCCGGGCACTCCGGACGACATCGCCGAAACCGCCTACTTCCTCGCATCGCCCGGTGCGAGGCACATCACCGGCCAGACGATTCACGTCAACGGTGGTGCCTTCACCACGCGGTAGCCGGCCTGGACATCGGGATCGCGCATCAGGCCGGCGTAGGTCGGGGAGAACCCTCGCCTGTCCCCGATTTCGGCGTACGCAGGAAACACTCCGTGCGGGCGGCTCGTCTTACCGGTGTAAGCACAGTCGAGGAAAGGACTTCCGCATGGCCCGCCTGGTCCGCCCGCGCAGGGGAAAGGTCTTCGCTGGCGTCTGCGCCGGGCTCGCCGACCGGTTCGGCCTGCCGCGCTGGTTCGTGCGGCTGGCGTTCATCCTGTCCTGCCTCCTACCCGGCCCGCAGGTGATCCTCTACATCGTGCTGTGGATCCTCATCCCGCGGGACGACACCTGAGGTGGGGTCCCCTCATCGGAACAACAGGGGCCGCATGGATGGGCGCCCTACCAGCGCAGGCCCCGGCGGGCGAGTTCGATCTCGAGCTCCATCCGGCGTACGCCTGACAACGGGCTCCGCGCGCCCCGTGTCTCGACCTCGAGGGCGCGGCAGGCAAGCAGCAGCGTGTCGTCATAGGCGAGCTCGGTGACGTGCAGGTGGAACGCCCGGGCGGACACCCGCCGGTCGGCGTGCAGGCGCATGATTTCCGCGCCGAGCCGATGCAGATCGGCGGCCAGGCGTTCGATCGGGCGTTGTGCTGGTTGCATGCCGGCCGTGGCCGCATTCCAGTCGGGGGTCGGGCCCATGCCCTTGCGTAGCGCCTGCCCCAGCCAGTCCAACACCCGTCCGCCCGCCATGCCCCATCCTCTGCACGCGCTTATGTGCTTCCAGGATGCGCCATCCGGCGGGCTTTGGCTCCCGCGAAGGCCCGGGAATTCGTTCAGCGTTCGTCGACCGGCCGCTGCATCTGGGCGAACGCCCGCTCGGCAGCGAGCCCGGCATACCCCGGCTTGATGACGTCGTTGATCAGCGCGAGCCGCTGGTCGAACGGCAGGAACGCGCTCTTCATCGCGTTGACGGTGAACCACGCGAAGTCGTTCAGGTCGTAGTCGAACGCCTCGGCGAGGGCGGCGAACTCCTGCCCCATCGACGTACCGCTCATCAGCCGGTTGTCGGTGTTGACCGTCACCCGGAACCGCAGCCGGGTCAACAGGCCGAACGGATGCTGCGCGAGCGAAGGTGCCGCACCGGTCTGGATGTTGGACGTGGGGCAGAGCTCGAGGGGGATCCGCTTGTCGCGGACGTACGCAGCGAGCCGGCCGAGACGCGCGGTCCCGTCGGCGCTGACCTCGATGTCGTCGACGATGCGTACGCCGTGACCGAGCCGGTCGGCGCCGCACCACTGGATCGCCTGCCAGATGGAAGGAAGGCCGAACCCTTCGCCGGCGTGGATGGTGAAGTGGGCGTTCTCACGCTGGAGGTACTCGAACGCGTCGAGGTGCCGGGTCGGCGGGTAGCCCGCCTCAGCTCCCGCGATGTCGAACCCGACCACGCCCTGGTCGCGGTAGTGCACGACCAGCTCGGCGATCTCCCGCGACCGGGCCGCATGCCGCAGAGCGGTCAGGATCTGGCGTACGACGATGGGCCGACCGGCGACCGCTGCCCGCTTCTCACCCTCGGCGAAGCCGTCGCGTACGGCCTCGACCACCGCCGGCAGGCTGAGCCCAGCCTGCAGGTGTTGTTCAGGGGCGTACCGGACCTCCGCGTAGACCACACCGTCCTGCGCCAGGTCGAAGGCAGCTTCCGCGGCGACCCGGGCCAGCGCCTCCGGAGTCTGGAGGACGCCCACCGTGTGGACGAACGTGTCGAGGTAACGCTCGAGCGACCCGGAGTCCGCGGACTCGCGGAACCACTGCCCCAGGTCGGGCGCCGTTGGCGCGGGCAGCTCGTGGCCCACTTCCGCCGCCAGCTCGAGGACCGTCTGCGGACGCAGCCCACCGTCGAGGTGATCATGGAGCAGAACTTTCGGGGCCCGGGCGATCTCGTGGGCGGTGACCTTCATAGCGTGACGATACGCCGTCTCACGTCCGGTCGCGGCCAGCTTTCGGGCGGCGCCTGGGCACGTGGGGGCGTGCGTCCCCGGACCGCGCGGTCAGGTGAGGGAACCGCGGAGACCGCGCACGATCCGGTTGAGCGTGGCAGCGTCCTCGGGCGCCGGATTCGCTGCCACCTGGCCAGGCTGGCAGCGTGCTCGTGGAGTACTCCCCCAAACGTTGGCTTGCGCCGCCCGCTGGGCGTCGGCAACCGTGTGAGACAGGGCGCGGGCTGCCCCCACCCGGTGATCATGAGGGTGGTGGGGGTCCAGGTGCCGCTATTCCTTCATGATCATGGAACGTACGCCGGCTCGGGGGGTAACTGCTACGGCGTCGGCGGCGCGGCCTGGGCGGGTGACGGCAGACCCTGACCACAACGGGTAGGTCAATGTCGGCACAGCACCTTGACAGGTAAGTTACTTTCGCTCACCTTCAAGGCCGGCACGGTGATTGGGGGTTGGATGCTAGCTCTTGTTCGAGACCTGACGCCGCTCGTCCTCGGCGTACTCCTCACCTGGATCGGCGCGACGACACTGCTCGACCGCTCGGCGAGCCAGCAGACCGCTGCCCACGCCTTGTTGCCGCCCCTGATGGGCGAAGGGCCCGCGACGACGGCGATTCGGATCGCGGGATGGGCCGAGCTGCTCGTGGGTCTTGGCCTGCTCGGCGTTCCGACGCACCGGCTGCCCGCGGTTGGCGCCGTGGCGCTGGGAGTGGGGTACGCAGGGATCCTGGCGTACGCCCGACTGCGCCCGTCGGCACCAGCTGGCGCGACGGAGTTGCCCGCGGCCGGCTCGGCCGAGGCGGGCGGGACGACGGTCCGATGGCAGTCCTACGTCCGGGCCGGCCTGGTGGTCGTCGGCGGGCTGTTCGCCGCCAACGCGGCCACCCCGTGGTGGATGGCTGGCGGACAGCACCCGGTGACGTCGTTCGGGATCGTGGTGTTCGTCACGCTCACGCTGGTCGCCCTCTCAGCCCCGATCGACCAACTCTGGGCCCGTCACACGCCGCGACGTCGGTTGCGACTGCCGCACGCGCGGACTGCTATCCCTCTCCATGCACCCGACCTCCATATGCCGGACCTCCATGCGCGGGACCTCCATGTGCCGGACCTCCATGCGCGGGATCTCGGCGCCCCGGACGGCGCCGTCCCGGACCCCGGCGCGCCGGACCTCGGCGCCCTCGACCTCCCCGGCCCCGATCTCGAGGGCTTCGGTCCCGATCTCGAGGGCTTCGGTCCCGCCCAGGCAGGTGGCGTGGCCAGCTCCGCCCTGCCCGTGGCTGGCCGCTCGCCAGACGCATCCCGGACCACCTCGGGCGCGTGGACGCTACCTGTTCCCGTCGGTGGTCATGAGGATTCCCCGGGCCATAGCTCCACGCAGCCTTCATGATCACGGTCATGATCACGGCATAAGGCCCTACCCGACGCCCGGTCACCAGGGGTCCGCACCCGATAGCTCAACCGATGACCTCAACCGACGCGCCTCAACCGACGCGCCTCAGCCGACGCGGGTCAACCGAGCCGGTCGAGCACGAGTGACTGGTGCGGCCGAGCGCCGTCCGGCGCGACCACGATCCCGCCGTCCAACGCGGCGACGGCGCGGTCGAAATGCGCCGGATCCTCGGCGTGCAGCGTGAGCAGTGGCTGGCCGGCGCGGACGTACGCACCAGGTTTCACATGCAGTTCCACCCCCGCCGAGGCTGACACGGGAGCCTCCTTGCGGGAGCGGCCCGCCCCCAGTCGCCATGCCGCGACACCCACCGCGTAGGCGTCGAGCTGGACCAGCACACCCTCGGCCGGTGCGTAGAGCACGTGAGTCTCCGGCGCCCTGGGCAGGGCCGCTGCCGGATCGCCGCCCTGGGCCTGGATCATCTGCCGCCAGACATCCATCGCCGTACCGTCCTCGAGGACTTTGGCCGGATCCACGCCCCCGGACACATCGCATGCGGCCAGCATCTCCCGCGCCAGCGTGACAGTGAGCTCGATGACGTCGGGAGGGCCGCCGCCTCCGAGCACCTCCACAGCCTCGCGGACCTCCAGCGCGTTGCCCACGGCGAGCCCCAGCGGCGTGTCCATCGACGTGAGGAGGGCCGTCGTCCGCACCCCGGCGGCGATACCCAGCTCGACCATGGTCGTGGCGAGCGCGCGCGCATCGTCGACGTTCTTCATGAACGCACCGGAGCCGACCTTGACGTCGAGCACCAACGCCGACGTCCCCTCGGCGATCTTCTTGCTCATGATCGAACTGGCGATCAGCGGAATCGACTCGACGGTTCCAGTCACGTCGCGCAGGGCGTAGAGCTTGCGGTCTGCCGGCGCGAGGGTGTCGGTGGGCGCGCAGATGACCGCGCCGACGTCGGTGAGCTGCCGGACGATGTCGCCGTAGGACAGGGACGCCCGCCAACCCGGGATCGACTCCAGCTTGTCGAGGGTGCCGCCGGTGTGGCCGAGGCCGCGGCCCGACAGTTGCGGTACGGCCGCGCCGCACGCCGCGACGACCGGTGCGAGCGGCAAGGTGATCTTGTCGCCGACGCCGCCCGTCGAGTGTTTGTCGACCGTGGGGCGTCCGATGCCGGCGAAGTCGAGGCGCTCGCCGGACGCGATCATGGCGTGGGTCCAGCGGGCGGTCTCGGCCGCGGTCATGCCACGGAGGAGGATCGCCATCGCCAGCGCGGCCATCTGCTCGTCGGCAACGACACCACGGGTGTAGGCGTCGACCACCCAGTCGATCTGGGCGTCGGTGAGGGTGCCGCCATCGCGTTTGCGGCGGATCACCTCGACGGCGTCGAACAACTCTGGCCGGACCTGCTCACCCACGGGAGCTTCCTATCAGATCGTCCGGGCGCAGCCGGCTCGGATGGTCGGGGCGCTCAGCCGGGTCGAATCGTCCGGGCGCAGCCGGCTCGGATGGTCGGGGCACATTTCGTCGGACTCACCCCCGTCGGACTCACCCTCGGTCCGACCTCAGATCGTCCGGGCCGAAGGCTTCGGGAAGCAGCTCGCGCAGCGGTCTTACGCCGTTCGCTGAGTCGACCTGCAGTTCGGGTCCGCCGTGCTCCCACAACAGCTGCCGGCAGCGACCGCACGGCATCAGGAGGCCACCGTCCCCGTCGCAACAGGTGAACGCCACCAGCCGGCCACCACCCGTCGCATGCAACGTCGAGACCAGTCCGCACTCGGCGCACAGGGTCATGCCGTAGGAGGCGTTCTCGACGTTGCAGCCGACCACGATCCGGCCGCTGTCGGTGAGCGCGGCCGCCCCGACGGGAAAGCGGGAGTACGGCGCATAGGCTCGGGCCATCGCGTCCCGCGCCGCCGAGCGCAGCGCCGCCCAGTCCACGTCCACATCCACGTCGTTCGTCCGCCTGCCTTCTCGTCACGATGCACGCCAATTCCCAACGAGGCACGGCAGATTTACCGCGTATCGTTGGGGAATGATCACGTACGTGATCATTTCACGTACGGCTCACCGTCGGCCTTTGGTGCGCGTACCCGCCCGACGAGGCCGGCTACCGCGATGATGGTCGCGAGGTACGGCGCCATGATCAGCAGCTCCCCCGGGATCGGGGTCTCGATGATCTGCAGCTGGTTCTGCAGCTGCTGGGTGAACCCGAAGAACAGCGCGGCGACCGTCGCGCCGAGAGGATGCCAGCGGCCCATGATGAGAGCCGCCAGGGCGATGAAGCCCTGTCCGGCCGTGAGGTCCTTGTCGAAGCTGCCGGTGAACCCGACGGTGAAGAACGCACCACCCAGTCCGGCCGCGATCCCGCCCGCGAGGACGGCCTGGTAACGCACCCGCAGGACGTTGATGCCCACGGTGTCCGCCGCGCGCGGATGTTCGCCGACCGCGCGGACCCGCAAGCCCCAACGGGTCTTGAAGAGGACGAAGGTCACGATCGCCACCGCGGCGTACATCGCGTACACCAGCAGCGTCTGGTGGAAGAACGTGTCGCCGATGACGGGGATGTTGGCCAGCAGCGGGATGCGGACGGCCGGCAGGACGCCCGGGTTGTTGAACCGGTCGCCGTTGCCCTCGGCTACCTGGTCGAACAGGAACCCGGTGATGCCGGAGGCGAACACCACGAGAACGACGCCGAGCACCACCTGGTTGACGCGGTAGCGGATCGCGAACACCGCGAGCATCGCCGCGATCAGCACCCCCGCCACCACAGCCGCAGCGACCCCGGCCAGCAGGCTCCCGGTCACGGTGGCAAGCACCGCAGCCGCGAACGCACCCGCCAGGAACTGTCCCTCGATCGCGACGTTGATGACACCGGCCCGCTCGCACAGCACGCCGGCCAGCGCGCCCAGAATCAGCGGGGTCGCGACGTTCAGCGTGCCCTGGAGCTGGTTGGTCAGCGGGAACGTCTTGCCGGCGGCGGCCCAGCACAGGAACGTCACCACGAACGCGAGGCCGAACCCGGCCCACAGCAGGCTTGCCCAGCGCCGGGGAAGGCCGCGAACGAGATGAACGAGCGCGACCACCACGGCGTAGGCCGCGAGTGTCACCGCGACAGGCAACGCGGGGAGCCCGAGGTTGGGCAGCGGCCGCTCGGAGAACTGGCTCGACAACGTGAACGTCACCGTCGCCGGCGAGGTGGAGACCGCGAGGACGGCGCCGACGGCCGCGAGCACCAGCATCAGGATGCCGGTACGGATCCGTTGCCGGCGCTCGTCCGGCGACTCGATGGCCATGGCGGGAGTGGGCGGCGGCGCCATCGTGGTGGTGGGTGCGGCCTGGCTCATGCGGTTCTCCTTTTGCATGACCGCTGCGGTGCCTCACTCCGGCACACCTCGTACCTCTGCATACCTCCGTGGGGGCTCCTCGCGCTCATGCGGTCCACCCCTTCGCGAGAACGGTGCCGGTGCCCCGGGCGCGGATCCGGAACACGGCCCTGACGAGGGCGGGTGCCGCGATGAACAACACGATGGTGGCCTGGAGCACCGTCGTGAGGGTCAGTGGTGTCTGGGTCTGCAGCTGCATCTGCAAACCGCCCGCGTTCAACGCACCGAAGACGAGGCCGGCGACGACCGTGCCGGCCGGTGAGGCCCGGCCGAGCAGCGCCACGGTGATGGAGTCGAAGCCGATCGATCCTGCGATCCCGTCCGTCAGGGGGTAGTCGGTGCCGAGCACCTGCTGGGCACCCGCAAGCCCCGCCAGCGCGCCGGCCACGAGCATCGCGACGGTGTAGGCGCGGCCGACGCTCATGCCGGCCGTGCGGGCGGCGTCCGGGTTGGCGCCGACGGCACGGAGCTCGAAGCCGGTCGTCGACCGGGCGAGCAGCCACCACACCACAGCGGCCGCGGCGAGGGCGACGACGAAGCCCAGATGCAACCGGGTGCCCGCCCAGTGCGGGAACTGCGCCGTCGTGGCGACGACCGGACTGATCGGGTCGTTGCGCCCAGGTCGCTGCAGGGCGTCGGTCGTCAGCAACCATTGCAGGAGATAGAGCGCGACGTAGTTGAGCATGATCGTGAGGATGACTTCGTGGGCGCCGGTACGCGCCTTGAGCAGGCCGACCACACCGCCCCACAGCGCACCGCCCGCGATGCCGGCGATCACCGCTACGCACAGGTGCAGCACCACCGGAAGGTCCACCGCGAAGCCCACCCACCCCGCGCACAGCGCACCGGCGATGAGCTGTCCCTGAGCCCCGATGTTGAACAGCCCTGCCCTGAACGCGAGCGAGACGCCGAGACCGGCACAGATCAGCGGCGTCGCCTGCACGAGCGTCTCGGTGAGCGGCCGCCATCCGCCGACCGCACCGAAGAACAGCGCGGAGTAGGCGTCGGCGACGGCGGTCCACGACGCGGCGAGGGCGTCCGGTGGGTACGCGAGGAAGTATCCCCACGTCGCCAGTACCTCCGCGTTGCTGACGATGACGAGAACCGCGCCGGCGAGCAGGGCCAGCACGACGGCTGCCACGCTCACGGCCACCTCACGTAGCGGCAGCGCTGCCGGCCTCATGACGCGTCCTCCAGTGAGCCGAGCACGGTCGGGTGCTCCTCCGCCTCGGTGGCCGCCGCCTCCGGTGGTACGCCCGCCATCATCAGCCCCAGCTGGTCCCAGGGAGTGTCGGAACCGACGATGCCGACGATCCGGCCGCGGTACATCACCGCGACCCGGTCGGCGAGGGCGACGATCTCCTCCAACTCGGTCGACACGATGAGGACGGCCGTCCCCTGGTCGCGTTCGCGCACGATCCGTTGGTGGACGAACTCGATGGAACCGACGTCGAGGCCCCTCGTCGGCTGCGCGGCGATCAGGAGCTCCAGTGGCCGGGACAGCGCCCGGGCGAGGACGACCTTCTGCTGGTTTCCACCGGAGAGCGCGCTCACCGCGGTCTCCGCGGATTCGGTGCGTACGTCGAACTCCTCGATGCGGAGGACGGCATTCGCGCGGACCTCGGCGAGCGAAAGCCTGCCCTGCTTGGCGAACGGAGCTCGCCGGAACAGGTCGAGGACGAGGTTCTCCGCCACCGAGAACGTACCGACGAATCCGTCATGGGCCCGGTCCTCGGGGATGTAGCCGATGCCCGCCTCCAGGCGTTCGCCCGGGCTGGCAGCGGTGAGCTCGCGACCGGCCAGCTCGATCGCACCACCGGCGATGCTCGTCAGGCCGACCAGCGCCTCGACGAGTTCGGTCTGGCCGTTGCCCTGGACGCCTGCGATACCGAGGATCTCGCCTCCGTTGACCTCGAACGACACGTCGTCCACGGCAAGGCAGGCCTGCGCGTCGACGACCTGGAGGTTCTCGACGCGCAGCTTGGGACCTGCCGGCGTCGCGTCCGCCTTGTCAACGGTGAGTTGCACCGGGCGACCGACCATCAGCTCGGCGAGCTCGCTCTCGGTCGCGTCGGTGTCGACCGTCTCGACGACCCTGCCGCGCCGGATCACGGTGATCCGGTCAGCGATCGCCCTGACTTCCTTGAGCTTGTGGGTGATGAAGACGATGGAGGTGCCGCCTTGCTTCAGCGCCCGCATCACCTCGATGAGTTCGTCGATCTCGCGAGGGGTGAGCACTGCGGTCGGCTCGTCGAGGATGAGGACTTTGGCGTTGTTGGCAAGGGCTTTGAGGATCTCGACACGTTGCTGCACCCCGACCGGGATGTCCTCGACCTTCGCCTGGGGATCGACCTCGAGCCCGTACCGCTGCGAGAGATTGCGGACCTGCTCGCTGGCAGCGGCCGGATCCAGCATGCCGAGCCCGCGAGTGGGTTCGCGGCCGAGCATGATGTTCTCGGCGACGGTGAAGACCGGAACGAGCATGAAGTGCTGGTGCACCATACCGATGCCCGCGGCGATCGCCTCGCGCGGCGACGTGCAGACGAGCGGTTCACCGTCGAGGACGATGCTTCCCTCGTCGGGTTGCAGCAGGCCGTAGAGCATGTTGACCAGCGTGCTCTTGCCGGCACCGTTTTCGCCAAGCAGGCAATGGATCTCGCCCGGCTCGACGGTGAGGTCGATGTGGTCACACGCGACGAGGGAGCCGAAACGTTTGGTCAGCCCGCGCAGCTCGAGCTTCATGGCACGTTCCCGCTCCTTCGCCGTCGTGTGTCGTACCGCGAAATACCGTGGGATCTGCGGGGAACCGCTGTCCCGTGGCCGTTACTGCGTCTGCGGGACCGCCTTGGACTCGATGGGGATCGTCCCGTCGATGATCTGCTGCTCGATCTCCTCGATCTCGGCCTTGAGCTCGGCGGGGATCTTGCTGTCCCACTCGTGGTACGGCGACAGTCCGGTGCCCTTGTTCTCCAGGGTTCCGACGTAGGGCGTGTTGTCGAACTTGTCTTCGTACGTCGTCGTGATGACGTTCTTGACCGCGACGTCCATGCCCTTGTAGACGCTGGTGAGGAGCACACTGCAGTACTCGGCCGCGCTCTTGCAGCCGTCGGTGTCGACCCAGATCGCGTTGACCTTGCCGCCGGAGGCCTTCGCGGCCTGCAGACCGCCGAGTCCAGCCGGACCGGCCACCGGGAAGATGATGTCGGCGCCCTGGCTGATCAGGTTCGTGGCGGTGTTCCGGCCCATCCCCTTGTTCTCGAAGTCGTTGGTGAAAAGGCCCTTCTGGGTCTTGTCGTTCCAGCCGAGCAGTTGGACGTCCTTGCCCTTCTGCTCGTTGTAGTACGCCACGCCCTCGGAGAAACCGTCCATGAAGATGGTGACCGTCGGAATCGGCAGTCCGCCGAACGTGCCGACCTTGCCGGTCTGCGACATCCCGGCCGCGAGATAGCCGGCGAGGAAGCTCGACTGTGCCGTGTCGAAGAGCAGCGACTTGACGTTGGTGGGCGCCTTGTCGAGCTTGACCTCCTCGAGGTCGACGGCGTTGATGTCGAAGTCGACGATGCCGAACTTCACGTCGGGGTTCTCCGCCGCGGCGATCGCGGTCTGGTTGCCAAGCTTGAAGCCGACGGTGATGATCGCGTTGCACTTGGCATTGACCATGCCGGAGATGTTCTCCGGGTAGTCGCCGTCAGAGTCGGACTCCGCTGTCGACTCTGCGATGCCGTACTCGCTCACCGCGTCCTGCAATCCCTTGTAGGACGTCTGGTTGAAGGACTTGTCGTCGAACCCGCCGGAGTCCGAAACCATGCAGGCGCGGAAGTCCTTGGCGTCCGCGGCCGGTTTCTCGCCGCCCGAGCCCTCCGCTTCGTTGCTCTCGGTTGGCCTGCTCCCACAGGCGGTGACGACAAGCGCCAGAACGCCTAAGACAGCAAGACCCCTGAGGTACTTCGTCAAGAGACACCCCTTCTCGCCTGACCATTCGGGTGGATGCCCTGCCACGTCGCGTGCCGCTCTCGACGGCACTCGGGCACTGCGCTTCGGTGACTATAGGCCGCGTGGGCGTCCACGGAAGACCCGCCGGGGCGGTTGATGCCACGTGAAACCTTCCCGTGACATTTGGCGTAGAAAAAGGGCGCCGGAGTCACCATCCGCTGCCCGTCGCAGTGCGCGCGGCTGGCGACCTCAGAGAAGCTCGGGACGGACGGGCGCGTCGAGGCCGTCCGTCGCGGCGAGCAGTGCCGTCGCCACGAGGAGACGCACGCCGACGGCGATGGCGTGCTCGTCCACGTCGAAGGTCCCCTGGTGGAGGTCGAACTGCCCGTCGCTGCCCGGAGCGCGGACGCCGAGCCGCGCCATCGCGCCCGCGATCTTCGTGAGGTACCAGGCGTAGTCCTCGCCACCGAGGCTCTGGTCCGTCGGCGCGATCGCACTGCGGCCGAGCGTCGACTCGGCCGCGTCCTGAAGGATGGCGACCGAGAGCGGGTCGTTGACGACCGGAGGTACGCCACGGTGCACCTCGGCCTGGACACTGACGCCGAACGGAGCGACGATCTCCCGCGCGAGAGCGGGGACGAGTTCGGCCGCGGAGGCCCACACCTTGGCGTCGAGGCAACGGAGGGTCCCCTCTGCCTCGCCCTCCATCGGGATGGCGTTGGCGGCCGCGCCGGCGTGGACGCGACCCCAGACAAGGGTCAGGCCCGCCCTTGGATCCACCCGACGGGACAGGGCAGCGGGCATCTGGCTCACCAGGGTGGCGAGCGCATGCACGAGATCGGCGGTGAGATGCGGCCGTGCGGTGTGCCCGCCGGGGCCGGTCAGGCGTACGTGTACACGGTCGGCGGCCGAGGTCAGCGAGCCGGTGCGCAACCCGACCTTGCCGACATCGAGGCGCGGATCGCAGTGCACGGCAAAGATCTGGTCGACTCCGTCCAGGCCGCCGGCCGCGATGACGTCGAGTGCCCCGCCGGGAATGATCTCCTCGGCGGGCTGGAAGAGCAGGCGTACGCCGTGATGGAGCATCCCGGCCTGTGCGAGCTCGGCGAGGACGAGACCGGCGCCCAGCACGATCGTGGTGTGGACGTCGTGGCCGCAGGCGTGGCAGACACCGGCCCTCGTCGAGCGGTACGGCACGGTCTTCTCGTCGGCGACCCGGAGCGCGTCGAGGTCGGAGCGGAGGGCGATCCTGCCCAGGCCAGGTGGGGGCTTACCGATGTCGCAGAACAGGCCGGTGCCGATGGGGAGCCGGGTGGGTGAGAGACCCGCGCTGGCGAGCCGATCGACGAGTACCGTCGTGGTGCGAAACTCCTCGCGACTCGGCTCCGGATGGGCATGCAGATCGCGCCGGAACAGGATCAGCTCGTCGGCGTAGGTCTTGGCGAGCCGGTCGACTTCGGCGGCGATTTCCTCCTCGAGGGGCACCTTTCGATTGTCCACCCCATCCTTTTTGTGACGCACGCCACCCCCGTTTCACGCTGCGTAGGCCCCTTCAAGCATCCCGCACATGTCACTGTCGCCACGCCCCTTTCCCGTGATCATGATCGTGATCATGAAGATCCTCGCGACATATAGCCCTGTTTCGCTTCATGGTCCGGTTTCGCTTCATTGTCCGGTTTCGCTTCATGGTCCGGTTTCGCTTCATGGTCCGGTTTCGCTTCATGGTCCGGTTTCGCTTCATGATCTCGGCCGGGGCGTCGGAACGAGAGTCGGCGAGAAATGGTGGTTCCGCGGCGAGCCAGACCCCACGGCCTACAAGGCTCCGCCGCGGCGTGATCGCAACAGTGCGGACTCAAGTCCGGGCGATCTCACCGACCGCGCTGGCTCACGCCGCGAGCTCACCGACTGCGCAGAAGGGGCCGCACGGTCGCGGGCGGCCCTGCCAGCCGTTCGCCTTCAGGACCTCGGCCACCTGCCAGGCGACGTGGCAGCTCCTCGTCGTCGTGTCTGTCCATCCGTACCGCAAGGTGACGCGGCCACGAACACTCGTGTCGTTGTCCCGCTGGTAGTCGCGGAACCGCCCTTCTTCGGTGTGGCCGGTCAGCCCGTCCAGCTCGACGACTGTCCGAAAGTCCTCGTACTCCACGTCGCTCCGTCGACTCTGCTGGCCGAACCGGCGGTGACGCTGCCGACGGCCCGGAGGCAGTCCGTGGGCACGCTCCGCCCTCTGGGCGTAGGTGATCTCAAGGGGCGACTCGGCGCCCGTCGACACGTCGACGAGCAGGCGCTGCACCTCGCTCCGCCAGCGGATCTTCTTCCGAGCGTCCAACGCGATCCCGAGCCTCTCAGGTGTCGTACGTCGGCGCTGGCAGGCGCGGATCACCCACATCTCGGCGTCCTGCGGACGCTCGGCCTGATCCACCAGGTCGAGGACGGTCTCCTCGACGTTCGTCACCGGTGGCCTCCGGTTGGGATGCCGGGTCGCGTCGAGTCGATACGAGTAGTGGATTTGTACGCCTACCAGGCTTCTCACCCGGCGATCCACGCCGATCGTCACGTGAACACCGTGCCCCGGCTGGTCGACGAGACCCCACAGCTCTGCCGCGGTCTCATGACTCACGGTCGCCCCTGCGCCGGCGTACAACAGGGCGGCCCAGACTTGCGCAGAGCGTGTCAGCGGGCCAGTAAAGGTGGCGTATACCCGTGGAAGCACGCGCTGCCAGCGCCCTGCTCTCACGTTGCTACGCACGAGGTCCCCGGGAAGGCCCGCGTGGGTGAGCTGCTGGCGGGTGAGGACGCCCTCCTGCGCCGCGATGGTCTCGCGGAGGCTTCGCGGTATCCGGTGTTCAGCCATGGTTCGAGCATGGACGGCCCTACGCAGTCAGGTGGCTGCCCGGGACCAGGCTGTGGACGACTGGGCCGATTTCGCACCTGTGGATAGTTTCTGGCGCACCGCACCCCAAATGGACCGCCACACCCGGCGGCACCCGGCGGCGCCATCCCGCGGCGGCGGCACCCGGCGGGCACCAACCCCTGCGGCACCATCCCGCGGCGGCGGCACCCGGCGGGCACCAACCCCTGCGGCACCATCCCGCGGCGGCGGCACCCGGCGGGCACCAACCCCTGCGGCGCCATCCCGCGGCACCAAACCCTGCGGCACCAACCCCTGCGGCGCCATCCCGCGGCACCAAACCCGGCGGCGGGCACACACGCGGAGGGCATCCAAACGACCTCGCCCCACCGCCGCAGGACCGACGTCGGTCCCGCGCTACCTGCCACGGCGACCCCAACTGGCCGAACCATGAAGCGAAACCGGACCATGAAGGCCGAAGGGGCTATAGCTCCGCAGGGCCTTCATGATCACGATCATGATCACGGGAAGGACGCTGACCATGATGGCCGCGCACCTGCCGCCAGCCGAATTCGGCACGAGTACCCGCCCCGGCCCGGATCCCACTCGAATCTGGTACGAATCCCCACCCACGCCCGAATCCCCACCCACGCCCGAATCCCCACCCACGCCCGAACCCCCACCCACGCCCGAATCCCCACCCACGCCCGGATCCCACCCGGATCCCACCCTGACGCCGCCCGGATACCCGAGAGGGGTCAGAGGGCGTCGGCGGGGTGGTAGACGCCCCACACGGAGCGGAGGGCGTCGCAGACCTCGCCGACTGTGGCGCGGGCGGCGAGAGCATCCTTCATCGGATAGAGCACGTTGTCGGCGCCGGCCGCCGCATCTCGCAACGCCGCCAGTGCGCGATCGACCTCGGCGCCGGAGCGGTCCGCGCGCAGCTTCGCCAACCGGTCCCGCTGGGCCTCCTCGATCGCCGGGTCGACCCGCAGCGGCTGGTACGCCTCGTCGTCGGGCGTCACGAACCGGTTGACCCCGACGACGACGCGTTCCCCGTCGTCGATCTGCCGGGCGATCCGGTAGGCCGCGTGCTCGATCTCGGCCTTCTGGAAGCCCTTCTCGATCGCCGCCACCGCACCGCCGAGGTCGGAGACCTGCTCCATGAGCGCGACCGCCTCGTCCTCCACCGCGTCGGTCAACGACTCCACGGCGTACGACCCGGCGAAGGGGTCGACGGTCTTCGTCACGTCGGTTTCGTACGCCAACACCTGCTGGGTACGCACCGCCAACCGCGCCGCCTTCTCACTCGGCAACGCGATCGCCTCGTCGTAGGCGTTCGTGTGCAGCGACTGCGTGCCTCCCAGCACCGCGGCCAGCCCCTGCAGCGCCACCCGGACCAGGTTGACCTCCGGCTGCTGCGCGGTCAGCTGAACCCCGGCAGTCTGGGTGTGGAACCGCAGCATCATCGACTTCGCGTTCGCCGCCCCGAACTCCTCCCGCATCACCCGCGCCCAGATCCTCCGCGCCGCGCGGAACTTCGCCACCTCCTCCAGCAACGTCGTCCGCGCCACGAAGAAGAACGACAACCGCGGAGCGAAGTCGTCCACGGCAAGCCCCGTCGCGACCGCCGCCCGGACGTACTCGATCCCGTTCGCCAACGTGAACGCGATCTCCTGCGCCGGCGTCGCCCCCGCCTCGGCCATGTGGTAACCCGAGATCGAGATCGTGTTGAACCGCGCAAGCTCCGCTTGACAGTACGCAAAAATGTCAGACACCAACCGCAGCGACGGTTTGGGCGGATAGATGTAGGTGCCCCGCGCGATGTACTCCTTCAGCACGTCGTTCTGGATCGTGCCGCTCAGCCGGCCGGGCGCGACACCGTGCTCCTCCCCCACCAGTTGGTAGAGCAGCAGCAACACCGCGGCGGGCGCGTTGATCGTCATCGACGTCGAGACCTGGTCCAGCGGGATCCCGTCGAAGAGCAACCGCATGTCGTCGATCGAGTCGATGGCCACGCCGACCTTGCCGACCTCACCGTGCGCGACCGGCGCGTCCGAGTCGTACCCCATCTGGGTGGGCAGGTCGAACGCCACCGACAGTCCCGCGTTGCCGGCCTCGATCAGTTGGTGGTAGCGCCGGTTCGACTCCGCCGCCGTCCCGAACCCCGCGTACTGCCGCATCGTCCACGGCCGACCCGTGTACATCGACGCGTACACACCGCGGGTGTACGGATACCGTCCAGGTTCGCCGATCTTGTCCGCCGGATCCCAGCCGGCGAGATCTGACGGTCCGTAGACGGCCCGGAACGGAAGTCCCGACTCGGTCACTCTGGGAGGCGTCGGGACCGCCTCCGGCTCGGAACGATCAGTCATCCGGCGTCCTCCGGCGTGTGTGCCTCGGCGGCCACAGGAGGCGGTACGCCTCCAGCGGGCGGAGCCCAGCGGCAATTGTGTCTCAGCGTCATCCTGCCGACACGGATGCCGCCAGCGTACGGCGCCACAAGCGTCCAGGTCAGAAGGGCTCATAGACTCGACCCGGATCGGCAATACGATCAGTCCCGCCCGTTTACCTCCAACCACGAACGTGGGGAGTCGTGCGAGTCGCCGTCATCGCAGAGTCCTTCTTGCCTCAGGTCAACGGTGTCGCCAACTCGGTGCGACACCTGGTGGACCATCTCGTCGAGCGGGGGCACCAGGCACTCATCGTCGCACCAGGCCCAGGTGAGGACGCTCATGGTCCCACCCCCGTCGTCCGGGTGCGCAGCCTGCCGCTGCCGATGTACCCCGACTTCCCGCTCGGGCTTCCCGACGCGGGGTTACGCAAGGCGGTGATCGAGTTCGCACCGGACGTCATCCACCTCGCGTCGCCGCTGATGCTCGGCATGTCAGCGCTGCGTACGGCGGAGAAGTTCGCCATCCCGACCGTCGCCATCTACCAGACCGACGTGGTGGGCTTCGCCCAGCAGTACGGCTTCGTCGGGGTCGAGCGCGCGCTGTGGGCGTGGATGCGGCGGAGCTACGCCCGTGCCGGCCGGACGCTCGCGCCGTCCCGGGCGGCACTGGCACAGCTCGCCGAGATCAAGGTGCCGCGCCTGCACTGCTGGCCGCGCGGTGTCGACCTGCGGAGGTTCCATCCGTCCCGCCGGGACCCGGGCCTTCGCCGTCGTCTCGCGCCGGGCGGCGAGGTCCTCGTCGGCTACGTCGGACGCGTGGCAACCGAGAAGCGGGTCCACCTGCTCCGGCACATCGCGGGGCTGCCCGGTGTCCGGCTCGTCGTCGTCGGTGACGGACCTGCCATCGACGAGGTACGCGCGCAGGCCCCCGGCGCGGCGTTCCTCGGTATGCAGGGCGGCCTCGACCTGGCCCGGGCCATCGCCTCCCTCGACGTCTTCGTCCACACCGGAGCGCACGAGACGTTCTGTCAGGCGGCCCAGGAGGCACTCGCCAGCGGCGTACCCGTCGTGGCCCCGGCCGCTGGCGGCCTGCTCGATCTCGTCGTTCCGGGACGTACGGGCCTGCTGTATCCGCCGGTCGAGTCCGAGGTGGCGGTGCAGGCGTTCCGGGATGCGGTACTCCAGCTGGCCCACGACGAGCCGCTGCGGCAGGAGATGGGCGAGGCCGCCCGGATGTCGGTGCGCGAGCGCAGTTGGGAGCGCATCCTCGACGAGCTGATCGAGGTGCACTACCGCGCGGTCCTCCGCCGCCCGGCGACACCGACGCTCGCTGCCTGAGTCGCCGCCATACGCACGACCTGAGTCGCCGCCGTACGCACGACCAGCCCGCCCGTGACCGGAGGACATCGATGCACATCGCCCAGCTGGCGAACTTCTACGGCCCCTCGTCCGGCGGTCTGCGTACCGCCATCGACGCGCTCGGTCGTGGGTACGTCGAGGCTGGGCACCGCCGGTCCCTGCTGGTTCCCGGGCCGTACGACGCGTGGGAGGAGACCGAGCACGGCCTGGTCGTGACGTTCCGCGCTCCACTCCTGCCCGGTACGTCCTACCGCATGGTCCCCGAGACCTGGCGGATCCGCGACGTACTCGACCGGCTGCGCCCCACCAACGTCGAGGTGTCGGACAAGCTCACGATGACGACCGCCGCGAGATGGGCGCGGCGGCACGACGGCGGCAGCGTCCTGCTCTCCCACGAGCGCCTCGACACCCACCTCAGTCCGCGGATCGGGTGGCGGCCCGGCCTGGTCGCGGGCGTCAACCTCCTCAACCGGTCGTTGCTGCGGCGGTTCGACCAGGTGGTGGTCACGTCGGCCTTCGCGGCGCGGGAGTTCGAGCGGGTCGCGGTGCGGCCGGTACGCCAGGTCGCGCTTGGCGTGGACCTCACGACGTTCCATCCGGACCGCGCTTCGCCCGCTGCCACCCGTGCCAACGGTGGCACCGCTGCCACCGGTGCCGTCGGTGCCGTCGGTGCCGCAGGCGCCGCGGGCGCCGCGGGCGCCGACCGCGATGGCGAGGTCCCCCGTCTCATCCACGCCGGTCGGTTGTCGCAGGAGAAGCGGCCCGACCTCGCCGTCGCGACCGCGGTCGAGCTGCACCGGCAGGGGTTTGCGTTCCGGCTCGACGTCTTCGGTGACGGCCCGGACCGCGCGGCCCTGCAGGACCTCGCCGGTGACGCACCGGTCGTCTTCCATCCGTACGTCGGTGACCGGCTCGCGCTGGCTGCCGAACTCGCCGCCGCGGACGTGTCGCTGTCGGTCTGCCCGTTCGAGACGTTCGGGCTGGCGATCCTCGAGGCGCTCGCCTGCGGGACGCCGGTCGTGACGGCGGACACCGGTGGTGGCCGGGAGCTCGTCACGCTGGCCTCGGGTGCCTGGGCGAAACCAGATCCGCGGGCACTCGCGGCCGCGGTGACCGGTGTGCTGGCGCGCGACCGCGACGCCCGCCGAAAGGCCGCGCGCGAGCAGGCGGAGTGCTATCCGTGGAGCGCGTCCGTATCCGCCATGCTCGACGTCCATGCCGCCACCGGCCGGAGGGCCCGCGTGCGTACGAGTGGCCGCGCACGTACGCATACTTGACGGGTGCGCATCACCAGAAGGATCGCCGCGTTCCTGCTCGTCGTCGCCGCGTGGAATGTCGTGACCTATGCCGTGTTCATCCGTAACCTCGCCGCGACCGAGGGCCGGCCGACCGGGTTCTATGTCGCGCACACGGTTCTCATCGTGGTCAATCTTGCGATCGCCGTGGTGCTCGCCATCCTTGGCTGGAGGGCTTGGCGAGCTGAGCGACGGCGGGACCCGGCGAGCTGAGCGGGCGCGTCACGCCTCGGACGTCGCGCCCGGTATCTCGAGTGTGTTGCCGCCGGAGACGACGACCACGACGGTCGTACCGGCGGCGGGGCGCACCACACCGCAGAACAGGCTCGCGAACGCGGTCGCACCACCGGGCTCGGCCAGGATCCGGCAACGCTCCCACAGGAACTCCCGCGCCGTCACGATCGCGTCGTCCGGCACAAGTGGCGGAGTGATGCCCCGGCTCGCGGCAACCTCGTAAGCGATCCGGCCCGCGGTCGCGGCACCCATGCTGTCGGCCGCCACCCCACCCACCTCGCCCTGAACGGGTCCGCCGGCTGCCAGTGCCGCGTGGAGGGTGCGGCAGCGTTCGGGCTCGACGGGGAGCACCATCGGGCCGCCATCGAGGGCGAGAGCCACACCGGCGAAGAGTCCTCCGCCGCCGCACGACACCAGCACCTGGTCGGCGTCCGGGACCTGGTCGGCGAGTTCGAGACCGAGCGAGCCCTGCCCGGCGACCACTTCGGAAGCGTCGTACGCATGAACCTCGGTGACCTGCCGGTCGGCCGCCCACTCCCGGCTCGCGGCCAGGGCGTCGGGGTAGTACCCGTCCACGACGACGACAGTGGCGCCGTAGGCCGCGATCCGGCGCGCCTTCACCGGAGGGGACGTCGCGGGTACGAAGACCTGCGCGGGTACGCCTGCCCGGCTCGCTGCCCACGCCACTGCCGCACCGTGGTTGCCGCCGGACGCGGCCACGACACCGCCGACGGGGACCGACCGGGTGAGCAACGTGTTGAGAGCGCCACGGGCCTTGAACGAACCCGTGTGCTGCAGAAGTTCGAGCTTGAGGACGACCCGCGCTTTTGTGCCAAGGTCGCCGCCATCGATCTCCATGACCGGCGTACGCCTGACATGCGGCGCCAACCGTGTGGCGGCAGCGCGAAGATCATCACGACTTGGTGACACTACGAAATCAGGCGCTCTCATATTGCTCCCAGGATTGCGGAATGATCGGGTCGACACAAACGGCATCTGAACTGGGCGTACTACTCTGACGGCACCATGACTCGGGACTTCCGTACTCGTTGTCGTCGTGCCACGCGCACCGCCGCCGTGGCCGTCCTCGCCACCCTGATCTCGCTCAGCGTGGTCACGCTACCCGCGACCGCCCAGCCGGTCGTACCCCTCGCCCCCGGCACTCCCACAGCCAAGCCCAGCGCGAGTCCCGACGCGACGGAGTCGCCCGAACCCGGCGGCCGCGAGGCGAGCCCGTTCCAGGGCCCCGTCGGTGGTGAGTCCCTCGCCGAGCTCGACAAGGTGATCGTCGATCCCGACGCGGCAAAGGAACCGCCCGACGTCGACGTCAAGTCCTACGTCGTCGCCGACATCGACACCGGCGAGATCCTCGCGGCCAAGAACCCCCACCTGCGGCTGCCCCCCGCGAGCACACTCAAGACACTCACCGCACTCACCCTGCTGCCCAGGTTGGACAAACGCGCCCGCTACACCGCTGTCCGCGCCGACGCGGACATGGAGGGCAGCAAGGTCGGTCTGGAAGCCGACCGCATCTACACGATCGACCAACTCTTCTACGGCCTCTTCCTTCCGTCGGGCAATGACGCCGCCAACGCGCTCGCCAACGCCAGCGGCGGCATGGATACCGCACTCGGGCTGATGATGGACGAAGCCGCCCGGCTCGGCGCGTACGACACCCACGTGGTCAACACCAGCGGGCTCGACGAACCAGGTCAGGTGTCGTCGGCCTATGACCTCGCGCTCTTCGCGCGGGCCGGCCTGGAGCGGCCGGACTTCCGCAAGTACGCATCGACCCTGCGCTACGACTTCCCCGGGCGGAACGGCAAGACGTTCCAGATCCAGAACCTCAACGACCTGATGACGGAGTACCCAGGCGCCATCGGCGTCAAGAACGGCTACACGACCAAGGCGCACCACACGCTGATCGGCGCCGCCGAGCGGCAGGGCCGGCGCCTCGTCGTGTCGTTGATGCGTACCGACAGCCCGTCCTGGGAGAAGGCGGCGGACCTCCTCGACTGGGGCTACTCCGTTGCCGGCGACATCACCCCCGTCGGCACCCTCGTCACCGCCAAGGATGTCACCCAGGCGGTCGAGGCCCAGACGGCGGCGCTGACCCCCACAGCCGGACCCAACACCGCCCCGGCGGAGGCACCCACGGCCGGCGCCGACGGGGCGACCGGAGCACCGACCGTCGGTGCGGCGCCACCGGTCGACACCACGGTGGCGGTGCTTCCACGAGCGCTGCAACGCCTGCCGCTGTGGATCTGGGCGGCCCTGGTGCTGTTCATCGTGCTGGCCAGCATGCGGGTCTACGGCTACGTCCGTTCCCGACGCCAGTCCGACGCCCGGACCCGCGCCGTCGCCCGCGGCTAGCTGGCCGCCCGACGCCGCCCGCGGTAAGCAGACCACCTGACGTCGTGGCTCCCGCGACGGCGTGGCCGCGCGCGGGGTCCCATGATCATGAAAGAATGTCGCGTATACGCCGCAATGCCTTCATGATCACGATCATGATCACGGGGTCGTGGTGGGGTCGTCGGGGACGGGGGTGGGCCTCTCGGGGGTTCGCTCGTCCGGAGGCTGCTCGTCGGGAGTGGTGACGGCCCAGGCGGCGCCGAGGACCGCCAGCCGGGAGAAGTAGTTGATCCACACCAGCAGCGCGACCATGATCGCGAAGGCGCCGTACAACGGGTTCCTCGTCACGAAGCCGATCACGATGCTCGCCAGCTGCTTGAGCACCTCGAACCCGATGGCTGCCAGCAACGCACCCCCCAGGATCGCCCGGCCGGACACGTCGTGCCGGGGCAGCACCCGGTAGATCACGAAGAAGAGCAGGACGCTCGCCGCGACCCCGACCAGCAGCGCGCCCACCCACAGCAGCGCCCCCGCTCCGGGCACGCCGCGGAGTCCCAGCAGGTCGAGGATGATCTCGGTGAACCCCGTCACCGCCGTGCCCACTCCGACCGATGTGACCAGCACGATGCCGACGACCACGAGCACCAGGAGGTCGTAGGCCTTGCCCTTGACCAGTCCACGCTTGCGTTCCGGCGCGGACTCGAACACCGCCTGCAGGGACGTACGCAGCGCCGAGACCCAGCCGAGCCCCGAATAGAGCAGGACAAGGAGCCCGATCACGCCGACATTCGCCTTCTGGCGGGCGATCGCCTGGACGTCGATCTGGTTCGGTGCGTTCCCGATCATGCCGGGGAACGTCTGCACCAGTGCCGACGTCACCGCCTGCTCCACGCCCGGGATGAAGGCGACCCCGAAACCGACCGCGGCGAAGCACAAGGCGACCAGCGGGAAGAACGACAGGAACGCGAAGTACGTGACGGCGGCCGCCAGCTGGGTACCCATCACCGCCGAGTAGTGCTCGACCGCCCGCACGAGATGGTCGAGCAGGCCGGAGCGCGCCCGGGCCCGCTCAAGGACCGCCCGCAGCCGGTCCTTGATCCGCTCCAGGTTCACGTCCTATCGCTACCCGGGATCGGGCGGTGGATGCGGACCGGGAAGGGGCCCGCCGAGAGCGAAGTCCCGCTGCGGCCGCCACACCGAGTCGGCGCCGTGTTCGAAGAGGCTGAACGCCTCCACGGTGAAGGCGCATTCGTAGAGGTCGAGTGCTTCGTACGCCTTCGTCAGCATGTGGTCGGGCAGGTCGTGGGCGATGGTGACGTGCGGGTGGTACGGAAAGGCGAGCTCCCGCGTGAGAGGCCCGCTGCGAATACCGGTGGCGAGGCGTTCGCACGACGAGATGCCCTCGGCCACTGCGACGAACACCACCGGCGAGACGGGACGGAAGGTGCCGGTGCCGTGCAGCCGCATGTCGTACGGACGGGCCGACTCTGCCACCGCGAGAAGGTGCCGTTCGATCGCCGGCATCTCCTCGTCGACGAGCCGCGTCGGCGGGAGCAACGTGACGTGGGTGGGGATCGCCTCGGCCAGTGGATCACCGAGAGCCGCTCGCCAGCGCTGAAGTTCGCCGCCGTACGGCTCCGGGATCGCGATGGCGACGCCGATCGTGCGCACGCGCGACCACCTATCGTTTCGAGGGTACGAATCCGATGCGCTCGTACACGGTGCGCAGGGTGTCCACCGCCGTGTCCCGGGCGCGGTCGGCGCCGCGGGCGAGGATGCCGTCGAGGGTCTCACGGTCTTCGAGAAGTGCCAGCGTGCGCTCCCGCAAGGGTGTCACGAACTCCACGACCGCATCGGCGACGTCCCGCTTGAAGTCGCCGTAACCCTTGCCGGCGTACGCCTCCTCCAGCTCGGGGACGGGCCGGCCCGTCAGGGCCGAGAGAATGCTGAGCAGGTTCGACACGCCCGGCTTCTCGTTCTCGTCGAAGCGGACCTCGCGGCCGGAGTCGGTGACCGCGCTGCGGATGCGCTTGGCCGACACCGCCGGATCGTCGAGCAGTTCGATGATGCCGCCGGGCGCGGACGCCGATTTGCTCATCTTGGACCTGGGGTCCTGCAGGTCGTAGATCTTCGCCGTCTCGGCGAGGATGAACGGCTCCGGCACGACGAACGTCTCGCCGAAGCGGGCGTTGAAGCGTTGTGCCACGTCGCGGGTGAGCTCGAGGTGCTGACGCTGGTCCTCGCCGACCGGAACGGCGTTGGTGCGGTGGAGCAGGATGTCGGCGGCCATGAGGACCGGGTAGGTGAAGAGGCCCACCGTTGCGCTCTCCGCGCCGCCGCGAGCCGTCTTGTCCTTGAACTGTGTCATCCGGCTGGCCTCGCCGAAGCCGGTAAGGCACCCCAGGACCCAGGCGAGCTGGGCGTGCTCGGCGACGTGGCTCTGGACGAAGAGCGTGCACCGCTCCGGGTCGAGACCAGCGGCCACGAGCTGGGCCACCGAACGCAGCGTGCGCTCCTTCAGCAGAGCCGGGTCATGGCCCATCGTGATCGCGTGCAGGTCGACCACGCAGTACAGCGCGTCGGAGGTGTCCTGCATCGCCACCCACTGCCGGACGGCGCCGAGATAGTTGCCGAGGTGGAACGAGTCAGCGGTGGGCTGGATGCCCGAGAACACGCGCGGTCGCGACATGCCCAAGATTGTGCCAGGGCTCGATCCGCCATTGATCCGCGAGTCCACCCGGTCAACCCGAACCGGCCCTGTCCGCGGCCGCCACCTGGGCCCGCGACCCGGCCGCCGCCCGGGCCGGCGGCGCGGCCCCCGCCCGGGGCCCCGCAAATGACCACGCTGCCCATGCCAGTGGTCGCGAAACAGGTGCCGACGCCGTGTCCGGGTACCAGAGGCCTGCTCAGCGTGGTCATTTACCGGCCGGCTCGGCGGGCGGCGCGCGCGGCGAGACTCCCGACAGCTGAGGTCACTCGGCGGTCGGCGCCCCTGCGGCGGGGCGGGAGGCGGCCGGCTCGGGCGCGGCGTCCGGCGGGCGCGGGCTGAACCGCAACCGGGCAACCCTGCGGCCGTCGAGTTCGATCACCGTGAACAGGTGCCCCTCGAACTCCACCTGCTCCCCCACCGACGGCAGATGTCCCAGCCGGGCGATGACGAACCCGGCCACGGTCTCGTACGGGCCGTCCGGAACGCTGATCCCGGTCTCGTCGGTGAAGTCGTCGAGCCCCAGCCGGCCCTCGACCTCGACGTCGCCGGAGACCAGCCGGCGTGACGAGGCCTCGGCCACCGTGTCGTACTCGTCCCGGATGTCGCCGATGAGCTCCTCGACCAGGTCCTCGAGGGTGACGATGCCGGCCGTCCCGCCGTACTCGTCGAGCACGATCGCGAGGTGCTGGCTGGTCGAACGCATCTCCGACAGCGCCGTCAGCAGCCGCTTCGTGCCGGGCAGCAGCAGCACCTCCCGCGCCAGGTCGCCCACCCGCACCGACCGGGTGGCGACCTCGGGGTTCAGCAGGTCGCGGACGTGGACGAAGCCCACCACGTCGTCGGCGTCACCCCGCATGACCGGGTAGCGCGAGTGCGGCCGGTCGCTGACCATCTTGACGGTCTTGTAGACGGGGATGTCGGCGTCGAGGAAGTCGACCTCGGTCCGAGGCAGCATCACCTCGCGCAGCTGCCGGCTACCGGCGGCGAACACCTCATCGACGATCGCCCGCTCCTCCTCACCGAGGGTCTCGTGGGCGGAGACGAGCTCGCGCAACTCCTCGTCGGACATCTGCTCGCGGCCGACGTTCGGGTCACCACCAAGCAGGCGTACGACGACGTTGGTGGACTTGGACAGGAACCAGATGATCGGCCGGCACAGGCGCGCCACCCGGTGGATGAACGGGCCGAGCGCCATCGAGAAGGTTTCGGCGTTCTGCAGAGCCAGGCGCTTGGCGGCCAGCTCGCCGAGGACGATCGAGACGTACGACACGGCCACCGTGATCAGGACCAGCGCCACCGGCTCCGAGGCGCCACCTGGCACCCCGATCCGTCGGAGCACCGGCGCCAGGTCCGAGGACAGGTTCGCGCCCGCGAACGCCGAGGCGAGGAAGCCCGACAGCGTGACACCGATCTGGACCGAGGACAGGAACAGGTTCGGGTCCCGGGTCAGCTGTGCCACCCGCTCGCCGCGCCGGCCGCGTTGGGCCAGAGTCTTGACCTGACCCTCCCGGAGGGACACGAGCGCCATCTCGGCCGCGGCGAAAACACCGCCGATGAGGACGAAGATCAGCGCGAGTCCGATGTTGGCCAGGACGCCGTTCATGTGCTGGTCACCGCCTGCTCAGTGGCGCAGGCTGCCGGTATGGGAGCCGGGACTGCTGGTCTTCGCCATGGCCCAAGAGTATGAGGCGCCGCACGGCGCACGGTAACGAACCCTTCTGGGAGTGGCCCGGCAGGATGGGATCTTGTGGAGCTTCTAAGGTTTCTCCGACGTATGCGGGACCGGATCGGTTTCGTCGCGCAGAGCCGCGCGGATTCGTCGGGGAGATTCGTCGTACGCGATGTCGCACGAGTGTCGCGAGGACCTCGTGCCTCGGACCGGTGGGGAGATTTCGGGCAGGCATGAAGAAAACGACCACCCGGCTGGCTGACGGACGCGAGCTGATCTACTTCGACGAGACCGACGGCGCGGACCGGTCGGCCCTCGACCTGCGGGACCTTCCGGAGCGTGCCGGCGGATCGGAGCTTCGCTACGACGCGGTCCTCGACGAGTGGGTCGCGGTCGCCGCGCACCGGCAGGGCCGGACCTTCCTGCCGCCGGCTGACCAGTGCCCGCTGTGCCCGTCGCGCCCGGGACGGCTGACGGAGATCCCGGCGAGCGACTACGACGTGGCGGTGTTCGAGAACCGGTTTCCGTCGTTCGGCCTCCTGGGTCCCCCCGACGCGGTGATCAGCGCGGCGGCCGGCGCGGGCGGCGGCGTGCCCGAGGTGGACTCCGAGGCGCCCGACCCCTTCGCGCGCCGGCCGGGTGTGGGTCGGTGCGAGGTGGTCTGCTTCACCGCGGAGCACGGCACGGGGTTCGGTTCGTTGACGCCGACACGCGTGCGGACGGTCATGGAGGCCTGGGCCGACCGCACCGCCGAGCTGAACGCCATGCCGGGCGTCGAGCAGGTGTTCTGCTTCGAGAACCGCGGCGAGGAGATCGGCGTCACGCTGCACCATCCGCACGGCCAGATCTATGCCTATCCGTTCGTCACGCCGAGGACGCGGCGGATGCTGGCATCGGCCCGGGCGTACGCCGCCCGGACGTCGGGGAATCTCTTCGACGATTTGCTGGCCGCTGAACGTGCCGAGGGGATACGGGTCGTCGCCGAGACCGACCACTGGACGGCGTACGTGCCGGCGGCCGCGCGCTGGCCCGTCGAGGTGCAGCTCCATCCGCGTCGCCGGGTGCCCGACCTGCCAGCCCTCACCGATGCCGAACGCGACGACTTCGGGCCGCTCTACCTCCAGTTGCTGCGTGCGCTGGACGGCTACTTCGGGGTCCGGGGTCGTCCCCGGGAAAGCACTGTCGGGGACCAGGACCGCCCTCGGGAACGCACCGCTCAGGAAGGCATTGCCGACGACCCGCTGCCCTACATCGCTGCCTGGCACCAGGCGCCGACGCGAGCCGGCCGTGATCTCATGTCCCTTCACCTGCAGGTGTTCTCGATCCGCCGCGCGCCCAACAAGCTGAAGTACCTCGCCGGTTCGGAGTCGGCGATGGGTGTCTGGATCAACGACGTACGACCGGAAGACATCGCCACTCGGCTGCGGGAGTCGCTGTGAAGTTGCTCGTCACCGGAGGCGCGGGCTACATCGGCGGGATCGTCACCGCGTTGCTGCTCGAGGCCGGCCACCACGTGACCGTGCTCGACGACTGCTCGACCGGTCATGCCGACGCGGTACCGGCCGGCGCGGGTTTCGTGCAAGGTGGAATTGACAGTGCCGGTGACGTGCTCGATCCGTCGTACGACGGGGTCCTGCATTTCGCCGCCAAGTCTCTCGTCGCGGAGTCCGTGCGGCACCCGGATCGCTACTGGCGGGGCAATGTCGGTGGTTCGTTGGCGCTGCTCGACGCGATGCGCGCACACGGCGTTCGACGGATCGTGTTCTCCTCGACCGCGGCCACCTATGGCGAGCCGGCGACGATGCCGATCACCGAGGACACCCCACCGGTGCCGACGAATCCCTACGGTGCTTCGAAGTTGGCCGTCGACCGGATGCTCGAAGGTGAGGCCCGTGCCTACGACCTGGCCGCGGTGAGCCTCCGTTACTTCAACGTCGCGGGGGCCTATGGCCAGCTCGGTGAGCGACACGACCCCGAGACGCACCTGATCCCGAACCTTCTCGCGGTGGCGGCCGGCGAGGTCGAGCAGGCGAAGGTGTTCGGCACGGACTACCCGACCCGCGACGGAACCGCCGTCCGTGACTATCTCCATGTGGTCGATCTCGCCGACGCCCACCTGCGGGCCCTCGACGCCGCGGCGCCCGGCCGCCACCTGGTGTGCAACCTGGGCACGGGCGCGGGTTCGACGGTGCAGGAAGTGCTTGAGGCCGTACGCCGGGTCACCGGGCGGCCGGTCCCGGTCACCGAAAACCCACGCCGGCCAGGTGATCCGCCCGCCCTGGTGGCGTCGAACGAGCGGGCGAGGAGCGAGCTCGGGTGGTCCCCGCAACGCGGCCTTGACACGATGGTGGCCGACGCGTGGGCCTTCCGGCAGGGACTGCCGGAAGCGCCCGGCGGAAGCGCGGCTGCGGGAGGGAGTGCACGGTGAACCTGCGCGAGAGGTTCGAGGAGACGTTCGGACACGCGCCCGACGGCGCGTGGGTGGCTCCAGGACGGGTCAACCTGATCGGTGAGCACACCGACTACAACGACGGCTTCGTCCTGCCGTTGGCGTTGCCACACAGTGTCGTGGCGACCGTGGCGAAACGCGACGACGGCCTGCTCCGCGTGGCATCCCAGCAGGCCGATGGGCGGGTCGAGACCCCCGTCGACGGGTTGGCGCCGGGCAAGGTCGACGGCTGGGCGGCCTATGTCGCCGGTGTGGTGTGGGCGCTGCGGGACGCGGGCTACGACGTCGCGGGCATGGACATCCTGGTCGACGGTGACGTCCCGCTTGGCGCCGGTCTGTCGTCCTCGGCGGCCCTGGAATGCGCGACCGCACTCGCGGCCGTCGACCTGCACGATCTCGCGGTCGAACGCGCGGCGCTCGCGAGGATCGCGCAGCGCGCCGAGAACGCGTTCGTCGGCGTACCGTGCGGCATCATGGACCAGTCGGCGGCGCTGCTCTGCACCCGCGACCACGTGTTGTTCCTCGACAGCCGGTCACTCGACACCGCACAGGTGCCGTTCTCCCTTGCCGTCGAAGGCCTTGCCCTGTTGGTGATCGACACCCGCGCACCGCACCGGTTGGTCGACGGAGAGTACGCCGTCCGCCGGCGTACGTGCGAGGATGCTGCCGCGACACTGGGCCTGTCCGCGCTGCGCGACCTCGACGACCCCTCCCGCGACGGCACCGCACTCGACGAGGCGTTGGAGCGCCTGCCGGATGAGGTCGTACGCCGCCGGGTGCGCCACGTGGTCACCGAGAACGACCGGGTACGCCAGACCGTCGAGCGCCTGCGCACCTCGTCCGCGCGCGAGATCGGCCCACTGCTCACCGCGTCGCACGCCTCGCTGCGGGACGACTACGAGGTGACGGTGCCCGAACTCGACACCGCCGTCGACGCCGCACTCGACGCGGGAGCGCTCGGGGCCCGGATGACCGGCGGCGGCTTCGGCGGCTGCGTCATCGCGCTGGTGGAAGCCGACGCGGCGGAGGCCGTCGCCCAGCGGGTGGCGACGGCGTTCTCCGCGGCCGGGTTCACAACGCCCGCGTGGTTCGTCGCGGAGGCGTCACCCGGCGCCCGCCGGCTGTCCTGAAGGCTGCCCACATGTCGGCCTGCTGCGCACCCTCCTCCGGCGAGGCACGCGGAGAGACCCCCATCGGTCGCGACCACTTGGCCCCGACCACCGCGACGTCCACCGGTCCGGTCGAGTTGCCTTTCACTGTGCCAGCGCGCGACCCGCGCGACATCGCCCGCGGGATGGTACGGATCCCGGCCGGTACGTTCGCCATGGGCGGCGACGACCCCGACGCGTTTCCCGACGACGGCGAAGGCCCGGTGCGCAGCGTCCGACTCTCTTCGTACCTCCTCGACGCGACCGCCGTCACCAACCGGCAGTTCGCGGCGTTCGTCAAGGCCACCGGCTATGTGACGGAGGCGGAGACGTTCGGTTGGTCGTTCGTCTTCCATCTCTTCGTCGGTGCCGTGGGGCGCCGGCATGTCATGGACGCGTCGGTGCCTGGTGCTTCGTGGTGGCTCGCCGTCGAGGGTGCGAGTTGGCGGGCACCCGAGGGCCCCGGCAGCGACGTCGCGCGGCGGCCGCAGCACCCGGTGGTCCACGTGTCGTGGCTCGATGCGTACGCCTATGCCCGCTGGGCCGGCAAGCGCCTGCCGACCGAAGCGGAATGGGAATGTGCCGCGCGGGGTGCCCTCCCGCGAGCGAGGTACGCGTGGGGCGACGACCTCACCCCGCGCGGGCGGCACCGCTGCAACATCTGGCAGGGCAACTTCCCGCGGGTGGACACCGCCGACGACGGGTTCTCCGGGACCGCACCGGTCAAGTCGTACGCACCGAACGGGTTCGGCCTCTACGAGGTGGCCGGCAACGTGTGGGAATGGTGCGCCGACTGGTGGAGCACCGACTGGCATGCCGCCGAAGCGCCTGCGACGCGGATGGACCCCGTCGGGCCGGGCTCCGGTGACGCGCGGGTCATGCGCGGCGGCAGCTACCTGTGCCATGCGTCGTACTGCAACCGCTACCGCGTCGCCGCCCGGACGAAGAACACCCCGGACAGCTCCGCCGGCAACCTCGGCTTCCGCTGCGCCGCCGACCCCCTCTGAACATGGCGTCGCCTCGGATTCCATGATCATGAGGGAGAAACCGGCCACTCGGCGAGGCGAGAGTGCCCGATTTCTCTCTCATGATCATGGAAGAGTGCCGGCAGCCCGGCTCTCGCAGAGGATCGCGCTCTGCAGGCCGGGTGTGGATCCGAAAGGAGCGTTGTGACCCAGCATCGACTCGACCCGAGTCCGGATACCGTTACCGACGTCCTCTCCCGCGAACTCTCGCCGGTGCTCACGGTGGACCCGGGGGATTCCGTTGTCGTTCGTACGCTCAACGCCTCTGGTCATCTGGAGCGCCAACGCACACCAGGCGAAACGCGCCCGACGATGCACACCGACCGGCGCGGCCACTGCCTGGCCGGACCGATCTTCGTCCGCGGGGCGGCGCCCGGGATGATGCTCGGCGTCCACCTGGTCTCGCTGCGGCCGGACGACTGGGGCTTCACGGTCGCCGGCGGGCGCGACACCCCGCTCAACCGGCAGTTGGGCGTCGCGGGCGGCGAGCCCGCGTGGCTGCTGTGGGAGCTTGATGCCGAACGGTGCCTGGGTACGAACGATCGGGGCCACACGGTCGCTCTCGCGCCGTTCCTCGGCCTGATCGGCCTGCCGCCCGACGAGCCGGGCGAGCACTCCACGATCCCTCCGCGGCCAGCGGGTGGCGGCAACATCGACTGCGGGGACCTCGTGGCCGGCTCGACGCTCTACCTGCCCGTCACCGTTCCGGGCGCGCTGATCTGCCTTGGCGACGGGCATGCGGCACAGGGCGACGGGGAGGTCGGTGGTACGGCGATCGAGTGCGGCATGACCACGCACGTCGAACTCACCCTGGCCACGGATCGGCCGCTGCCGACGGTGCATGCGGAGACACCGACGAGTTGGGTCACTTTCGGCTTCCATGCCGATCTCAACCAGGCGATGGTCTCGGCGCTGGACGACATGCTGGGGTGGATGGGTACGGCGTACTCCCTCGGCAAGGCGGAGGCGCTCGCGCTCGCCAGCACCACGGTCGATCTGCGCATCACTCAGGTGGCCAACCAGACCTGGGGCGTGCATGCCGTGCTGCGCCGCGACGCCGTACGCTGAGATCCTGGTCGACGGCCGGCTCCCCAGTCGGGACGGGCGAAAACGCGTGGCCAGCCGGCGGCATGGCGCAGCAGAATCGCCGGCATGCGCCACTGGCTCGTTGGTACGCAGGAAGTCGGCGCCAACGACTTCGCCGCCGTCCGCGAGGTGCGCACCGGCTCCTGGGTGGGCAGACGGCACCACCGCCAGGGCATCGCCACTCAGATGCGGGCCGCCGTCCTTCATCTCGCCTTCGCCGGCCTGGGTGCGGAGTCGGCAAGGTCAGAGGCATTCACCGACAACCCGGCGTCCTTGGCGGTGTCGCGCAAGTTCGGCTACGAGCCAGACGGAACCTCGCTCCGCGCGCGTCGCGGCGTACGCGCCACGCAGCAACGGCTGCACCTCACCAGGGAGCGCTGGGAACGGTTCCAGACGGGTCCGGCGGGAATGCCGGTGTGGATCGACGGGCGGGAGCCATGCCTACCGCTCTTCGGCTTGGAAACAGCGACCGAGCCGAACACCTGATTCCCGCAACCCCTCCTACCGGCCACCCGTACGCCCCGCCACCCCGCATACCGGCCACCGCCACCGCACACGCCGGAATCTCGCGCCGGACGCCCAGATGGCCGCGACGGGCCAAGGGCGGATGCTGGACGGTCGGGGCGGAGCCCGCAAGCATGGACGGTCGAGCCGGTACGCCGACGCACACGAACCAGGAGTGACACATGTCCGACGACCAGGCCCGCGCACGTTCCCGCAGGGTCGTGGTGTTCGGCGTCGACGGGGTGCGCTATGACACCCTGCAGGCGGCGCACACACCACGCATCGACGCGATCGGGGCGCAGGGGTTCCTCACACCGCTCCGGGTCAACGCCGCCGGACCGACGATCTCCGGGCCCTGTTGGTCGACCATGGCCACCGGCGTCCTCGCTCCGACGAACAACATCGCCAACAACGACATGCGCGGACACCGGCTGGACGAGCATCCCGACTTCCTCACCCGCGTACGCCAGGAGATTCCCGGGGCGCGGACGTACGCCGCCGCGAACTGGCCACCCCTCGTGAGCGAGGCCCAGGGTGGGCCGATCTTCCGCGGCGGCGGAGATCTCGTCGTCGAGCACCCCGACCACGGCATCGAGGAGTGGGAGGTCGCGGAGACCACCGTGGCCGCCGACGCGGTCAAGGTCCTCGGCAGCGAGGACATCACGGCGGCGTTCGTCTACTTCGGCAGCCCCGACGGCATCGCGCACGAGTTCGGCGTCTGCCCCGACTACACGGCCGCGATCGAACGCAGTGACGCACGGATCGGCCAGGTGCTCGACACCATCCTCGCCCGGCCCACGGCCGCCCAGGAGCATTGGACCGTCATCGTCGCGACCGACCATGGACACGTCGACGCGGGCGGGCACGGCGGCGACTCCCCCGAGGAACGCACCGCCTGGATGGCCGCCTACGGCCCCACGGTCCCGACCACCGCGCCCGCCGACCTCGAACAGGCCGACGTGTGCGCCCAGGTGCTCACCTCGCTCGGGATCCCGCTCGATCCCTCGTGGGAACTGGTCGGCCGCCCCTTCACCCGGTGATCATGATCGTGATCATGAAGGGAAAGTGGGCCATGTGCCGAAAATCCTTCATGATCATGGGGCCCGGCGCCCCTAGCGCCGCCGGGCAGCCAGCCTCACTCCCACGCGAAACCGACACCTTGCGGGGCGAGCGCGCAACCGTCCTCCAGTCGCGGGTACGCATCGGGCGATGACCGCAGGCCGGTCTCGAGCCAGATCGCGGTCGGTGCGGCCAGTAACAGGCTGAGCGCGGCCGGGCCTCCGCCGTGGGAAGCGTACGGAATGTCGAAAGCCGCGGCGAGCGCACCGACCGCCCGGATCTCGGTCGGGCCACCCGCGCGGCGCAGGTCCGGTTGCACGATGTCGCAGCATCGCCCCTCGAAGAAGTCCCGGAACTCCCTTGCTCCATAGAGGTTCTCGCCCGCCGCCACCGGTATGGTGAGCCGGCGGGTGAGCTCGGCGTAGCCCGCGAAGTCCCCTGCCCGCAGGGGTTCCTCGAACCACGTCAGACCCATCGCCTGGTACGCCTCACCCCGGCGCAGCGCCTCGCTCACGGTCAGGACCTGGTTGGCATCGACCATGATGGCGATGTCGGGACCCACCTCGGCGCGGACGGCCTCGATGCGCTGAACGTCCTGGTCGAGTGACCCGTCACCCACCTTGATCTTCACACCGCGAAATCCGTCGCCGACAGCGGCTACGCACTGCTGGCGCAACTCGTCGAGGCTGAAGTTTGCCCACCCCACCATGGCATACGCCGGAACCCGGTCGCGATAGGCACCCCACAGCCGATAGGTCGGCACGCCATGCGCCTTGCCCAGCAGGTCCCAGAGCGCGACGTCGACCACGCTGATCCCGAACGTCGTGAGCCCGGAGCTGCCGTGGTACTCGGTTTCGACCTTGAGCGCTTCGATGATCGCGCCGATCTGCTCGGCGTCGGCACCGACGACCTTCGGCGCCAACTCCTCCTCGATCAGCACCGCCAGGGTGCGGGGCGCCCCGTCGCCACGCCCGAACGACGTCCGTGCCTCGCCGACAAGGCCGTCGTCCGCCTCGACTTCCACCAGGACACTGCCGCCGCCACTCAGCGTCTGTAACGCGTCCCGGATCGGTCTCGCCGAGTGGGGCCGCCGTTCGTAGCTGACCCGGATCTCCTTGACTCGCACAGCTTCCTCACCCTTCCCTTTCGGCCAGCCGGCGTACGACATCATCATCGAGTTCGACGCCGAGTCCGGGCTTCCCGGATGCCCGCATGCGGCCGTTCTCGACCAGGACGGGCTCGGTCCAGATCGGCCACTCGTCGCGTAGCGGATGCGGCTCGATGTTGTACTCCTGTGGATACACGCAGTTCGGCGTACTCATCCACAGATGCAGATGGGCGAGGGTGCCGATCGTCGGCTGGGTGTTGTGGACCGTGATCGGCTTGTTGAACGTCTGGGCGAGCGCGGCGATCTTCACGAACTCCGTGATGCCGCCGCACTTGATGACGTCGGGCTGCAGGATGTCGACCTGCGCCCGCAGGATGAGGTCCCGGAACTGCCACCTCGTGTATTCCTGCTCTCCCGCCGCGATGGGAATGTCCACCGCCGCGGCGAGCGCGGCATAGCCGTCGTAGTCGTGTGCGGCCAACGGCTCCTCGAAGTGCCACACGCCATAGTCCTCCAACCGGCGGGCGACTTTGATCGCCGTGTGCGGGTAATAGGAGTTGTTGACGTCGACCAGGATGTCGAAGTCCTGCCCGACCGCCGCCCGCATCTCCCGCACCGTGTCGAGGGTCTGGTCGAAACCGTCGTCGTACATCCAGGGCGTCGCCGAGTGGATCTTGTACGCCCGATAACCCTGCTCGGCGAAGGACACCGCCCGCGCGGCCTCCTCCGCGGGCGTCATCCCGCGTTGCATGGAGCTGGCATAGACCTCGGGTGCCTCGCGAAACCTCCCACCCAGCAGGTCATGGACCGGCTTTCCCGCCACCTTGCCGGCGATGTCCCACAGCGCGATGTCGATGCCGGCGATCGCGTTGAGCTGCGCGCCCATCGGCCCGAGCTTGTAGGGCTTGTGGTACATCGCGTGCCACAGGCGTTCGATGTTCGCCGGGTCCTCGCCGACCACGATCGGCGCGAGTGCCTTCTCCACCAGCGTGTGGGTCACCGCGGCGTTCATCGGGCTGACCTCACCGCCGCCGGTCACCCCCTCGTCGGTGTGGACCCTCACCAGGTGATAGCGCCCGAGCAGGACGATCGATTCGACTCTCGTGATCCGCATAGACTCCTCTACTCCCGTTCAGATGACTCCGTCATGGTCCTGGCGTTTCCAGGCCGCTGTCCTATGAGTGGTGGGAGGTTCGACGCTCGAGAAGGCGTCAGACCTCCCACAACTCGTAGCCGGCCAGGGCAACGTGCTCATCCGCTGCCGCTTGCGAGCGCCTGCTCCACTCGGTCCTTCACCTCGCCGAGGGCTTCGGCCGCCGACTTCTGGCCGCTGTAGATCAGGTCGATCTGGGGACGAAGTTGCAGAGCAGGGCGAGAACCAACCCGAAGGCGATGCTGGAGAGCCCGGTCCAGTCGGTGGGCGAGGCGTAGAGCGAGACCATGACCGGAACGAACTGGAACGCGATGACGCCGAAGATCACCGGCCCGATGAACAACCATCCGACCAGTGCGCGGCGGCCACCGCGGCGCGCCGCGACCGGGACTGGTCCGGCCTCGATCCGGGATGTCATAGGGCCTTCCGCTGCAACGGAGTGCGAAAGGGCGAAGTAGATTCGCGCCCTGGATTGGCTATTTCGTCAACCTGAAAACATTTCGGATAGGCGAGCGTCAATAACGCTAGCCGCGGCCCGCGAGGAGGGTCAAGGCTACGCAACCACCTCTCCGTTGGCCGATTCCTGCCGAGCCGCTCGCAGTGTGTCCGCTCCACGTCGGACGCAGCGACGACGCCGCCAACGGCCGCCCGCGTCTCGCGCTAGTCGAGGTCTCGCAGGAAGCCCGGCTCCGACGACGGCGATGGTGAAGGCAGTGCGAGCCGCTCGCAGAGAACCGTCTGGCACCGCATGAGCAGGTCGGCCAACTCCTCCACCCGCGCCGCGCTGAGACGGGCCGTCGGAACCGCCACCGAGATGGCGTCCCGCGGCGGCGACCGGTCGGGAACCGCGACGGCGACGCACCCCAGGCCCTGGTCGCTCTCCTCCCGTTCGGTGGCGTAGCCGAGCTTGCGCGCCTTGGCCAGGTCGCGAAGCAACCGGTCCACGCTCGTTCGGGTGCGTTTCGTGAGAGCGGGTAGCGCGTCACCGAGGATCGCCCGGACCTCCGCATCCGAGCGCCGCGCGAGGATCGCCTTGCCCAATGCCGCGGCATGGGCGGGGATCCGCCGACCGATGGCGGAGTGGATGCGCAACGAGTGATGGGAGTCCCGCTTGGCCAGGTAGACGATGTGTTCCCCGTCGAGCCGCCCGTAGTGCACGGTCTCACCCGTCTCCTCGGCAAGCCGGTCGAGTACCGGCTCGGCCCTCACCAGGACGTCGTCGGATCGGGCGTAGGACGAACCCACCCGCAACGCCTCGACACCGATTCCGAAGCGGATTCCCGTCTCGTCTGTCTCGAGCCAACCCCGGCGCTGCATCGTCCGCAGGATCGCGTGCAGGCTGCTGACGGGAATGTCGAGCTCTCGGCTGATCTCGCTGAGCGTCCGAGGGCGGCCGCTGGCGGCGAGCCATTGGAGGATCGCGAGAACCCGGTCGGCCGACTTCACCGGCCGAAATCGCGGCTCCGTCATCGCACAACCACCTTCGATACCTGGTCGAACGTTGCCTGTCGTCGAAAGGCCGGCGGTCGCGCCCGGCAACGGCCACGTCGTGGCCCGCGTCTTGCCGCTCCGCAGAACGCCGGACTACGCTGCCAGTGCTCGCCCGGCTATTCGTATATGCGGATGCAATTCGAATATGCGAAATGTTTCGAGTAGGAAAGCTACTGAACCACCAGCCTGCAGGGCAACAGATCGCGGCATGGAATGCGGCGACGGACCGAGACTCCGCATCAGATCAGGCAGCGCAGGCGGAGCCGGATGTGTCCGCGGTAGGACTGGTTGCTGCAGAAGATGACGCGCCGATGGAAGGGTGCCAGCACACCGATGAAGATCGCGAGCATCGAGACATTCCTTGCTGATCAGATCGCCATCGTCCGGGTCAGGACCGACGACGGCGCCGAAGGGATCGGGCAGACGTCGCCCTACCGCGCGGGCATCACGGTCCACGTCCTTCACGACATGGTGGCACCGCACTTCCTCGGCCAGGATCCCTGGGATCTCGAAGCACTTGTCGAACGCTGCGTCCGCAAGGAGTACAAGTTCCCCAGCTCGTTCCTCTACCGGGCCCTGTGTGGCGTCGACACCGCGTTGTGGGACCTGCTCGGAAAGGTGACCGGCCAACCGGTCTACAAGCTGCTCGGAGGCGGAGTGCGGGAAAGCGTCCCGATGTACGCCTCCAGCATGAGCCGGGCGATCACTCCCGAAGCCGAGGCGGAGCGGTTGTTGCGCCTGCGGGAGGAGCAGGGCTTCCGCTGCGCGAAGATCCGGATCGGCGATGTCATGGCAAGTGACCGTGACGCGGCTCCCGGGCGTACCGAGAAGATCATCCCGCACATCCGCCAGGCGATGGGTGACGACTTCGACATCAACGCCGACGCCAACAGTGGCTTCACCGTGTCACGGGCGATCCGGGTCGGTCGCATCCTCGAGGACAACGGCTACTTCCACTTCGAGGAACCCTGTCCCTATCCCGAGCTGGAGAGTTCCGCGCAGGTGGCGGCGGCACTCGACATTCCCGTGGCCGGTGGCGAGCAGGACAACTCACTCGTCCAGTTCCGCCGGATGATCGCCATGCGGGCGGTCGACATCGTGCAGCCCGACATCGGCTACCTCGGCGGCGTCGCACGGGCCCGCCGGGTCGCCAGGATGGCAGAGGACGCAGGCATCCCGTGCACGCCGCACTGCGCCAACCAGTCGATGCTGCAGCTGTTCACCCTGCATGTGGCCGCGTCAATGCCAGCTTGCCACCAATACCACGAGTGGAGCATCGAGGACGTCCCCTGGACCAACGGGGTCTACGAACCCATGCTGCGGGTGGTCGACGGTGCCGTCGCCCTACCCGCCACTCCGGGTTGGGGAGTCGAGATCCTGCCGGAGTTCCTGCGCACCACCGAACGCCAGGTGTCCACGCTGTAGGACGGTCGCGGGCGATGCTTCGCGGGCGACCTGCCATCCAAGGTCGCCGCTTCAGCAATAGCTCACCCAACGGACCTGCATCAGGTCCGCGATCGCATCGAAGTCGGCGTCCTTGTGGACGAGGATCGCGTCATTGCGCAAGGCGACCGCGCCGATCTGACGGTCCATGAGCTTGCGTACGGTGCGCCCTGACGAACGTGCGTCACGGCAGAGCGCAGCGGCGTGATGGACGTCGAGATGCGTGGCGACGGACAGCACCGGAAGTCCTGCCAGCATCTTCCCGATCTGATCGAGGGCACGGCTTCCGTGTGCTCCCGCGAGAAGTTCCATGACCACGTGCTCGGCAATCGGCCCCGCCCTACCCCGCTGGTCGGGGCCTGGCGAGGCCGATCCACGGATGTCTTCTAGTGGGCCGCCTTCAGCTTGGTGGCGAGGTTCTCGGCGAGTGCTCCGAGGAACTCGTCCGTCGTGAGCCACGAGGTGTCGCCGCCGACCAGCAGCGCGAGGTCCTTGGTCATCTTCCCGGACTCGACGGTCTGGACGCACACCTGCTCCAGCGTGCGCGCGAACTCCGACACCGCAGGAGTACCGTCCAACTTGCCGCGGTGAGCGAGCCCGCGCGTCCACGCGAAGATCGACGCGATCGGGTTGGTCGAGGTCTTCTCGCCCTTCTGCCACTGCCGGAAGTGCCGCGTCACGGTGCCGTGCGCCGCCTCCGCCTCCACGGTCTTGCCGTCCGGCGTGAGCAGCACGCTCGTCATCAGGCCGAGCGATCCGAAGCCCTGCGCCACGATGTCGGACTGCACGTCACCGTCGTAGTTCTTGCAGGCCCAGACGAAGCCGCCCTCCCACTTCAGGGCCTGGGCCACCATGTCGTCGATGAGCCGGTGTTCGTAGGTGATGCCGGCCTGCTCGAACTTGCCCTTGAACTCCGACTCGAACACCTCGGCGAACAGATCCTTGAACCGGCCGTCGTACGCCTTGAGGATCGTGTTCTTCGTCGAGAGATAGACGGGGAAACCGCGCTGGAGCGCGTAGTTGAACGACGCCCGGGCGAAGTCGCGGATCGAGTCGTCGTAGTTGTACATCGCCATCGCGACACCGCCGCCGGGGTACTTCGCGACCTCGAACTCCATCGGCTCGCTGCCGTCGTTCGGCGTGTAGGTCACCGTGAGCTTGCCCGGCCCGGGCACCACGAAGTCGGTCGCGCGGTACTGGTCACCGTGGGCGTGGCGGCCGATGATGATCGGCTTCTTCCAGCCCGGGACAAGGCGCGGGATGTTGTCGATGATGATCGGCTCGCGGAACACCACGCCACCGAGGATGTTGCGGATCGTGCCGTTGGGCGAACGCCACATCTGCTTGAGACCGAACTCCTCGACGCGCGCCTCATCCGGCGTGATCGTCGCGCACTTCACGCCCACGCCGTGCTTCTTGATCGCGTTGGCGGCATCGACGGTCACCTGGTCATCGGTCGCGTCCCGCCGCTCGATGCCGAGGTCGTAGTACTCGAGCGGTACGTCGAGATAGGGCAGGATCAGCTGGTCCTTGATCGCCTGCCAGATGACACGGGTCATCTCGTCGCCGTCGAGTTCGACGACCGGGTTCTTCACACTGATCTTCGACAAGGGGGCTCCTCCGCCGCAAAGGTGGTTGGGGGTATGGCTTCAGAGATTCTGGACTTCGCTCTGTCGTGGGACGACTCCGCTGGCCGCCTCGAATCCGGCCGGCTCGGCCTCGGAAAACCCGGTTTCGACCACCCTACGTACGACGTCGCGACCGGGCACCGCCAGGACACCCCGGTGACCCGACTCGACACGCCCGCGGGCAGGGCGGCGACGACCGGCCGCGCACGTGCGGGTCTCCGGAACCATTGTCCCGCGTCGGGCGCCGCGCGTGAGCTTTTGGGCCGCTCCGATCCGGACATTCACCGCGTACGGCCCAGGAAAGACCATCACGGATGGGGCACCGGTGACCGCGGCGCCAGGCGCGGGCCTGACGATCTCCGTGAGCGCGATGGTCATGTTCCGGCCTCCGCGGGGTCCGGGCCCGAAAACCGAGCGGTACGAAGATGTCTTGGTGTCGAGATATCTTGCCGGGGAGCCTAGCCGAGGCGGGACGCTGGCGACAGGCCGGGGGTCGCGCGGTGGCGGGTCAGCGGATGTCGGGGACGGCCACAGCGAGCAGCAGCGCCACCACGCCCATCACCGTGAGGGTCACGACGTCCGTCGTCCGGCTGCGAAGGACGAGCAGCCCGGCGCGGCGGGTGGTGAGCACCAGCCGGAATGCGGCGGCGAGCAGGACCGACAGCGCCAACAGCAGGGTGCCGGGACGGAAGTCCACCACGATGACGGTGATCAGCGAGACGAAGATGCCCGTCAGTACGACCAGCAGAGGCCACTGGCGGCGTGGCCATGGACGGATGGGAGGAAGGGGACGTCCCGGCTCGCGCTTCCACCGGCCCCACAACGCCTGCCGGAGTCCTGGCGCCCGGGGTGGCCTGCCGGCGCCTGCGCCAGGGCTCCGGGTGGAGCCAGCGCTTGTCTCCGTCTGAGGCACAACTCCGGAGCCCGGCTGGTCGACCATCGGTGGGTCCTCCTGGCGCCGACGAACGCGACTGCAGAGTCGCAGGTTACCCGCCGGACCACGGCCATGACGACAGGACCCACCCACACGGGGACGACCCCTTGGCGCACGAAGCCCGGCCCGGGCGTGAGCACCGCTCACCTCCCGGGCCGGGCTTGGTACCCCGAGGATCCCCCGATCCCCCGGATCCCCCGATCCCCCGGAATCCTGGAATCCTGGGGACCCCGACTCAGGAGCCGCCGGCCTTCTCGGCCTTGCCACCGTCACCGGTCGCCGCGAACCAGACATCGCCCAGCCCGTGGCCCTTGATGTCGCCGGGGGCCCTGTCCTCGAAGTAGTAGTAGAGCGGCCAGCCGTTCACCGCGACCTGCTTCGTACCGTCCTTGCGGGTGAAGGTGCTGACGAGATCCGGATCCACACAGTCCTCGACCACATCGAGACCGTTGTCGGCGAGAACCGGTGGCCACTTCTCGTTGCACTCCGGGTCTCCCTCGCAGGCACTCGTGCCGGCGTTGGGCTCGTCCGCCTCGAACCGGTACATCGTCCGGCCTTCGCCGCTCACCAGGATCGTCTCGGTGAACGCTCCCAGCTTGGTGTCGGTCAGCACCGTGGCGCCCGACTTCTGCTTCTCCGCCTGCTCAGTCGTCAAGGCCTTGGCCCCGGTCGGTGCCATCACGAACCACCGGCCATCCTTGCCCTGGCCGGTCAGGTCACCCGGCTTCGTGTCACCAGCGAAGGTGTACGCCGGCCAGTCCTTGATGGTGAGCTGCTTGGTGCCGTCCGGCCGGTCCAACGAACCCACCAGCGCCTCGTCGACGCCCTTGACCGCGGTGATCTGGTCGGCCGGCACAGGGTTCCACACCTCGGCACATTCCTCGTCACACCCGCTCGTGGGCGGATCGTTCGAGTCGTTGTCGAACCGGTAGATCGGCTTGTCGTCGGCAGCCTGCAGGTAGTCGGTCCACCCATCCTGGCGGGTGGTCTCGATGACGACCGGGACCTCAGGCCCTGGCCAGGGACCTTCGTCGCCCGCGGCTGCCGGCTCGGCGGTCGAGGCCGTCGGCGTCGGCGTGGCCGTTTCGGTGGTCTCCTGATCGCCGCCGGCGCCGGAGTTCGTGGTGGCGATCTCCGGTCCACACGCCGACAGCGCGAGCACACCAGCGACCAGCACGGCGACCGGTGCACAGACAATCTGACGAGGCTTCATGGTCGGTCCAACTCTCCTGGGTGTTCGGTGGCTGGGCGCGGACTCATCGCCTACTGACGTACGCCCGTCGCTTCACGGCGGCCGCATCTGGGCGCGACGGTCGGCATGCGGACGTACGCCGGAACGCTGCACACCGAACGCCGGTGGCCCCGGCGCCGGAGCGGGCGAACGGCCGCGTGGTCACGCCGTGCCGGCCTGGTGGGCCGGTGCGGTGAACCGGTGTGTGACGCTGGCCGCTCGCCCGGTGAGGGACGGTCCTTACATCTGTCCGTACGCGGGAACTGGCGGAGATGGTTCACGGGGTCGCGTATCGCTGCCCGGCCGCGGGCCTACGCGCTTCGTGGCCGGTCAGGTGAGCTCGTCGAGCCTGCGGTAGTAGTCGATGCGCGGGTCGTCGGGATCGCCGCCGTACCTCTCGAGGAAGCGGGCAGCATGACCCGGCCCGTACTGTGGGTTCAGCTCGACCGACGCGATACTCCCTGTCGCGATGCCCAAGTCGTGGTAGCGGTCGGCGACGCCCAGCCACCCCAGGTCGATCAGGCCCGTGACCTCGAGGGTCTCGGGATCGAGCAGGACGTTGGGAACGCAGTAGTCGCCGTGGCAGACCACCAGATCCTCATCTGCCGGCCGCGTACGCAACAGTTCGGCGAGTAGCGCGCCCCGGTCCTGCGCCCACCGCCAGGGCTCCATCGCCGCGCTCGCCTCGTCGACCACGCCGGCCTCGACGGCGGCACGTTCCTGACCAAGCCGGACGTCGAGCCGGCGGTCGAACGGGCACCCCTCCAGCGGCAGCGCATGCAGCGCCCGGAGCGCGTCGGCGAGCGCATCGATCACCGACACCCGCTGGTGAACTGGCCACGGTGCCGACGCCTCCCGGCCGGGCACACTCGTCATGACGAGCCAGCCGACCTCGACCGCTTCCGGAGATGTCGTCGGGCTGGTGGACAGACAGGTCTCGGTCCCGGCGGCGACGAGTTCGGGCCCTGGGATCCCGGTCGAGGACAGCCAGCGGATCCGTTCCGCCTCGACGCCCAGATGGGAGCGACTGCCCAGGTGCTGCGGCACGACTGCCACCTTGGCGTAGAGCTCCGGCCCGGTCGTCCCGGTGAGCTCGTACGTCGCCGCCCCGGAGAAGCCGTGGTGCACCCGCGTCCATTCGTACCCCGCGAATCGGGTACGCAGGGAACGCACCACGCGCTGGACCAGCTCACCCACGCCGCCATCAAACCCGACGTGTCAACCGGGATACGCCGCCGGCCTCAGTGGAAGAAGTGGCGCGTGCCGGTGAGATAGAGCGGTACGCCAGCCGCCTGAGCCGCCGCGATCACCTCGTCGTCGCGGACGGAGCCACCCGGCTGCACGACGGCCCGTACGCCCGCGTCGAGCAGAACCTGCAGCCCGTCGGCGAACGGGAAGAACGCATCCGAGGCCGCCACCGACCCGGCCGCCCGCTCACCCGCCCGGGCAACCGCCAGCTTCGCCGAGTCGACCCGGTTGACCTGCCCCATGCCGACCCCGACGGCCGCGAGGTCGGAAGCCAGCAGGATCGCGTTGGACTTCACCGACCGGACCGCCAGCCAGGCGAACACGAGGTCGGCCAGCACGTCCTCGGACACCGGCTCGCCCGCCGCCAACCGCCAACCCGACGGACTGTCACCCGGCTCCTGCACGGTGTCCACGCTCTGCATCAGCAGGCCACCTGAGACGGGGCGTACCTCCATACCACCGCGGGCGGAAGGTCCGCACCGGAGCAGCCGGATGTTCTTCTTGCGCGAGAGGACCTCCAGCGCGCCCGGCTCGAAGTCCGGCGCCACGAGCACCTCGGTGAAGACCTCGGCCACCTTCTCCGCCATCTCCACCGAGACCGGCTGGTTCGTCGCGATCACCCCGCCGAACGCCGACACCGGGTCGCACGCGTGCGCCTTCGTGTACGCGTCGGCGACGTTGGACGCGATCGCGATCCCGCACGGGTTGGTGTGCTTGATGATCGCCACCGCCGCGGGCTGGAAGTCGTAGACGGCACGCCGCGCGGCATCGGCGTCGACGTAGTTGTTGTACGACATCTCCTTGCCGTGCAGCTGTTCTGCCTGGGCGAGCCCGTGCGCGGCGACGGAGCCGGCACGGTACAGCGCCGCCCGCTGGTGCGGGTTCTCGCCGTAGCGCAGGACCGACTCCCGCTCCCACGTCGCGCCCACCCATGCCGGGAAACCGCTGCCGTCGTCGGTCGGCGCATGCACGTTGCCCATCCACGACGCGACGGCCACGTCGTAGCTCGCGGTGTGCACGAACGCCTCGACCGCCAGCCGCTTGCGCTGGTCGAGCGTGAATCCACCGGCCGCCACCGCCGCGAGGACGTCGGCGTAGCGGTCCGGTGAGGTCACCACGGCAACGGAGGCATGGTTCTTGGCGGCTGCGCGGGTCATCGCGGGACCGCCGATGTCGATCTTCTCGATCACGTCATCCGGGCCGGCCCCGGACGCGACGGTCTCCGCGAACGGGTAGAGGTTCGACACCAGCAGGTCGAACGCCGCGATGTCGAGGTCGGCCAGCTGCCGCACGTGGTCGGGATTGCCCGTGTCCGCCAGCAGACCGGCATGCACCCGCGGATGCAGCGTCTTGACCCGGCCGTCGAGGCACTCCGGGAATCCGGTCAGCTCCTCGACCCGGGTGACGCTCACACCGACGGACTCGATCGTCGCGGCCGTCGTGCCGGTCGACACGATCTCCACGCCCGCATCGGCGAGCCCTCGGGCGAGCTCGGTCAACCCGGCCTTGTCATAGACGCTGACCAGCGCGCGGCGGATCGGCCGGCGCCCTTCGGTGGCGGCGTCGTTTCGGGGGGCGTTCACGGGATGGTGACCTTTCTGCCCTGGACGGTGAAGCCCAACCGCACCATCGCGCCGATCGTGTCGACGAGCTGCCGGCGTTCGGCGCCTTTGATGCGTTCGGTCAGGGATTCCTCGGTGTCGTCGTCTTCGACGGGTACGGCGACCTGCGCGATGATCGGGCCCGCGTCGACTCCCTCGTCGACGACGAAGAGTGTCGCCCCCGCCACGCGTACGCCATAGGCCAGCGCGTCACGCGGCCCGTGCATGCCGGGGAACGCCGGAAGCAGGGAGTTGTGGCTGTTGACGTAACGTCCGCCGAACGCCGCCAGGAACTGCTTGCCGACCAGCTTGAGGAACCCCGCCGAGACGACCAGATCGGGTTCGTAGGCCTGCACGCGTTCGGTGAGCGCGGCGTCCCATTCCTCCCGGCTCGGGAAGTCCCGCACCCGAAGGGTGAAGGTCGGGATACCGGCGCGTTCGGCGCGGGCCAGCCCGCCGGCGCTGTTACGGTCGGCGCCGACCGCGACCACGGTCGCGCCGTACGCCGGCTCCCGCGTGGCGTCGAGCAGCGCCTGCAACAGGGTGCCGGTACCAGAGAGCAGGACGACGAGACGGGCAGTCAGAATGGGCTCCTCGCTGCTGGGGATCACCTGCTGGAACGGCGTGCGTAAACGGCGTCACAGCCCGGTGACCCGGGGCGCGTACACGTGGAGTTGGACGTTCCGTCACGATAGCGGTAGCCGACAATGACGACAGGAGAAGCCCCTGTGAGCAGTCCCGAGGAGCGTCCTGACGCAGCGGACAGCCCGGAGGCCAAGATCGCGGACGAGCTTTCGCTCGCGCCGATACCGGCGGAGGGTACGACGGCGCCACCCGATGCCGAGCGGGTCTTCGCTCGGCCGCCCGCCTCGTCGGCGTACGCCCGGATCGTCACAGCGTCGGCCCAGCCCTCCGGCCAAGGCGCCGCGAAGCCGACCGACGGTCCGCACGCGTCTCCGGGCGGCGACGGGACCCACCGGCCCCCGGTCCACAGCGAGTCGACCGGCGGCAACGCCGGCGGCAGCTCAGGTGGACCGCCCGGCAGCAGCGCTGGCGGGAAGTTCGGCAACAGCTCGGGCGGCCACGGTGCTCCCCACGCTCCCCACCATCAGCCCCCGGCTCCGCCGACCGAGGACGAGCAGAAGCGGATCCGCAACCGTGGCCGGCTCGCCATCCTGTTCGGACTCACCGGACTGGTGGCGAGCGTGCTGGCGTTCCCGCTCGGTCTGCTCCTCGGGATCGCAGCGATCGTCTGCGGCGCCCTCGCGCGCCGGGCTGCCCGCCTTCACCGCGTCCCCGTGCCCGGGGCTACTCCAGGCCTCGTGCTGGGCATCGTCGCCACACTGTTCGCCAGCATCCTGACCGCGACGGCGGTGGTGTTCTGGGACGAGGTGGTCGAGTACCAACAGTGCTTTTCCGGCGCCAACACCCAGACCGCTCGCGACTCCTGTCAGAAGCGTCTGGAAGAACGCATCATCGACCGCGTCGGCCCCCTGAACACCCCCCGCTGACCCTGGCCCGACCCCCCGCATGGGATCGACCAGCCGGGTTCAGGCCTACGCTCACCGCAGGTCAGCGGAGCCCCGCGCCCGAGCCCATTCCCACATCCGCAACGCCAGGACACCGACGGCTCCGGCGATCCCGAGGGTGCTCACCGCGACGACTCCGGACTCCAGTGCCGACGGACCGACCTCGGCCAGGCGCCCGGGCCCGGCGGAGCCGCTCGAAACCGCCACGGCCGCGGTGAACATCACCCCTCCGGCGAGCCCGGCGAGGCCGCCGCGCAGGGTCGCCGCGTCGATGCTGTACGCCGGATAGCAGCGGATGGCGGCGAGCCCGGCGACAACCCCTGCCGCGATCGGGATCACGAGAACGCCCATCACCCAGCCGGGTGGGTTCTCGGTCACCGGAAGCGCCGCCAACAGGGGAAACGCCGGAAGCGGGCCGAGTGCGACACCGGTCGGCGCCACCACGGTGGCCGTACCGACCGCGAACCCGGGTCCCAGCGCGTACGTCCCTGCGTACACCGCCGCATTGGGCACGTACGCAAGGCACATCCCCAGGAGTACCGGCAAGCCGCTGATGCCGGGTGCGAGTCCGGCCACCAGCTCACCCAGCCGACCGAGGTGCACGACCAGCGAGCAGGCGACGAGCAGCATCCCGCCGGCGACCAGACAGCTGATGCCCGCGACACCGCCGTAGAGGGCCGCCCGCACGTCCTCCGGCACACGTCGCCACGCCCGGACACCGTGCCCACTCACCCGGACGACACCCGCACCACCGGCCACGCCCGCCAGCACACCGGCGTGGACGAACGCCCGCAGCACGTCCGGCGCCGCGTCGCCGGTCCGGGCCAGGATCGCTATCAGGGCCGCGAGTCCGCCGTACGCCGCAGCCAGGACGAGCAGACCGGCACACACCTGGGTGACCCGGCGGACCTCGCTCGTACGACCGACCCACGCGCCGGCCCGGCAGAGGAGGACGAAGGGAAGCAGCGACAGCCCGAGCGGCGCCAGGCTGAAGGCACCACCTGGTAGGGCGACCGGCACCATGTGGGCGAGCAGCCACGCGTCCACGCCGACCCGGAATGCGTCCGGGGCAGTTCCGCCCGCCGTGACGAACCACGCGACGACCGCGACGGCGGCGCAGGGAAGTGCTCCCGCGAGTGCGGCCCAGCCGGCCGCCAGCAACGCGCCAACGGCCGCGGGCCGCGGGTGATCAGCCACCCGCGGGTGCTCGGGAACGCCCGCCGAGGGACGCGTGAGTACGCCGGCCATCGCCTCATGCTCGCAGTCCGGATCAGGTCCTCCGGCCCGAGACACGCCGCTGAGGCGCCCGAACCAGCTAGATTTCCGCCACCGGGATTCACACCCGCCAAGGGACGGGGCACTCGGAGGGTGCCGCGTCGTTATGGATAGGTTCGTACCTGCACATACTCTCAGCTGCGGTTGGTCACATGCCGGTGTCGCAGCGTGTGCCAGGAAGGCCAGTGCAACCTCAGGCTGCGGTGCGGTGTCATGTGGAGTGAAAGTCGGCAGAGTGGCGGAGGGCTCATGGCGGATGCCGACGAGTTCGATGCCTTCTACCACGCTACCCGGCAACGGCTCCTCCACCAGATGTATGCGATGACCGGAAACCTGGCTGACGCCCAAGACTGCGTTCAAGAGGCTTACGCGCGTGCCTGGCAACACTGGGCGCGTGTCTGCGACCACGCCAACCCCGAAGCGTGGCTCCGTACTGTCGCTTGGCGCATCGCGGCCAGCCGCTGGCGCAAGATCAAGAACGGGATCGCGGCGATGGCTCGCCACGGGCCGCCGGTCTACGCGCCAGAACCCAGTCCGGACAACGTGGCGCTGGTTGCGGCGCTGAAAGAAATACCTGAGGCACAACGCCGAGCGATCGTGCTGCACCACCTCGTCGGGCTCTCCGTCGAGGAGGTGGCGCACGAGACCGGCGTGGCGACCGGCACTGTCAAGGCCAGGCTTTCACGGGGGCGCACTGCACTCGCCGAACTCCTGCGAGAGGGCAGCCCGTACGAAAGCTCCGCAGAGGAGACGCAGAATGCCCGCTGACTTCGAGCGTGAGGTGACCGAACACCTGTCGCTCCTGCGCGGTGATGTCGACCAGGTCTCCTGGCGCGACGAAACCGCCGTGCGTGCCCACGGCGCGCGGCGCCAGCTGCGACGCACGGCAACCGCCGGTCTCGCCGTCGTGGCCAGTGTCGGCGCGATCGGCTACGGCGCGGTCGTCGGCATGCCAGGTGACCCGGTCACGCTGGCCAACCCTTTCCTTGCCGCGTCACCGTCCGATGCCGACAAGGCGCCCGCGCCCTCCGGGCGCCAGGGCTCGCGGTCGGCGTCGGACACCGGGGACGAGCCGCCGTCGGGATGGCCGTTCGTTCCGGATCCGACGGCACCCAGGTCGCACCTGCCAGGAGACCCCGGTTCGGCCGTTCCGCCGACGCCGAGGCCGGAACCGCACTCGACGTCTCCGGATGTCTCTCCCAGCGAGACTCCGGCGCCCACGTCCTCCGACACCCCGACGGCGAGTCCCACCCCGCCGGAGTTCACCGTACGGCTGCTCGTCGGTCCCGAGATGCCGAAGGTCAACGACTCGTCCAACACCTGGAGCGCTACCGGCACCAGCGAGGACGAGGGCGCGACGCCGACCTCGGTCTGCCAGTCCGGCGATCTCGCGAGCCTTGGCGCCTCAGCCGCGGTCCGGCGAAACTTCGACTGGGGAACTGACGGCACCGTCACCGGTGTGAACGTCGTCGGAGCCTTCGCCTCAGAAGCAGACGCCACGGCGGCCTACGACACCTACACCTCGTGGCTCGGAAGCTGTACCTGGGGTACACCGCACGGACCCACGGACGTCACCGTCTCCGGCGGCACGGCGAGCTGGTGGTGGTTCGGCCACGACAACGGTGACTCGACCGGCGAGATCGAGGTCGTCGGCCTGGTCCGGACCGGGGCGTTGTTGTCCGTGGTTGTCTGGCACGAAAACGGGCAGGACTTCATCTACGACACCGACCCCATGGCGCCGGTGCTGAAAGCCAGCGCTGACCGCCTCGCCCCCTGAGGCCGCGGCGACTGGGGTAACCCCACATCAGCTGTCCGATGACCGTAACCGCAGGCATCCATCGACGGCGTACGGCTCGAGCAGGGCCCTCGCCTGCTGGTCGAACGATGCCTGCGACGTAAGGGACATCCGGCCCATGAGTTGTTGGAGGTTCGTCGGGATAGAAGGCGACGACGCTCCTGCAACCCAGGTGGCGATGCGCTCAGGCGAGGCTCTCGGCGATCTCGCGGACGAGGCGCGCGGTCTCGCTCGGCGTCTTGCCCACCTTCACCCCACACGCCTCGAGCGCTTCCTGCTTCGCCTGCGCGGTGCCCGACGAGCCGGACACGATCGCGCCCGCGTGCCCCATCGTCTTGCCCTCGGGCGCGGTGAAGCCGGCGACGTAACCCACGACGGGCTTCGAGACGTGGTCGCGGATGAACTCCGCGGCCCGCTCCTCCGCGTCGCCACCGATCTCGCCGATCATCACGATGACGTCGGTCTCGGGGTCGTTCTCGAACGCTGCCAGCGCGTCGATGTGCGTGGTCCCGATGATCGGGTCGCCGCCGATACCGACCGAGGTCGAGAAGCCGATGTCGCGGAGTTCGTACATCATCTGGTACGTCAGCGTGCCCGACTTGGACACCAGGCCGATCCGGCCCGCACCGGTGATGTCGGCGGGGATGATGCCGGCGTAGGACTTGCCTGGCGACGCGACGCCAGGACAGTTCGGCCCGATGATGCGGGTGTGACCCGACCGCTGCGCCCTGGCGAAGAACTCCGCCGTGTCGTGGACCGGGACCTCTTCGGTGATGACGATGACGAGCGGCATGGCCGCATCGATCGCTTCGTTCACGGCGGCCTTGGTGAACGCCGCCGGTACGAAGACGACGCTCACATCGGCGCCGGTCTCCTTCATCGCCTCGGCCACGCTGCCGAACACCGGCAGTGAGGCACCCTCGACCTCGACCTTCTGGCCGGCCTTACGGGGGTTCACACCGCCGACGATCTGGGTGCCGGCGCGCAGCATCTTCCGGGTGTGGACGAGGCCTTCGGAGCCGGTCATCCCCTGGACGATGACCTTGCTGTTCTCAGTGAGGAAAATCGCCATCGCTGGTCCGTCGCTCCCTACTGCGCCGTCACTTGGGCCGTCACTTGGGCCGTCACCTGGTCGTTGCGGCAAGTTCGGCCGCGCGGTGCGCGGCACCGTCCATCGTCTCGACCTGTTCGACACCGGACAGGTTCGCGTCGGCAAGGATCCGCCGGCCGAGGTCGGCGTTGTTGCCGTCCAGACGTACGACGAGCGGCTTCGACACCGCCTCACCCCGCTCCGCCAGGAGGGCGAACGCCGCCACGATGCCGTTCGCGACCGCGTCGCATGCCGTGATGCCGCCGAACACGTTGACGAAGACCGCGCGGACGTCCGGGTCGGACAGCACGATCTCCAGGCCGTCGGCCATCACCTCGGCCGAGGCGCCGCCGCCGATGTCGAGGAAGTTCGCCGGCTTGACCGGATCGCCGTTGGCCCGCGTGCCGTCGGCAGCGAGGTCCTGACCGGCGTACGCCACGACGTCGAGGGTGCTCATCACGAGACCCGCGCCGTTGCCGATGATGCCGACCTCGCCGTGGAGCTTGACGTAGTTGAGGTCCTTCTCCGCCGCACGCTGCTCGAGCGGGTCGGCGGCGGCCTTGTCTTCGTACGCCGCATGCTCCGGATGCCGGAAGCGCGCGTTGTCGTCCAACGTCACCTTGCCGTCGAGCGCCTCCACGGCGCCGTCGGCGAGCTTCACCAGCGGATTGACCTCGAGGAGGGTGGCGTCCTCGGCGATGAACGCCTGCCACAACGCGACGATCACCGGTACGGCCGGCTCCACGACGTCGGCGGGAAACTTCGCCGCGGTCGCGATCTCGCGGGCCTTCGCCTCGTCGACGCCGGTGAGCGGGTCGATCGCCACCTTGGCCACCGCATCGGGGTTGGTGTGCGCGACCTCTTCGATCTCGACACCGCCCTCGGCGCTGGCGATACAGAGGTACGAACGGTTGGCGCGGTCGACGAGGAACGAGAAGTAGTACTCCTCGCCGATGTCCGCGGCCGGTGCCACCAGCACCTTGCGTACCGTGTGGCCCTTGATGTCGAGACCGAGGATGTCGTCGGCCCTCTCCTGCGCCTCGGCCGGGTCTGCCGCGAGTTTCACGCCACCGGCCTTGCCGCGTCCGCCGATCTTCACCTGTGCCTTGACGACGACCGGGCCACCGAAGTCCTGCGCCGCGGCCTTGGCGTCGTCCGGGTTGTCGACGACTCGGCCGAGGGTGACCGGAACGCCATGCTGGGCGAAGAGTTCCTTCGCTTGGTACTCCATCAGGTCCACGAGCGCGCTCTTCCTGGTCGGTTCGCGTACGCCTGGCCCGTGCCGGCTCCGTGGTCGGAGCCCCTGCTCCCAGGCCCGGCCGCGAGCCTAACCCTGCTCGGGGCCGCCGTGACCGCCGGGTGCCGCCCAAGGGCGCGAGCGCGACCGCACAATTCCGGCCCGCGGAAAGTGAGAAATGCCCTGCGTTGTCCGGCACCAGGCACGCGGCCGACCGGGGCCACCATCGTGATCGACTAGTTTCTTCACACCGGCAACCCCATCCAGCGCTTGTGGGTCGTCCCTGACATACGAAAGGACACAGACGAAAGCGGGTTCCCACCGGAGGTGTGGCGCTATGCCCACTCGTTCGCTCGCTGTGCTCGCCGCGATGATCTGGGTCCTCCACCCGTCGGCCTCAGCCTCTCCCCCACGTCGGCGGCCGATTCCTGCGGGACACGGACAAAGAGGAGTCCCGACTTCGACAACGACCGGAAGGGGCCCCGACCTCGCGATCGGCATCCCTCGTGAGGACCTCGGCACCCAGCCGGATGCCGGTGCGGTCGAGGTGAGGTACGCCGACCGCGGACCGCAGATCCCGTATCCGGCGGACTACCGCGCCGGCGACCGCTTCGGCACGTCGATCGTCACCGCGTACGTCGACGACGACACGCGCTCCGAACCCATCGTCGGTGCGCCGGGACAGGACGCCAACGGCCTGAGTGATGCCGGAGCGGTGCACATCTACCTTGGAGCCGACACGGGTCTGCGGTACTGGCGCAGGCTCGTCCAGGGCACCGACGGCGTACCCGGCGAGGCACAGGCCGGTGCACGGTTCGGGGAGAGCCTCGCGATCGGCGGTCATGGCCTTTCCCCGGCCGAACCGCACACTGAACGCCTGTACGTCGGCACACCCGGGCTCGCGATCGCGAATCTGGAAGCAGGAGACCGGTGCGCGGGAGATAGGCGACGGCTTCGGGACCGCCCTCGTCCGGGAGTGGTGACCCCGAGGAGGTGACCGCCCGGCGCGGCTCAGCTGGTCGCGCCCGATCCACCGGCGTACTCGGTGGCCTCGGCGACGTGTTCGCGTACCCAGCGGACGATCTCGTGGGTCGACGTGCCGGGCGTGAAGACCCTCGCGACCCCGAGTTCGGCGAGGGCCTCGATGTCCGCCTCGGGGATGATGCCGCCCCCGAACACCACGATGTCGTCGGCGCCGCGATCGCGCAGGAGTTGCATGAGCGTACGGAAGAGAGTCATGTGTGCCCCGGACAGAACCGAGAGACCGATGCCGTCGGCGTCCTCCTGGAGGGCGGTTTCCACGATCTGCTCGGGGGTCTGGTGAAGGCCTGTGTAGATGACCTCCATGCCCGCATCTCGCAGGGCACGCGCGACCACCTTCGCCCCGCGGTCGTGGCCGTCGAGGCCCGGCTTGGCGACGACAATGCGGATCGGCGCCCGGCTGGTTCGGCCGTCGTTCGCCGCCGTGTCCGGCTGAACGTCGTGCGGCTCGGCGTCCGGATTCGCGTCGTCCGCCGCGGAGGGGGAACTCGTGGTCTCGGCGCCTGTCATGTACCGGCTCCTCCATCGCACCCGGAAGCTGTCGTGGACCCGGAGCTCTGTGATCGCGCCCGGAAGGTGTCGTCGCGGCCCGGAGCACTTCGCTGCGCGGTCTCATCGACGTGCTGAACCTAAGGTATTCCGACCGCCGGGCGCCCGCCCAGCAAAGCACTGGGTAACAAACTGGCGGCAGTCGAACACTTTGTGTAGCGGCACGTCTCGCTATGTCCGGTTTATGGGGACTTTCTCAGACCAGATTCGGCATAATCGCCGCGGAGGCATTTGGCACAGCTTGATGCATCCGTTATCGTCTCCGCCGTTCCTACCTTGCTCTCCAGTTGTTAGCCGTCGAGGAAGGTCTCATCCCTGTGGCCGAGGCAGCGAAGCACCGAGCTGCGCCTGCCAGCCGCTTTCGGCGCTCTGGTGCCACCCCTCCGGCCCCGCAGCCAGGTCGACGCATCCGCACGCAGTCGAGTAGTGCCGGCCCGGCAGTCCGGACGACGCCGAGCAGCCGCCCAGAGCGGGCCCGTCGACCTGAGCAGAGCGCACGACAGGAGCAGAGCGCACGACAGGAGCAGAGCGCACGACAGGACCGGGGTACTCGCCCGGACCTGGGCCGTGACGCGACCCGGCTCAACCAGGCGGCGCCACCCTACGGCCGCCCACCGACACCAGGGTGGCGCGAGAGCGAAGCTGGCCGTACCGGCGTTGGCAAACGCGCGGCGCGCGGTGACTGGAACAACCCGGCGCCCCGGTCGAGCCAACCGACACCTACGAATGGCTCCGAACGCACCAGCCAGCCTGGCCGCGGCATCCAGCCCGACCGCGGCATCCAGGTAGATCGCAGCCAGCCGGTCCGGAACACCCGCCAAACCGGCAGATCGAACGCGATAGGACTTCGGTCGAGCGCCGTGGCTGACCGGCGTCTCAGGTTGGCGAGCCCACCAGCCGCAACCCCGGTCGGACACCTCGACACCCCGACCATCCGCCAGTCCTCCCCATCTCCTCGCCACGAGCCCAGCGCCGCCCGCAAGGACTCCCCCGGAGCCCGTCACGACTCTTCGGCGAGCGTGAGTCAGCACGACGGCCGCCGCAACGGTCGAGACACCGCGACCACTCGCCAGGACGCACTCACCGAAGGGCGCCTCCGGCCGGTTGGCCCGCGGGTCACGCTGCGCACGACGTCCAGCAACCCGCCCCGGACCGGCAGTGCGCTCGCGGGCAGGCGCAAGAAGCCCGGTACCCGCCGTCGTACGGCGACGGCCCGGGCCTTCCCGACCATTCCCGCCGTCGCGAGTGTCGCGACATTGGTCGCTGCCGCCTCCGGTGCCGTCACCCTGCACTCGGTCGCCGCGGCGGGTATCGACGACAACGCCCAGAAACCTCCGACCGGTGTCGCGCTCTCCCTCGGCCAGCTGCAGGACGCACGCAGTGCCGCGGCGGGTCGGGCTGACCGCTCCCGCGGTGGCGCGGCCAGCGTCGATCCAGGGATCGACGACTCCGACGCCCAGCGCGCGGCCGAGCTTCGGCGGGAGACCGAACGTGAACGCGCGGCCTGGGAGGCGCAGCGCACCCGTGAGCTCGAACTGATCGTGGACAAGGCTTCCGACGCCACGCGCGAGCAGGTCTTCGAACGCGCCATCCAGTGGTTCCTGCCGCTGCGCAGTTTCCGGACCTCCGCGGGCTTCGGCCAGTCCGGCGGCATGTGGAGTTCCGACCACACCGGCCAGGACTTCTCCGCGCCGATGGGCACCCCGATCCGAGCGGTTGGCGCTGGCGAGATCACCTTCGCCGGCTGGGACGGCCCTTACGGCAACAAGATCGTCGTACGCCATGACGACGGTACCGAGACGTGGTACTGCCACATGTCCGACTACGAATACACCAGCGGCTACGTGTCGGCGGGCACCGTCATCGGCTACGTCGGAAGCACCGGCAACTCCACCGGCCCGCACCTGCACTTCGAGGTACGCCCGGGCGGCGGCGACCCGATCGACCCCCTCCCCTGGCTGCGCGGGCTCGGCCTGCCGATCTGAGTCCGCCGCGAGCCGCTGTCCGGCGCCGTTCCACAGCCGCTCGGACGCGATCGCCGCACCGTCTGCCATCGCGGGCAGCTTTGCCCAGGTGATCGTGGGATGCACGGTCAGCGAGGTGGCGAACGTCGCGAACCCGCAGTCCGTACCGGCGATGACGTTCTCCCGCCCGACGAGTTCGGCGTAGGTGCAGATGCGCTGCGCAACGAGCTCAGGATGCTCGACGTAGTTGGTCGTGGAGTCGATGACCCCGGGAATCAGCACCTTGCCCTCCGGCAGGCCGACGTCGGCGAAGAGCGTCCATTCGTGGGCGTGCCGTGGGTTGGCCGCCTCGAACGACAGGCCGGCAGGGGGGCGGCGAGCACCAGGTCGAGGATGTCGGCCAGGGGTACGTCACGCGTGTGCGGTCCCTCGTAGTTGCCCCAACAAAGGTGCAGCCGGAGGTCGCTCTCCGGGACGTCGCGGGTGGCGTGGTCGAGTGCCTCGAGGTGGAGGGCGACCCGGCCACGGAAGTCCTCGAGCGACTCGCCATCACGGTGGCGCCCCGCTGCGAGGTCCGGGCAGTCGAGTTGGAGGACGAACCCCGCGCGGTGGATCTCGTCGTACTCCGCCTTCATCGCCTCGGCGAGCGCGAAGAGGTACGCCTCATCGCTGGGATAGTGCTGGTTGTCCAGGAATAGCGCGACCACTCCGGGCGAAGCGGCCGTCATGAACGCGTCGGCATCGACCGAAGCCCTCGACCACATCCGCGACGTCCACGCCGACGCGATCGGTGCCGCACGTCTCCGGATGCCGGCCGGGGCCGGATCACCAGGTCAGCGACAATCAGGTGGGTACGACTGGACATGGCCGCCCGGGGCGCCGCGCCACCTTGCGTTCGTCCAGTGGCAGCTCAGCTGGTACGTCGTCGACTTCCTCGGGGCCGGCGACCTCCAACGGCTCAAGCGCTGCGCCGAGTGCCGCTGGATCTTCCTCGACGAGAGCCGGAACAACAGCCGGCGCTGGTGCAGCATGAAGGGCTGCGGCGCCCGCGCGAAGATGCGCCGCTACCGTGCCGGCCACGCCCGCACCGCCCCACGACCGTGAGCCTCAGGTCCGTACGCCGCAGAACCAATGCCTCAGGACCATCGGCCCACGGGATCCCCGGAGCATGAGCACCAGGTCCGGGACGCGGTAACCGCCGTAGCGCCGCGGTTCAGAGCTTCTCCAGCGGTGCGTACCGCAGGAGGAACCGCTTCACCCCACCCGACCCGAAGTCAACCGTCGCCTCGGCGTTGTCGCCCTGTCCCGCTGTCGCCACCACCGACCCCATGCCGAACGTGTCGTGCACAACCCGGTCGCCCGCCGCCACGGAGATGACCGGCTTCTGGCCTGGGCGCCGCGCCTGCCTCTCCGCCCGGCGCGCGGTCGCCGACTGTGAGCTCCACGACGTGTGGTCGACCTCCGTACGCCGCCACTCGACGAGTTCTGCGGGGACCTCGTCGAGGAAGCGAGACCCGGGATTCTGCTGCGGTGCACCCCACGCGCTGCGCACCACCGCACGGGAGACGTAGAGCCGCTGGCGGGCCCGGGTGATGCCGACGTAGGCGAGCCGACGTTCCTCCTCCAACTCCTTCGCGTCACTCTGCGACCGGGAGTGTGGGAACACGCCGTCCTCCAGGCCCGTGAGGAACACCACGGGGAACTCCAGCCCCTTCGCCGTGTGCAGGGTCATCAGCGTGACGACCCCGCCGTCGTCTGTCCCCTCGCCCCCGTTGTCGGGGATCTGGTCGGCGTCGGCGACGAGCGAGACCCGCTCGAGGAAGTCGGCCAGGGTCGCCGGCGTGTCCTCGGACTCGGCGGCCTCGGAGAACTCACGGGCCACCGCGACGAGCTCGGCCAGGTTCTCGACCCGCGTCTCGTCCTGCGGATCGCCGGACACCTCCAGCTCGTGGAGGTAGCCGGTCTTGGCGAGCACCTGCTCGAGAATGTCGGCAGGCGGCTGGCCCTCGGCGAGGGCATCGGACAACTCGTCGACGATGCCGACGAACGCCTTGATGGCGTTGGCCGAACGGGTCGCCAGGTCGCCGATCTCGTCGACCTGGCGCAGCGCCTGCCAGAAGGTGATCCGCTTCCGCTGGGAGAATGCCTCGACCGCCGCTTCGGCACGGTCGCCGATCCCACGCTTGGGGACGTTGAGGATCCGGCGCAGCGACACGGTGTCCTCGGGATTGGCGAGCAACCTGAGGTAGGCGAGGGCGTCGCGGACCTCACGGCGTTCGTAGAACCGCACACCGCCGACGACCTTGTACGGAAGGCCGACCCGGATGAAGATCTCCTCGAACACCCGGCTCTGTGCGTTCGTACGGTAGAAGACGGCGACGTCCCTCGGCCTGGCGGCCTTCTCGTCACCGAGCCGGTCGATCTCCTCCGCGACGAACTGCGCCTCGTCGTGTTCGTCCTCGGCGACGTAGCCGACGATCGGGGCACCGTCGCCGGCGTCGGACCAGAGGTTCTTGGGTTTTCGGCCGGCATTGCGGCTGATGACGGCGTTGGCGGCGGAGAGGATCGTCTGGGTGGAGCGGTAGTTCTGTTCGAGCAGGATCACCTTGGCATCGGGGAAGTCCTCCTCGAACGCCAGGATGTTGCGGATCGTCGCTCCGCGGAATCCGTAGATCGACTGGTCGGCGTCGCCGACGACCATGAGCTCGCCGTGCGGACTGTCGTCCTCGCCATCGGAGCTGGTCAGCTCACGGACGAGGGCGTACTGCGCGTGGTTGGTGTCCTGGTATTCGTCGACCAGCACGTGCGCGAAGCGCCGCCGATAGTGCTCGCGCACCTCCGGGAACGCCTGCATCAGATGGACGGTCGTCATGATCAGGTCGTCGAAGTCCAGCGCGCTCGACTCACCGAGGCGGCGTTGGTAGAGCTCGTAGCACTCGGCGAACGTCTTCTCCAGATGGGTGTGCGCGCCGCGCGCGGCCTCTTCGTGGTCGATGAGCTCGTTCTTGAGGTTGGACACCCAGTTGAGGACGGCGCGCGGGTTGTAGCGCTTGGGATCGAGATCGAGGTCGCGACAGACCAGCGTCATCAGCCGCCGCGAGTCGGCGTCGTCATAGATCGAGAACGACGAGGACAGGCCGAACCGCTTGATCTCGCGCCGCAGGATGCGGACGCAGGCGGAGTGGAAGGTCGAGACCCACATGTACGAAGCGGCACGCTGGCCGACCAGCGCGGCCACCCGCTCCCGCATTTCGCCAGCCGCCTTGTTGGTGAAGGTGATCGCGAGGATGGCGCTGGGGCGGGCGTTGCGCTCGGCCAGGAGCCAGGCGATCCGGCGGGTCAGCACCCGGGTCTTGCCCGAACCCGCGCCAGCGACCACCAGCAGCGGGTGCTTCTCGTGCAGGACGGCGGCCCGCTGGGACGGGTTGAGTCCCTCGAGGATCTCCTCAGGTTCCAGGTGCCGGGGCGGCTGCCGCTCGCCACCGTCAGTCGCACCGTCCGTTGTCGTGCCGTGCGATGTCGTGCCGTGCGATGTCGTGCCGTGCGATGTCGTGCCGTCCGATGCGCTGTCGGATGGCGCGCCACCGTCACGTTGGACAGCGTCCGGTGCGCCGTCATCATGCGCGGCGTCGGACGGGGTACCGGGTGCGGCGGCGGTGTCGGGCAAGGCCAGCTGGTCTTCTGCAGAGAGAGCACTCATCTTGACGCCCAGCCTACGATCTGGCGCCGACAGTCCACACCGGACAGGCCCGGACATCACGCCCCGAAGGTTCGATATGCCCGCTCGCCCGCCACACGGGACGACCGTTCATGATCATGCGTGGGAAACGAAGGCTTCTCGGGCCGAGAAAGGCCACCATCCCACGCATGATCATGAACCGGCCAAGGGCTACGCGTGTTCGTCGGGCTTCTCCCAGAAGTACGTCTCGGGGTCGTAGACCGCGGGCGACGGCAGGATCCACGGGTTGACCCACCCACCGAGAGCGAGGTTCTCCCGGGTGGGAACGTTCTTCAGCCCGTCGCGGACCAGCACGATGCGCGGGTAGTTGGCGACCACGCCATAGAAGAACGGCCCGTCCTCGATGTGGATCTTCTGGATCTCCCACATCAGGGCGACCCGCTTCATCCGGTCGGGCTCGACCCTGGCCTGGGCGTAGAGCTTCCACAGCCGGTCGATCGGGTCACCCTCCTCGGGCAGGATCCACGGCGGGGTCCGCTCCCAGGGATCGGTGTCCGCCTGCTGCTCGAGCTTCTTCGGGTCACCCGTCTGCATGATGAACGCCTGGCCGTGCAACGGCGCCCAGTGCCCCGTCTCGACCGGTATCACCCAGCCCGGATAGATCAGCGGCGAGCAGTCGCCGACCTCCCACGCAGTCGTGGTCATCAGCTCGCCGCGTCCCCAGGTCTCGCCGAACGCCTCCGGCGCCACCGGCGTCAACTTGGTGGCGACACCCACGGCATCCCAGTCGCGCTTGTAGCGGTTGTTCTTCTGGATGTGTTCGTTCGTCGCATCCGCGGGATAGTCGAGGGAGATCTGCAATTTGGCACCGCTCGGCAACTCCCGCTTGCCGTCGCCGTCCTTGTCGACGACGCCCAGCTCGTCGAGCATCGACTTCGCCTTCTCGATGTCGTACGTGACGTAGGCGTCGCGCCACTTGACGTAGTTGCTCTTGGCCTCGTCGTTGAGGGTGAACATCTCGCCCTTAGGGCTGAGAGTTCCCGTCGTGAGCTCGCCAGTGGCGAAGTAGATCGACTTGCGGATGTCCTTCCGGTCGATCGCGAACGACAGGGCTTGCCGGAACTTCGGGTTGCGGATCAGCTCCCGCATCTCCTTGTCCGGGTAGTCGTAGTTGAAGAACACGATGGAACCGGTGCCGGAGCCGCTGTCCCACAGGTTGACGCGGATGCCGGTGCGGTCCTCGGTCTGCTTGAACCCGGAGATGTCCTCCAGAACCAGCCCGTGGTGACCGCCGTGCACGTAGTCGACCTTGCCCTCGGACATCTGCAGCTTCTGCACCTCGTCGTCGATGACGACGCTGAACTGCACCTCGTCGATGTAGGGGAGCTGCTTGCCCTCCTTGTCGACGCACCAGTAGTAGGGGTTGCGTTCGAAGAGGACGCTCCGCCCGTCCTGGTAGCTCTTCAGCATCCACCCCGTCATCGTGGGGCAGTCGGGGTTGGTGCCGAAGTTGCCCTTGGCCTCGTGCTCGAGGTACCAGTCCTCCTTGGTGATCTCCTTGTTGTACGTCGGGTGGAACTGCTGAAGGTAGTGCTTCGGCTGCATCCACAGCGGCCCGATGGAACCCTCCTGGGCCGGGCTGTTCACCCATGCCGCCAGGCGTTCCGGCGTGATTGGGGCAGGAGCGTCGAACGTCAGGGTGAGGGTCGTCTCGTCAGGCGCGGCGACCTTCGCCACGGTCCCCTTGCCCGAGCGGACGTCGTCGGGTGGGTCGACCCCGGTGTAGTCGTCGTTGTTCACCATGTCGTCCCACCAGTACATGATGTCCGCGGTGGTCCATGGCTCGCCGTCCGACCACTTCAGTCCCTTGCGGAAGTGGAAGACCCACTCGGTCGCGTCTTCGTTGGACTCCCAGCTCTCGACGAGCCCGGGACCGATGTCCAGGCCATCGTTGAGGAAGCGCAGGAACGACCGCCCGTACATGTACTCCTTGATCGCGGAGCTGTAGCTCTCGGCCATGATCATCCGGAGCCGCCCACCGTAGTTGCCCGACGCCACCCAGCGGTGGGGAATGACGTACGGCGCCTCCGGGAGCCGTTCATCGATCGACGGCAGGTCGCCCGCCTTGACGCGGGCGGCGAGCGTGGGCGCTTCCTTGAACGATGAGGGGGGCGCGAGCGGTTTGGTCTCCGAACCCTTCGCCTTCGACGCGGGCCCAGCAGCTGGCGCCTCGCCGGAGCCGCCGCCGGACCCCGAGTCCGAACAGCTGGCGAGCATGATCGAGCCGGCGGCGATCGCCGAGCCGTAAAGGAACCCCCGCCGGTCAATGCCGTTACTGTGCGCCATTGGTTGGTTTCTCCTCGAGAGAGCAATGCTGACATTCGGAGCTGTCGTCCGAGCTTTGCACGACCAGCAAGGTCCTCGCGGCGTTGGGGACGGCCAGCTTCGGAAGGCTTCGGCCGGCGGAAAGCGGGCGTACGCACTCGTGGCGTGGATCAGCCGCTGTTCCGGGAGATGGCCACTAGCGGCCATCTCCGGGAGGTCGGCTGGCGCCGGGCAGGCCGGCTCGCCTAGGTCATGTCAGCAGGGCATGGCCTCGAACGCGTAGCCCTTCTCGATGAGTTGGGGCATCAGCCGTTCCAGCGCGGTGACGGTCTGCGACCGGTCGCCGCCGCCGTCGTGGAACAGCACGATGGCCCCCGGAGCCACGCCCTTGAGGACGCGTTCCTCGATCTTGTCGGCCCCAGGGCGGTCCCAGTCCTTCGGGTCCACGTGCCAGAGCACGACTTCCTGGCGCAGCTCGGCAGCGATGGCGCGTACGTCGTCGTTGATGGCGCCGTAGGGCGGGCGGAAGCATCGCGAGGCGGGTCCCTTCTGTAATTCCTCGCGGGCGTCCTCGTCGGAAAGGCTTGGCAGCGACTTGTGGTCGTGCGTGTGATTTCCGATCGTGTGACCCGCGGCCCGGATCTGCTTCACGATGTCCGGATTGGCGTTACTGGCATCACCGAGTGCGAAAAAGGTGGCAGGCGCCTTGTACTTCGCCAGGATCCGCAGAATCTGCGGTGTGTATTTCACATTCGGTCCGTCATCAAAGGTGAGGAACATGATTTTGGCGCTGGTGTCCTCGATCCGATCGACCCGCTGGGCGACCGGTCCCGGCTTCGGGGTCGGACTGGCGGTTCCTGGTGTCGGCGAGACACTCGGTGACGCGGACGTGGTTGGTGAAGGCGAGCTGCCGGGAGAGCCAGTCGCGTTGGGCGAAGCGCTGCTGGTGGCCTGCTGCGTGGCGCTGGGCACCGTCGCGCTGGGGGTTGCCGTGGCGGATGGCGTCGTACTGGATGGCGTGGCCACGGGGGTGAGCGTGGCCCTCGCCACCGCGGTGCGACCAGGTAGGGCGCTGGGCCGCACCGACGGCGCACGCGTGGCGGTCGGCGTCGACGTGGCGCCTTCGCGTGCGTCCGAGTTCGCGCAGTTCGCCGCAAAAAAGCCAAGGAGCATGCCAAGGAGAAGGATGAGCAGGCCTCGTACGATTGACGGAATTCGCAGTGGCGACACGCCCATCACTCCCCCACATTCGGCGCCAAGAGATATCTCCCGTCGTGCAGACATCGGAAAACGTCTCGTCCGAGGAATTGCGACGGATGGCAAATCAATTTCCGGAGTGGGATTTCGCCCTTTCTGCGTTCGCTGGAAACTATTCGGAACGTCCCGTGCAGCTGGCCCGTCCTGGGCGCAATTTGGCGGGTCGGGTAGGTTCCTGCGGTGATGCCTGATCTACTGCCCGACCATGAGGTCTCCCGGGTCCTCGTTGTCGTCGCACACCCCGACGACGTCGACTTCGGCGCGGCCGGGACCGTCGCACACTGGACCGACGCCGGTCACGAGGTCGTCTACTGCGTGTGCACCGACGGCCAGAGCGGCGGCTTCGACCTCGACATCCCGCGCGCCGAGATGGGCGCGATCCGCCGTGGCGAGCAGGAGGCGGCCGCCGCCGCCGTGGGGGTGACCGACGTACGCTTCCTCGGTTTCGTCGACGGCGAGCTCGAGGCAGACCGCGAACTCGTCCGGTCACTCACCCGCCTCATCCGCGAACTCCAGCCGCAGCGAGTGATGTGCCCCAGCCCCGAGCGCGACTGGGCGATCCTGCCGCGCAGCCATCCTGATCACCTCGCCGCCGGAGAGGCGGCCATCCGGGCGGTGTACCCAGCCGCACGGAATCCGTTCGCCTTCCCCGACCTCGCCGAGGAAGGGCTCGAGCCGTGGACTGTCCGCGAGGTGTGGCTGTCGGGCCATCCCGAGAGCAACCATGTGGTGGATGTGACAGACACGGTCGACCGGAAGATCACCGCACTGCTCGCCCACAAGAGCCAGCATCCCGACCCGGACGCGTTGCCCCTCCGGGTGCGCGAGTGGCTTGGCGCCAACGCGGTGCGCGCCGGGCTTCCCGAGGGTCGCCTCGCCGAGGACTTCTTCGTCGTCTCGACCGGCTGACCACCGGCTCGCTGGGCCAGGTTCAGCGCAGCCAGGTTTGGGAGGCAGGTCAGGGCGTCACGTTCAGGACGTCACGTCGGCGGCGTCAGGTCCAGAAGACGGCGACGGCGACGTTGACGAGCGTGAGTGCGGTGAGAGCGAAGAACAGCCCGTTGGAGATTGTGGGCTTCTTGCGGTTGAGCCAGGCCAGCACCGTGATGACGAGGACGACGAGCAGCTTGACGCCGATCTTGGCGTTGTCGACCGGGTGAGCCGGGTCGTCGAGTCCCTCGAGTACGCCGACCAGAAGCAGGCCGGACACCAACTGCGTCAGCGCGCCGTGCAGGATCGCGGCAAGGATCCGGCGTTCTGGCCCCTTCATCTGGACCAGCAACCCGCCCAGCAGACTCGCCAGACCCACGAAGTGGATGAACACCAGCACCTGGCGCAGGATCTCCATGGAACCGCACCCCTGCCTCTCGTCGGACCCGCCATGCTCGCACTACTACGTCTGGTAGTACGTACGCCTGTCGATCATAGCGAGGGCAGCCATCTTCTGGATGAGGGGTCCCCCGTGCCGTTACCCCTCACCTACCAGGGGACCGGCGCCCACCAGAACCAGACGTTCAGCCCCTGCGGCCTCACACCAGGCGGCGGTCGGTGGCCAAGCGGGTCAGCTCATAGGAGCCAGGCGTTCAGCGCCGGCGCCTTCACACCAGGCGGCGGTCGGTCGCCCAGCGGGTCAGCTCGTAACGGTTGGACAGCTGCAGCTTCCGCAGCACGGACGAGACGTGTGTTTCCACGGTCTTCACCGAGATGAAGAGTTCCTTCGCGACTTCCTTGTACGCATAGCCGCGCGCGATCAGGCGCAGCACCTCGCGTTCGCGCTGGGTCAGCCGGTCGAGTTCCTCGTCGATGCTGCCCGGGTCGACCGCGCCGGCGAACGCGTCGAGCACGAATCCCGCCAGCCGCGGTGAGAAGACCGCGTCGCCGTCGGCGATCCGGCGTACGCCATCGATGATCTCATCCCCGGTGATGGTCTTGGTGACGTAACCGCGTGCGCCCGCCCGGATCACCCCGATCACGTCCTCCGGGGCGTCGGACACGCTCAGCGCGAGAAACCGGACGTCGGGCTCGGCCGCCAGCACCTGCCGGCAGACCTCGGCCCCACCGCCGCCGGGAAGGTGGACGTCGAGCAGGACCACCTCCGGCTTCGTCGCGAGGATCACCTTGACCGCCGCGTCGACATCGCCGGCCTCCCCCACGATGTCGACCGCGGCACCGATCTCGGTGCGTACGCCCGTGCGGAACATCGCGTGGTCGTCGACGAGTACGATCCGGCGCCGGTTGTCAGGGTTGGTCGTCACGAGGTCATCCTTTCAAAGCCTGAACAGGATCATGGTTGTTCACGGTGGCCGCTCTACCCGGCACCAGGACCAGAACCCGAGCCAGAGCCAGAACCCGAACCAGAGCTCGAGTCAGAGTTGGCGGCGGCCTGGTCGACCAGGAGGTGCACCTCGGTTCCCTCACCGGGTGTGCTCCTGATGTCGGCCTTGCCGCCGTGGCGTTCCATGCGTTCGTAGATGCTGCGACGGACACCGAGTCGGTCCGCACCCACATGTTCCGGATCGAACCCGACCCCGCGGTCGCGGACGAAGACCTCCACCCGTGCCGGCTCCACCTCGGCGTAGACGTCGATCCGCGGCGCGCCCGAGTGCTTGGCGGCGTTGACCATCGCCTCCCGGGCGGCGCGGACGACGGCTGTCAGCGTCGGGTTCATCTGGGCGTCGCCGACCATGACCACCTCGACCGGGATCTCGTGGTGGTCCTCGACCTCGGCTCCCGCCCGGCGCAGCTCGCTGCGCAAGGTCGCGTCGGCGTCCTCCTGTTCGCCGTAGAGCCACTGCCGAAGGTCGCGCTCCTGGGCACGCGCCAGGCGTACGACGGCACGCTGGTCATGTGCCTGCTTCTGGATCAACGCGAGCGTCTGCAGGACCGAGTCGTGAAGGTGCGCGGCCATGTCGGCGCGTTCCTGCGAACGGATGCGTACCCTCCGCTCCTCGGACAGGTCTCCAGCCAGCCGCCACACCCACGGGCCGACGATCAGGCCGACCCCGATACCGGCGCCGAGGACGGCAAGCAGAGCCGCGTTGACCTCGTTCATGCCGCCGACGGAGGCGAGTCCCCACGACAGGGCAGCGATGACGAGAGCGAGCCCGACGACGGTACGGAGAACCATGACCCAGCCGCGGGTACTGACGAGCGGCCACATCCACTTCCAGCGCGGTGGGGCGGAGGCGGTCCACCGGGCACGCTGGGACTCGTCGGCCTGCCGCCACAGCAGCGCGAGGCCGACACCGCCCAGGATGAGCGGCCAGAACACCTGGGCCGAGACCCCGCCGAGGTGCGGGTAGATCGCGATGATGCCGATCGCCAGGACTGCGATCGACACCAACTGACCGGTGTCCTGGCGTCTCTTACCAGGTGCACGCTCGCGACGGAGCCCCTTGCGGGTGGCCGCCGCGACACCGGCCGGCTGCGTGGTCTCCTCGACCGCGGGCTCCTGAGGGAGTACGACCCAGAGCGCGGCGTACAGCAACAGGCCGAAGCCGCCGACCGCTGTCAGCGCGACCAGGCCCAGGCGTACGTGCAGGAGCTGAAGTCCCAGGTGATCGGCCAGCCCGGCGGCAACTCCGCCCAGAACTTTCCCGTCGGCACGCCGGTAGCAGCGGGGAGCGGTGCTCCGCGCCGCGGCGACCGGTGGCGTACCGACTGGTGCGCCTCGTGCGTCGGTGAAGATCGTGGCCTCCTGGGGCGTACGGGCCGACTTGCCCGGGTATCGTCGGGCGGCGCCGGTGGACGCCGAGCGCGCGGCAACGCGCCCGGCTGTCCTCCTTGATGGTCACACGAGAAGTGCTGCTGAGCCACCGGGACAGGCCCCACGCTTCACCCCAGGCGGCCCGGGGGTAAAGCCCAGGGTCATCCCGGATGGCGCCGCCACCCAACGGCCCGGAGGATCGGGGTATGCCTGCCACCACGCCGCCCGCGGGATCCGGATGGCCCGACGATCAGTCCCCCTCGCCCAGCGCTGGCGCAGAGACAGGCGCTGGCGCTGAGTCAGGCAACAAGACAGGCACCGACACGGGCGCTGAGTCAGGCACCGACCCGGGTGCTCCCGCGGGGTCAGGGACAGGCACCGGAAGGGGGCAGGACCAGCTCCGGGCTGAGCTCCGTTCACTTCGCCGGGCGCGCGACGGCCGGCTCCTCGCGGGCGTCTGCGCAGGGCTCGGTCCTCGGCTCCAGATCGACCCGGTCGTCCTGCGGGTGGTCGGCGTCATCCTGGCGCTTTTCGGTGGTGTCGGCGTCCTGCTGTATGCGGCGGGTTGGCTGCTCGTGCCGGACGACGGCGAGGACCTGTCGATCCTCGAACAACAGCTCGGCCGGCGCCGCAACGGCGCACCGGACAACGCGATCGTCGTCGGTGGTCTGGTCATCCTGGGCCTCGTGATCTTCAGCGTTCCCTGGTGGGGGTTTCCGTGGCACGTCCCGGTTCTGCTCGTGTTGAGTGTGCTCGGCCTGTACGCCCTGATCCGCCGCAACGCCGAGCAGGACGGCGGCGGCGCAGCACCGTCAGACCGGCCGGGAGAACCTGGCGGCTCCGGCGGGACGTTCCCACCCGGAACCGCAGCCGGCGCCGGCACCTCGGGTGCGTCCGGCGGCACGGGTGACATCACCTCTCCTCCTGCGGCCACCGAACCAGCGCGCTCGACGTGGGACCACACCAAGCCGCTGGACGTCGCCGACCCGGGCTCCTCCGTGCCCACGAGTGCGGCCGATGCTCCTCCTGGTTCCTGGCGTACGGCCGAACCCGCTCCCGCGTCCTTCTGGAATCAGCCGGACCCCCTGGGCCTGGAGATCCAGGACGTCGAACTGGCCCAACCACCGGAGAACTGGACGCCCCCGCCCGCGACTCCCCCGCGCCAGGTCAGGTCCACGGCGGTCCGCAGCGACGGCGAGCGGAAGCGGTCGTGGCTCTTAGCCGGGACGATGGCGGCCGCGCTCCTGCTGGTGATGGTGCTCGCGCTCGCCGACCAGCAGGAGGACGTCCCGCTCGGTGCCTACATCGCCGGTCCGCTCGGTGTGGTCGGTCTCGGCTTGATCCTGGGCGCGTGGTTCGGCCGCACCAGAGCGTTGATCGCCTCCGGTGTCGTCCTCGCCCTGGCGCTGCCTGCGGCCAGCCTGGCCGACCGGTGGCCTGGCGAGGCGGTGGACCTGACCCTGCATCCGACGTCCGTCAGTGCGATTCAGGGCAGCTACGAGTACGGCGTCGGTGAGCTGGTCATCGATCTCAGTGCGGTGCCCTTCCGCGATGGGCAACACGTCGAGTCCTCCATCGACGTCGGCGTCGGCGACGTCCTCGTCGTCGTACCCCCGGATGTCGACGTGATCTTCAAGGGCGACGTCGGGCTCGGTGAGATCTCGCTGTTCGGTCGCGCCCTCCCACCCGAGCCCGTGGCGCCTCGGCCACCGCGCGCCCCCGCGGCTCCAGGAGAACGTGACGCGGTCGGTGAGCTGGGCGACGCGGCCGAAGGAGGAACGAGGGAGTTCGACGCGGGTTCGTCGGAGGGGTTCGGTGTCTCCCGGGAGATCATTGATCGAGGCGACGACGGACCCGGAGGTGGTGAACTCGTGCTGAACATCGACGTCGGTGTGGGCCATGTGGGGGTGCATCGTGGGGAGTAAGCCTCCGGCCGGGAGGCATCCGGCCAACATCGCCGCCCTCGTCGCCGGCCTGGTGTGCTGCGGCCTCGCGCTGGGCTGGTTGCTGCTCCAAAGTGGCGCGCTCCGTGTCACTGACCTTGGCTGGCTGCTGCCTGTCGTCCTGATCGGCGCCGGGGGCGTCGGCGTCGCCATGTCGCTGCAGCGCAACCGTCGCCAACCCTCACGACGCCCCCCGACACGCGTCGGGGACAACCGTAGGGCGTGATCAGGACACTCCCGGATGGCCGTTCACGCTCAGATCGAGGAGGCTTGAGCCATGAACGAGACGACTCCGTTGCGAAAAGACTCCTTTCCCCCACTCAAGAAACTCGTCCGCACGAGGGACGAACGCATGGTCGCCGGTGTCTGCGGCGGTCTCGCGAAGTACGCCGGCATCGACCCGGTGCTGGTCCGGCTCGGGATGGTCGCGCTGGTGATCTTCGGTGGAGCGGGGCTGCTGCTCTACCTGGCCGGCTGGATCATCATCCCCGAGGAAGACGCCTGACCGGTCACGCCGTACCGGCGGTGGTCAGAACCATGGCAGTGCTCACGCAGGACCGATCCACGACGACGGGCTCTCAGACGGACGCCGGATGGGAGACCGGCTGGAGGATCCGGCCGGAGGCATCGGCCGGAGCTACGACTGGTCCCGGCAACGACCAGCGCCTCGCTCCTATCCGCGTCCGTGCGGGAGCGTCCATCCGGTGGGGTCGGGTCCCTTGGGCACCACACCGGTCGGGTTGATCTGGTGATGGGTGAGGTAGTAATGCCGCTTGATCTGGTCGAAGTCGACCGTCTCACCGATGCCCGGGGTCTGGTACAGATCCCGGGCGTACGCCCACAACACCGGTTGCTCGGTCAGCTTGTTCCGGTTGCACTTGAAGTGGTTGTGGTACACGGCGTCGAAGCGGACCAGCGTCGTGAAGAGCCGGATGTCCGCCTCGGTCAACCGGCTGCCGTCGCCACAGAGGTAGCGCTGGTTGCGTAGCCGGTCCTCGAGCCAGTCGAGCCGGGCGAAGAGCGTGTCGAAGGCTCTTTCGTACGCCCGCTGTGAACTGGCGAAGCCGCATTTGTAGACGCCGTTGTTTACGTCGTCGTAGATGGCGGCGGCCACCTGGTCGATCTCCTCGCGCAGGTCCTCCGGATAGAGGTCGGGGGCCCCCGGCCGGTGGAAGTCCTTCCACTGCGTGGAGAAGTCCAGGGTGATCTGCGGGAAGTCGTTGGTGACGACGGTGCCGGAGGGTACGTCGATCAGGCAGGGAACAGTGACCCGTCCCTCGAACGTGGGGTCCGTCCGGTGGTACGCCTCCGCCAGGAACTCGATGTCGAGCACCGGGTCCCGGCCGCCGGCGTCACGTGTGAACCGCCAGCCGCGCTCGTCGCGGATCGGATCGACGGTCGCGAGCGAGATGGCGTCGTCAAGGCCGAGCAGCTGACGCACGATGACCGCGCGGTGCGCCCACGGGCAGGCCCGGGACCAGACCAGGCGGTAGCGGTCCGGCTCGGCGGACCATCCTGACGAGGCATCGGTGGTGACCCGGTCGGTGAACCGGTTGGCCTGGCGTACGAACTCGCCGCGTTTCCCGGTCTCCTTCGGCAACTGCGCCGCCGTCGCGGGCCTGGACTCGTTCGCGGGTACGGGTTCGCCCGCGGGTGCGGGTTCGTTCGCGGGCTGCCGTGGTGCCTGGGATTCCGCCATGCGTCCAGTGTTGCGCACCCTTCCCCGTGGAGGTCGCGGGCGTGGCGAGCGGCGCGGCCGGCATCAAGGCAGCAGCTGGGCGACGGTGATGCCCGGCGTCTGAGGGGCTCCCGAACCCATGGCGGCCAGCGCCGACGGTATCCCGGCCAGGTCGATCCGCCGGCCGACGAGACGCTCGGGCCGTACCTGACCGGCCTCGATGAGGGCGAGCATCGCGGGATAGTCGTGGGCCGGGAGCCCGTGACTGCCAAGGATCTCGAGCTCGTACGCGATCACCCGGTCCATGGGTATCCCCGCCGGTCCGAGCGGCATGAGACCCACCTGCACGTGGCGTCCGCGGCGACGCAGGCCAAGTATCGACGCGGTACAGGTCTCGCGGATCCCGAGGCAGTCGAGCGAGACGTCTGGGCCACCCTCCGTCGCCTCGCGGACCGCGGCCGCCACGTCCTCCCCGACCACGCCCTCCCTCGCCACGTCCTCCCTCGCCACGTCCTCCTCCGTCACGGCGTCCCTCGCGGCATCTACGGTGGCCACCGCACCGAGTTCGCGAGCAAGAGCCAACGCCGCCGGTGACACGTCCACCGCTACTACTCGGGCGCCAGCGGCGACAGCGATCATCACGGCCGACAACCCGGCGCCGCCGCAACCGTGCACGGCAACCCAGTCCCCGCCCGTCACCCGACCCTGGCGAAGCACAGCCCGGAACGCCGTGCCGAACCGGCAGCCGAGGCAGGCACCGACCGCCAACGCCAGCGAATCCGGGAGCGCGACGAGATTGACGTCGGCATGCTCGATGCGTACCAGATCGGCGAACGAACCCCAGTGGGTGAACCCGGGCTGGCTCTGATGTCGGCACACCTGCTGGTTCCCCGCCGCACACTCCGCGCAGGTCCCGCACGCGCACACAAAGGGAACCGTCACCCGCTGGCCGACCCGCCACCGGCGTACGGACGCACCCACCGCAGCCACCGTCCCGGCCAGTTCGTGGCCACCGACGTGCGGAAGTGCGACGTCCGGGTCATGTCCCTGCCAGGCGTGCCAGTCGCTGCGGCACACACCGGTGGCCGCCACCTGGATCACCGCGTCGTCAGGCCCCGGAGTCGGGTCGGGGACCTCGCGAACCTCAGGACTCGCGCCGAACTCGTCGTACCAGACCGCCCTCATCCTCGGCCCGCCCGCCACCGAGGGTCGCCACGAGGGTCATCCATGCACGGCGCAATCCCGCACGATGCACGCCCCACCGTGCCGCGTCATTCCCATTCGATGGTGCCGGGCGGCTTGCTGGTGATGTCGAGGACGACGCGGTTCACCTCGCGTACCTCGTTCGTGATCCGGGTGGAAATCCGTTCGAGCAGGTCGTACGGCAGACGCGCCCAGTCGGCGGTCATGGCGTCCTCGCTGGTCACGGGGCGCAGCACGATGGGGTGACCGTAGGTCCGCTGGTCACCCTGGACACCCACCGATCGGACGTCGGCCAGCAGCACCACCGGGAACTGCCAGATGTCGCGGTCGAGCCCGGCCGCCGTCAGCTCCTCGCGGGCGATCGCGTCTGCCGCCCGCAGGATCTCCAGTCGTTCCTTCGTCACGGCGCCGACCACCCGGATCGCGAGGCCGGGCCCCGGGAACGGCTGCCGCCACACGATCTCCGCCGGCAGGCCCAGCTGCTCGCCGACCTGGCGTACCTCGTCCTTGAACAACGCCCGGAAGGGCTCCACGAGCGAGAACTCCAGGTCGTCCGGGAGCCCGCCGACGTTGTGGTGGGACTTGATGGTCGCCGCGCCCTCGCCACCGCCGGACTCCACGACGTCGGGGTAGAGCGTCCCCTGCACGAGGAAGTCGACAGCCTCGCCGTGGGCACCGGCTTCGGCGACAACCTCGCGGGCGGCCTGCTCGAAGACCCGGATGTACTCACGGCCGATGATCTTGCGCTTGGCTTCGGGGTCGTCGACACCGGCGAGCGCGTCGAGGAACTGCTCGGCGGCGTCGACCACCTTGAGCTTCACTCCCGTGGCCGCGACGAAGTCGCTTTCGACCTGCGCGGCCTCACCCTTGCGCAGCAGCCCGAGGTCGACGAACACGCAGGTGAGCTGATCACCGATGGCCCGCTGCACCAGCGCCGCGGCGACCGAGGAGTCGACGCCACCGGACATCGCACAGATCGCCCGCTTGTCGCCGATCTGGGCGCGTACGGCGTCGACGGTCTCCTCGACGATGTTGACCATCGTCCAGGTGGGACGGCATCCCGCGATGTCGTAGAGGAACCGCTGCAGCACCTGCTGGCCGTGCTCGGAGTGCAGGACCTCTGGGTGCCACTGCACACCGGCCAGCCTGCGCTCGGAGTCTTCGAACGCCGCGACCCGCGCACCGTCCGAGGACGCCGCGAGGGTGAAGCCGGCGGGCGGGCGTACGACCTCGTCGCCGTGGGACATCCATGCGCGGAACTGCGCGGGCACGTCGGCGAGCAGGGCGCCGGTCCGGGGTTCGTGGGCGGTGACGAGGGTGCGCCCGAACTCCGACCGCCCGGTCTTCGCCACCTCGCCGCCCAACGCCTGCGCCATGGCCATGAAGCCGTAGCAGATGCCGAACGCGGGTACGCCCGCCGCGAACAGCTCCGGGTCCACCTGTGGCGCGCCCTCGGCGTAGACCGACTGCGGCCCGCCGGAGAGGATGATCGCCTTCGGGCGCCTGGCGAGGAGCTGCGCGACCGGCGTGGTGTGCGGGACGATCTCGGAATAGACGCGGGCCTCACGGACCCGGCGAGCGATGAGCTGGGCGTACTGCGCGCCGTAGTCGACGACGAGAACGAGATCGTGGTCGGTCACGATGACCCTTCGGAAATGGCCGTGCCCAATTGGGTGTGCGAGTGGGTGTGCCGGCCTGCTTTACTGGCCCGGATCTGACCGCTCCGAGTTTAGTCGGGCACATATCCCATCCTGCGGCTGCCCGAACCGTCCGGCGCGGCGGACCAGCCGAGTCGCCCGAACCGCCCGGCGCGGCGGAGCAGCCGAGTACGCCCCTGTCCGCCCCGATCCGGGAGGAATTGCCATGGCCGCGAGCCTGTCCCCGGTCCAACTCGCCGAGGCCCATGTGCGGGCGCTCTTCCGTGCCACCGGCGACGGCCTCCTCGCCGAGACCAACGAGACGGCGCCCGCGAAAGCACCCAGGGTCTTCGTCGCCCGAAGCAGAGCCGGCACCCTCTGCCACCCTCGCCACGACCTCCACCCGGCGCTCGCCGCCGAGTTGCGCCGACTCGCTCGCGACCTTCCACCGTTGTCGGATCCGACCGGAGATCCGGAGATCTACGCCGCCCTCAGGTCCGCCGTCGAGGAGGACGGGCCGATCACGAACCGGTGGCACGGACCGGCGTACGCCTTCGACGGTCCCGCTCTGGAGCCGCACCCCGATGTCGTGGAGATCCGGGAAGAACGCGACCTGTTCGTCGGCCATCCGTTCGAGGACTTCCGGACCGATCTCGACCACCATCGCCCGCTCTTCGCGGTCGTCCGTGACGGCAGGGTCGTGGCCGCCGGGTTCAGCTCGCGCACGACCAAGCGGGAGGCCGAAGCCGGGGTCAACACGCACGTCGACCACCGGGGCCAGGGCCTCGGAGCGGCCGTCGTCAACGCCTGGCGCCTCGCGATCGAGGGTTCGGGGCGGGTGCCGCTCTACAGCACCTCGTACGACAACCTCAGCTCGCAGGCGGTGACCCGGCGCCTCGGCCTTCGGCAGTACGCCGAGAGCTACTGGCTGGCCTAGTAGCACCCTCACGGCCTGTCCGGACGATCAGTACGCCCTTGTGTGAGGGGAGCCCTCATCCAGAGGTTTCGGCGGGATGAGAGGTCCCCTCACACGAACCCATTGGCGCAGGGGCGCCCTCATCCGAAAGGCCGCCGGCTCAGGGCGCCCTCATCCAAACGGCCGCCGGCGCAAGCCCGGCAGCCCGCCTCAGATGGCGTCCAACCGGATGCCTTCGGAAAAGCGGTGAACAATTGTTCGGGAGGGTCGTAACTCGACAGTCAGTTCAGTCGTTGGGAGGGCGACGGGGCATAGGTCGGCCTGTCCGGCCCGTTTCCGTCCGTACGACGGCAACCGCTCGCGGCCTCGCGGTGCCTCGTACGACCTAGTCAGGGCCCGGCTCCTCGCCTGCTGGAGCCGGGCCCTGCACATGCCTCTGCCTGCCCCACCCCGCGTGACCGTCCCACGTGACCGCCCCACCCCACGTGACCGCCCCACCCCACGTGACCGCCCCACCCCACGTGACCGCCCCACCCCACGTGACCGCCCCACCCCACGTGACCGCCCACCCCACGTGACCGCCCACCCCCGGCGTGATGATCGCCCGTCGTGCCCGCCTTGCCGAGCGACGACCTCCGGGGGAGGCAACCTGTTGCCCGCCCCGCCGGTCCGGTTCGCCCGGATCGGCCGCTGACCAGGGAAGATGCCGATCATCGACCTACGGAACCACACCAGTCCACGGAACGTCGCAGGACCATGATGCTTTCGGTTCTGCGACGCGGCCTACCCTGCGCCGCGGTCACGGGGGTCCTCGTCGTCGCACTGGCGGCATGCGGGACCGAGCAGGGGACATCACCGGACGCCCAGCCAACCGCCACCACCAGCCCCACCGAGTCGGGACCCGCGATGTCGCCCTCCACCCTCGTCCTGCACCGCACCGGCGGCATCGCCGGCTTCAACGACAAACTCACCGTCGAACCTGACGGCACGGTGACCCTGACGAGCCGGGGCAAGGAACCGATGACCTGCACGGTCAACCCCAAGACCAAGCAGCGGCTCGACGCGGCCGCCCAGCAGGCCAGCGAGTCTCCCGCGCCCAGGGCACGCAGCCGCGACGGCAAGAAGTGGGCGACTGCGACGCCCGACGAGCTCCAACTGTTCCTGGTCATCGGCGACCAGCAGGTCCAGTCGTCCGACCTCGGCGAGCAGGACCAGCACTATCGCGAACTGTTCTCGGTGATGAACGACATCCTGTCCTCCGCCGCCGCCGTCCGCGCCGGTAAGGACACCGGAGCGGGCTCCGCCTGCAGCTGACCTCCGCCCGGCAGCAAGCCCTACACGTGGAACGCGTGCCGGTGCGCGTGGGGAGTCGTACCCCTGCGACGGGCGAAGTGGTGTCGTAGCGTGTCGGCGCTGCCGAAGCCTGACCGTTCGGCCACGACGTCGACCGTGAGGTCGGAGGTCTCGAGCAGGAGTTCGGCGCGTTGGAGGCGCTGCTCCAACAGCCAGCGGTGGGGTGTCGTCCCCGTGGTCGTACGGAATCGGCGCGCGAAGTTGCGGACCGACATCCCCGCCCGGTCGGCGAGGGTCGCGACCGGCAGGTCACGGTCCAGGTGCTCCGCGGCCCAGTCGAGGACCTCCGCCATTCCCTCACCCGTGGGCGCGGCCGGCAGCGGCATCTCGACGTACTGCGCCTGGCCGCCCTCACGGTGCGCGGCCACCACCATCCGACGGGCGAGAGCGTTCGCCGTCCCTGACCCGTGCACTCGCCTGACGAGGTGCAGGCACGCGTCGATCCCCGCCGCCGCGCCCGCGCTGGTCAGGACCGGACCGTCGGTCACGTAGAGCACGTCCCTTTCGATGCGTACGCGCGGAAACCGACGTACCAACCGGTCGGCGAACTGCCAGTGCGTCGTCGCCCGGCGCCCGTCGAGCAGGCCCGCGCCGGCGAGGGCGAACGCGCCGCTGCAGACGGAGAGCAGGATGGCACCTCGGGCGTACGCGTCCTGCAGCGCGGTGGCGATGGCCGGGTCCAGCGGGGCGTCGAGGTCCGGCCACGCCGGGATGGCGACGAGGTCGGCCTCGGCGACCCGGCTCAGGTCGTGGGACACCTCGACGGCGAAGCCTGAGGTCGTGGGGACCAGCCCCGGGCGCGGGCCGCAGACGGCGAAGTCGTAGCCCGGCAGTCCGTCGTCGGACCGGTCGAGGCCGAAGACCTGACAGAGGATGCCGAGCTCGAATCCCGCGATACGCGAGCCGACCAACGCGGCGACGGACTCCACGCGAACCTTCGGACCGTTCGTCATCACGCTCCGCTTCACCGAGTGTGCGCAAACTGTAGGTTTTCCGCCGCAGAACCTACAGTTTGCGCACACTCGACCAGATCGCCCGGTTGCCTGCCCGTCCGCCGTTGCCCGGGAGGCCTTGCGGGGTTGGCCGAATGTTCCGGACCCCCGGCGTTCCAGCCAGTATCCCGCGCCGCCCACGCGGCCCGACACTGGGCGCCATGAACGACATCACCGCAATTCCGATACCCGGTCTGGCCTCCAGCGAGGTCGCCGTACCCGCCCCGGCCGAAGGCATACAGCGCTGGGCAGGTGCGCCGACGGCGATGCTGGACCCCGACGGCGCGACGCTGCTCACCTACCGGGTCCGGGACGCGGCCGGCGACCGCGTCGTCCTGGCCCGCTCCGACGACGGGGTCCGATTCGAAACCCTGACCGAGATGACGTCAAAGGCTCTGGGCGTGGCCATGGTCGAGCGGGCGGCTCTGGTGCGGACCGCGACCGGATGGCGGCTCTACCACTCCTGCGCCGAGCCGGGCACCAAAGCCTGGTGGATCGGGCTGCAGGAATCCCGCGACCTGGCGGGCTTGGCCACCGCGAGTCTGCGCCGCCTCGAGATGGAAGGTCCACTGGAGGCATTCAAGGATCCGATCGTCCGGCACAACGGAAGCGACTGGCAGGCGTGGGTCTGCCGCCACCCGCTCGACATCCCGGGCGCCGAGGACCGGATGTCGACGATCTACGCCACGTCCGACGACGGCATCAGCTGGCGGAACCACGGCACGATCCTGGCCGCCCGCCCTGGCGAGTGGGACGCGCGCGGCGCCCGGCTGACCACCGTGCTGCCGGACGGCCGCGCCTGTTACGACGGACGGGCGACGCCTGCGGAGAATTGGCTCGAACGTACGGGCCTCGCGGTCCCCACCGGCACTGGCGCGCAGTTGCGGGCGCTCGACGGCGGCCCGGTCGCCGACGTGCGTTATCTGGAGGTCCTCGCGCTGCCGAGCGGCGGTCATCGGCTCTACTACGAGGCCCGCCGCCGCGACGGGGCGCACGAGCTGCGGACGGAACTGCACAGCTGAGGCGAACGCTCGCCGATGTTGGCGTCGTGCTCGCCATCGCACTGGTGGTGGCGGTCAGTCGAACGAGGGCGGACAAGCCGCAGACACGCAGGCAGTCAGTCGACCAGGTGCGGGGCGATCGGACCGGTCCGGCGGAGAGCGCCCGGCGCGGCCGCCGGGACCACCGGCTGCCGGGGAGCCACCGGTTCGATGCGCACGTAGGAAGAACCGAGCGGCGGGCGGGGGTCGGCATCACCGCGGTTGGGCCACAACGCCATCGCCCGCTCCGCCTGCGCGGTGATCGTCAAGGACGGATTGACACCCAGGTTCGCCGACACCGACGCACCGTCGACCACGTGCAGGCCCGGATGGCCGAACACCCGGTGGTAGCCGTCGACGACCCCTGTCGCGGACGAGTCACCGATGACGCAGCCGCCGATGATGTGCGCCGTCAACGGGATGTTGGCGACCTCCCCGACCGTGCCGCCGGGGGTGCCGCCGATGCGGGTGGCGAGCCGGCGTACGACGTCGTTGGCGGCCGGGAGCCAGGTGGGATTGGGCCGGCCGTGGCCCTGCCGCGACGTGAGGCGTGATCCACGACCCAGCGGTCCACGTCGCAGGCTGACGGTCAGCGAGTTGTCGTAAGACTGCATCACCAGCGCGATGATGGTGCGTTCGGACCAGTGCCGCAGGTTGAACGTCCGCAGCCAGGCGACGGGATTCCGCGCCACGGTGCCCAGCCAGGTCGCCCAGCGCGGCCGGCGCCCACCGCCGTCGGTGAGCACGGTCTGCAGCATCCCCATGGCGTTGCTGCCCTTGCCGTAGCGCACGGGTTCGACGTGGGTGTGGGCATCGGGATGGAACGACGAGGTGATCGCGACGCCACGCGAGTAGTCGACGTCGCGGTGGTGTGCCACCGCCCCGACGATCGACTCGGAGTTCGTGCGCGTCAGGACGCCAAGCCTGGTTGACAGATTCGGCAACCAGCCTTCGGCCTTCATCTGGTGCAGGAGTTCCTGGGTGCCGAGTGCCCCCGCCGCGAACACCACCTGGTCCGCGGTGAACGTACGACGTTCCCTGCCGGCGCGCGGCCCCGTGCGTTCGGTGTCGACGGCGTAGCCACTCGCGGCGAGCGGGCGGACGGCGGTCACGGTCGTCAGCGGGTGGACGACGGCACCGGCGCGTTCGGCGAGGTAGAGGTAGTTGCGGGTCAGGGTGTTCTTCGCGTTGTGCCGGCAGCCGGTCATGCACTCACCGCACTCCAGGCAGGACCGCCGGCGCGGCCCGGCGCCACCGAAGTACGGGTCGTCGACCTCGGTGCCAGGTGGAGTGCCCGGTGCGCCGAAGAACACACCGACCGGCGTCGGCCCGAACGTCCCTCCGACCCCCATCTCCTCAGCCACGGCGCGCATCGCGACGTCCGACGGCGTGGTCGTCGGATTGGTCGTGACGCCGAGCATCCGCTTCGCCTGGTCGTAGTGGGGCGCGAGCTCGCTCCGCCAGTCGGTGAGGCCGCGCCACTGCGGGTCGTCGTAGAACTCGGCGAGCGGTTCGTAGAGCGTGTTGGCGTAGACGAGCGATCCCCCGCCGACGCCCGCACCGGAGAGGACGAGCACGTCGCGCAGCAGGATGATCCGTTGGATGCCGAGACAGCCGAGCCGTGGCGCGAACAGGAACCGCCGCAGCTCCCACGACGTCCGCGGAAGTGGTGCGGCCGGGCCACCGGCGGCGTCGGGTTCGTGGAACCGTGCGCCGGCCTCCAGCACGCCGACCCGGTAGCCCTTCTCGGTCAGCCGCAGGGCCGTCACGCTGCCGCCGAAGCCCGAGCCGATGACGAGGACGTCGTACCGGTCAGCCCCGTTCACCCGGTCAGCCCCGTTCACCCGGTCAGCGCCGTGCATCCCGCCAGCGCCGCTCACCCGGTCAGTCGCGTTCACCCCACCAGCCCTGTCGGCCCCGCTCATCGGTGCCTCATCTGCGGCCGAACCGGTGCAGGGTGCGAAGGCCAGTGGCGATCGTGCGCGCGAACCGGTCGTACGACATGCCTCCCGGCGGAGCGACCGGCAGCCGTTGGACGGCGATGGTCTGCGGTTCGGTGTACTTCAACAGTCCGTCGATCCCATGCCTGCGCCCCATGCCGGAGTCGCCCATGCCACCCATCGGGGCGTCGATGCTTCCCCACGCCGCCGCGTACGCCTCGTTGATGTTGACCGTGCCGGCCCGCAGCCGAGCGGCGACCGCGCGCGCCCGCCGCGTGTCGCGGCTGTAGACGGCGGCGTTGAGACCGTACGCAGAGTCGTTGGCGGCGGCGACCGCGGCCCTGTCGTCCCCGACCCGGTAGACCGAGACGACCGGGCCGAAGGTCTCCTCGCGGTAGCACGCCATGTCCGGCGTGACACCGGTGAGAACCGTCGGCGCGAAGAAGTACGGACCGAGGTCGGGGCGCGCCTTGCCTCCCGCGAGGATCTCCGCGCCCTTGCTCACCGCGTCGTCGACGTGCTCGCTGACCGTCGCCAACTGTTGTGCGGAGATCAGCGACCCCATGTCGGCGGTGAAGTCGAACGACGCCTTGACCACCATGTCGCGGACCCGAGCGACGAAACGCTCGCAGAACGCGTCGAAGACAGGTGCGGCGACGTAGAGGCGTTCGATCGAGATGCACAGTTGGCCGGCGTTGGAGAAGCAACCGCGCACCGCGCCCTCGGCGGCCTTGTCGAGATCGGCATCGTCGAGGACGAGCAACGGGTTCTTGCCGCCGAGTTCCATCGTCGCGCCGATCAGGCGTTCGCCGCAGCGGCGGGCGACCTCCCGCCCGGTCTGCGTCGAACCGGTGAAGCAGATGAAGTCGGCCTCTTCGATCAGTGCGGCGCCGACCCGGGAACCCTCACCGATGACCACCTGCCACAGGTCGGCGGGCAGGCCCGCCTCGGCCAGGAGTTCGGCACCGACCAGCGCGCAGAGCGTGGTCTGGGTCGCCGGCTTGGTGATCACCGCGTTGCCGGCGACCAGCGCGGGCAGGGCGTCGGAGATCGCCATGGTGAGGGGGTAGTTCCACGGTGCGATGACACCGACGACGCCTTTGGGATGGTGCAGTTCGACGGTACGGGTGAGCAACGGGAAGAGGCCCGCCCGGCGCGCCGGGTGGAGCAGCCGCGGGGCCATCCTGCCGTAGTAGCGGGCGTTCATCGCGACGTCGCACACTTCCTCGAACGCGTGCCGCCGCGCCTTGCCCGACTCCCACTGGACGATGTCGAGGATGTCGTTCTGCCGCTGGAACACCAGGTCGTGCAGGCGGAGGAGCAGCGCGGCACGCTCCCGGACCGGTACCCGCGCCCACGCCACCTGGGCCTCGCGGGCCCGGGCGAATGCGGTCGCAATGTCGGCATTGCTGGAAACCGGTACCTCTGCCAGGGTTCCGCCGTTCAGCGGGGTGACCGATCTCACGGTCTCACCCGACGTCGCGGCCACCCGGGCGGTGAGGGTCCGGACCCGCTCGGGGGCCAGAGCGTGTTCGGCTCGGTCCTGCGTCGGCGCAGTCATGCGTTCAGGGTATTCCCGATCGTGGCCGTCGGCCCCGTTCTCGACCGCGGCGGCCAGGCCGGCGCGACAGGTCACCAGCCCAGACGACTCGGGCCAGAAGGGCGCCGGTGAAGGGAGTGGCTCATCCGCGCCCCGACGAGACGTCGGCCCGATCCGCGGAGGCCTCGGAGGCCGAATCCTCTCGGCGTTCCTCCTCACATGCCCGGGCCAGGGCCTCGATCGCGGTCGCGAGGCTGGTGAGGACTTCGTCGTCGAGCCGGCCGAGCAGCCGCCGGAAGTGTTCCTGCCGCACCTCGTTCAGGTCACGCAGGAGCCGGCGGCCCGCGTCGGTGAGATCGATGCGGCGTACGCGGCGGTCTCGGCCGTCGGGCAGCCGGCACACGAGGTCGCGGATCTCCAACCGGTCGACGATCCCGGTGAGAGTGGTCGGCCCGACGCCCAGTGACTCGGCGAGTTCGTGCGCGGAGAGGGCACCCGCGGCGGCGAGGATGAAGAGCACCCGCAGCTGCTGCATGGTGAGGTCGACGGAGAAGAGTCCCGTCGCGCCCTCCCTGACGATGCTCCGGCGGAAATCCTCGTCAGCCCGCTCGATCCGCGCGATCAGCTCGTCCCTGCCGACGCTCGGGTCGATCGACTCATCCCTGCCGCCCATGCTGCCCCCTCGCCTTTCCTCCCTGCGGAGGATCCGCCCGGGAAATACCCTGAGAAGTGCCGCCTGATGGCGATAATCCGTACGACGCAAAGTATCGTCTGCGACGACCGACGCTGGAAGTGGAAGGGCACCCCGCATGTCCAGACTGGCCAGGCTGAGTCTCGCCAACCGGAGCCTCATCGCCCTCATCTCGATCGCGATCCTCGGGTTCGGGGTCATCTCGACCACTTCGCTCAAACAGGAGCTGATCCCCTCCCTCGAGATCCCGGGTGCGTTCATCGCCACCACCTATCCGGGCGCCTCGCCGGAGATCGTCGAACGCGAGGTGACCAAGCCGATCGAGACCGCCATCGCGGGCACGGACGGCCTGGACAAGACCACCTCGACGTCGAACAACGGCTTCTCGATGGTGCAGGCGGAGTTCACCTACGGCACGGACATCGACGCGGCCGTCCAGGACGTCCAGCAGTCGATCAACCGGCTGTCGAGCCAACTGCCGGACGACGTGGACCCGGCCGTGCAGGCCGGCGGCTTCGACGACTTCCCCGTCGTCATGCTCGCCGTCAGTTCGAGCGAGGGCGTGCAGGTCCTCGCCGACCGGCTGGAGGAGCGGGTGCTCCCGGACCTGGAGAACATCCCCGAGGTCCGTGATGTCGAGGTCACCGGCGTCCGCGAGGAGCAGGTGGCGATCACCCTCGACGACGAGAAGCTCGCCGATGCCGGGGTGAGTGTCCAGGGCGTACTCAGCGCACTGCAGGCCAACGGCCTCAGCGTTCCCGGTGGGGAGATGGGCACCGGCGACAGGTCGCTGACGATCGACGTCGGTGCGCCGTTCACCTCGGTCGAGGATCTCAGCGACGTTCCGATCGTTCCCACCGGTGCGGGTTCTGGGACAGGGTCTGGGGCAGGTTCTGGCGCCGGCTCTGGCGATGGTGAGGGTGCGGCAGGCGCGCCTGGCGGAACTGGCCAGGGGGCTGGAGCCGCCCCAGGCGCGGGTGCGTCGGCTCAGAGTGGTGCAGCAGCCCAGGCGGCCCCACCCGCGGCACCGGAGCCCGTCACCCTCGCCGACGTCGCCGACGTCGAGGAGGAGCTGGCCGAGACGAGCTCGATCACGCGGACGAACGGCCGGGCGACGCTTGGCATCTCCGTCACCAAGGTCGCCGACGGCAACACCGTGACGGTCTCCCACGCCGTCCAGGACAAGCTCGACGACCTCCGCGACCAGCTGGGCGACGACGCCGAGCTGACGGTCGTCTTCGACCAGGCGCCGTTCATCGAGGAGTCCGTGGAGGGCCTCACGACCGAGGGCGCGGCCGGACTGTTCTTCGCCGTCCTGGTGATCCTCGTGTTCCTGCTGTCGCTGCGTTCGACCCTCGTCACCGCGGTCTCGATCCCGTTCTCGGTGCTGGTCGCGATGATCGGGTTGTACACCGGCGGCTACTCCCTCAACATCTTCACCCTCGGGGCGCTCACCGTCGCCGTCGGACGCGTCGTCGACGACTCGATCGTCGTGCTGGAGAACATCAAGCGACACCTGGCCTACGGCGAACGCAAGCAGCAGGCGATCATGAACGGCGTCCGCGAGGTGGCCGGCGCGGTCACGGCGTCGACGCTCACGACCGTCGGGGTCTTCCTGCCGATCGCGTTCGTGGGCGGACAGGTCGGCGAGCTGTTCCGGCCGTTCGGCATGACCGTCACCATCGCCCTGCTGGCGTCGCTGCTCGTGTCGCTGACGATCATCCCGGTGCTGGCGTACTGGTTCCTGCGACGCCCGGTCGTACGCCCCGGCGACGAGGAACGCGTCCGCGCCGAGGCGGTCGCCAAGGAACGCCGCAACCCGCTGCAACGCGTCTACGTGCCGATCATCAGCTGGACGACCCGGCACCGCATCACCACGGTCATCGCCGGTATCGCCATCTTCGCGGGCACGATCGCCGCGACCCCTCTGCTCAAGACCAACTTCCTCGACGACAGCGGCGACAACACGATGACGGTGACGCAGGTCATGCCGGTGTCGACGTCGTTGGCGCGTACCGACGAGGCGGCGGAGAAGGTCGAGGACGTCCTTGCCGACATCGACGGCATCGAGTCCTACCAAGCGACGATCGGATCGGCCGAGTTCGCCGGATTCTCAGCAGGCGGCGGGACGAACGAGGCGACGTTCTGGCTCGCCACGGACGGCAGCTTCGACCAGGCGGCCCTCGGCGACGAGATCCGCCACAAGCTCGCGCGCGTCGAGGGTGCGGGCACGATCACGCTTCAGGAGCAGCAGTCCGGTGGTTTCGGGGCAACCGACATCGAGGTGATCGTCACCGCGCCGAACAGTGCGGTGCTGGAGTCGGCGGCGGCACAGGTCCAGCGGGCCGTCCAGGAGGTCGCCGGGACCACGGACGCCACGAACAATCTCGGCGTCGACGTCCCCACCGTCCAGGTCGACGTCGACCGCGCAGAGGCCGCCGCCCTCGGGTTGTCCGACGCTCAGGTCGGGCAGGCCGTCCGCCAGGCGTTCGAGGGACAGCGGGCCGGCACGGTCCTGCTGGACTCCACCTCCCACGACGTGCTGCTCTACACCGGGGCCGAGCCTGAGACGCTGCGCGAACTGCGGGCGCTGCGGGTCCAGACGCCGATGGGTTCGTCCGTACGACTGGACGACGTGGCCACCGTCTCCGAGGTGGACCGCCCGGCGCAGCTCACCCGGATCGACGGCGAACGCAGCGCCACCGTGAGCGCCACGCCCACCGGGTCCGACGTCGGCAAGGTCACCACCGACCTGCGGGCGGCGTTGGACAAGCTGGACCTTCCCGCCGGTGCGTCGTACCGGCTCGGCGGGGTCAGCGCCGACCAGGGCGAGGCTTTCGCGCAGCTGGGAATAGCACTCCTGGCGGCGATCGCGATCGTGTTCATGGTCATGGTGGCGACGTTCCGCAGCATCGTGCAGCCGCTGATCCTGCTGGTGTCGGTACCGTTCGCGGCGACCGGCGCCCTGGGTGCGCTGCTGCTGACCGACACCGCACTCGGCGTACCCGCCCTCATCGGTCTGCTCATGCTGGTGGGGATCGTGGTCACCAACGCGATCGTGCTGATCGACCTCATCAACCAGTACCGGAACCCGAGGCCGGCACCCGAGGGCGGGGAACCCCAGCCCGGCATGAGCGTGCGCGACGCCGTGATCGAGGGTGGACGGCGACGGCTGCGACCGATCCTGATGACGGCACTGGCGACCATCTGCGCGCTGGTCCCGATGTCGCTCGGGCTGACCGGTGGCGGGGTGTTCATCTCCCGACCGCTCGCGCTCGTGGTGATCGGCGGGTTGATCAGCTCGACGCTGCTCACCCTGGTCCTGGTGCCCACGCTCTACACGATGGTGGAGGGCTACAAGGAGCGCCGGGCACTGCGCCGCGAGGCTCGCCGGAGGCGGGCGCGGGCGAGGGCCGGCGACAGCGACGAGGTGCCCGCGAGCACCACGCAGACCGGCCGGGCGGGGAGCGGATCGGCAGGCAGCGGACCGGGAGGCAGCGGACCGGGAGAGCCCGGACGGGGGTCTCCCGACGGACCGGACACGAAGGCGCCTGGCCAACCGTTGCCGGCCGGTGTCGCCGCTCACCGCGCCGCTACCGCTCGCCCCGCTCAGGACGCCGGCAACGGCATCCACCCGAGCGACGCTCCACCCTCCGGATGGCCCCTGGGTACGCAGGAGAGGTCGCCGATCGGAACGGCTCCACCGACCGGATCACCTCAGCCTGCCGGAACCACCCGGCCCACCGCGACCGCGCAGCTCCCGCTCGGCGGTCCCGCGGATGGCGCGGCGCCCGCGTCGGCGACCAGTTCGGTGGCCACGCCTCTGGGCGTCGTCCAGGTCGAGGTCTTCGTCCGCGCCGTACGGGACGAGGACACCACCGACCCGTCGCCGACGACCGCTCCCACGTCCTCGGACGAGCGCTGAGGTAGGGCTGAGACCCGCCTGTCAGCGCTGCGGCGCGGACCGGTCAGGGACGGCGACCGCGGAAGCGCACGCCGTCTCCCCGCGGGGCGAGGTCCACGACCACGTCGGTGAATCCGGCCGCGGTCAGTCGGGCCGGCAGCAGGTCCGGAGCCAGGGTGTTCATGGTGTCGCCGATGTGCAGGAGACGGAAGCGCAGGCTGGGCTGACTGTCGCAGCCGGCGAGGACGCCGCCAGGACGCAGCACCCGGAACGCCTCGGCGAAGATCCGGTCCTGCTGGGCCTCGGTCGGCACGTGGTGCAGCATCGTGAAGCACACCACCGCCGAGTATGCCTCGTCCGGGAGTGGCATAGCGGCCCCGTCAGCGTGCACGATCCGCGCCCGGTCTCCGTACTCCCGCTCGAGTAGTCGCGCCGTGTCGGCATCGACCTCGACCGCGGTGAGGTTCGGCACCCGGTCCACGAGCACGCGCAGGTTCGCGCCGTAGCCAGGGCCGATCTCGACCACGTCCGAGCCGAGCTCGACGTCGGCGAGTGCCCACGGGAGGAGTTCGTCCTCGACGGCCTTCGCCCATTTCGCACTGCTGCACAGGCGGCGGTGCGCCCAGTTCATCGGCATGAGGAGACGCTAGGCCGATCTGAGGATGGCCGCTACATCCCGGGAGCCGCGCGGCGAGCCGGTGGCCGGCCAGCCGGCCCGGCTGCACCAGGTGGCGAGGCTCGCCGATCGACGTGAGGAACGGCCGACGACCTACGTCACTGGACGACGACCTCGATCCGCTGGAACTCCTTCACCTCGGTGTAGCCGGTCGTCGCCATCGCGCGACGCAGGGCACCCACGAGGTTCATGGTTCCGTCGGAGATCCTGGACGGCCCGAAGAGGATCTCCTCCAGGGTCCCGATCGTGCCCACCTCGACCCGGGCGCCGCGAGGCAGCTCGCCGTGGTGCGCCTCCATGCCCCAGTGGAACCCGCGGCCCGGCGCCTCCTCGGCCCGCGCGAGCGGCGAACCCAGCATCACCGCGTCCGCACCGCAGGCGATCGCCTTCGCGATGTCGCCGGAACGCCCGACCGAACCGTCGGCGATGACGTGCACATAGCGGCCGCCGGACTCGTCGAGATAGTCCGCCCGCGCCGCGGCGACGTCGGCGACCGCGGACGCCATCGGCACCGCCACTCCCAGCACCGAGCGGGTGGTGTGCGCCGCGCCGCCGCCGAAACCGACCAGCACCCCGGCCGCGCCGGTACGCATGAGGTAGAGCGCGGCCTTGTAGGTGGCACAGCCGCCCACGATCACCGGGACGTCCAGCTCGTAGATGAACTGCGTGAGGTTGAGCGGCTCGGTCTGGTGCGAGACGTGCTCCGCCGAGACGGTGGTCCCCCGGATCACGAAGATGTCGACGCCCGCGTCGATCACCGTCTTCCACAGCTGCTTGGTGCGCGACGGCGAGAGGGCACCCGCCACCGTGACCCCTGCGTCGCGAATCTCGGCCAGCCGGGCGGTGATGAGGTCAGGCTTGATCGGTTCGGCGTACAACTCCTGCATGCGGCGGGTCGCCGACACCGCGTCGAGCGCGACGATCTCGCCCAGCAGGGGCTGCGGATCGTCGTACCGTGTCCACAACCCTTCGAGGTTGAGCACGCCGAGGCCGCCGCGCTGGCCGAGCGCGATCGCGGTCGCCGGCGACATCACCGAGTCCATCGGCGCCGCGACGACCGGCATCTGGAACTGGTACGCGTCGATCTGCCAGGTCGTCGACACCTCTTCGGGATCGCGGGTGCGCCGGCTCGGCACGATCGCGATGTCGTCGAAGGAGTACGCCCGGCGACCGCGTTTGCCACGGCCGATCTCGATCTCTGTCACCCCGGCATTGTTTCGTACGGCTCATTGCCGCGCGCGAGCCGCCTCCCCCGGGACCGGCTCAGCGTCCCGGGTAGTTGGGTGCCTCCACCGTCATCTGCACGTCGTGCGGGTGGCTCTCCTTGAGACCGGCGGACGTGATCCGGACAAACCGTCCACGCTCCTGCAGTTCCGGCACCGTCCTCGCACCGACGTAGAACATCGAGTGCCGCAGCCCGCCGACAAGCTGGTGCGCGACGGCCGAGAGCGGACCGCGGAACGGCACCTGACCCTCGATGCCCTGCGGCACGAGCTTGTCGTCGGAGGCCACGTCCGCCTGGAAGTAGCGGTCCTTGGAGTACGACTGGTTCTTGCCGCGCGAGCTCATCGCCCCGAGCGAGCCCATGCCGCGATACGACTTGTACTGCTTGCCGTTGATGAACACCAGGTCACCCGGGCTCTCCTCGCAGCCGGCCAGCAGCGAACCGATCATCACCGAGTCGGCGCCGGCGACGAGAGCCTTGCCGATGTCGCCGGAGTACTGCAGGCCGCCGTCAGCGATCACCGGGACGCCGGCAGGACGGGCCACGACGGCCGCTTCGTAGACGGCGGTGACCTGGGGGGCGCCGACACCCGCCACCACGCGGGTGGTGCAGATCGAACCGGGTCCGACGCCGACGCGTACGCCGTCAGCGCCGGCCTCGACGATCGCCTGCGCGCCCTCGCGCGTCGCGACGTTGCCGCCGATGACGTCCACGTCGCTTGCCGACGGCTCGGCCTTCAACGCCCGGATCATGTCGACGACACCGGAGGTGTGGCCATGTGCGGTGTCGACGACGAGCAGGTCCACGCCGGCCTCGACGAGTGCCATCGCGCGCTTCCAGCCGTCACCGAAGAAGCCGACGGCGGCGCCGACGCGGAGCCGGCCGGCGTCGTCTTTGGTCGCGAGGGGGAACTGCTCGCGCTTGACGAAGTCCTTGACGGTGATGAGCCCCTGCAGGCGGCCTGCCTCGTCGACGAGCGGCAACTTCTCGACCTTGTGCCGGCGCAGGAGCGTCATCGCCTCCGGTGCAGAGATCCCGACCTGACCGGTCACGAGCGGCATCGCGGTCATCACGTCACGGACGAGGCGGGACTTGTCGGTCTCGAAGCGCATGTCGCGGTTGGTGACGATCCCGAGGAGTTGCTGGTCGGGGGCGACGACGGGTACGCCGGAGATGCGGTACTGCCCGCAGAGCGCGTCGGCCTCCCCGATCGTCGCGTCCGGTCCGATCGTGATCGGCTGGGCGACCATGCCCGCCTCGGACCGCTTGACGAGATCGACCTGCTGAGCTTGTTCCTCGATCGAGAGGTTGCGGTGCAGGACGCCGATCCCGCCCTGGCGCGCCATCGCGATCGCCATCCGGGCCTCGGTCACGGTGTCCATGGGGCTGGAGAGCAGCGGAATGGCGACGCTGATCCGGCGCGAGATTCGGCTGGTGGTGTCGATATCGCTGGGAATGACGTCGGAGGCGCCAGGCAGCAGCAGGACGTCGTCGTAGGTGAGGCCGATCATGGCGAAAGGGTCGGGGACGCCGGCGTCATGCCGGGGGGTGAGGTCCATGCTTCCTCCGGTCGCGAACGTCTCCTCATGCTAGTCGACCGATGGGGAGGAAGGTCGCCAGGCTCGCGGGGTCTGACGACAGGTGGTCGGCTAACCAGCCGGCGGCGAACCAGACGCGGCGACCCGGCGTGGAGACGGCACATAGTGGGGTATCCAGTGCCCCATCACCACCGCGCCGATCAGTCCCAGGCCTCCGACGAGCAACACGGCGGGGCCGAGCGACACGGCGGCACTTACCGCGCCGATCATCAGCGGTCCGGTGCTGGAGCCGATGTCGGCACAGAGTCGCCACGTACCAAGGAATGTCGTACGCCCCACCGAGGGCGACAGGTCGGCACCGAGCGTCATGATGATCCCGCTGCCGATGCCGTTGCCGACCCCCATGATCATCGCGACGCCGAACAGAGCGGCTCCGGTCGTGGTGAGCGGCAGCAGGAGGTGAGCGATCCCGAGCACCACCATCGAGGGCACGGCGACCCAGGCCCGGCCGATCCGGTCCATGACCTTGCCCGCCGGATAGAACAGCAGCATGTCCACGGCCCCGGCGGCACCGAAGATCAAACTGGTGGTGGCGGCGTCGAGGCCGATGTGCTCGGCCCACAGCGGGATGACGGCCTGCCGGGACGCCCTGACGGCGCCGACGAGTACCGTCCCGACGCCGAGCGTCCGCAGGACGGGCAGGTGGGCGCGGGCCATGCCGACCGTGCCCAGGTGGGTCTTCGCTGGCCGTGCACCGTTGCGGCCCGCGGGCTCGGGAAGGGTGATCAACGCGACGGCCGCCACGGCCACGGCGACGATGTGCAGTCCGTACGGCCCGTCGGTGTGGGCGAGGTGCACCGTGCCCGCACCGAGGAACGGCCCGATGAACATGCCGATCCGATGGACGCCGCCCAGGGTCGACAGCGCACGTGCCCGCAGGTGGAACGGCACGACCTCGGTGAGGTACGCCTGTCGCGCGAGCCCCCACACCGCTCCCGCGAATCCGGTGCAGCCGATGGCGACACCGAGCATGCAGACCGACGTCGCGACGATGCAGACGACCAGCGCGCACACGAGGAGGACGGCCGCCGCGAGCATCGCCTTGCGTTCGCCGATCCTGCCCGCAAGAGCACCCGCCGGAAGGTCGCCGAGTAGCTGACCGATTCCCGCGAGGGCGACGACGAGGCTCGCGACCCCCACCGAGGCGCCCAGGTCGAGTGCCGAGAGGGCGATGATCGGCGCCATGGCGCCCTGGCCGACGCCGTAGAGCAGCGACGGTAGGTACACCCCTAGCCCGAATGAGCGGAGGGTGACCTGTTCTGACATCAGACCAATGGTGACGTATCCGCCGCCTTGTTCGGGTTGGGCGCCCACCATGCGGACCGGACCGCTGGCCAATGCGGGCGGTACACGTGGGTTGCGTACGCCTGTGGTGGGCATGTCCTTTGTCAGCCGGTCCAACAAGGCCGCCGTCTCTCCGGTGTGCGACCGGCCGCCGAACTGACGGGACCCGGAGCGACGGGCGGGGCCGGAGACCACGTGCCCTGCCCAGCAGTACGAGGAGCAGCGATGAGTCAGGACCAGATGCCGACACCCGAGTGGGACCAGTTGATCGCTGAGCGCGGCGGCAGGGGACCGACCGAGTTCGAGGGGCATGACACCTGGGACGACTCGGAGGAGGCGCGTCAGGCGTACGACCGTGGGGTGGCCGAGGCGAAGGCGACGCAGGCCGCGTTCTGGGGCCGTGCCGAGGAGCCCGTCGCGGCGCCTGCTGCCGCCGTGGATCCTGCTCCGACCGAACGCGCCGCGACCGAACGCGCCCCCACCGACCGTGTTCCGACCGACCGTGTTCCGACCGACCGTGTTCCGACCGACCGTGCCGGGGCGGATCTCGCGTCGGCGGGGCCTCCTGCCAGCGGCTCAGGCTCCGCTACGACCGGCACGAAGGGCACCAGGCCGAACGGGTCGGCTGGCTCCGGCCCGAAAGCGACCCGGTCGACCCGGACCAAGCCGGCAGCCGCCAAGGGTGCCGCCGAGCACACGCCCTGACTCACCCGGAGCGCACTAGGACTCCGTGCACGGGGGTGCCGGCCACATGACCACGACACCGGGCAGGCGTCGGCCGTAGCGTGCCCTCGGCACGAGCGTTATCCACAGCGTCCCGAGCACGTATCCACAGCTCTCAGAGCAGGTGGCGATTCGCCCGACTTGTCCTGCACTACGCTGCCTGCCCGTGAATGGTCCCGCCGAATCCGCACGTACGACCGGCGACGCTCACCGGCTCGCCGAACTCCTGGCCGGTGCCAGCGTCACGCACCCCTCCACCGACCACACGGTGACGGTCACCGTGGCGCCCGGCAACACGGTGACGTCGATCGAACTCCAGCACCAGGCCCGTAGACACACCGCCGCGGAGCTTGGCGAGCTGATCGTGGAGACCCTCAGGGCCGCGCACTCCCGCATCAACGACGAGCTGTCCGCGTCGGCGCGCGAGTGGGGTCCGATGGCGGAGGACGCCCTCGCAGCCGTCCTGGGCAAGCCGTCCTCAGCTGCGACGGCCAGCGCCATCCCCGATCCGCCTGGCCTCGACGAGCTCGCGGCCGGCGTCGATGAGTCGGAGGGGTGGGACGACCTCACCCCCGAGGAGTGGGACTCCATCCGTCGGCACGGGATGGAGGACGAACTCCACGCGGCCCGCGAGGGCTTCGCCAAGCTTCAACGAGACGCCGAGCAGCGGATGGCGGCGTACGCCGATGTCCAGGAGCAGATGGCGGGCCAGTCGGCGACGGCGACGACTCCGGACGGCGCGATCGAGGTCACCGTGCAGAACGGCGTCGGCGTGACCCGCATCGACATCAGCGACAGGATCCTCCGGCACGGTCCGTCCAGGGTCGGGCCGATGGTGCTGGCGACCATTCAGCAAGCGACGGCGAACCTGGCGCTGGGAATGGCCGGTATTGCGCAGGCGTACGTGGGTTCGCAGATGGACATGCGCGGCCTGGTCGAGCGATACCAACCCGACGACGACACGCAGTGAAGGCGACCACCAGCCGACTGGCAACGTCGGACGGCTGGAACCGACGAGAACTGGCGGTGAATGGGCATGGGTGGCGGAGGCGGAGGCGCGGAATACAGCGCCGCGGAAATCGCCGAGGTCAAGCAGAAGTTGGAAGGGCTCAACAAGAACGCCGCGGGCATCATGCAACTGGCGAGCGACACAGCGCCGGAGATGAAGGTCTGGGGCCTGGTCGGCATGATCACCGGGGCGGCCTTCCTCTACTGGAAGGTCGCTGGTGAGGACACCCTCGAACACCTGAAGATGATGGGCGAGTCGCTGCAGGACAACGTCCTGCGCGTCGACGCCGCAGGGAAGACATACAGAGCCACCGAGGACGGCATCACCCAGGCTCTCACGCAACTCGAGGGCGCGCTCGACGACACCGGCATGCCAGGATTCTGAGGATAGTGGGCGCGAGATGACGACGAACGACACCGACAGCGACGTCACCAACGACACGGGCGCCAACGCAGACACCGGCACCTGGCGGCTCGACAACAACCAGGTGGACAAGATCCCCTTCGCCGGCCAGGGAGTGGGCATCTGGAAGTCCGGGGACAAGTTCCTCGACGACCCAGGCGCCAACTGGTCCGAAGTCGCCAGCATCGGCGGGTCGGTCGCGGGCATGGCGGGCAGCGTCATGGCGATCGGCGCCGACCCGCTGAACTGGCTGATCAGCCAGGGCCTCGGGTTCCTCATCGACTGGATTCAGCCGCTGCAGGACGCGATCGGCTATGTCACCGGCAACCCCGAGCGCATGGACGCGGACATGGCCAAGTGGGCCCGCGTCCAGAACGCCCTCGTGCCCCTCTCCGGCGAGGTTCGCGACGCCGCCAATGCCGGACTGGTGACCTGGGAAGGTGAAGCCGCCAATGCCGCCAAGACCAAGCTCAACGACTTCGCCGACGGCGTGCTGGGCGTCGCCAACGACGTCAAGCTGATCCAGGCGATCATGGGTGTCGCCAAGATGCTCATGGAGCTCGCCTACAACTTCGTCCTCGGCCTGATCGCCGACTTCGTCGAGTGGCTGATCATGGTCTGGATTCCGGCGCTGGCCTCTGCGCCGGTCACGTTCGGCGCCTCGACCGCAGCGGCCGGGACAGCGACGGCCGTCCGGGCGGCGTCGACCGGCAGCCGGGCGACAAGGTTCATCGCAAAGGTCAACCAGATCCTCTTCAAGCTCAAGAACATCCTCTACAAGCTCAGGCAGTCCGGCATGGAGAACGCCCTCCGGAAGTTCCAGAAGAGAGATGGCGGCCGGTACGCCGGCTACAAGAGCGCCGGCGACGTCGTCAGGGACTTCGCCACCGACGGGAACAGGGTCTTCAGCCCCTCGAGCCCTGGCAGCTGGGGCGGCATTGCGGGCGGGACCACCCAAGCTGGCGACAATGTCACCGACTGGGTGTTGAGCGACGACCGTCAGTCCGACGAGGACATCGAACGCAAGCTTGGTGGTGAATGACGTGAGCGCCGCTCCCGACGACGTTCTGACCACCTACCCGGGAACGCCTTACGACGTGCGGGCACCGAACTCCGATGACCAACTCCTGCTTCCGGCAGGTCATGGCGCCGTCGCGATCGAAGCCTGGTGCCCACGCTCGGAACAGAACGCCGCTCTGCCGATCATCGGTGTCGACGGGAAGCCCGCGACGCATGGCTTCGGTCGTGCCCTCATCGTCGTTCCGGCGGGAGAACGGTTGATCGAGGTGCAGGAGGGTCGGCCGCGCCAAACCACACAGCTGACGATCGCTGAGGGCCAGGTCACCGAGTTCGAGTACTCCCCCGTCCTGAAACCGACCCGTGGTCGCCAACAGGATGGCAAACGGTCGCCAGCGAGGACCCCTGGGCACGCCTTCCAGGCATGGATGTCCTTGGCGATCGGGGTCGTCTCGGTGGTCTGGATCGTCTTCTTCGTCGGCATCACGTGGTACGGAGGCGTACCGGCGGTGGGCGCACTCGGCGCACTCCTGGGTCTCTACGGGATGTGGGTCGGCTATTCGGGCTGGAAGGGCAGCCAACGACCCAAGCGGTCACAGAAGCGGAAGGGGACGCGATGACGCTGCCGCCGACCGAACCGACGCCGCCCGCGGTACTCGTCGACCAGAAGCGCGGGTCGTCCTACCCTGACCTGCCGCAGGGGTGGGGCGCGGTCGAGGTCACGTTCGACTTCGACAGCCTGATCGCCGTGGAGGAGAACGGCACACTCATCGCGGAGAGTCCCAACTGGGGCACCTGGGTCGACCCGCCGACGATCACCATCGACGGCAACGAACGCCGGGCCAGCTGGTCGGTCTGGGCGTACCCGCTGCCCGCCGGGCCGCACACCGTGCGATTCGGAACGCCTGGCTTCGCCGAGCGCAGGGTCGAGATCGCGGCCGGGCAGATCGCCCGGATCAAGTACCACGCCGATATTGCGTTCCACAAGGACAAGGCCGACGACATTCTCGGTGGTCCCGTCCGGGAGACGACCGCCACCGTGAAGGTTCGCGCCCTCAAGTCTCGTCCGGCGCGCTGACGCTGAACCTCAACCAGTCAACGGAGAAGGGGCCCCTCCGCGCAGGAGAGGCCCCTTCTGTACTTCTCGCCGATCAGTGGCCGTGGCCGTGGCCCGCACCCGCGGGTGCCGGCTCAGGCTCCTCGGGCTTGTCGACGACGAGCGTCTCCGTGGTGAGGAGCATGGCCGCGATCGACGCCGCGTTCGCGAGCGCCGAGCGGGTCACCTTCACCGGGTCGATGACGCCCTGTGCGGTCAGGTCGCCGTATTCGCCGGTCGCGGCGTTGTAGCCCTTGCCCTTGCCCGCCTCGCGCACCTTCTCCACGACGACGTAGCCCTGGGCACCAGCGTTCTCGGCGATCCACCGCAGCGGCTCCAGCACCGCAGCGCGGACGAGATCGACACCGATCTTCTCGTCACCGTTGGCCGACACCTTGTCGAGAGCGACGGCCGCGTGGACGAGGGCGGCGCCACCGCCGGTGACGATGCCCTCCTCGATCGCGGCACGGGTAGCGGAGACCGCGTCCTCGATCCGGTGCTTCTTCTCCTTCAGCTCCACCTCGGTGGCGGCGCCGACCTTGATCACACAGACACCACCGGCGAGCTTGGCGAGCCGCTCCTGGAGCTTCTCGCGGTCCCAGTCGGAGTCGGTCTGGTCGATCTCGGCCTTGATCCGCGCGACCCGGGCCGCCACGTCGTCGGCGGAACCGCCGCCGTCGACGATCGTCGTGTCGTCCTTGGTGACGACGACCCGGCGGGCGGTACCCAGGACCTCGAGCCCCACCTGGTCGAGCTTGAGGCCGAGCTCGGGCGCCACCAGCTGGCCGCCGGTGAGCGTCGCGATGTCCTCGAGCATCGCCTTGCGGCGGTCGCCGAATCCGGGCGCCTTGACGGCGACCGAGTTGAAGATGCCGCGGATCTTGTTGACGACGAGCGTCGCGAGCGCCTCGCCCTCGACGTCCTCGGAGATGATCACCAGCGGCTTGCTCGCCTGGACGACCTTCTCCAGCAGCGGCAGGAGGTCGGCCATCGAGGAGATCTTGCCCTGGTTGATCAGGATGTACGGATCCTCGATGACAGCTTCCTGGCGCTCGGCGTCGGTCACGAAGTTCGGGGAGATGAACCCCTTGTCGAACTGCATGCCCTCGGTGAGCTCGAGCTCGGTGCCCAGAGTGTTGGACTCCTCGACGGTGATCACACCGTCCTTGCCCACCTTGTCGAACGCTTCGGCGATGAGCTGCCCGATCGTCTTGTCCTGGGCCGAGATCGCGGCCACGTGGGCCATCTCGTCCTTGGTGTCGACGGACTTGGCCTGCTCGAGGAGCTCGGTGTTGATCGCCTCGACGGCAGCATCGATGCCCTTCTTGAGCGACATCGGGTTGGCGCCGGCGGCGACGGCCCGGAGGCCGACGTGGACCATCGCCTGCGCCAGCACCGTCGCCGTCGTGGTGCCGTCACCGGCGATGTCGTTGGTCTTCGTCGCAACTTCCTTGACGAGCTGGGCGCCGAGGTTCTCGAACGGGTCCTCGAGCTCCACCTCACGGGCGACCGTGACGCCATCGTTGGTGATGGTCGGTGCGCCCCACTTCTTGTCGATGACGACGTTGCGGCCGCGTGGCCCAAGCGTCACCTTCACGGTGTTCGCGAGAGCGTCGACGCCGCGCTCCAGGGCGCGCCGCGCGTTCTCGTCGAACTCCAGGATCTTCGGCATGGGTATGTGTGTCCTTCCACGACACCGCCCCGGCGCCCCGGTATGTGGAGGCCGCCGGGGCGGTGTCAGTCGTCAGGTCATCGGTTGGTTGCTGGTCTTGACTTCGGGGTCGACAGGTTGTGTTGCGACGACCCCACGCGCGTGAGTCCGCGACCTGGTGTCACTTGGTGACGACAGCGAGGACGTCACGAGCCGAGAGGATCAGCAGATCCTCGCCGCTGTACTTGACCTCGGTGCCGCCGTACTTGCTGAAGATCACCTTGTCGCCGACGCTGACGTCGAGCGGGATGCGCTTGCCGTTGTCGTCGATGCGACCAGGCCCGACCGCGAGGACTTCACCCTCCTGGGGCTTCTCCTTCGCGGTGTCGGGGATCACGAGTCCCGACGCCGTCGTCTCTTCGGCGTCCAGCGCCTTGACGACGATCCGGTCCTCGAGTGGCTTGATGGAGACCGACACTTGTTGACCTCCCCCTTCACGGGATGTCACGGGTGGCTGTGCTTTCACCTATGGCGCGACGTGTGGCGAGCCGTCGTCGCGGGTGCCGGCCGCCTCGTCGCGGGCTTGTTGGTTGGCACCCTAAGGTCGAGAGTGCCAACTCAGAATCTAGGCGGTCTCTTAGCACTCGGTCAACCCGAGTGCCAGATGGCGTGGCGTGTCGCGTCCCGGATCGCGGAAGGAGTGTCCTCGTGGATCTCCAGACGTTCCGGGATCTGCTCACGCCAGCCGGCCGTGATCTCCTCGCGGAAGCGTGCACGGCGTACGAGGAACACACAGCGGTCGCGCTCGGGACCCGGCTGCGGCGCCGCCATCCCCCCGACCTGGTGGCGGCGGCGATGACGCAGGCCGCGCTTCGGCGGCGTGCCCAGGTCAAGTGGGGCGAGGACGCGGGCAGGATGTTCTTCACCCGGGACGGCCTGGAGCAGGCGACGACCGGCGCGGTGGCCGCATACCGGGCCGGGCGCATTGTCGATGCCGACTGCCGCCTGGACCCTCCGGAGACGATCGCTCCGGAAACGACAGGGCCGCCAAGCCCCGAGTCGTCCCCGGAACGTGGTGCCCGGATCGTCGACCTCTGCTGCGGCATCGGCGGGGACCTGATCGCCCTCGCCCGGGCCGGCGTCCAGGTCACCGGCGTCGACACGGACCCGCTGACAGTGGCCATCGCCCGCGCCAACCTCGCCGAGCTGGACCTGGCCGGGCACGCGTCGGTCGAGCAGGCGGATGCGCGGGAGGTGGACCGTGCGGCGTACTCCGCAGCAGTGGCGGACCCGGCCCGGCGCTCTCTTCGCGGGCGGATCTTCGACTCTGCGGACTATTCGCCGCCGTGGTCGTTCGTCGAGGAGCTGCTGCGGGGCGACGCCTGCGTGAAGACCGCGCCGATCATCCCGCACCGGCTGATCCCGGCCGGCGTCGAAGCGGAGTGGATCAGCGTCGGCGGTGAGGTGAAGGAGGCCGCCCTGTGGGCAGGGCGGCTGCGGACCGGGGTCGGCGACCGCCGCCGTGCGACCGTCCTCCCGGCGGGCGGAGTGCCTGCGGGTGAGGCCGGCGAGTGGGCGGGGCAGACAGGCGGGTGGGCCGACCGGGTGACGATGACCGATGCCGATGACCCCGGAGGCGCGCCAGTCTCGCCTCCGCTGGCGTACCTCTATGAACCCGACGGCGCGGTCATCCGCGCCGGGCTCGTCACTGGCGTCGCTCCCCTGGTCGACGGATCCCTGCTGCATCCGAAGATCGCCTATCTCACGTCTGACCAGCTGGTGTCGACGCCCTTCGCGTCCGCCTACCGGGTCGTCGCCGTCCTTCCGTACGACCTGAAGGTGTTGAAGCGTGAGCTCCGGGACCGTGAGGTCGGGAACCTCACAGTGAAGAAGCGGGGAGTCGACGTCGACCCGCAGACGCTGCGCAAACGGCTGGGAGTCCGCGGACCCGGTGCGGCCACGGTCGTCGTCACCCGCAGCGAGCAGGGCACACTCGCCCTGCTCGTCGACCCGACCCCCGCGTGAGGGGCACCTTCAGCCAACACGCCTCGGCATCAAGGGCACGTCCGGCAAAAGCGGCGCCGCCGCGTGGACCCGTCACACGACCGAGGTCCGGGAGGGACTAACGAGGCGGCCGGTGGCGTTTTCGTCGCTATGAGCTCCACGCAGGAATCGCAGGACGCCGCGTACGCGAGTCCGGTCGATTACGATGCATATGGCACGTATTCGGTCAAGGACGCCAAATTCGGCGAGGACGGCTTCGAGCGGCCACTCGACCTCTATCCGTTCCGCGGCCGGCTGAGTTCCGACGGGTCCACCGAGTATCCGGCCGAGCCGGGCCGCTACCACCTGTACCTCGCCTGGAGCTGTCCATGGGCACAGCGTGCGGCCATCGTGCGCAAGCTCGCCGGCCTCTCCGGCCTCGTTTCGGCGTCCTACGTCCACGGGGAGCGGGACGGCCGCGGCTGGGCGTTTCGCGAGGACACCGGCCCGGATCCGGTGAACGGCTTCACCTTGCTCCGCCAGGCCTACGACGCGACCCACCCCGACTACCCCGGGCATGTCTCGGTCCCGACGCTGTGGGACAAGCAGACGCACAAGATCGTGAGCAACTTCTTCCCGGACCTGACGATCGATCTGGCCACCCAGTTCGAGGGTCTGGCCGAGGACGGGACGGACCTCTATCCGCCGCGGCTGCGTGCCGACATCGACACGCTCAACGAAACGCTCTACAACGACATCAACAATGCCGTCTATGTGATCGGCAACGAACCCGACCAGGGCACCTACGACAACCTGGTGCACCGCCTCTTCCAGACCCTCGACACGCTCGAACGCCGCCTTGCCGGCAACCGTTTCCTGTTCGGCAACCGGATCACCGAGTCCGACGTGCGGCTCTGGGTGACACTCGCACGGTTCGACACCGTCTACTACGGGCTGTTCAAGGTCAACCTGCGCCGACTGGTCGACTACCCGCACCTGTGGGCGTACGCACGGGACCTGTACCAGCGTCCGGCGTTCAAGGAGACGACCGACTTCGTGGCGATCAAACGCGGCTACTACACCGGATTCGGCAAGCTCAATCCGTACCGCATCGTTCCCGCCGGGCCGGTGCTGGACTGGGACGCGCCCGCCGGCCGTGACCACCTGAGCTGACGTCGCCGTTCGTCCACGTCAGCAGTCGCAGGACCGGCTGCGCACCGGCGCTGTCAGCGGATCGGCCTGCCGTGCGGTGACGCCCTCAGGTGTCTCGACAGCGAATCCTTCCCGGATCCAGTACTCGATCCCGCCGAGCATCTCCTTCACCCGATATCCCTGCTGGGCAAGGGCGAGCGCCGCCCTGGTGGCGCCGTTGCAGCCCGGTCCCCAGCAGTAGGTGACGACGGGTACGCCTGGATCGAGCAGGGCACCCGCGCGTGTCGGGATCTCCGCGGTCGGCAGGTGCACAGCGCCCGGGACGTGGGCCTGCGTCCAGGCCCCGGGCCCCCGCGAGTCGACGAGGACGAACCCCGGCGCCCCACTGTCAAGCGCGGCTTGCACATCGGACACGTCAGCGTGGAACGCAAGGCTGGCCGAGAAGTACGCCACCGCGTCGTCAGGCGTACGCAGCGGCACCGAGAGGACCGGGTTCGGCGTCGTGATCGTCATGTCTGGCAACGTTACGGACACGTCGGACCGAGCTGAAGAAGCGATCCACGGCGCGGACCTGGATTTGCCAGGCATCGCCTGGTATCCATCCCACATGACCGTGGAATCCACCGGCGCTCCCCTCGACGACACCGACTGGCGGATCATCGACGCTCTCCAGCGCGACGGCAGGGCCAGTTTCGCCGACCTCGCCCGGACCGTCGCGATGTCACCGAGCGCCGTCACCGAACGCGTCCGCCGCCTGGAAGAGCGCGGAGTCATCGCCGGCTACTCCGCGGTGATCGACGCCGAACGCCTGGGATACGCGATCATGGCGCTGGTCAGGCTCCGTTATCCCACCGGCAACTACAAGCCCTTTCACGACCTGCTGGCGGCGACGCCCGAGATCGCCGAGGCGCATCACGTCACGGGCGAGGACTGTTTCGTCCTCAAGGTGCTGGCGCGTTCGATGCGTCACCTCGAAGAGATCACCGGACGCATCGCGGGACTCGGTGCGGTGACGACGAGCGTCGTCTACTCCAGCCCGCTCCCCCGGCGTCCCCTCACCGGTGGGCGTACGCAGAGACTTCGTTAGGGTTTCGACCAGCCTCACCCTCGAAGGTTGGCCGGCAGTCGAGACGACGACGGAAGGGCTCGCACATGGCACGGGAAGAAGTTCGTACGGGCAAGGCACCGAACCCCGCGGGTGCCTACTCCCAAGGCATTGTCGCGAACGGTTTTCTCTACACCGCGGGGTTCGGCCCCCAGGATCCGGCGACCGGCACGCTGGTCGAGGGCGGCGTGGCCGAGCAGACCGCCCAGGTGATGCGCAACGTCGCCGCGGTGCTGGCCGAGCGCGGTCTCACCTTCGCCGACGTCGTCAAGGCCACCGTGCACCTCGCGAGCCTCGACGACTTCGCGGAGTTCAACCGGGTGTACGAGTCGTTCCTCGAGAAGCCGTACCCGGTCCGGACCACGGTCGGTTCCACGCTCATGAACATCCTGGTCGAGATCGACGTCGTCGCCGCCCTGCGCTCCTGAGCGTCGTCAGCGGGGACAGCCGGCGCGCGGCGGCAGGCCGTCGACATCGACGGGGAGCCGGCCGGTGCCGCGTGCCCGGCCGGTGAGGACGTCAACCAGTGCCTGGAAGGCGGCCGGTGTCCTTCCGTACAACGCGATCCGCGCCTTCTCCGCCCGACTGCCGCCGAGGCCGTACGGCGTGTCGAGCGCGACCACGACATCGCCCGAGCCCTGCTCCCATCCCGTGTCGAGCAGGCGTACGACGTCGCCGGCACCACCGGCGCCTTCGGCCGCGCTCCGGGTCACGTCGAGGTCCGCGTCGCGCGCGGCGGCGGCGAACCGCTCCCGGTCTTCCCGGTCTCCTCCGATCACCTGCACCCGCGAACCGACGAGCCGGCCACGACAGGGACCTGACGCGACGGTGAGCCCCCGCAACGACGCGGTGTAGGACGCCCGGGACGACCCACCCAAGGCGGCCGCTGACAACGGATCGGCACCCACGCTCGCGCGCTGGTGCAGCATCAGCGCGATCGACCGCGCGGCCGCCGCGTCGAGGCGGGCCTGCGGCAGCCGACCGGAACGGACGGCACGCACGACGGCCGTATGGCTCGCGCCGGCATCGGCCGGCAGCAGCAGGATGTCGGCGCCCGCGAGCAGGGCACGCACGCCCGCGTCGGCACTGCCGTACTTCTCCGCTACGCCGGCCATCTCGAGCGCATCGGTGACGACGACGCCGGAGAAGCCTAGCCGCTCGCGGAGCATCCCGCCGATCACCGGGCCCGACACCGACGATGGCGCACCGGCATCGACGGCGCGAACGTCGATGTGCGCGACCATCACCGCCTGCGCCCCGGCACCGACGGCGGCCTTGAAAGGTACGAGGTCGCGCCGGCGGAGCTCCGCCAGCGATGCCTCCTGCACGGGCAGGCTCACGTGACTGTCGGCCGGAACGCTGCCGTGGCCGGGGAAGTGCTTGGGGACGGCGACGATGCCGGCCTCGGCGTAGCCGCGCAAGGAGCCCTTGACAGTCGAGGCGACCACGCTGGGATCGCTACCAGCGGAGCGGCTGCCGATCGTGGGATCGTCCGGCCCGGTCGTCACGTCGGCATCAGGTGCGAACACCATCGTGAATCCGAGGTCGCGGAGTTCCTTCCCACTCGCCCGCGCGACCGTCCGCGCAAGGCCGGCGTCACGGGCGGCGCCGAGCGTCATGTACGCCGGAAACTCCGTCAACCCTCCCTTGACACGGGCGACTCGGCCGCCCTCCTGGTCCACGCCGATGACGACCGGCCAGCTCCTGCCCAGACGGCGCGCCTCGTCCTGCAGAGCGCGGTTGACGTCGCGGACCTGATCGGTCGAGGCGACGTTGTTGCCCATCACGATGACGCCGCCCACATGGTGGCGGCGCAGCAGGCTGAGCGGCGCCGACGTACCGTCGAAGCCGGCCACGATGACCTGGCCGGCCTTCTCGCCCAGACTCATGTGGCCGACGATCCGCCTGGCCCGTGCCCACTCCGCCTTCGTCGGGCCCCACGGCAGCGCGGCGGGTGCGGCCGCCTTTCTGCCTGGTGTCGGCGTGGGTCCCGGTGTGGGGACGCGGAGGCTCGGCGGAGGCGGTGCGGGTGAGCGGCCGCTGGCCGAGCCGCGGGAGGGCTTCGACGTCCGGTCGGCGGACGGTGTGTGAACACCGGGGCCGCCCGCGTCTCCACCCAAGCCCAGCGCGCCGCAGCCAGCCGTCACCGCTATCGCCAGCACGGGCACGAGCACCCGTGCGGCCAACGACTTCCGACGCGCGGCTTCCGGCACCGGGCCATGGTGCCAAACGAACGATGGGCGGCCAACCGGCGCCCGACGGGGGTGGTTGGACATTCCACGCGATATCGGGCCAAGCTGGCGCCAACCCCTCGATGGCGGGTGAGGCCGGTTCATAATGCCCTTGTGGCCAAGCGATTTCAGCAGACGAGACTCCGGCGGACCGGCAACCGCGCCGTCACGTGGCTGACCCGGCGTGGCTGGATCGACCGGCACACATACCTGCTCACGGTCGCCGGCCGCCGCACGGGCCAACCCCGCACCACGCCGGTGACCCTGGTCGAGAACGTGTCCGGCCGGTACGTGGTCGCGCCGTACGGCCCGGTCCAGTGGGTACGCAACGTCCGCGCCGCCGGCCAGGTGATGCTGCAACGCGGCGGGCGGGTCGAGCCCGTGCACCTGCGTGAGCTGGGTCCGGCCGCTGCCGCGCCGGTCCTGCGCGAGTACCTCAGGACGGTGCCGATCGTCCGGCCCTATTTCGACGTACGACCGGGTTCCGCACTGGCCGACTTCGAGGCTGAGGCCGATCGCCATCCGGTCTTCGAGATCCGCGACGCACCAGGCGGGTCATGACAGAGCCGCCAGGTGCGGAGGAGGTCGACGTCCAGGTCGCGCAGGAGCTGTGGGCGGCCGGCGACCCGGTCGTGGACGTACGCACGGAGCGGGAGTACGCCGCGGGCCACATCGCCGGGGCGCTGAACGTCCCCCTCGACCGGCTCGCGTTCGAGCTCGACGCACTGCCGCCCGGTCAGGTGCTGACGGTGTGTTCGATGGGCAACCGGTCGCGCCACGGCGCGGACCGCCTGGTCCGGTTGGGGCGTACCGCCCTGTCGTTGCGTGGCGGCACAAAGGCGTGGGCCGCGGCCGGACTGCCGATCGCCGCCGGCACCGAGCCCGGTCCGCGCCGGCGCAACCGCGGCCTGCTCGCCGCGGTGCGCCGGCTGGCCCGCCGCCCTACCCGCTGAGCACGCAGCGGAACCCCAGGTGGCAGGCCGTCAACGTACTCGGCGCGCCCTGGCGGGCGGCGGGTCGGTACCGCAGACAGTACGTGTCGGCGCACAGGAACGACCCTCCCTTGAGGACCCGGACGGTGTTGCCGGCGCCGACGTGGGCGTCGGCCCGGGCATCAAGGTGGTCGCCGCCGCCGTGATCCGGCGGACCCTCCGGCTCATGTCCGCGCCATGCGTCCTCGGGCTCGCGCGGGCGCGGCACCGCCGGACGGAGTACGCCGTTCGGCAGGCAACTCGCCTTCGCCCGAAAGGTCGCGCTTCGTGCGATGAAGGGATCGGCCGTCCACTCCCACACGTTGCCGGTCATGTCGTGGAGGCCATAACCGTTGGACGGAAAGCTTCCGACCGGCGACGTGCCGGAGAAGCGGTTCCACCGCGCCATCCGCCACGGAAACGCGCCCTGCCAGACGTTCGCGAGGAGTCGTCCGCCAGGGCTGAACGTGTCGCCCCATGCGTACACCGCCCCGTCGAGGCCACCGCGTGCCGCATATTCCCACTCCGCCTCGGTGGGCAGCCGGCGACCGACCCAGGCCGCGTAGGCCACCGCGTCGTCGTAGCTCACGTGGGTGACGGGATGCCGCTCGCGACCGTGCACCGAACTGTCGGGCCCCTCCGGATGCCGCCACGACGCCCCAGGTACCGACGACCACCACAGCCCGTTGTCGGACAGGTCGACCGGCCGCGAAGGTTGGCGGAACACGAGGGAACCCGGCGAGACGATCCGCCGATCGTGGCGGCCACCGGCAACGGCGGACCGTTCGGCATCCGTGACATGACCTGTTGCGCGGACGAACCGGCGGAAAGCCGCGACCGTGACCGGATAGGCGTCCATCCAGAATCCCGCGACGCTGACCGTCCGGACCGGACCCTCTTCGGGGTAGAAGCCCGCCGCCCCCATCTGGAAAGTACCGCCCGGCACCCTGACCATGGCCTTCCCCGGCCGGCGAACTTGCCTGCCGGGGAACTCCGTCACGGCATGGAACGCGTTGGACGCCATAGGGCTCCTGTTCGAGGCGCTCTCGCGGTGCGCACGTGGACCCGCTGGTTGTCACATTTCCGTTCCTGCGACGGATAACCGTCAACCCGGCCTTGCACGTCGTACCACTTGGATCGACGTAGGACGGATGTCAGACCGCGACGGAGGTCACCGGCAGCGAGGAGTCTGCCGGCAGGTCGAGCCGGGACGGAGTACGCCCGCGCACGACCATCTCCGCACCCAGCGCGGCCACCATCGCGCCGTTGTCGGTGCACAACGACGGGCGTGGTACGCGGAGGCGGATGCCGGCTGCGGCACACCGCTCGGCGATCATGGCCCGCAACCGGGAGTTGGCGGCGACACCGCCGCCGACCAGGAGATCCGCAACTCCGTGCGTACGGCAGGCGTCGACGGCCTTGCGGCTCAACACGTCGCAGACGGCCTCCTGGAAGGAGGCTGCGACATCGGCGACTGGTACCGGCTCCCCGTCCCGCTCGCGGGTCTCCACCCAGCGGGCGACGGCGGTCTTCAGTCCGGAGAAGGAGAAGTCGAACCGGTGCCGCTGCAGGTCCCGTGGACCGGTGAGACCGCGCGGAAAGACCACAAAGGCCGCGTCGCCTTCCTTGGCCGCACGGTCGATGTAGGGCCCGCCGGGAAATGGGAGGCCGAGCAGTCGCGCCACCTTGTCGAACGCCTCGCCGGCCGCGTCGTCGATCGTGGCGCCGAGCGGTGTGACACGTCCCGTCACGTCCTCGACGAGCAGCAGCGACGAATGCCCGCCCGATACCAGCAGCGCCAGACATGGTTGCGGAAGGGGGCCGTGTTCGAGGGTGTCGACGGCGACGTGCGCGGCGAGATGGTTGACGCCGTAGAGCGGCCGGCCGAGCCCGAGCGCGAGTGCCTTCGCCGAGGCGACCCCCACCAGGAGGGCTCCGGCAAGGCCCGGCCCGCTGGTGACCGCGACCGCGTCGATGTCGTTCAGCCGTACGCCGGCCTCCCGAGCGGACCGCTCGAGCGCCGGAACCATGGCCTCCAGATGGGCCCGGCTGGCGACCTCGGGAACGACACCACCGAACCGCGCATGCTCGGAGAGGCTGGAGGCGACCGCATCGGCGAGCAGTGTCTGACCGCGGACGATACCGACGCCAGTTTCGTCACACGAGGTCTCGATGCCGAGCACGAGCGGCTCGTCAGCCATGGTGGTGTGCTCCCGCGGGGATGCCGTCGACTGTCTGGTGCTGCTGTCTGGTGCTGCTGTCTGGTGCTGGTGCGCGCGTGCGTCAGCACCAGACAGCAGTACACCACGTCGACCGACACCGGCCCTCGACCGCCGCCCCCACCCTGGGCATCGATGGTCCGGGCGCCGGGACCTCACATCGCCAGCCCACCGTGATCATGAAGGAACAGCGGTCGTATGACCGGAAAACCTTCCTCATCACGATCATGATCACGGGATGGGCGAGACGAGGGTGAGGCGGCGGCGCGGCGGTGACCGGTGCTAGGCGGCACCACCTTCGACGTGCTGGTCTGGGTTCTCCCAGTACCACGTCTCGGGGTCGTAGACAGCCGGTGTGGGATGGATCCACGGCGCGGCGAAGCCGCCCAGGGCGAGGTTCTCCTTGGTGGGAACGTTCTTCATGTCGTCGTGGACCAGCACGATGTACGGCGTGTTGGCGCAGACACCCAGCAGCCACGGGCCGTCAGTGATGTGGATCTTGACCATCTCCCACACCAACTGGTGCCGCTTCATCTCGTCCGGCTCGATCTTGCTCTGGTCGTAGAGCTTCCAGAGCCGCTCGATCGGACCGCCGGGCTCGGGCTCCATCCGGGGAGGAGTCCGCTCGTACGGATCGACGTCCTTCTCCTGCTTCTCCGCAGGAGTTCCCCTGACGTTGTAGAACTCGCCCTGTAGCGGCGCCCAGCGTGAGGACTCGATCGGCACCATCCACTGCGGGTAGACCAGGCAGTTGGGCCCGTCGCCGGTCTCCCAGTTGGTGTTGGTCATCAGCTTTCCGAACCGCCACTGGTCGCCGTAACCGTCCGGAGCGACGGGATTCAACTTCGCGTCGATGCCGATCGCCTGCCAGTCCCGCGCCAGGAGTTCGTTCTTCTGCACGTGTTCGGGCGCGGAGTCGGCGTGGTAGTCGAGATGGACGCGCAGCTTCGTGCCGTCCGGCATCTCCCGCTTGCCGTCGCCGTCCTTGTCGACCACCCCGATCTCGTCGAGGATCTTCTTGGCGAGTTCGGGATCGTACTCGAGGTAGCTGTCCCGCCACGACTTGTACACCTGTTTGCCCTCGTCGTTGACGTGGAACTCGATCCCCTTCGGGCTCATCGTTCCCGTCGTGAGCTCACCGGTGTTGAAGTAGACGGCCTTCTGCACGTCCTCGCGGTTGTACGCATGTGACAGAGCTTGGCGGAACTTCGCGTTACGGATCAGCTCGCGCATCTTGGGTTCGCGGTAGTCCTGGTTGAAGAACACCAGGGAACCGCTCCCGTCACCGGCGTCCCAGAGGTTGACGCGGAGCTTGGTCTGGTCCTCGGTCTGCTTCAGTGTCGAGATATCGCTGAGGAAGATCGACGTGAAGCCGGCGTACAGGAAGTTGATCTTCCCCTCGGTCGCCTGGAGCTTCTGGACCTCAGGATTCTCGACCACATTGAAGACGAGCTTGTCGAGATACGGCAGCTGGGCACCGTCGGGGGTCACACACCAGTAGTAGGGGTTGCGTTCGTAGACGACCTTCTTGCCCTCGGCGTACGACCCGCACTTCCAGCCGGTCAGCACCGGGCAGTCGGGGTTGCGCGCCCAGACCCGCTTCTTGTCGAACTCGCCCTTCTCGGTGGCCCAGTCCTTCGGCACGCCCTTGGTGTATTTCGGATGGAACTGCTTCATGTAGTGCTTGGGTTCCATCCAGCCTGGGCCGTTGCCCCGCTTGACCCACATCGCCAGCCGGTCGGCGGTGAGCGGTGCAGGCGCGTCGAACGACATCGAGATGGTGAGATCGTCCGGCGCCGTCATCTTCATCAGGGTGCCCGTACCGGACTTCGCCTCATCCGGCGGGACCTCGGGATGGTCCTCGTTGAGCACCATGTCCTCCCACCAGAACATGATGTCGGCCGTCGTCCACGGTTCGCCGTCGGACCATTTCACGCCGGAACGAAAATGCAGGGTCCACTCCGTCGCGTCGGCGTTGGACTCCCAGCTCTCGACCAGACCGGGCGCGATGTCCTGCCCGTCGTTGAGCCAGCGCAGCAGTGAATGGCCGTACATGAACTCGGCATGCGTACCCGACTCGCTGTCTCCGGTGACGGTGCTGATGACGCCGCCGTACTTCCCTGGCTTCACCCAGTTGTGCGGGATGACATAGGGCTTGTCGGGCAGGCGTTCTTCAACCGGCGGGAGCTCGCCGGACTTGACCAGCGTTGCCAGCTCGGGGGACTCGCTGAACTTCGCGGGAATGGGCATCGGCTCGGTCTTCGAGCCCTTCAGAGCGTCAGAGACCGGGCCCTCGCTCTTGTCACCACTGTCGGTGCCGCCGGTCTGTTGTGGCGAGCAGTTCGCGAGGATCACACTGCCCGCTGCCACGGCAGACAGGTGCAGCATGGTCCGCCGGCTGAGTCCGTCTCTGTTGTCCATGATCCGCATCCGTTCAGACGGTCCCCGCTCCGCGGGCGAGCGCGCGACCGGACCGGGGTTCGCCGGGGCGCCGGAGGGGTTGGTGGCTTTCGGCTGCCCCTCGCACGCCACGCCGGTGCCGGTCGGCTCACCCGTCTCTCGTACGAGGCCGACAGGTTGGCAATCGATTTCTCGCCAAAGCTTGGAGGTGCCTCGTGCGGGTGTCAATGGCTGCCGGAACGCCGTCCGACTTCGGCAACTTCAGTCCGCGCGCACCCTTCCGGCCAATGACCACGCTGAGCATGCCTGCGGTCGCCGGGACAGGTGTCGACACCGTTCCGGGTTCCGAGCGCATGGGCACCGTGGTCATTCGCATAGGCACCCTGGTCGAACGCATGGGCACCGTGGTCATTCGCCGCGCGTGCGGCACGGGCTCAGTCAGTGCGGCACGGGCTCAGTCAGTGCGGCACGGGCTCAGTCAGTGCGGCGAAGGGAGTCACTGCCGGGTGGGGCGAGCGTCAGCCGGAGTACCAACGCGTCGGCGCCGTCCCGGTAGTAGCCACGACGCCGGGCGAGCGGAGCGAAGCCGGCCGCTTCATACATCGAGATGGCCGCGGCGTTGGCCGCACTCACCTCGAGCAGGGCCTCGGTGCAGCCGCGATCGCGGGCCGCCGCGACGACCTTGTCCAGCAGGAGGCGGCCAAGGCCCTGACGCCGACGGTCAGGGCGTACGGCGATGCGCGCGACGTCCGCGGTCGCACCCACCGCGAGCAGCGCCGCATAGCCGACAATCTCCCCCGACTCCTCGGCGACCACGACCTCACGCGTCTCCGGAACTCCGTCCAGCTCACCACGAAGCGCCTCTTCACCCCACGCGTCAACGCCGAAGCAGGCCGTCTCCAGTTCGCGGAGCGCGTCGAGGTCGGACCTCCGCGCTGGCCGCAGCCCCACCATGAGCAGACCGACCCAGCCGCGTCAGGCGACCGGACGCGTAAGGACGCTCTTGCGCGCCCCCGGCTCCGCGACGTCGGGGCGGCGGAGATAGAGCGGTTCGGGGTCGAGCAGCGGGACCCGGCGAGCCGCTACCAGCAGCGCAAGGTCACCCGCCGACGGATCATCCGGGCCGCTCGCCTGCGGAAACGCGTCGGGATAGAGCCGCGCACCACGGCCGATCACCAGGTCGGTCGTCGCGATGTCGGCGGGCCGGTCGACGCGCGGACCGTCCACTCGGGTGTAACGGTCGGCGTACCGTGCCCAGTAGACCTCCTTGCGCCTGGCGTCGGTCGCCACGAGGAAGGACCGTGCGCCCGTGGCGGACCGGTCCGGGCCGACCGGTCCGACGGCGCCGCCCTGCGCGGGCTCGTCGATCTCGGCCGCCGCCGCCAGGACGTCGAGGGTGCACACGCCATGGACCGGGATCTCTAGGATGTGGCCGAGCGTGCGAGCGGTGACGAGCCCGACCCGCAGGCCCGTGAACGGCCCAGGGCCGACGCCGACAGCGATGTCGGTGAGGTCGCGGCGATCGGCGCCAGCCTCGCGGAGGACCGCCTCGATGCCAGGAGCGAGCAGCTCGCCGTGACGGCGGGCGTCGACGACGAGCGAGCTCGCCAGCACCCCGCGACCGTCGGAAAGCGCGACGGTGACGGCGGGCGTGGCCGTGTCGAACGCGAGGAGCAGCACGTGGTCAGGCTAGCCATGCGAGGGTTCTGCCAGGAGCGGAACCCCTTCCCACCCGGTGAGGTCGTACGTCACGCTCGATCATCACGAGCGGGTACCAAAGCAGGCCGGCGGCGCCGGCCACGGGAGGTCGGCCAGTGCGCATCGTGGTGCTCGGGGGTACCTGGTTCATCGGTCGGGCCGTCACCCAGCATCTTGCCCGGCAGGGACACGACGTTCTCGTGGTCCACCGTGGCAAGACTGAGCCGGCCGAGCTCGCTTCCGTACGACACCTGCACGTCGAGCGTTCCGCGCTGCCTGGCGCCGCCGGCGAGATCGCGGCGTTCCGGCCCGATGCCGCCGTCGACGTGTCCGCCGGCAACGGCGCCGACGCCCAGGCCGCCCTCGCCGCGCTCCCCGACGACATCGCGCTGGTCGCGATCTCGAGCGGGGACGTCTACCGGGCCTACGAAGGTCTGCACACCGACCGGCAGACCGACCTGGTGCCGCTCACCGAGACCTCGCCGCTGCGCGAGAGGCGGTATGTCGACGGCTCGGACTACGAGAACCTCGAGATCGAGGAGCTCTACCTCGCCCGTGGCGGTGTCTCGCTACGTCTCGGGTGCGTCTATGGGCCGTACGACTACCAACGGCGGTTCGAGTTCGTGCTGCGCCGCCTGCGGGCCGGGCGGACGGCAATACCGGTAGGGTCGGGCGGTTTCCTGTTCAGTCGCGTCCACGTGGACGACGTCGCCAGCGCGGTGTCGACCGTGCTCGACCACCCGGACTGTGCGGGTGAGGCGTTCAACGTCGTCGAAAGACCGACGGCGCCCTACCGACTGTTCGCGGAGCAGATCCTTGCGGCCGCGGGCGACGCCGGCGCCGGTACCGAACTGGTGCGGGTTCCCGACCCCGCGCTGCCGCCGGACATGATGCTCACCGGCACCCTCAGCCAGCACCTGCTGATGGATCCCGGCAAGATCCGGTCCACGCTGGGCTGGGAGGCCGCCGACCCTGAGGCAGCACTGGAGGCATCGGTGCGGTGGCATCTCACCCATCCGCCGCAGGAGTGGAGCCGGGACTTCTCCGCCGACGACACCGCCCTCGCCGCCGCCTCCGGCACCTGACTCCCTGCCACCTGGCCGCTCCGATGCATCCGGCATCGCCACCGATGGCCTATGCCTCAGCTCGCATGGTCGCGCTCAGGTCGGCGGTGCACCAAGGGCCGCGCGCAGCGGCACGTCGACCCATCGGCGTCCCGCGGGAACGATCCGGATCCGCCTGGTCTCCGTCCCACCCCCTGCACCCTCATCCGCCGCACCGCCGGGCCAACCTTCGAGAACCCCGCCGGCCGGGTCGCCGAGGGAGCGGGTCAGCACGACGTCGAGCCGGTCCTCGGCGAGGCCTTCGGCCAACCCTTCACCCCATTCGACGACCGTGACCGACTCGTCGAGGGACGTGTCGAGATCGAGGTCGTCGAGTTCGGGCACCCCACCCAGCCGGTACGCATCGACGTGGACCAGCGACGGCCCGCCCGCGAGCGACTGATGTCCCCGCGCGATCACGAACGTCGGCGAGGTCACGTCTCCCCGCACCCGCAGGCCGGCGCCGATGCCCTGCGTCAAGGTCGTCTTGCCCGCACCCAGCTCGCCCGTCAACAGCACGAGATCTCCCGCTCGCAGGAGCCCCGCCAGCCGCTCCCCGACGGCCCGGGTGTCGCCGGCCGACGGTGCCATCACCTCGACCGGGAGGCGCTTGACCACATCGACCTCCGGCCCCCGCCGGGCGAGCTCGACGTAACCCCGGTGCCACCAGAACGCCAGCGTCGAAGGGAGCTCCGCCCGGGCCACGAGACGCACGCCGTCCATCCCGCGCGTCTCGGCGACCTCCTCGGCGCAACCCACCATCGCCGTCGCGACGCCGCGATGCTGGAACCGCGGGTGGACCGAAACCCTGCGCAGGACCAACCAGCCGCCGTCTTCGGCGAAGAGGATCGCCCCGGCGGGTAGGTCGTCGACACGGGCGAGGAGGCCGCCGTACGCCTCAACCGCGGCCTCGATCGACCCGAGCGTCTCCTGCAGGGCGGTGCCCGGTGGGTCGAGTGGGGGCCGGGCACCGAACGCCGTATGGATGATCCCCAGCAGGGCGGGCGCGTCGGAGGGCTTCGCCTCCGTCACGTGCAGATCGATCACAGCACCTCGTTCGAACGGGTCGCATGGGCGCCCCGGGCCGGGCCGGTCACGCAGATCGTCACGAGGCGCGCTCCTCGGCGGCGTCGGCGGCCCGGTCCAGCAGTTCGCGCAGGGCGGCGTTGACGATCTCGGGGTGCTCGATGATGAACATGTGGCCAGCATCGGAGAGTTCTACGTAGTCGGCGGCCGGATGCCGGTCCGCGATCTCCCGGCTGTGCTCCACCGGTGTGATGAGGTCGTCACGGCCGCCCATGACCAGGGTCTCGACGCCGTTCAGCGCTTCGAGGGCGTCGTACTTGTCGTGGACGGCGAAGCCCGGGTAGAAGTCGGCGACCACGTCGATCGGCGTCGCGGCCAGCATCTCCGCGACGAACTCGACCCGTGCCGCCGGCACCTTCGTACCGAACGAGTAGTGCTTGGTGAGCAGGTAGCCCACGTCGCTCCCCGCCTTGCGGCCGTGCTCGATCAGGTTCGGTGCGCGGGCGATCGCGGCGACGACCGCCGGTGCGAGGCGGTGCACCAGCCGACCGACGGGCCCCGGAACGCCGAGCGTCACCCGGTCGAGCCCGCCTGCGCTGGAGGCGAGCAGCGCGGCGCCGACGACCCGCTCGGCGAAGATCTCCGGGTGCTGGTCGGCGAGCGCGAGGATCGCCATGCCGCCCATCGAGTGGCCGATGAGAACGAGCGGGCCCTCGGGTGCCACGGCCTCGAGAACCTCGGCGAGATCCGTGCCGAGCTGGTCGACGTTGCACAACTCGCGGGGCGACCGGCCGGACCTGCCGTGCGAACGATGGTCGAAGAACACCGTCCGGGCCGTGCCGGCGACGGCCGCGCGCTGGAAGTGCCAGCAGTCGAGGTTCAGCGCCCAGCCGTGGCAGAACACGACGGTGAGGGGGTCGGCGCCGATGTCATGCGCGGGTTCGTCGACCTCGGCGTAGAGCTCGATGCCGTCGCGGGTCTTGACGATGACGGGCGCTCCGCGACGAGAACCCAGCCGTTCCTCGCCATCGGCGTCACGGTTGCGCCGGCGGCCGACGACGTACCGCTCGACCGCGATACCGGCCGCGGCACCCGCGGCCGCACCTGCCGCCAGGACACCGGTTGCCGCACCGAACAGGCTCGGCCGCCGGCCGAGCTGGAGTCCCCCGCGCGTCATCCCGCCTCCTTACCCACGTGTCGCCGGGGCACCCGGGAACCGATCCGGGTGACGATCTCGTACGAGATCGTGCCCGTCGCCGCGGCCCAGTCGTGCGCCGTCGGCTCGCCCGATGTACCTGGGCCGAACAGCACCACCTCGTCACCCTCGGCACTCGGGTCGTCGCCGAGATCGATGACGAACTGGTCCATGCACACGGTGCCGGCGATCCTGCGCCGCCGGTCAGCCACCCACACCGGACCGACATTACTTGCTGCGCGCGGCACACCGTCGGCGTAGCCGAGTGGTACAAGGCCGAGCGTGGTCTCCCGTGACGTGACGTAGCGATGGCCGTACGACACGCCCTCGCCGGCCGGCACCCGCTTCACCAGCGCGAGGCGCGCCCGCAACGTCATGGCCGGGACGAGTCCGGCCGCGGCGTCGGACAGCCCCTGCACGGGGCAGAGACCGAAGGCGGCAATGCCGGTACGTACGAGATCGAAGTGCGACTCGGGGACCGCAAGGGTGCCGGCGGAGTTGGCGAGGTGGCGTACCTCGGGCTTCAGTCCCACCCGGTCAGCGAACGCCAACGCCTCACCGAACGCCTCGATCTGCCGGGCGACCGACGGATGGCCGGGTTCGTCGGCACAGGCGAGGTGGGACCACACCCCGACGACCGTGACGGTCCCGTCGGCCTGAGCGGACAGGGCCACGTCGACCAGAGCCGGCCAGTCCCTGAGGTGGGCGCCACCGCGGCTGAGACCCGTGTCGACCTTGAGATGGACCCGCGCGGTCGTGCCTCTGCTCGCGGCGGCCTCGGCGATTTCCCCGAGCTGCCAGGGAGAGTACGCGGCGACGTCGACACCGGCGGCGAGGGCGTCGGCCCAGCGCTCACCGGGGGCGGCCAGCCAGGACAGGATCCGCGGGCCGGTGAGCCCGGCCGAGCGCAGGGCGACGGCCTCCTCGACGTTCGCGACGCCGAGCCAGGTGGCGCCACCGGCGACGGCGGCCGCTGCCGACGGAACGAGGCCGTGACCGTAGCCGTCCGCCTTCACCACGGCCATGACCTCGGCGTGGCCGGCCCGCTTCCGCAGGGCGGCGACGTTGCTTCGGATGGCGGCCAGGTCGATGATCGCCTCGGCGCGTGCTGCGGTGTCCATGACCGCCCCATCATCCCAGGTGAGGACGACTTGCGCGGTGGAGGTGGACCTTCCGCCCGTGTCGGGCCAGGTCGGCACCCATGGACCCCCTTCTGCGTGATCTGGCTCTGACTGTCGACTGCCACGCGCTACCGGGCGTTCGCGTCCTGTCTAGGCTCGGTCGCTGTGACCACGAAGCAGAACGCGTACGACGGCGCCGAGTCGAACGACACCGGATCGGGCGAGGGGTCGGGCGACGGGTCGGGCGCCAATCCGTACGGCGCGCTCACCGACGTCGCCGGAATCCTCGTCGGACAGGCGGAGCGGATCGGCGACGGCTGGCTCACCGGCGTGACCGTCGTGGTGCCGCCGCGCGGGACCATCGGGGCCGTCGACGTCCGGGGCGGCGGGCCAGGTACCCACGAGACCGACACGCTCGCGCCGGGGACGCTGGTCGACACCGTGGACGCGGTGACGCTGGCCGGTGGCAGTTCGTACGGCCTCGCCGCGGCGACCGGCGTCCAGCGGTGGTGTGAGGAGCAGCGGCGCGGCGTACCGATCACAGCGGAAGCGATCGTGCCGATCGTGCCCGCGGCGATCGTGTTCGACCTCGGCAAGGGTGGCGACCACACCAAGCGTCCGGACGCGGACCTCGGCTACGCGGCAGCCGCGGCGGCGTCCGGCGGGTTCGTACGTACCGGCTGCGTCGGCGCGGGAACGGGCACGACGTTCGGCATTCCGGCGCTCAAGGGCGGGGTCGGGACGGCGAGCATCGACCTCGGTGGCGGCCTGGTCGTCGGTGCGCTGGCGGTGGCCAACGCACACGGGTCGCCGTGCGCGCCGGGTACGGAAGCGCTGCTGGCGGCCCAGCTCGTCGAGGACGAAGACCTGCGCCCGCGAGTCCCGGACGCCGCCGAGGTTGCCGCCTACCGGGACCGCCAGGTCGGGGCTCGATCTCCCCAGGCGTCCGACCCGATGAACACCACGCTCGCCGTCGTCGCCACGAACGCCCAGCTGACCCATTCCCAGGTCCACCGGATGGCGTCGGCGGGCCACGACGGGCTCGCCCGCGCCATCCGTCCCGTCCACACGCTCGTCGACGGGGACACCGTCTTCGCCCTGGCCACCGGCGAGATCGCGCCGACCGTCGGCGCCCAGGCCATGACGTGGGGAGCAGCTGCGGACATCGGTGGCGTGCTCGCCGTGCAGGCCGCCGCCGCCGACGCGGTGGCGCTGGCCATCGTGGACGCCATCCTGGCAGCGACCGGAGTCTCGACACCGGCGATCCAGCTGCAGTCCTATCTGGAGCGGTTCCCGTCCGCCACGCCGCGGGCGTACCGCTCGCGATGACGCCGCGCCATCGATCCCCGCGGCAGTGCGGAGTCACGAACCGCCGAGGAGGAGGCGGTACGCCTCGGGCAGGTGGCGGGCGATGTCCTGCGCCGCGATCGGGCCGCCGCGGGAGGCGAGGACGCCCGCCGTCGCATGGAGGTACGCCCCGACACTTCCCGCGTCGAGCGGGTCGAGTCCCGCCGCCAGCAGGGATCCGCAGAGACCGGACAGCACGTCACCGGAGCCGGCCGTAGCCAACCACGAGGTGCCGACCGTGTTGACCCGCACACGACCGTCCGGCGCCGCCACCAGCGTGGACGCGCCCTTGAGCAGGACGGTGGCGTTCCACCGGCGCGCGGCCTCCCGGGCTGAGGCGAGCCGATGGGCCGCGACATGCACCCGGTCCACGCCGAGCATCCGGCCCAGCTCGCCTTCGTGCGGCGTCAGCAGCACCTGCCCGTCGCAGCGGTCGGGCAACCAGCGCAGCCCGTCGGCATCGACGATCACGGGCACGCCACCGGCAAGGATCCCCGGCACGTCCCCCGCCCGCTCCGGATCGCTGCCGAGCCCCGAGCCCACCACCCATGCCTGGACGCGCCCCTCGCCGACCACGGCCTCCGGCCAGCGCTGCCGTACGTACCTCGCCGGCTCGGCCGGCCCCGCGTACCGCACCATTCCGGCCGGCCCACCGAGCGCGCCACCCACGGCGAGGACGGCGGCACCGGTGTACTGCCGCGAACCGGCGACCACCCCGACGACACCGCGCGAGTACTTGTGCGCCTCCCGCTCGGGAACCGGCAGCAGCGCGGCGACGTCCGCCGCCTGGAGCGCCTCGACGGCAGGTTCTGGGAGGTACGGACCGAGACCGATGTCGACGAAGTGGACGACCCCCGCCGCCGTCGCCCCGGGGTCGACGAAGAGCCCGATCTTGTGCGTGCCGAAGGTCACCGTCACCGCCGCCCGCACGTGCCGCTCCGGCGCCTCCCCCGTGTCGACGTCGATCCCGCTGGGAACATCGACCGCCACCACGGGAACGCCGTCGGCCTCGACGAGATCCATCACCGCCGCGGCGGCCGGACGCAGACCCGGCTTACCACCGATTCCCACGATGCCGTCGAGTACGAGGTCGGCCTGGGCGATCGCCCGGTCGTACGCCGATCCGTCGACCACCCGCCCACCGGCGGCGAGGAGCGCGGCGAGCCCACCCTGGTGGACCTTGGCCCGATCGAGCACGACTGCACCGACCCGGACGCCGCGACTGGCGAGCCGGGCACCTGCGTACAACGCATCACCGCCGTTGTCCCCCGAACCCGCCACCACGACAACCGACCGGCCGTAGGTACCACCGAGGTAGTCCACGCACGCGGTCGCGAGTCCGGCCGCCGCCCGCTGCATGAGCGTGCCGTCGGGCACGGTCGCCATCAGAGCCGCCTCCGCGGCCCGGACCTCCGTCACGGTGTGGGCCGTTCGCATCAGCCGATCATCCCCGCTCCGGTCTCATCGCTCGCGGTCTCATTGCTCGCGGTCTCGTTTCCGCGGTCTCGTTTCCGCGGTCTCGTTTCCGCGGTCTCGTTTCCGCGGTCTCGTTTCCGCGGTCTCGTTGCCGGGGTCTCGTTGCCGGGGTCGCCGGTCGCTGGCGGTCTCACCGCTCCAGCACCACCACGGCGGAGGCCATCCCCGCGTCGTGCGACATGGACAGGTGCATGCCGGTCACTCCCAGCCTTTCCGTCTGCTCGGCGACCGACCCACGTACCTCCAGCCACGGCCGCCCGTCGCTGTCCGTCACGACCTCGGCGTCCTGCCAGTGCAGGCCGACCGGCGCACCGAGCGCCTTGGCCAGCGCTTCCTTCGCCGCGAACCGGGCCGCCAACGATGCGACGGGCCGGTCGCGTTCGGCATCGGTGAACAGCCGGAAGCGCAGCCCAGGCGTACGCCGGATCGTTGCCTCGAACCGCTCGATGTCCACCACATCGATACCCAGACCGACGATCACCGGCCCATCCTCGCGCATCCGCCGTCGTGCACCACACGACACGACGCGACATGCCGAGGTCGGCAAGCCTTTCCTCGCTACCGAAGGTAGCGATCGAGGGCTAACGTGCCGCCATGAGCGACACCGGACGCAACGGCACCGCCGAGGGAGTGCATCCGGAGGAGCCTGACCTCCACGTCGGCAATCTCGCCGGACGCCTGAACTGGCTGCGTGCGGGCGTCCTCGGCGCCAATGACGGCATCGTGTCGATCGCCGGCATCGTCGTCGGCGTCGCGGCGGCGACGAACGACCTCGGCACGATCTTCATCGCCGGGATCGCGGGGCTGCTCGCGGGTGCGTTCTCGATGGCGGCCGGCGAGTACGTCTCGGTGAGCACGCAGCGCGACAGCGAGCAGGCGCTGCTGGACAAGGAACGCCTCGAACTCGCCGAACTCCCCGACACCGAGCTCGACGAGCTTGCCGGACTGTACGAAACCAAGGGCATCTCGCCCGACCTCGCCCGCCAGGTCGCCGTCGAACTCACCAAACACGACGCCCTCCGCGCCCACGCCGAGGCGGAGTTGGGCATCGATCCCGACGATCTCACCAGCCCCTGGCAGGCGGCGATCGCGTCCTTCGCCGCGTTCACGGTCGGCGCACTGCTGCCGATGCTCGCGATCGGCCTACCACCGACCAGCGCCCGCGTACCGGTCTGCTTCGTCGCCGTCGTCCTGGCACTCGCCCTGACCGGCACGCTGAGTGCCCGGCTCGGCGGCGCCCCCGCCCCGCGTGCGGCCGTGCGTACCGTCACCGGTGGCGCGCTCGCCATGGCGGTGACGTACGCGGTCGGCCATCTGGTCGGGGTCACGATCTGACGTTGCGGCGCCCCGGCAAATGACCACGCTGAGCATGCCTGTGGTAGCCGGGACAGGCGCCGACACCTCGCAAAGGTCGGCAGGCATGCTCAGCGTGGTCATTTGCGGCCGCCCTGCCGGGCCACCAGCGGGAACGCGAGCTATTCGACCGTGACGCTCTTGGCGAGGTTGCGCGGCTGGTCGACGTCGTTGCCGCGCGCCATCGCGAGCTCACAGGCGAAGATCTGCAGCGGCACGGTGGCAACCAACGGCTGGAGCAGCGTCGGCACCTTCGGCAACCGGATCAGTACGTCGCTCCACTTCTCGACGGTCAGGTCGCCCTCCTCGGCGAGGACGATCGTGCGGGCGCCACGCGCGCGGATCTCCTGGATGTTGCTGACGATCTTGTCGTGCAGGGCGTCCCGCCCGCGAGGAGGTACGACAACGACCACCGGAAGGCCGTCCTCGATCAGCGCGATCGGGCCGTGCTTGAGCTCACCGGCAGCGAACGCCTCCGCGTGCATGTACGCCAGCTCCTTCAGCTTCAGCGCACCCTCCAGCGCCACCGGGTAACCCACGTGCCGGCCGATGAACAGCACCGACTTGGCGCCCGCGAGATCCTGCGCGAGCGCCCGGACCTGACCCATCGTGCCCAGCGCCTGCTCCACGGCAGCCGGCATCGCGTCGAGCTGGTCGACCTCGACAGACACCTCGTCACCGAACTTCGACTCCCGCACCTGCGCGAGGTAGAGCCCCATGAGATAGCACGCGACGACCTGGGTCAGGAACGTCTTCGTCGCCGCGACCCCGACCTCGGGTCCGGCGTGGGTGTAGAGCACCGCGTCGGACTCTCGCGGGATGGTCGAGCCGTTGGTGTTGCAGATGGCGAGCACTCGGGCCCGCTGTTCGCGAGCGTGCCGCAGCGCCATCAGGGTGTCCATCGTCTCGCCGGACTGCGAGATCGCGACGACGAGCGTCGACCGGCTGACGATCGGGTCCCGGTACCTGAACTCGCTCGACAGTTCGACCTCGCACGGGATCCGGGTCCAGTGCTCGATGGCGTACTTCGCGGTCATTCCCGCGTAGAACGCCGACCCGCACGCGATGATGATGATCTTGTCGATCTCGCGGATCTCGTCGTCGGTGAGCCGCATGTCGTCGAGGCGGAGTCGCCCGTCCTCGGCGAGCCGCCCGAGCAGTGCGTCGGCGACCGCCTTGGGCTGCTCGGCGATCTCCTTGAGCATGAAGTACTCGTAGCCGCCCTTCTCAGCGGCAGAGATGTCCCAGTCGACGTGGAACTCGCGGGTCTTGACCGGCTCGCCGTCGAAGTCGGTGACGGTGATGTCGGAGGCGGTGATCGCGACCACATGGTCCTGGCCGAGCTCGATCGCCTCGCGGGTGTGCTCGATGAACGCCGCGACATCGGAGGCGAGGAAGTTCTCACCCTCGCCGCGGCCCACCACCAGTGGGGAGTTCCGCCGGGCGCCGACCACCAGGTCGGGAGTGTCCGCGTGGATGGCGACCAGCGTGAACGCGCCGTCCAGGCGCCGACAGACCCGGCGCATGGCTGCGGCGAGGTCGCCCCCGCAGGCAACGCATGCGTCCTCGAGCAGGTGCGCCACCGTCTCGGTGTCGGTCTCGGAGGTCAGGTGGTGCCCGGATTCGGTGAGTTCGGTACGGAGGGCGGCGAAGTTCTCGATGATGCCGTTGTGCACCACGGCAAGCTTGCCGTGGCAGTCGATGTGCGGGTGCGCGTTCGGGTCGGTCGGCGCGCCGTGGGTGGCCCAGCGGGTGTGTCCCATCGCCGCTCGGCTCGCCGGCAGGGGTTCCTCGGCGAGAGCGGTCTGGAGGTTGGCGAGCTTGCCCGCCCGCTTGCTCACGCGGACCGATCGGCCGTCGGGCACGGCGACACCGGCCGAGTCGTACCCTCGGTACTCGAGCCGGCGCAGGCCGTCGACGACGACGCTCACAGCCCCCCTGGTCGCGCCCTGTCCTCCCCCGGCTCCAGTGCTCGAAGCACTGCCGGAACCCACGTACCCCACAATTCCGCACATGGCTGCACAGCGTAGCCAGCTCGCATGAACGGCAAGCGACGATCGGCCAAGTCGAGATGCACCAGTCGCAGCGGAGTTTGGACAGCAGGGAACAATTGCCCCATGCCGCGCACCGAGGAGGGCCGGGCCGCCACCGCGGCGGCCACTCCGTACGTCGAACTCGACCGGGCCGCCTGGGCCCGCCTCGCCGCTCAGACCCCGCTCCCCCTCAGCGCCGCCGAGGTCGAGCGGCTGCGAGGGCTCGGGGACGAGATCGACCTCACCGAGGTCAGGGAGGTCTACCTGCCGCTGACCCGGTTGCTCAACCTGTACGTACGGGGGACGGCGGCGTTGCACCGGGCCACCCAGACGTTCCTCGCCGGCGAGGCGAACGGCGGATCGCCGGACGCCGCCGCCGCGCGTACCCCGTTCGTCATCGGTATCGCCGGGTCGGTCGCCGTCGGCAAGAGCACGGTCGCCCGGCTGCTCCGTGAGCTCCTCGCCCGCTGGCCCGACCACCCGCGCGTCTCGCTGGTGACGACGGACGGGTTTCTGCTCCCGAACGCCGAACTCGAACGCCGCGGCCTGCTCGACCGCAAGGGATTCCCCGAGTCCTACGACCAACGGGCGTTGCTTCGCTTCATCGTCGCCGTGAAGTCCGGCGTTCCGGTCGTGACCGCGCCGGTCTACTCCCATCTCGCCTACGACATCGTGCCGGGCGGCGAACTCGAGGTCGCCGCGCCGGACATCCTGCTCGTGGAGGGACTCAACGTCCTTGCGCCGGCGCGGACCCGCGGCGACGGACGGCGCGGCCTCGCCGTGAGCGACTTCTTCGACTTCTCGATCTACCTCGACGCCTCGCCGGCCGACGTACGCGAGTGGTACGTCAGGAGGTTCCTCGCCCTGCGCGAGACGGCGTTCCGCGACGACGCGTCGTACTTCCGGCGCTATGCCGACCTGACCCACGACGAGGCGGTCGCCCAGGCGGGGACGCTGTGGGACACGATCAATGGGCCCAACCTCGAGCACAACATCGCCCCCACGCGCGGCCGCGCCACCCTGGTCCTGCACAAAGGCCCCGACCACACCGTGACCCGCGTCCGCCTGCGCAAAATCTAGTGATCATGATCGTGATCATGAAGGTTCTGCGTACATATGGCCCCGTTTGCATTCACAGTCCGGTCCGGCTTCATGATCATGGCCGCCACCTCGCACCCGCCCGGGGCGTGCCGAGCTGACCGACCGCCGCAGGCCGGCCGGGGACGGCTGTCGCAGGGCCGGCCGGGGACGGCTGTCGCAGGGGCGGCCGGGGACGGCTGTCGCAGGGCCGGCCGGGGACGGCTGTCGCAGGGCCGGCCGGGGACGGCTGTCGCACTGCCGGCCGCGCCGGGCAGTCACGGTGCCGCTCACAGGTCGCGCTGGCGTTCCTGCAGCAGCTCGACGATCTCGAAGCCGAGCGCCTCGTTGACCGCGATCATCGGCCCGTTCTCCTCGGCGTTCCACGTGGTGATGCGTTCGACCTGCGGCTGGGCGGCCGTCACCGCCTGCAGGTTGGCGACCTTCAGCGCGAGGCCGAGGCGGCGCCCGCGGTGCGTACGCAGGACGAGCGTGTCCCACTGGAACGCCCACTCGGGCTGGTGCCGCGACGCCGCGATCTGGGTGTGCCCGGCCAACGTGCCATCCGGCGCGAGTGCCACACAGGTGTAGAGCGACCGGCCCTGGCTGACTGCGAGGTCCTCCTCCTCGCGGAGCCGGGCGACGTCCCAGCGCTCCGGTTCGTAGTCGAGTTCACCTGTCGGAGCCTCGGCCATGATCAGACCCTTGAGGTAGGCGTACTGCTCGGCGTACTCCACCGGACACGGACCTGCCCACGCCACCAGCTGGTAGTCCGACGCCTTCTCGGCCGCCTCTGCGGCGAGCGCCTCCAGCCGCTCCCGGTCGACCGGCAACCGGAGCTGGCGGCGGATCTCGGTGATGCGGGTGGTGAAGCCGTGCCGATCGGCGAAGCGGACACCCGGCCAGTCCGCCAGCACCGTCCCGCGCGGCGCGAACACCTCGGTGAGAAGGCTGGTCCTTGCCTCCTCCCGTGCCTGATCGAGGACGTACGCAAGGAGGGCAGCACCGACTCCGCGTCCCCGCCGCTCCGGTGGCACCGCCAGATCGAACATCGCGAGCGTGCGGTTGTCCCGCAGCGGCAGCTCGAGGTTGCCCGCACCCACGACGACGTCCCGTTCCACCGCCACGAACGGCTGCAGGGTGCAGGTCTGCGAGCTGGTCTGGTAGTGGACGAGTTGTTCGACGAACGCTCTTGGCGGCGGCGCGATCCGGCCGGCGGCCATGCCCGCTTCCCTCGCGTCGAACCAGGCACGAAACGCGACGTCATCGAACGGATCAACGCGAACAACCTCGTACGTGGAGTTCTGCACGGCCGGGAGCCTGGCACGCCGGCCAGCGACCGCGCCACGGAATTAGCGGACGCGTGCACAGCTCCCTCAGAGCCCGAGAACCCTCAGAGTGCGAGAGCCCGCTCCACAGTCGTCGCCAGCTCATCGGCCACCTGCTGGGCCTGCGCGAACGTCGGCGCCTCCACCATCACCCGTACCACCGGCTCGGTGCCGGACGGCCGCAGGATGACCCGTCCCGTCTCGCCGAGCTCCACCGTGGCGGCCTCGATCGCGGCGAGCACGACCGGGTCGGAGTCGGCCCGCGCCTTGTCGACACCACGGACGTTGACCAGCACCTGAGGCAGTCGGGACATCACGCGGGCGAGCTCACTGAGCGGGCGACCGGTCGTCGCCATCCGGGACAGCAGGTGCACGGCCGCGAGTACGCCGTCACCTGTCGTCGCGTGGTCGAGCAGGATCACGTGTCCGGACTGCTCGCCGCCGAGGGCGAAGCCGCCTGCCTTCATCGCCTCGAGGACGTACCGGTCTCCGACCTTCGTCTGCGCGACGTCGATCCCCTCGCGCTGCATCGCGAGAACGAAGCCGAGGTTGCTCAGAACGGTGACGACCACGGTGTTGTTGCGGAGGGTCCCGTCGTCGCGCATCCCGGCGGCGAGGATCGCGAGGATATGGTCGCCGTCGACGACCTCACCTGCCGCGTCGACGGCGAGGCAGCGGTCGGCGTCGCCGTCATGGGCGATACCGACATCCGCGCCGTGCCCGACCACCGCCGCGGTCAACGTCTCGAGATGGGTGGAACCGCAGCCGTCGTTGATGTTGATCCCGTTGGGCTCGGCGTGGATCGGGATGACCGTGGCGCCGAGCCGGCGCAGTGTCTCCGGAGCGGTGCGGTAGGCGGCGCCGTTGGCGCAGTCGACCACCACGGTGAGGCCGTCGAGCGGCTGGACCACTGAGTCGACGAGGTGCGTGACATAGGTCTCGAACCCGGCGCTGTCGTCGCGAACGCGCCCCACTCCGACCCCGGTCGGCCGCTGCCACGGCTCCCGCAACCGGGCCTCGATCAGGTCCTCGATCGCGTCGTCGAGCTTGTGCCCGCCGCGGGAGAAGAACTTGATGCCGTTGTCGGGCATCGGGTTGTGTGAGGCTGAGAGCATGACCCCGAGGTCGGCGCCCATGCTGGCCGTGAGATGCGCGACTGCGGGGGTCGGAAGAATTCCCAGGCGTACGACGTCGATCCCGGCGCTCGCCAGGCCGGCGACCACGGCAGCTTCGAGGAACTCGCCCGAAGCGCGGGGATCGCGCCCGACCACCGCGGTAGGTCGGTGTCCCTCGAAGGCTCCCACCTCGCCGAGGACGTGTGCGGCCGCGACCGAGAGGTCGAGCGCGAGTTCGGCGGTGAGCTCGCCGTTGGCGAGCCCGCGAACGCCGTCGGTGCCGAAGAGCCGGCCCACGACCGAAGGAACTTACCGCTTGGAGTACTGCGGGGCCTTGCGGGCCTTCTTGAGCCCGGCCTTGCGGCGCTCCTTCGCCCGGGCGTCCCGCGTGAGCATTCCCGCGCGCTTGAGCGACGGTCGGTGCGCGTCGACGTCGACCTCGTTGAGGGCACGGGCGATGCCCAGCCGGAGGGCGCCCGCCTGGCCGGTGACGCCGCCACCGTCGATGCGGGCGATCACGTCGTAGTGTCCGGCGAGCTCGAGCAGCGCCAACGGCTCGTTGACGTGCTGCTGATGCACCTTGTTGGGGAAGTACTGGTCCAGCGTCTTGCCGTTGATCCGCCACTCGCCCGAGCCGGGCAACAGACGGACACGCGCGACCGCCTCCTTGCGCCGCCCGGTCGCAGCCGCGGGAGCGACCGCTGCCGGGCGCGGCGCCGGAGAACTCACCGGGGCGCTCTCGGAGCTGTAGGCGACGGTGCTCTCGGCATCGCCCTGCTGACCGGCGCCCTGTGGAGCGGGGTTCTCGGTGTCGACCGGCTGGGTGGTGGACTCGGCCACGGGATTCCTCACTTCGGCGCAGTCGAAACTGCGAAATCTTGGTGGTTACTGATCTGGGTCTTACTGGGCGACCTGGTGGATCGAGTAGGTCTCGGGGTGCTGGGCCTGGTGCGGGTGATCAGGACCCGAGTAGACCTTCAGCTTCTTCAGAAGCTTCCGGCTGAGACGGTTCTTGGGAAGCATTCCCCAGACCGCGCGTTCGATCGCCTTGCGGGGGTTCTTGTCGAGCAGGGTGCCGTAGGGGACCGCGGAGAGCCCGCCAGGGTAACCCGAGTGCCGGTAGGCGAACTTGGTCTCACGCTTGTTGCCGGACAGTGCCACCTTGTCGGCATTGACGATGATGACGAAGTCACCGGTGTCGATGTGCGGGGCAAAGGTGGGCTTGTGCTTGCCGCGCAGGAGCGTCGCCGTCTGGCTGGCAAGCCGGCCAAGGACGACGTCGGTCGCGTCGATCACGTGCCACTGGCGTGGAACGTCGCCGGGCTTGGGGCTGTAGGTGCGCACAGTCGTCGGCCTTCGTAGTCGATCGTGGTGGACCATGTCACTAGCCATGGTCGGTCTGGGGTCTCATGGCTCCGCGGGAGGCAGAGCGCTTCGCGCGCCGCCCGTGGACGTACATATTGCAGGAGTCGTACGGCCAGCAAGCGCAACGACCGCTCAGGATACCTGGGGCCGCGCAGACGGGTCAAAATGGGGCCGCGATCGTGACCCGGGTGGGGCGCACCGGACGATCCGAAGAACCGGACCTGGCGTCTCCGCCACCGCCAGGAAGATACCGTCAGTACGTGACCTGTCACAAATTGTCATCAGCATTGCAGTGCGATGTGCCGACCCCGTACCGCATCCGCGCTGCCGCGCTGGTCGTGGGCCTGGCACTTGCCCTGGTTTCGGCGTGTACGACAGATCCGGCGCCATCGCCGACGGACATCCCCACGCCCACTGACTTCCACTATCACCAAGACCCCAGGGGATCGTCCAAAGGCGACGATCTCGTCTCGGTCAGCACGCTCGTGACGAAGCTCGACGTCCCCTGGGGAGTGGCGTTTCTCCCCGACGGCGGCGCGCTCGTCACCGAACGACACAAACGCCGCATCCTCAAGGTCGGCCCCGGCCGCGACGCGAGCGGTGAGCTCACCGTCAAACCCCTCACCAGCATCGAGGGCGTGTACGCCAACAACGAGGGCGGCCTGCTCGGCATCGCGGTCTCACCGAGGTTCGCCCGAGACAAGACGATCTTCATCTACTACACGACGAAGAAGGACAACCGGATCGCCAGGGTGCGGCTCAACGGCCGCCCGCGGCCGGAGGCCATCGTGACCGGCATCCCCGGCGCCGGGGTGCACAACGGCGGACGGCTGAGGTTCGGACCCGACGGCTATCTGTACGCCAGCACCGGCGACGCCTCCCACGCCGGCGGCTCGCAGGGCCTGGACAATCTCGGCGGCAAGATCCTGCGGATGACCACCGACGGTAAGCCGGCCCCGGGCAACCCGTTCAAGGACTCACTGATCTGGTCGTACGGGCATCGCAATCCCGAAGGGATGGCCTGGGACGCCGAGGGGCGCATGTACTCCGCCGAGATCGGCGAGGCGGTCTGGGACGAGCTCAACCTCATCGCACCCGGACGGAACTACGGCTGGCCCAAGGTCCAGGGCATGGGGACTGAGCCGAACATGGTCAACCCGGTCGCGGTGTGGCGGCCGGAGATCGGCGTCACGAACGGCATCGCCATCCTCGGTCGTACCGCGATCGTCACCTGCCTGCGCGGTCAGCGGATCTACCTCGTGGGCCTCGGCGGCCCGGTCAACATCAGCAGCGAACGGATCGCGGGAGCGGGCACCGGCGAGGCCAGCATCCGGTGGCGGCCGGGGGCCGGGATCGCCGGTCGACCGATAGATGCGTTGGTGGGGAGGTACGGACGGATCCGGGACGCGATCAACGCGCCCGACGGCAGCATCTGGCTCACCACGTCCAACCGGGACGGCCGCAACGACATCGTGGCCGAGGACGACCGGATCCTGCGGCTCACCCTGCGCAAGCCGAGGAGCCCCAGCCCCACGACCACCACCCGGTGATCATGATCGTGATCATTAGGTTTCGGGGCGCATAGCCGACTTTTCGTCATGATCATGGCCGGCCGCCCGAGACGTCATCCGGTCCCGCTCGAAGCCTCAAGGGGTCGGCGTCCGAGACGTCGTGGGGACCCGCTCGAAACCTCAAGTGTCGGCGCGCGCGACGTCATGGGGCTTGTCGTGACGCGGACCTCGTGCCGACACGCCTCGTGCAGTTTTGGCGTTGTAGGGCGGGGAATTATGCCCTGCGATGATGGACCTCGATCCCGTACTCAGCCGCTGGCAAGGCACAGCACCATGGAACGCCCCCCTGCCGGAGTGGAGCAGGCGCGGAGCCGAGACCACCCTCACCCATCTCGGACGGGCCCACAACCTCACGCTGACGGCGTACGAACCGCCGGAGGAGGAGTGGATCTGCGTCGGGGGCCCCGACGCCACCGCCGTCACGTCGGCGCTGTTCCCGCTTGCCTTCGTCACCGTGGGACTCCGCGACGCTCTGCTCGCCTGCGTCCCACAGCTCACCGTCGTGCCCCTCGCGTCGATGGTCGCCACCGACTACCGGGCCTCACCGTCGGTCCTGCGCGCGACCCTGCTCCGGTTCGGGTGGACGAAGGACTTCTCGCCGGCCTGCTTCTGCGTCTCCGACCTGCTGGTGGAGAGCATCCCGTCGATCTGAGTCCGGCACGCGAGTACGGAAAAGCCCGGCGGAACCCATTGATGGCCATGACTGGGTTGGTGTGGTTCGCAGGACCTGCTCGACCTCGGACAGCTGGTCGGGCGTAAGCGGTCCGTGCTCACCGACGAGCGCCGTTCGCGCCGTCTGTAGAAAAGCTCTGCGCCAGTGAACGGACTGTGACACCGATCCGCTTTCGGTTGTGACATCCTCTATGTCCTTATATGTCCGGGGTCACTCGACGGGGAGGATCCAGCAATGACAACGCCGCCTGGGCAGTACCCGCAACAGCCGCACCAGCAGCAAGCCCCACACCAGCAGCCGCCGCAGCCACACCAGCAGGGCCACCCGCCCCAGAAGCCCTACCAGCAACAGGGCTACCCGCCACAGCAGCCACAGGGCTACCCACCGCAGCAGGGCTACCCACCGCAGCAGCCACACCAGCAGCACGGCTACCCACCCCAGCAGGGCTACTCACCGCAGGGCTCCCCCGGCCAGCAGGTCCCGCCGGGCGGCGGGAACAAGCGTGCTCTGCCCTGGATCATCGCTGCCGGTGCGGCGGTGCTCGTCGTTGCCCTGGTGGTCACCGTCGCGCTCGTCCAGGGCGGCGGCGACTCTGACAACACGGCCGGTGGCAATGGGACCGCAGGCAAGGCCGTGAGCAGCGGCGACGCCGGGACCGGAACTGAACGGGACAGCCAGGAAAGTACCGACGGGGACCAGAGCAGCCCCGAGGCAGCGGCCCAGACGTTCTTGTCGGCCGTACAGGCCGGGGATGTCGACACGGTATGGATGATGCACTGTGTCGCACGCCCAGACTGCCTCACGGCAATGGGGGAGGAGCTGAGCCAGGAGGAGATCAACGAGATGCAACCGGACTCCGCGGCCGACATCAGTGAGTTCGCCGAGCTGACCAAGGACGCGGAGATCGTCGGGACCACCGATTCGACCCGGTTTCCGGGCACGACAGGGGTTTCGCTCCGGACGCCGGAGGGCGAGGCCACACTTGCGTTCCTCGAGCAGGACGGCGCCTGGTACTACGTAGGCGCCGAGGGCGGCCAGTCCGGCGGCAGTAGCTCGGGTGGTTCGGGAGGCAGTTGATCAGCCGAGACCTTGCTGATGCGGCCACGTTCAGGCGTAGCCGCATCAGCGAGCGCGGCTCACCCGACCCTCGTCCCAGACCGGGGTGTCGGATTCGTACACGCTGCCGTCCTCGCCGAAGACGAGGTACCGGTCGAACCCGCGCGCGAACCACCGGTCGTGGGTGACCGCCACCACAGTTCCTTCGTACGACGCCAAGCCCTCCTCGAGCGCGTCGGCGGAGGTGACGTCGAGGTTGTCCGTCGGCTCGTCGAGCAGCAGCAGGGTCGCACCGGACAGCTCCAGCAACAGGATCTGCAGCCGCGCCTGCTGGCCACCCGACAGCGACTCGAAGGTCTGGTCGCCCGCCTGCGCCAACTCGTAGCGGTCCAGCGCCCTCGCCGCCTCCTCCTGCGGCATGCCCACCCGATGGTCGTCGCCGCGATGCAGGATCTCCAGCAGCGTACGACCGACCAGCTCCGGATGCTCGTGCGTCTGCGCGAACCAGCCGGGACGTACCCGCGCGCCCAGCCGCGCCCGGCCGGTATGCGCGACCGGCGCGATCGGGACGTCGCCCACCGGCCGGTGCTCGGGTTCGGGGAGCGAACCTCCGGCCGCGAGCAGCCGCAGGAAGTGCGACTTGCCGGAGCCGTTGGAGCCCAGCACCGCTACCCGGTCGCCGTACCACACCTCGAGGTCGAACGCTCGCATCAGACCGGAGAGCTCCAGGGTCTCGCAGATCACGGCCCGCTTGCCGGTGCGGCCGCCACGCAGGCGCATCTTGACGTTCTGCTCGCGTGGGAGCGCCTGCGGAGGCCCGGCCTCCTCGAACTTCCGCAGCCGGGTCTGCGCCGCGTGGTAGGCCGAAGCCATCTTGTCGTTGCTGGTGGCCTTGCGTTTGTACAGCGCGACCAGCGCCTTGAGCTTGGCGTGCTGTTCGTCCCAGCGCCGGCGAAGCTCCTCGAGCTTCGCGAACCGGTCGAGGCGGGCCTGGTGATAGGTCGCATACCCCTGCGGATGCGTCCACACCGAGTTGCCGGCGGCGCCCAACTCGACCGTGACGACGCGGGTCGCGGTGTTGGCGAGGAGCTGCCGGTCGTGGCTGACGTAGAGCACGGTCTTGTCCGACTCGTTGAGGCGTTCCTCGAGCCACAGCTTGGCGGGGACGTCGAGGAAGTTGTCCGGCTCGTCGAGCAGCAGCACCTCGTCGGGACCGCGGAGCAGGGCCTCGAGGGCGAGCCGCTTCTGCTCGCCGCCGGAGAGGGTGCGGACCTCCCGGTAGCGTGCGCGTTCGTACGGCAGGCCGATGGCCTCGGTGCAGCAGACGTCCCACAACACCTCGGCGTCGTAGCCGCCGGCGTCGGCCCAGTCGGCGAGGGCCTGGGCGTAGCGCAGCTGCGTGGGTTCGTCGTCTCGTTCCATCATGGCCAGCTCGGCCCGCTCGACGGACTCGGCGGCGGTACGGATGCGCGGCGGCGCGACCGAGAGCAGCAGGCCGGCAACCGTGGTGTCGTCGCGTACGGACCCGACGAACTGCCGCATGACGCCCAGGCCGCCACTGCGGCTCACGGCACCCGCGTGCGGGTCCAGGTCGCCGGCGACGATCCGGAGCAGGGTGGTCTTGCCCGACCCGTTCGCGCCGACGAGGGCGACCTTGGCGCCTTCACCCACCCGGAACGACACGTCGTCGAGCAGCACCCGACCGTCCGGCAGCTCGTACCGGATCCCCGCGACGTCCACATAGCCCATGCAGCCCAGTGTCCCGGTCCACCGTCAGCGGGCGCGAGCGGTTTACGGTCGTACGCCGGAACCACCGGGTCCGCGTCTACTTCGTACCGGTCCGGGGCCAGACCATCAGGCCGACCGGCCCCTGGAGTCCGCCCGGGGCATGCGGCCCGCGCAGCAACGGCCGCACGACGTCGGCAGTGAGTGCCCGCAGAGTGGCGCCGTCGTCGATACCGTGGGCATCACAGCCGCTGTAGCGGACAAAGACCTCCTGCTCCCGGTCGCCGTTCACCCGCAGGACGATGACCTCCTCGCCAAGGGCCCAGTCCGCGCTGCAGTTCTGGGGCTCGTTCGGTCCACCGCCCTCCGGTGCCGCGCGCACGGCGTCCACAAGCTTCCGGGCAGCGGGGCCAGCGAGCCGACTCGCGGACAGCACCGGCTGGGGAGCGACGTTCTGCCCGCGGTCCAGGGCGTACCTGCACACCGTGATCGACGCGACCTGTCCGACCGTCGCGAGCCCGCCGGTACCGGGATCGGGTCGTGCGTCCGGACCGGTGGTGATCCGGTGGTCGACCGGGCACCCGTAGGTGTCCGTCTCGCGGACCTCCCGGGCGGAGTCGAACATCCGCTTACGCAGCGTGGCATCGTCGGTGAGTATCGTCAGCATGACGCCCGCCACGACCCGCGTCTCCTCGGCCCAACCGCCGTCGTGGTTCTTCAGACCGGGCGGTGCACGGTAGGCGTCGAACCAGAGATAGGCCTTCCGCTTGTCGAGGGGAGCGACCTTCTCCTTGCAGGCGATGAGGGGAATCCCGCCGACGGGCCGTCCGACGTACGGCGAGTCACTTGCCTTCTGCAGGCAGGGCGGCCAGCCGGTCGTGCCGTATCCCCAGCTCGCCGGCACCTGCACCTCGACTCCTCCGTACGACTCCCCACGCATGGCGGTCGCTCCCGCCGCCATCCCCTCCGTCATGCCCTCCGTCGGCACAGAGGCCAGCCAGCGGACACCGAGGATCAGTGCGGCGACCGCCGCGGCAGCGAGGACGCAGGCCGGGACCAGGTGCTGACGGGGCGGCATCAGAGGAACGTTCATGGGCAACTCCGCCCGCAAGACACCGGAGCCCGGCGTCGACGATGATGCTCATCATCGGTGTTGGCGGGACCGGGCGCCATCCCTGCCAGAGGTCGGCGTGAATCCCGTGATCACGGGGTCGGGCTCTCGCGGCGCTTTCCTCGCCGAGGTCAACCAACCGGCTACAGGGTGGTAGGCAGCTGGAGATCCCCGACTTCGGCGACGCTCCTTCCTGAACGAGCGCTCGACGTGAGCGTCTGAGAGGACCACGTAAGAGCAGTCGGCCGGTTGCCTGGCGCCGTGCGTCGCTTCCGCGGCGAACCGGAGCGCCTGCCGAGCGTGGTCCTTTCCGCTTCTTTTCGAATGCAGGTTCCCTTCCGAACTGCAGGCATAGTGACTGGACGTCCGTGCGTCTTAGGGGATGACTAGTCAACGGGAGGATGCCTGCATGGACGCACGGTCCGAGCACGAGTTCCGGGAGTTCGTCGACGCGCGCTCGCTGGCGTTGCTACGCACGGCATATGTCCTGACCGGCGACCAGCACCTCGCCGAGGACCTCGTGCAGAACGCGCTCGCCAAGCTGGCGGCCAGGTGGCACAAGGTCAACGAACCCGAGGCGTACGTCCGGCGTGCCATCTACCACGACCAGGTGAGCCGCTGGCGGCGAAGGGCGAGGATTCGCGAGGACCCGTCCGCCACCCCCTGGGCCGGCAACGCTGGCGCCGTACACGACCCTGCCGCCCGTGATCCGGCCGAGCAGGTCGGGCCGCGCCTGGACGTCCTGCAAGCGCTGCGGAAGCTCGCTCCACGGCAACGGGCCGTCCTGGTGCTGAGATTCCTCGAGGACCTGCCCGAACGCGAAGTCGCCGCCGTCCTCGGTTGCTCGGTCGGCACCGTACGCAGCCAGACCTCCCGAGCGCTCGCTCGACTTCGCGTCCTCGCTCCAGACCTTGCCGACCACCCGCTGGCCGCAGCCGCAGCGGCGGCACGCAAGCCCACATCGATGGAGGTACGCCCGTGACTCCCCACTCATACCAGCAGATGCCGCCGGACGATCCCGACGGTCGGATCCGGCACGCGATCGAGGACCTTGCCCACCATGCCCGGCCGGTTCCCGGTATGGCCGATCTCGCACTCGCGCGGGCGCGGCGACGCCAACACGCTCGACGCGCGATGGTCGCCGGAGGCGCCGCCTTCGCTGTGGTCGGTACGGTGACGAGCGTCGCGGCCCTCCCGATTCTGGAGCGTGGCATCGTCCCCGCCGACGGCACGCCCTCCACGCCGACGCCACGGCCCGCGACACCCACGCCACGACCCACGGACTGCACACCCCAACCGTCCCCGACGCCCTCCCTGCTCCCGTCGAAGCCACCGGCGGCGACCGCACCATCCACCAGGCCAACGACCGCACCGACGCCTACCGCCAAACCGCTCGAGCCTTCTCCACCACCGGCCCCGACCTGCCCGCCAGGCACGCCGCGGCCATCCGAGCCAACGCCGACGCCGTCGGACTCGCCGACGGCCACGCCCACGCCGTGGCCGGACTGGCCCGAACCCACGCCGACGCCGTCCGAATCCCCCGCCCCACCGCGACCCACTCCCGCACCGACCACCACGCCGACACCCGCGGACTGGCCGGACTGGCCGGAGCCCACCCCACGCCCGCCGGACGCGATGAGGAACTAACTCCGGCGTACGGCGAGAACCCGGTATCCCTTGGAGCTGGCGTGCCGCTCGGCACGCCAGCCCTCGCCATTCAGCCAGCGTTGCAGCGAGTCGGCGCCGAGGTTGCGGGCGACGACCAGCCACGCCACACCGTCGGGGGTGAGCCTCGGTAGCCACCGCTCGAGGAGGGCATGCAGGGCCGGCTTCCCGATCCGGATCGGCGGGTTGGACCAGACCTGGTCGAAGGACACGTCGTCAGGCACATCATCCGGCGTCGCGACGCGTACCCGTCCGGCGATGCCGAGCGTGGCGGCGTTGGTACGTGTCAGCTCCAGCGCCCGCACATTGACGTCCACGGCCCACACCGTCGCCCCAGGTTGCTCGGTCGCGAGCACGCAGGCGATCGGGCCGTAGCCGCAGCCCAGGTCGAGAAACGTGCCGGGCCGACTCGGCAGCGGCGCCTCTCGCAACAGCACGGACGTCCCCAGGTCGAGCCGATCGCCGGCGAACACCCCGCTCGAGGACGTCAGCGTGTACGCACGCCCGTACGCCGAGAACGACACGGTCCGCGGCACGGCCCGGGAGCCCGGCTCGGCGGAGAAGTAGTGATCGCTCATGAGCCGGCGGCTCCCACCGGGCCTCCGTCCCCGGCCTCCACGGTCCGGCGCCGCCGGGCCGCGTGCGCGCGGGCGGCCAGCTCGTCATCCGGTGGATAGCCCACCTCTTCGAGGGTCAGGCCGCGCGGTGGTACGACGTTCACGGCCGAGTCCCGCACGCGACCCGCCAACACAGCCGCCGGCCACTCGACGGGGCGCTGGCCCACACCCACCGCCAGCAATGCGCCCACCAGTGCCCGCACCATCGAATGGCAGAACGCGTCCGCCGTCACCCGGGCGGTCACAAGACCGCTGGCGTCGCGTTCCCACAAAAGGTCCAGCAGCCGGCGGACCGTCGTCGCGCCCTCCCGCCGCCGACAGAACGCCGCGAAGTCGTGCTCGCCGAGCAGGCGGTGCGACGCCGCGTTCATCGCCGCCACGTCGAGCGGGCGCGCGTGGAGGAGCACCTCGTGCCGGCGGAGCGGATCCGCAGCGGCCAGGTCATCGCACACGCGGTACGCATAGCGCCGCCAGACCGCGGAGAACCGCGCGTCGAACCCGGCCGGCGCCTCACGGACGCCCCGGACACGGACGTCGGCAGGCAGTGTGCCTGCAAGCCGGCGGAGGAGGGACACGGCGGGCGGGTGGGTGGAATCCCGGCCGGGGACCGCGGAGTACGCCGGACGTGGGACGTCGACGTGGCAGACCTGCCCGCGAGCGTGGACGCCGGCATCCGTACGCCCGGCACACGTCGTCGGCGCCGGCTCGGCGAGCCGCAGGACCGTGGCGAGCGCGCGCTCCAGCTCGCCCTGGACGGTGCGCTGTCCACGCTGAGCCGCCCAGCCGGCGAAGTCGGTTCCGTCGTACGCCACATCCAGCCGGAGACGCACCAACTCTGCCGCCGGCTGGATGCGCGAGAGCCCGCTGTCCTCCTGCATGGAAGGCTCAGCGGGCTCTGGCTCGTGGTCGGATGGGACAGCCGTCAGGACTTGTCGTCCTTACTGTCACCGCTGTCAGCGCTGTCCTCCGCAGCCTCCGCCGGTTCGTTCCCGGCGTCTGTCGCGGACGCGTCGGCAGCCTCCTGCGACGCGCTCTCGGCCGGAGCAGACTCACTCTCCGCCGCAGCGGGCGCGGATGCGGCCCTCTTTGCCGCCGTGCCAGCGTCGGCACCACCGGTGTCGCCGCCACCCACCTGGCCCTGGACCAGCTCGATCACGGCCATCGGCGCATTGTCACCCTTGCGCGGACCGATCTTCGTGATCCGGGTGTAGCCGCCCGGCCGATCGGCGTAGTAGGGACCGATCTCCGCGAACAGGGTGTGCACGATCTCCTTGTCACGGATGACCGCGTGCACCTGCCGGCGGGCGTGCAGATCGCCGCGCCGCGCCTTGGTGATCAGCTTCTCCGCATACGGCCGCAGCCTGCGCGCCTTCGTCTCCGTCGTTGTGATCCGGGCGTGCCGGAACAGCGACGTCGCGAGATTGGCCAACATCAGCCGCTCATGTGCCGGGCCGGCGCCGAGGCGAGGGCCCTTGGAGGGCTTGGGCATTGCTGGTTCTCCTTCCTGCACCGGCCGTATGAGGTACCGGAGTCAGTGGTGGGGACGTTCCCCGATGAAGGGACCCCTCGTAGCAACCGCTGGGATGAGGGGCCCCTTCATACGAAAGCGATCCTGCGTGAACGACCGCCCTACGTACGGCCGTATCAGTACTGCTCGGTCTCGGCGAAGCTTTCTTCTTCCTCGTCGAAGTTGTCGACCGCGGCACTCGGGTCGAATCCAGGCGCGCTGTCCTTGAGCGCGAGGCCCATGCCGGACAGCTTCTGCTTCACCTCGTCGATCGACTTGGCGCCGAAGTTGCGGATGTCGAGCAGGTCCTGCTCGCTGCGGGAGATCAGCTCACCCACCGTGTGGATGCCCTCCCGCTTCAAGCAGTTGTACGAACGGACGGTGAGGTTGAGGTCCTCCACCGGCAGCGCCAGGTCGGCGGCGAGCTGCGCGTCGACCGGCGACGGGCCGATCTCGATGCCCTCGGCGTCGACGTTGAGCTCGCGTGCCAGCCCGAACAGCTCGACCAGCGTCTTGCCCGCACTCGCCACCGCGTCCCGCGGCCGCATCGACGGCTTGGTCTCGACGTCAACGATCAGCTTGTCGAAGTCGGTCCGCTGCTCGACCCGCGTCGCCTCGACCTTGTAGGTGACCTTGAGCACCGGCGAGTAGATCGAGTCGACCGGGATCCGGCCGATCTCCGCGTCCACCCGCTTGTTCTGCACCGCCGAGACGTAGCCGCGGCCGCGCTCCACGACCAGCTCCATCTCGAGCTTGCCCTTGCTGTTGAGCGTGGCGATCTGGAGGTTCGGGTTGTGCACCTCGACACCGGCCGGCGGCGCGATGTCGGCAGCGGTCACCTCGCCCGGGCCCTGCTTGCGGAGGTACATCGTCACCGGCTCGTCGTGCTCGCTGGAGACGACCAGCTCCTTGAGGTTCAGCACGACCTCGGTGACGTCTTCCTTGACGCCCGGGATCGTCGAGAACTCGTGGAGGACACCGTCGATCTTGACGCTGGTGACAGACGCTCCGGGGATGGACGACAGCAGCGTCCGCCGGATGGAGTTGCCGAGCGTGTAACCGAATCCCGGCTCGAGGGGCTCGAGCACGAAACGCGAGCGGAAGTCGTTGACAACCTCTTCGGCGAGAGTGGGACGTTGTGCGATGAGCATTGTTGTTTCCTTTCCGCGGCGCCCGCCATATGACGCCAACGAATGAATGACCTGCGGGAGGTTCGTAGCCCGCCGGTCGACTCCTTTTCGGGTTCCCCACGAAATCGCGGAGCTTGCGCAGCGATCTCGTGAGGTGGAATCAGACCTTCGAGTAGTACTCGACGATCAGCTGCTCTTGGAGCGGAATGTCGATCTGCGCCCGGACGGGCACCTGGTGGACGAGGACCCGCAGGGTTCCCGGCAGGACTTCGAGCCAGCCGGGGACGGGACGCTCGCCATGGGTTTCGCGTGCGATCAGGAACGGTGTCGTCTCGCGCGACTTCGAGCGTACGTCGATCACGTCGTGCGCGCCCACCTGGTAGCTCGGGATGTTGACCTTCCGGCCATTCACCTCGAAGTGGCCGTGCACCACGAGCTGGCGTGCGTGCCGACGCGTGCGGGCGATACCGGCGCGGTAGATCACGTTGTCGAGCCGGCACTCCAGCAGCTGCAGCAGGTTGTCGCCGGTCTTGCCACCGCGGCGGTGCGCCTCTTTGTAGTAGCGGTGGAACTGCTTCTCGAGAATTCCGTACGAAAGCCGCGCCTTCTGCTTCTCCCGCAGCTGAAGGAGGTACTCGCTCTCCTTCGGCCGGCCACGGCCGTGCTGGCCGGGTGGGTAGGGGCGGCGCTCGAACGCCTTGTCGCCGCCTACCAGGTCGGTGCCCAGGCGGCGGGACTTCTTGGTCATCGGACCGGTGTAACGGGCCATCGCTCGTCGTACTCCTTAACCGCTAGTGGGGCTCAGACCCGGCGCCGCTTCGGCGGGCGGCAGCCGTTGTGGGGCACGGGGGTGACGTCCTGGATCGTGCCCACCTCGAGGCCGGTGGCCGTGAGGGAGCGGATCGCGGTCTCGCGGCCCGAACCCGGTCCGCGGACGTAGACGTCGACCTTCTTCATGCCGTGCTCCATGGCCCGGCGAGCGGCGGACTCCGCGCACATCTGCGCGGCGAACGGCGTGGACTTGCGCGAACCCTTGAAGCCGACCGTGCCGGCACTGGCCCACGCGATCACCGCACCCGTCGGGTCGGTGATGGTCACGATGGTGTTGTTGAACGTGCTCTTCACGTGCGCGTGCCCGAAGGCGATGTTCTTCTTTTCCTTGCGGCGCACCTTCTTGGCGGCGCCGGCTCTGCTCTTGGGAGGCATCTGGTGTACGAACTCCTAAAGATCGAGGGCCCTGGCCCCATCCGGCGAAACCACTGAGCAAACGCTGACGATTCCGCGGGAACGGGGACTACTTGCGGCCTGGCTTCTTCTTGCCTGCGACGGTCTTCTTGGGACCCTTGCGGGTGCGTGCGTTGGTCCGCGTGCGCTGACCATGCACAGGAAGACCGCGGCGGTGCCGGAGGCCCTCGTAGCAACCGATCTCGATCTTGCGCCGGATGTCGGCCGCGACCTCACGCCGGAGGTCACCCTCGACCCGGTAGTTGGAGTCGATCCAGTCGCGGAGCTTGACGATCTCTTCGTCACCGAGCTGGTGGACGCGTAGGTCCGGATTGACCCCGGTGCCCTCGAGTGTTGCCAGAGCCCGGGTCCGGCCGATGCCGAAGATGTAGGTGAGCGCCACCTCGATGCGCTTGTCGCGCGGGAGGTCGACGCCGACGAGGCGTGCCATGTGGGCAGGTGTCCTTTCGGTTGGCGGAGGTCTCATGCGCGCCGCGTCCCTGCCTGCCCTGGATCATTCGGTCCTCAGGTGGACCTCTTTCGATCCGGCAGGGCCCCGGCCTCCGTGCCGGGGGCAACACCACCACGACGTGTGCTGGTGAGCGGTCGCGCCATTTCTTTCGGCGGCTTCAGTTGTGGGGATGGTGACCTGCGCTGGTGTGCCGGTCGCCGCGGTCCTGGGCCGGTGGCGTCAGACGCTCAGCCCTGGCGCTGCTTGTGGCGCGGGTTCTCGCAGATCACCATGACCCGGCCGTGCCGCCGGATCACTTTGCACTTGTCACAGATCTTCTTGACGCTGGGCTGGACCTTCATCAGTGCTCTCTAGGCTCGGTGTTCTAGCGGTAGCGGTAGACGATCCGCCCTCGGCTCAGGTCGTACGGCGACAGCTCTACAACCACGCGGTCTTCGGGAAGGATCCGGATGTAGTTCTGTCGCATCTTGCCACTGATGTGCGCGAGGACCTTGTGCCCGTTTTGGAGCTCCACGCGGAACATCGCGTTGGGTAGCGCCTCCACGACCGTGCCCTCGATCTCGATGACACCTTCCTTTTTCGGCATGTCCTCCGCACTTCGCCTGGCTTGTGATCGTTGGGCGGGCGTCTGCTTGGCTGACATCCCGCTTCCGAAAGCCCTGCCCACGGCCCCAGGTCAGGCACAGACGTGCCACAGGGCAGAGCAAAGACCGACGTCGCAGTCTACGTCACGGGCGTCAGGATGCGAAATTGGGGCAATAGAGGGGTTCCTCGGCCGGGTGGCGCCCTGCCGCTCAGTCCCGGAACTGGCGGCGCGTCACCTCGATGGCCAGCAGCGTCGCGCCCCAGGGTCCCGCGACCCACGCCGGCCAGAAGTACTCCACATTGCCGTTGCCGACCGAGACCATCAGCCAGACGACGAGGTTGATGCTGACGGCACACGCCCAGATGGTCCACAGGACCGCCATCGCCTTGTCGCCCTTGGAGCGCTTGCGCACCTCCTGGGACTGAGCCGATTCGCGAGGTTCCTCGACGATCGCCGGAGTCTTGTGGGTACGCATGACCGGAATGTCGCGGACCAGTGGCTCCAGCTCGCCATAGGTCTGGGCGTCGTACAGCGCGTCCAGGCGATCCTGGAACTCCCCGAGGGACAGCCTGCCCTCCGCATGCGCGTCACGCAGGCGCGAGGCGATCTTCTCCCGATCACCGTCTGATGCACGCATTTCCGGTCCGTAAGGCACCGTCATATCTTGCCCTCTCAGGATCGCCCCGCGCATCCGGAAGCACCCTGACCCGCCCGGGGGGTCACCCCGACCCGGTATGCCCGCGCTTGGCCGGCCTGTCGCCGCGCAAATGACCACGCCGAGCATGCCTGCGGTAGCGCAGCCATGCGTCGGCACCTGGTTCGGGTTCCACCGGCCCGCTCAGCATGGTCATTTGCCGCCGGCGGGTGGGCCGCCAGCGGGTGGGGCTCCCACCTGAACGCCGAGCGCGGCGAGGCGCGCGGCACCGCCGTCGTGGGCGGTGAGGACCCAGGGGCCGCGCTCGGTGAGCGCCACCGTGTGTTCCACGTGGGCGGCGTACGACCCGTCGACGGTCACCACGGTCCAGTCATCGTCGAGGACGTCGGTCTCCAGCGAGCCGAGCGTGATCATCGGCTCCACGGCGATCGCCCATCCCGGCTGGAGCCTGAGACCCTTGCCGGGTTTGCCGACGTTGGGCACGTTCGGTGGCTGATGCATCTGGGTGCCGATGCCATGACCCACGTAGTCCTCGACGATGCCGTACGCAGCACCCGCCGACCGGACACCGGCCTCGACAGCGGCCGAGACGTCACCGAGCCGACCACCGACCCGCATCGCCGCCAAGCCACGCCACAACGCGTCCTCGCAGACCCTCGCCAACTCCTGGAGCTCCGCCGAGATCTCGCCCACGCCGACGGTGATCGCCGCGTCACCGTGCCATCCTTCGACGATCGCCCCGCAGTCGATGGACACCAGATCGCCGTCCCGCAGGACACGCTCGCCGGGGATGCCGTGGACCACCTCGTCATTGACCGACGTACAGATCGATGCCGGATAGCCGAGATAGCCCATGAACGACGGAACCGCCCCACGGGACCGGATCAGCTCCTCAGCCAGCCGATCCAGCTCTCCTGTCGTGACCCCCGGCGCCACCGCGTCGCGGAGCATCGCGAGTGTGTCCGCCACCACCAGCCCGGCCTTGCGCATGAGAGCGATCTCAGTGGGCTTTTTCAGTTGGACCTTGCGGTCGAGGAACAACGCCGTTCACCTGCCACTTCTCCCCCAGGCCCGCTGTTTCGCCACCGCTGACCCGACATCCACGCCAACCAAGCAGCGCGCGGGTGGGCGGGTGCTTGCCACGGCCGGTGCCTACGCGAGCGCCGCCAACACGCGCTCGGTGACCTCGTTGACCTCACCCATCCCCTTGACGATCACCAGGAGACCGCGCTGCGCGTACACCCCGAGCAAAGGCTCGGTCTGCTCGCTGTAGACCTCCAGCCGGCGACGGATCACCTCTTCGGTGTCATCCGTACGCCCGTCGGACTCCGCGCGACCCAGCAGTCGGCGGACGAGTTCGTCGTTGTCGACCTTGAGGACGAGGACCCGGTCGAGCTTGACGCCTTCGTCGGCGAGGATGTTGTCGAGCGTTTCCACCTGCGCCAACGTCCGCGGAAAGCCGTCGAGCAGGAACCCGTGCCGGGTGTCAGGTTCGTCGAGGCGGGCCCGCACCATGCCATTGATGATCTCGTCCGGCACCAGGTCGCCGCGATCGAGGTAGCGTCTGGCTTCGCGGCCGAGCAGGGTTTGGTCCTCGACGTTCTTGCGCAGGATCTCCCCGGTCGAGATGGCCGGGATCTCGAGCCGCCTCGCGATCTCTTTGGCCTGGGTCCCCTTGCCGGCGCCAGGGGGACCCATGATGAGCAGACGCATCAGCGCAGGAACCCTTCGTAATGCCGCTGCTGCAGCTGGCTTTCGATCTGCTTGACCGTGTCGAGGCCGACACCCACGACGATGAGGATGGAGGTACCGCCGAACGGGAAGTTCTGGTTGGCGCCGATGAGCACGAAGGCGATCAGCGGAATGAGGGAGACGACGCCCAGGTAGAGCGAACCGGGTGCGGTGATCCGGGACAGCACGTACTGGAGATACTCCTCCGTCGGCCGGCCGGCACGGATGCCGGGGATGAAGCCGCCGTGCTTCTTCATGTTGTCGGCCACATCCTTCGGGTTGAACGTGATGCCCACGTAGAAGTACGTGAACGCCACGATCAGCAGGAAGAAGCCGATCATGTAGACGGGGTGGCTGCCTCGTGCGATGTTGGCGTTGACCCAAGCCGCCCACGGTGCAGTCGGGTCGAACTGCGCGGCCAGCACGGGCAGATAGCTCAGGCTGGACGCGAAGATCACCGGGATGACGCCCGCCTGGTTGACCTTGAGCGGGATGTAGGTCGAACTTCCGCCATAGGCGCGGCGGCCGATCATCTTCTTGGCGTACTGCACCGGGATCCGGCGTTGCGCCTGTTCGACGTAGATGACGGCGCCCATGATGACCAGACCGATCGCCATCACGACGAAGAAGATGCCCCAACCCTGCTGCTGGCGGATCGCCCACAGCGACGTGGGGAAGGCGGCGGCGATCGACACGAAGATCAGGATGGACATGCCGTTGCCGACACCGCGGTCGGTGATGAGCTCGCCGAACCACATGATGACGCCGGTACCGGCGGTCATCGTGATCACCATCGTGACGAGCGTGAGGATGCTGTCGTTGGGGATCAACGTCTCGGTGCAGCCGGGGAACATCTGACCCGACCGGGCCAGCGCCACGATCGTCGTCGACTGCAGGACCGCCAGTCCCATGGTGAGGTACCTGGTGTACTGCGTGATCTTCGTGGTGCCGGCGTGGCCTTCCTTCTTCAGCGCCTCCAGCCGCGGGATCACCACCGTCAACAGCTGGATGATGATGCTTGCCGTGATGTACGGCATGATCGTCAGCGCGAAGATCGACAGCTGCAGCAGCGCCCCGCCCGAGAACAGGTTGAGCATGCCGTAGATGCTGTTGCCGCTACCCCCCTGCAGGACCGGGTTGAGGCAGCGCTGCACCGCCGCGGCGTCCACGCCGGGTGTGGGCACGACTGAACCGACCCGGAACAACGCGATGATGAAGAGCGTGAAGAGCAGCTTCTTGCGCAGGTCCGGCGTCTTGAACGCGTTGACGAACGCGGTGAGCACCCAGTCCTCCTGCGTACCGCCTCGAGGGGCGGGTAGTTATGGTCGGAGGACCTACCGGCTGTCCATACGACACCCTGCCCGGTCCCCTGACGCCTTGTTCGGAAAGGTACAGCCGAAGTTACAGCCGGACGATACTGCCTCAGGACTTTACAGGCCGACCCGCGACCACATGACGCTTGGGGCGCCTCTGTGCCGGTCTGGCGGGCCATATGGCACAGAGCGCCCCAGTTGTCGCCGATCTCTTGGACTACCCCTTCGTGACGGTGCCGCCCGCTGCGGTGATCTTCTCCGTCGCGCTGGTCGAGAACGCGTCGGCGGTCACCTCCCATGAGGCGCTCGCGTCGCCGGTGCCCAGAATCTTGACCGGACGCCCGGAACGGACCGCGCCCTTCGCAGCAAGGTCCTCCGCCGTCACCTCGCCGCCGTCGGGGTAGAGCTCGGCGAGCTTGTGCAGGTTGACGACCTGGTACTCGACCCGGTTGCGGTTGGTGAAGCCACGCATCTTCGGCAGTCGCATGTGCAACGGCAACGCGCCGCCCTCGAGCCCGACCGGGACGCTGCCGCGGGCCTTGCTGCCCTTGGTGCCGCGCCCCGCGGTCTTGCCCTTGCTGCCTTCACCGCGTCCGACCCGGGTCCGTGGTGTCTTCGCCCCGGGCGCGGGACGCAGATGATGGACGCGGAGCGGACGGCTGGCCTTGCCGCCAGTCGCGGCACCTTCGTCCGCGGCGTTCTTCGTACTGGACTGGGTAGCCATCGTCAGTCGACCTCCTCGACCACGACCAGGTGGGACACCTTCGAGATCATGCCGCGAATCTCCGGCCGATCCTCCTTGACAACCACGTCGTTCAGGCGCTTGAGACCGAGCGAACGCAGGGTGTCCCGTTGGTTCTGCTTGCGGCCGATCCTCGACCGCACCTGACGAACCTTCAGACGTCCGGCCATCAGGCAGGCACCTCCGCCCGGGCGCGCAGCAGCGCCGCCGGCGTGACGTCCTCGACCGGCAGGCCACGGCGTGCCGCCACCATCTCCGGCGACTCGAGCGCCCGCAGTGCGGCGACGGTCGCGTGCACGATGTTGATCTGGTTGGACGAGCCGAGCGACTTCGACAAGACGTCGTGGACGCCGGCGCACTCCAGGACTGCCCGCACCGGTCCACCGGCGATCACACCAGTACCAGGCGACGCCGGACGGAGCAACACGACTCCGGCGGCCTTCTCGCCCTGGATCGGGTGCGGGATCGTGCCCTGGATACGCGGCACCTTGAAGAAGTGCTTCTTCGCCTCCTCGACACCCTTGGCGATGGCGGCCGGCACCTCCTTGGCCTTGCCGTAGCCGACGCCGACCGTGCCGTCGCCGTCGCCCACCACGACGAGCGCGGTGAAGCTGAAGCGACGGCCGCCCTTGACGACCTTCGCGACACGGTTGATCGACACGACCCGCTCGATGTACGCGGTCTTGTCCGCGGAGCCGCCCCGACGTTCGTCCCGGCGGTCCCGGCGGTCACCAGAGCCGCTACCGCGGCGCTGCTGGGGTCCAGCCATGGTTACCTCATCTCTCCTGGTCGAACGTCAGAACTCGAGCCCGGCTTCGCGGGCAGCGTCGGCGAGCGCGGCGATTCGGCCGTGGTACTGCCGGCCGGCGCGGTCAAAGACCACCGCGGAAACACCCGCGGCCTTCGCCCGCTCCGCGAGCCGCGCGCCCACCTCGCGGGCACGTGCGGTCTTGTCGCCGTCGTGGGAACGCAGATCCGCTTCCAGCGTCGACGCCGACACCATCGTGTGGCCCAACGTGTCGTCGACCACCTGGGCCACGACATGGCGCGCCGAACGCGTCACGACGAGCCTTGGGCGGGCCGGCGTACCGGAGACCTTCTTGCGTACCCGCAACTGCCGGCGCAGCCGCGCCCGCGTCTTGGGACTGGTGGTCTTGTGGGTGCTGAGACTGGCGGCCATCGTTACTTACCAGCCTTTCCGACCTTGCGGCGGACCTGCTCGCCTTCATAGCGGATCCCCTTGCCCTTGTAGGGCTCGGGCTTCTGCAGCTTGCGGATGTTGGCGGCCACCTCACCGACCTGCTGCTTGTTGATCCCGGAAACCGAGAACCTGGTGGCGGACTCCACGGCGAACGACACCCCGTCTGGCGCGTCGAAGATGATCTCGTGGCTGTAGCCGAGCTTGAGCTCGACCTGCCGCGGACCCCTCGCCAGGACGCGGTAGCCGACGCCGACGATCTCCAGCTTGCGCTCGTAGCCCTGCGTCACGCCGATGATCATGTTGTTGACCAGCGTACGGGTGAGGCCGTGGAGCTCCTTGCTCTTGCGTTCGTCGTCGGGCCGCCTGACCTCTATGTTTTCGCCCTCGCGTTGCACCGTGATCGGTGCCGCCACCGTGTGCGCGAGGCTGCCCTTCGGGCCATTCACCGTGACCGTCTGACCGTCGATCGCCACGTCGACGCCCGAAGGCACCGGGATGGGGAGCTTGCCGATGCGAGACATGCGGTGTCCTTCCTCCTTCCCGTACTCGTCACCACACGTAGGCGACGACTTCGCCGCCCACGCGTCGCTTGCTGGCCTGGCGGTCGGTGAGCAGGCCCTGCGACGTCGAGATGATCGCAACACCCAGACCACCGAGCACCTTGGGTAGCCCCGTCGACTTGGCGTACACCCGCAGGCCAGGCTTCGAGATCCGCCGGATGCCCGCGATCGAACGCTCCCGGTTGGGACCGAAGCGCAGCTGCACCACCAGCGTCTTGCCGACCGCACCGGGCTTCGGCTCCTCGACCCGCCAACCGGCGATGTAACCCTCCTGCTGGAGGATCTCGGCGATGCCCGCCTTGAGCTTGCTATAAGGCATCGCGGCATCGTCGTGGTAGGCCTGGTTGGCGTTGCGCAGACGGGTCAACATGTCTGCGATCGGATCCGTCATGCTCATAGGACTGGCCGCTTTCCCGCCGCGGTTTCCGACCACTCGGACCTGCGGCGACTAGAAGGGTCGTACATCGGCGTCACGTCGGGTCTCACCAGCTGCTCTTGGTGACACCGGGAAGCTCGCCCCGGTGCGCCATCTCGCGCAGGCAGATCCGGCACAGGCCGAACTTGCGGAACACCGCCTTCGGGCGCCCGCAGCGCTGGCAGCGGGTGTAGGCGCGCACCGCGAACTTCGGCTTCGCCTTCGCCTTGTTGATCAGGGCGGTCTTAGCCACGTCTGGACTCCTTGCTTCTGCGGGCCCGTTACCGGGCGCTCGTCCCCGAGGCGAACGGGAACCCGAGCTCGGTGAGGAGGGCGCGACCCTCTTCGTCATTCGATGCGGTCGTGACGACGGTGATGTCCATGCCACGGGACCGGTCGATCTTGTCGGGATCGATCTCGTGGAACATCACCTGCTCGGTGAGACCGAACGTGTAGTTGCCGCGGCCGTCGAACTGGCGGGGCGAAAGGCCCCGGAAGTCACGGATCCGGGGCAGCGCCAGCGACAGCAGCCGGTCGAGAAACTCCCACATCCGGTCACCGCGCAGCGTCACGTGGGCGCCGATCGGCATGCCCTCGCGGAGCTTGAACTGGGCGATCGACTTCCGGGCTCGGGTGACCGCCGGCTTCTGGCCGGTGATCGCGGTGAGGTCGCGGACGGCGCCATCGATCACCTTGGAGTCGCGGGCGGCGTCGCCGACACCCATGTTGACGACGATCTTCGCGACCGTCGGCACCTGCATCGGGTTGCCGAAGCCGAACTGCTTGCGGAGCTGACCCGCGATCTCGTTCCGGTACCGCTCCTTGAGCCGGGGCAGTGCCTTGCGTTCGGTGGTGGCAGCTGTCATCAGATCTCCTCGCCGGTCTTCCGAGCGATGCGTACGCTGCGGGAACCGGTGTACGTGGTGCCGTCGGCGCGACGCTTCTCGACCTCACGCCGCTCGTAACCGACCCTGGTGGGCACCTTCTTGCCGTCGACCTCGACGAGCAGCGTGACGTTGGACGCCGGGATCGAAGCTTCCTGCGTCACGATGCCACCGGTCGTGCCCTGGCGGCCCTGCGACTGGACGACCTTCGTGTGCCGCTTCACGCGGTTGGCACCTTCGACGAACACCCGGCCACGCGTGGTGTCGACGTCGATGATCTTGCCCTCGACGCCGCGATCACGGCCGGTCAGGACACGTACGACGTCGCCCTTCTTGACGTGCAGGCCCTTCTTGCGCGACTGAGCCATGATTCAGAGCACCTCCGGGGCGAGCGAGATGATGCGCATGTACCGCTTCTCACGAAGCTCGCGACCGACCGGTCCGAAGATGCGCGTGCCGCGCGGCTCGCCATGATCGCGCAACAACACCGCAGCGTTCTCGTCGAAGCGGATGTAGGACCCGTCAGGACGGCGGCGTTCCTTCGCGGTACGCACGATGACGGCCTTGACGACCTCACCCTTCTTGACGTTGCCACCGGGTATGGCGTCCTTCACGGTGGCGACGATCACGTCACCGATCCCGGCGTAGCGTCGACCGGAGCCACCGAGCACCCGGATGCACAAGATTTCCTTGGCACCGGTGTTGTCGGCGACCTTGAGTCGCGACTCCTGCTGGATCACGGCACTTCTCCCATTCGAACGACCAGCTTGCCGGCCGGCCTCTTCGTTTCTCTGCGGGGGCACCGGGGGGTCCCCCGGCTGACACTGCGCTACTTGGCCTTTTCCAGGATTTCGACGACGCGCCAACGCTTCGTCGCCGACAACGGACGGGTCTCCATCAAGAAGACCCGGTCGCCGACGCCACACTCATTGGCCTCGTCGTGCGCCTTGAGCCGGTTGGTCCGCCGCATGACCTTGCCGTAAAGCGCATGCTTCACGCGGTCTTCGACCTCGACCACCACGGTCTTGTCCATCTTGTCGCTCACGACGAGACCCTCACGGGTCTTCCGACGTCCACGCTGCTGCTTCTCGCCGGCCGTCGTCTCGACACCTGTCTCGGCAGTCACCGATTCCACCCCTTCACTCATGCGACCGTCTCCGATGCGGCCTCGGCATCGGCCGGCGCGGTGATACCGAGCTCGCGCTCCCGCATCACCGTGTAGATCCGGGCGATCTCGCGACGTACGGCGCGGAGCCGACCATGACTTTCCAGCTGGCCGGTCGCCGCCTGGAAGCGCAGGTTGAACAGCTCCTCCTTCGCCTCGCGCAGTTTGTCGGCGAGGTCGTCAGCGGAGAGGCTGCGCAGTTCGTGGGCCTTCGACGTCATGGCCATCAGCCCTCGCCTCCTTCACGTGCGACGACGCGGCACTTCATAGGGAGCTTGTGGATGGCGAGCCGCAGGGCCTCACGCGCGGTCGCCTCCGGTACGCCGGACAGCTCGAACATCACCCGTCCGGGCTTGACGTTGGCGATCCACCACTCGGGCGAGCCCTTGCCGGAACCCATCCGCGTCTCGGCGGGCTTCTTCGTCAGCGGACGGTCCGGGAAGATGTTGATCCACACCTTTCCGCCACGCTTCATGTGCCGGGTCATCGCGATACGCGCCGACTCGATCTGGCGGTTGCTGACGTAGTGACCCTCGAGCGCCTGGATGCCGTACTCGCCGAACGCGAGCGACGTGCCGCCCTTGGCCTTGCCACCCCGCTTCGGGTGGTGCTGCTTGCGGTGAACGATCTTCCGCGGGATCAGCATGGTTCAGCTCTCCTGTCCCGAACTCGCAGTGCCCGCAGGAGTACCAGCGGCCTCGGCGCCGGCCGAACCACTGCTCGCCTCCGCGCTCGCCTGCTGTGGCTGCCGGCCGCCTTCGCGCCGGTCGCGGCCCCCACCGCGCTCGCCACGCTCGCCGCCGCGACGGCCTCCGCGCGGTGGCCGCTCGCCACCCGGACGCCGCTGCGCTGCGGCCCTGGCCGCCGCCTGCTGCGCCTCGCGCTCGGCCCGCGACACGGGGACCTCGCCCTTGTAGATCCAGACCTTCACGCCGATCCGGCCGAACGTCGTCCGTGCTTCGTAGAAGCCGTAGTCGATGTCCGCGCGCAGGGTGTGCAACGGCACGCGACCCTCGCGGTAGAACTCCGACCGCGACATCTCGGCACCGCCGAGGCGACCCGAGCACTGGACCTTGATGCCCTGTGCACCGGCCTTCGCCGCGCTCTGCAACGCCTTGCGCATCGCCCGGCGGAACGCCACCCGGCTGGCCAACTGCTCGGCGACGCCCTGGGCGACAAGCTGTGCGTCCACCTCGGGGTTCTTCACCTCGAGGACGTTCATCTGCACCTGCTTGCCGGTGAGCTTCTCCAGCTCGCCGCGAATCCGGTCGGCCTCGACGCCACGCCGGCCGATGACGATGCCCGGCCGGGCGGTGTAAATGTCGACCCGGACCCGCTCACGGGTGCGCTCGATCTCGACCTTCGAGATACCGGCCCGGTCCATACCCTTGGTGAGCAGCCGCCGAATCGCGACATCCTCGGACACGTAGTCCTTGTACAGCTTGTCGGCGTACCACCGGCTCTTGTGGTCGGTCGTGACGCCGAGGCGGTACCCGTGCGGGTTGACTTTCTGTCCCACTATCGGGCCCTCCGCTTCTTCTGGGTGGACGTACGGCCGGCAGCCGCCGGCTCTTCGTCGACAGGTTCGACGACCACGGTGATGTGGCAACTACGCATGAGCAGCGGGCCCGGACGGCCCTGGGCACGGGTGCGCCAGCGCTTCGCGGTGGGTCCTTCGTCGACGTAGGCCCGCGCCACCTTCAGACTGGCTCTCGACAACTGCAGGTTGTTCTCGGCGTTGGCCATGGCGCTTTCGAGCACCTTGCGGACCGGCTCGCTCGCGGCCTGGGGCGCGAAACGAAGCAGATCCACCGCACGCTCGGCCGGCAACCCGCGGATGAGGTTGACCACCCGGCGGGCCTTGGTCGGCGTCATGCGGACGTACCGCGCCACCGCCCTGGCCTCCACGGCGGCTTCCATCTCGTCACTCCTCGCTGTGGCGGTCACCGGCGCCGGCTCCTTCGGTCGTCCTTCTCGTGACCACGGAAGGTGCGGGTCGGCGAGAACTCACCGAGCTTGTGCCCCACCATCGCTTCGGTCACGAAGACCGGCACATGGGTCTTGCCGTTGTGCACGGCGATCGTGTGACCGAGCATGGCCGGGACGATCATCGAACGGCGCGACCAGGTCTTGATGACCTGCTTGCTCCCCTTGTCGTTGTGGGCGATCACCTTCTTCATCAGGTGATCGTCGACGAAGGGGCCCTTCTTCAGGCTGCGTGGCATCAGTCAGGCTCCCTCTAGCGCTGCTTGCCGCTCTTGCGACGACGGACGATGAGCCGGTCACTGGACTTGTTCTTGCGGGTACGCCCCTCGGGCTTGCCCCACGGCGATACCGGGTGCCGACCGCCGGAGGACTTGCCCTCGCCACCACCCAGCGGGTGGTCGACGGGGTTCATCGCCACACCGCGGACGGACGGCCGCTTGCCCTTCCACCGGTTACGACCGGCCTTGCCGAGGGAGATGTTGCTCTGCTCGGCGTTGCCGACCTCGCCCACCGTGGCACGGCAGCGTACGTCGACCATCCGGATCTCACCGGACGGCATCCGCAGGGACGCCATCGCGCCTTCCTTGGCGATCAGCTGGACGCTCGCACCGGCCGAGCGGCCGATCTTGGCACCGCCGCCGGGACGCAGCTCGATGGCGTGCACCGTGGTGCCGACCGGGATGTTGCGGAGCGGAAGGTTGTTGCCCGGCTTGATGTCGGCACCGGTGCCGCTCTCCACGTCCGCACCCTGGCCGAGACGCGCCGGCGCGATGATGTAGCGCTTCTCGCCGTCGGCGTAGTGGAGCAGGGCGATCCGGGCCGTGCGGTTGGGGTCGTACTCGATGTGCGCGACCTTCGCCGGCACGCCGTCCTTGTCATAGCGCCGGAAGTCGATCAGTCGGTACGCCCGCTTGTGACCGCCGCCCTGGTGCCGGGTCGTGATCCGGCCGCTGCTGTTACGTCCGCCCTTCTTGGGAAGGGGACGCAGCAGCGACTTCTCCGGGGTCTTCCGGGTGATCTCGGCGAAGTCCGAGACACTCGCCCCGCGACGACCCGGTGTCGTCGGCTTGTACTTGCGGATAGCCATGTCTACTTAGCCCTTCAACCCTCTTCTCGGGGCCCCCGCGAAAACGCGGAGCTTGCGTTGCGCTTTCGTGGGGATCAAGAAACGGGCCCACCGAAGATGTCGATCCGCTGCCCGTCGGCAACGGTCACGATCGCCCGTTTGGTGCTCGGGCGCTGCCCCCAGCCGTAGCGGGTACGGCGGCGCTTGCCCTGTCGGTTGAGCGTGTTGACACCGGTCACCTTGACGTTGAACACCTTCTCGACCGCGATCTTGATCTCGGTCTTGTTGGCGGTGGGTAGCACCAGGAAGGTGTACTTGTTCTGGTCGAGGAGGCCGTAGCTCTTCTCACTGATCACCGGAGCGACGAGCACATCGCGGTGGTCCTTGTGGATGTTGCTCATTCGTCAGCCTCCCCAGCGTTGGCATCCGCGCCGGAGGTCTCGGCGGCCTTCGTCGCCGTCGCCTCCTTGGCGGTCGCCTTCTTGGCCGTGGTCTTCTTGGCCGCCGTCTTCTTGGCCGGAGCCTCGTCCGAGGTCGCCTTCTTGGCGGCGGTCTTCTTCGCCGGCGCTTCGTCGACTGCGACCTCGGCGCCGGTGAAGTCCTCGTACGCCTGTGTCGTGAACACCACGTCGTCCGACGTCAACACGTCGTAGGTGTTGAGCTGGTCGGCGGCGATCAGGTGGACCTCGGGGAGGTTCCGCAGGCTGAGCCAGGTCACCGCGTCCGTCCGGTCGACGACGACGAGCACGTGGTCGCGGTCGGTCACCGAGCGCAGTGTCGCGAGCGCCTGCTTCGTGGAAGGTACGTCACCGTCGACGAACGCCGTCACGACGTGGACACGGCCGTGCCGCGCCCGGTCTGACAGCGCGCCCCGAAGTGCCGCGGCCTTCATCTTCTTCGGCGTCCGCTGGGTGTAGGACCGCGGCTGCGGGCCGTGGACGACGCCACCGCCGGCAAACTGCGGAGCCCGCCGGGAGCCCTGCCGCGCGCGACCGGTGCCCTTCTGGCGGTAGGGCTTCGCGCCACCGCCACGGACCTGGCCACGCGACTTGGTGGCGTGGGTGCCCTGCCGCGCCGCCGCCAGCTGGCCGACAACCACCTGGTGGATCAGCGGGACGTTGACCTGGACGTCGAAGATCTCGGCCGGCAACTCGAGAGTGCCCGCCTTGCCGCCTTCGCGGTCGAGCAGGTCGATGGTCGCCGTCACTTGGCCGCTCCCTTCGCCTTCGCCGCGCTGCGGATGAGCACGAGGCCGCCACGAGGGCCGGGCACCGCGCCCTTGAGCAGGACGAGGCCCTTCTCGGCGTCCACCGCGTGGACCGTGATGTTTTGGGTCGTGACCCGCTCGCCGCCCATCCGGCCGGCCATCTTCACGCCCTTGAAGACCCGTCCTGGCGTCGCGCACGCGCCGATCGAGCCGGGCGAACGGTGCTTGCGCTCGACGCCGTGACTCGCGCGGAGGCCGTGGAAGCCGTGCCGCTTCATCACGCCCGCGAAGCCGTGGCCCTTGCTGGTCGCCGTCACATCGACGGTCTCGCCGGCGGCGAACACGTCGGCGGTCAGCTCCTGCCCGGTCGTGTAGGACGAGGCGTCAGCGGTACGCACCTCGACCACATGCCGCCGCGGCGTCACTCCAGCCTTCGCGAAGTGGCCCTGCTTCGGCTTGTTGACCTTGCGCGGGTCGATGGCACCGAATGCCAGCTGGACCGCGGCGTAGCCGTCGTTGTCGGGAGTGCGGATCTGCGTGACGACGCACGGCCCGACCTTGACCACGGTGACGGGGACCAGACGGTTCTGGTCGTCCCACGTCTGGGTCATGCCGACCTTTTCGCCGAGCAGGCCGCGTACTTCACGCGCCGCGCCTTGGCTCACAGTCTTAACGCTGCTCATAAGTGAGGTCCTCAGAGCTTGATCTCGATGTCGACGCCCGCAGGCAGGTCGAGTCGCATCAGCGAGTCGACCGTCTTGGGCGTGGGGTCGATGATGTCGATGAGCCGCTTGTGCGTACGCATCTCGAAGTGCTCGCGGCTGTCCTTGTGCTTGTGCGGTGAGCGGATCACGCAGAAGACGTTCTTCTCGGTGGGCAGGGGCACGGGCCCGGCGATCTTGGCGCCCGTCCGGGTCACCGTGTCGACGATCTTGCGCGCCGAACTGTCGATCACCTGGTGGTCGTAGGCCTTGAGCCTGATGCGGATCTTCTGTCCCGCCATGGCGTGTTCGCGTCCTTCTCTCGTACGCCGGGAGCTGTGCGGCCCCCGAGTGCCGTTCGGTCGTCGGCCGGCCGTGGCCCAAAGTCAGCGCGAGACTCCTGGGTGGAGCTTCGCTTGGGTGGCACCCCGCGTCCGGTTCCTCCGACCCCCGCGGTCGGGTGTGTCGCCCACCCGAACCGCACGAATCCCCAGCTGCGGAACCCGTGAGGGAGATCGAAAACCCCGGTCGTGCCGGGCGCCAAGTTGTCCCGCGGCTTACCCACCAGCGCCGAACCGCATCGCGGATCCGCGCCTGCCAGACCACCTCGGGATCAGGGCGGGGTCTCCGGCTCGGCGCTGCCCACGAAACGAACAGTCCCGCGGAAGCACGCCCCGGCGGCCCGCCTAGGCAACTGCACCAGTATGCCAGAGCGCCCCGATTGTTGACCAATCGGGCCCTCCGACCAAGCGAGGTGGGCCGCTCACCCGCCAGGGCTGCGCGGCCCACCTCGTTTGACTGGCCTATTTCAGGATCTTGATGACCCGACCGGCACCGACGGTACGGCCACCTTCACGGATCGCGAACTTCAGACCCTCTTCCATGGCGATCGGCTGGATCAGCTCGACCTTCATTTCCGTGTTGTCGCCCGGCATCACCATCTCGGTGCCCTCCGGAAGGTGGACAACACCGGTGACGTCCGTGGTCCGGAAGTAGAACTGCGGGCGGTAGTTGTTGAAGAAGGGCTTGTGCCGACCGCCCTCTTCCTTCGACAGGACGTAGACCTGAGCGTCGAAGTCCGTGTGCGGGGTGTTGGTCCCCGGCTTCACGATGACCATGCCGCGCTCGACGTCCTCGCGCTTGGTGCCACGAAGCAGCAGGCCGACATTCTCGCCCGCCCGAGCCTCGTCGAGGATCTTGCGGAACATCTCGACCGCGGTGACCGTGGTCTTCGGGGCCGGGCCGGGACGGATACCGACCAGCTCGACTTCCTCGTTGACCTTCAGAACGCCGCGCTCGACCCGGCCGGTAACTACCGTGCCGCGACCGGTGATCGTGAAGACGTCCTCGACAGGCATGAGGAACGGCCGCTCGATCTCACGGACCGGCTCGGGGACCGACTCGTCGACGGCGTTCATGAGTTCCATGATCTTTTCTGCCCACGCGTCGTCGCCCTCGAGCGCCTTCAGCGCCGAGACGCGGACCACAGGGCAGTCGTCGCCCGGGAACTCCTGCTCGTTGAGCAGCTCCCGGACCTCGAGCTCGACAAGCTCGAGGATCTCCTCGTCGTCGACCATGTCGGACTTGTTGAGAGCGACCACGATGTAAGGAACGCCGACCTGGCGAGCGAGCAGCACGTGCTCGCGGGTCTGCGGCATCGGACCGTCGGTCGCCGCGACCACCAGGATCGCACCGTCCATCTGCGCGGCACCGGTGATCATGTTCTTGATGTAGTCGGCGTGACCCGGGCAGTCGACGTGCGCGTAGTGGCGCTTGTCCGTCTGGTACTCGACGTGGGCAATCGTGATCGTGATGCCACGCTGCTTCTCTTCCGGCGCCTTGTCGATCTGGTCGAAGGCGTAGAAGGGATTGACGTCCGGCATCTTCTCGTGCAGCACCTTGGTAATCGCCGCGGTGAGAGTCGTCTTGCCGTGGTCGATATGCCCAATGGTGCCGATGTTGACGTGCGGCTTAGTGCGCTCGAACTTCGCCTTCGCCACTTCGGGCTCCTCCTGGTTTCTTGCTTGCTACGCCGTTGCGAGACGCGGGGCAGCGAACTTTACGGGACTGACAGGCGTGAGGCTCACTCGCCCCGCGCCTTTTTCACAATCTCTTCCGCCACGGTCTTCGGAACCTCGGCGTACGAGTGGAATTCCATATGGGGTACGGCCCGACCCTGGGTCTTGCTGCGCAGGTCGCCAACGTACCCGAAGGTCTCCGACAGCGGGACCAGGGCCGTGATGACCCGGTTGCCGGACAACTCATCCATCTTCTGGACATGTCCCCGGCGACTGTTGATATCGCCGATCACATCACCGAGGTAGTCATCCGGCGTCGTGACCTCGACCTTCATGACCGGCTCCAGCAACGTCGGCTTCGCCCTCCGCGCCGCCTCCTTGAAGGCCATCGAACCGGCAATCTTGAAGGCGAGTTCGGAGGAGTCGACGTCGTGATAGGCACCATCCTGCAGGGTGACCTTGATGTCGACCATCGGATATCCGGCGAGGACGCCGAACTCCATGGCCTCCTGAATGCCCTCGTCGACCGCGGGAATGTATTCCTTCGGAATCCGGCCACCACTCACGGCATTGACGAACTCGTAACCGCCGTCGCCGTCCCCACCGGTGGGCTCCAGGTCGATGATGACCCGACCGAACTGGCCCGAACCACCCGTCTGCTTCTTGTGGGTGTATTCGACCTTCTCGACCTTGGCACGAATTGTCTCGCGATAGGCCACCTGCGGCTTGCCGACGTTGGCCTCGACGCGGAACTCGCGCTTCATCCGGTCGACCAGGATGTCCAGGTGCAACTCGCCCATCCCGGAGATGATCGTCTGACCGGTCTCCTGGTCGGTGCGTACCTGGAAGGTGGGGTCTTCGTCGGCCAGCCGCTGAATGGCGCCAGACAGCTTCTCCTGGTCACCCTTGGTCTTCGGCTCGATCGCCACCGAGATGACCGGGGCCGGGAAGTTCATCGACTCCAGGATGACCGGAGCCTCGGGGCCGCAGAGCGTCTCGCCTGTCGTGGTCTGCTTCAGACCCATCACCGCGACGATCTGGCCGGCGGAGGCCTTCTCGATCTCCTCACGCTTGTTGGCGTGCATGCGGTAGATCTTGCCGATCCGCTCCTTGCGGTCCTTGGTGCTGTTGAGCACCTGGGATCCGGAGGTCAGCGTGCCGGAGTAGATCCGGAGATAGGTGAGCTTGCCGAGGTGCGGATCACTCATGATCTTGAAGGCGAGCGCCGACATCGGCGCCTCCTCGTCCGGCTCGCGCTCGAGGATCTCGGCCTCGTCACGCATCGAGTGACCCTTGACGTTGCCGACGTCGAGCGGCGACGGGAGGTAGGCGACCACCGCGTCGAGCAGCGGCTGCACACCCTTGTTCTTGAACGCCGTGCCGTTAAGCACCGGCGTGAGGTTGTTGGCGAGGGTCGCGCGGCGGATCCCGGCCTCGAGCTGCTCCACCGTGGGCTCGATGCCCTCGAGGTAGAGCTCCATGATCTCGTCGTCGGCTTCGGCCAGCGTCTCGAAGAGCCGGTCGTGCCACTCGCGGGCGGCCTCGGTGTGGGTCGCCGGGATCTCCTCGACCGTGTAGTCCTCGCCCTTCTGCGTCTCACCGCGCCAGGTCAGCGCACGCATGTGGACGAGGTCGATGACACCGATGTAGTCGCCCTCGGCGCCGAGGGGGATCTGGAGCACCAGGGGCGTGGCGTTCAGCCGGTCGACGATCATGTCGACACAGCGGTGGAACTCAGCGCCCACCCGGTCCATCTTGTTGACGAAACAGATCCGGGGCACGCCGTAACGCTCGGCCTGGCGCCACACGGTCTCCGACTGCGGCTCGACACCGGCCACACCGTCGAAGACCGCGACCGCGCCATCGAGGACCCGGAGGTTGCGCTCCACTTCGACGGTGAAGTCGACGTGGCCGGGGGTGTCGATCAGGTTGATCGTGTGGTCTTTCCAGTGGACCGTCGTCGCGGCGGACGTGATCGTGATGCCGCGCTCCTGCTCCTGCTCCATCCAGTCCATGACGGCAGCGCCCTCGTGGACTTCACCGATCTTGTAGGTGATGCCGGTGTAAAACAGGATGCGTTCGGTTGTGGTCGTCTTGCCCGCGTCGATGTGGGCCATGATTCCGATGTTGCGGACTTTGGCCAGGTCGACGGTGCGAAGGTCAGTCGCCATCAGGCTTGTGGTCTTCCGTGGGTTCTCGGTCAGTGTGGGTGGAGCAGGGCGCCCGTGGGTGCGGCGGCTCTCCTGCCCATCGTGCTCCGCGGGTCCGCGACGCCTACCAGCGGTAGTGCGCGAACGCCTTGTTGGACTCCGCCATCTTGTGGGTGTCCTCGCGCCGCTTCACGCTCGCGCCGAGGCCGTTGGAGGCGTCGAGGATCTCGTTCATCAGGCGTTCGGACATGGCCTTCTCTCGCCGGGACTGGGAGTAGCTCACCAGCCACCGCAGCGCGAGGGTCGTCGAACGACCGGGGCGCACTTCGACGGGCACCTGGTAGGTAGCGCCACCGACCCGACGGCTCTTCACCTCGATGGTCGGCTTGACGTTGTCGAGCGCGCGCTTCAGCGTGATCACCGGGTCGGTGCCGGTCTTTTCGCGGCAACCTTCCAGGGCGGTGTAGACGATGCGCTGCGCGAGCTGCTTCTTGCCGCTCTTGAGCACCTTGCTGATCAGCTGGCTCACCAACGGCGACGCGAACACCGGGTCGACGATCGGCTGACGCTTGGGAGCCGGGCCCTTGCGCGGCATTAGCTCTTCTCCTTCTTCGCACCGTAGCGGCTGCGCGCCTGCTTGCGTCCCTTGACGCCCTGGGTATCGAGGGAACCGCGGACGATCTTGTAACGGACTCCGGGGAGATCAGCCACCCGACCGCCGCGCACGAGCACCATCGAGTGCTCCTGCAGGTTGTGTCCCACACCGGGAATGTATGCCGTGACCTCGATCTGGCTCGTCAGGCGGACGCGGGCCACCTTGCGGAGCGCAGAGTTGGGCTTACGAGGAGTTGTGGTGTAAACGCGCGTGCACACGCCACGCCGCTGGGGTGATCCCTTGAGCGCCGGCGTCTTGTTCTTGGACACCTTGTCCTTGCGGCCCTTGCGGACCAGCTGCTGGATCGTGGGCACCGCGTCGTTCCTCAATCTCTTTAGTCAGGACTGTCTCTTCGGTGTGGACTGTCGCGTTCGGCAGGCTGTCGATCGTCTTCGCGCTGTCGACGCCGTGCGGCCCGCGCGACCCCCGCGGTCGGGAGTGTCGCTGCGGCGCCCAGTCGGGCGGCCTCTGACTCGATCAGCTGGATCTCGAAGACCAACACGTGCGTCCTTGAAGGGCACACGCGAATGCCCAGCTACCAGCCGGGCACGACGTTGAACCTTACCCCGCCTGGCAGGCATTGGTCAAAACGGATGGCGTCCCCGCGCCCGCCGGGCGGGCAGGTGGTGTCGATCTTCTGTTGCGTTCGGCACGAAAGCGGCGGCCACACGTCTACGTGCGGCCGCCGCATCCCACTGCGTGTCGTGCGGGTGGTGCTAGCTGGTGTAGCCGCCGAAGTCGAAGTCCTCCAGGCGGACGGCCTCTCCGGAGCCAGCGCCGAAGGAGTAGTCAGCGTCGTATCCCTCGTAGCCCACCATGGAGTACATCGCGGCCTTCGCCTCTTCGGTCGGCTCCACCCGGATGTTGCGGTAACGCTCCATACCGGTACCTGCCGGGATGAGCTTGCCGATGATGACGTTCTCCTTCAGACCCCGCAGCGAGTCGCTCTTGGCGTTGATCGCGGCCTCCGTGAGGACCTTCGTGGTCTCCTGGAAGGACGCGGCCGACAGCCACGAGTCGGTCGCGAGCGACGCCTTGGTGATACCCATCAGCACCGGACGCCCGGACGCCGGTGTGCCGCCCTCGGCGACCACGCGGCGGTTCTCCTCCTCGAACCTCATCCGGTCGACCAGCTCGCCCGGGAGGAGTTCGGAGTCGCCGGACTCGATCACGGTCACCCGGCGGAGCATCTGCCGGACGATCGTCTCGATGTGCTTGTCGTGGATCGCCACACCCTGCGAGCGGTAGACCTCCTGCACCTCGTCCACGAGGTGCTGCTGGACCGAACGCATACCGAGGACGCGGAGCACGTCCTGCGGGTCGGGAGTGCCGTGGGTGAGCTGCTGACCGACGTCGACGTGGGTGCCTTCGTCGACCAGCAGACGTGACCGCTTGGAGACGGGGTAGCCCTTCTCCTCGCTGCCGTCGTCGGGGATCACCACGATCTTCCGGCTCTTCTCGGAGTCCTCGATCCGGACCCGGCCCGCCGTCTCGGCGATCGGCGCCTTCCCCTTGGGCTGGCGCGCCTCGAAGAGCTCGACCACCCGGGGCAGACCGTGCGTGATGTCCTCACCGGCAACCCCACCGGTGTGGAAGGTACGCATGGTCAGCTGGGTGCCCGGCTCACCGATGGACTGGGCCGCGATGATGCCGACCGCCTCGCCGATGTCGACGAGCTTGCCGGTCGCCAGCGAACGCCCGTAGCACGCCGCGCAGGCACCCACCCGCGAGTCACAGGTGAGCACGCTGCGGACCCGGATCTCCTCGACTCCGGCAAGGACCAGCCGGTCGATGACAAGGTCACCGAGGTCGGTCCCGGCCGGGGCCGCGATCTCGCCGTTGGTGCCCTTGACCTCTTCGGCGAGGACCCGGGCGTAGACCGACGTCTCCACGTCGTCCGCACGGCGCAGGGACCCGTCCGGCTGCTTGCTCGCGATCCGCTTGAGCAGACCGCGCTCGCTGCCGCAGTCGTCCTCGCGCACGATGACGTCCTGGCTGACGTCGACGAGCCGCCGGGTGAGGTACCCGGAGTCCGCCGTCCGCAGCGCCGTGTCGGCCAGACCCTTACGGGCGCCGTGCGTCGCGATGAAGAACTCGACGACGGACAGGCCTTCGCGGTAGTTGGACTTGATCGGGCGCGGGATGATCTCGCCCTTCGGGTTGGCCACCGGACCACGCATGCCGGCGATCTGGCGTACCTGCATCATGTTTCCGCGGGCACCGGAGTGGACCATCATGTAGATGGGGTTGATCTTGTCGAACCCCGCCTCCATCTCCTTGCCGACCTCGCTGGTCGCCTGGGTCCAGATCTCGATGAGCTCCTGGCGGCGCTCGTCGTCGGTGATGAGGCCACGGTCGAACTGCTTCTGGACCTTGGCCGCCTTGTCCTCGTAGCCCGCGAGGATCTCCGGCTTGCGCGGCGGCGTGATCACGTCGCCGATGGAGATCGTCACACCGGACCGGGTGGCCCAGCCGAAGCCGACGTCCTTGAGGCCGTCGAGGCAGGCTGCCACCTCGACCTTGGGGTAGCGTTCGGCGAGGTCGTTGACGATCACGCCGAGCTGCTTCTTGCCCACCTCGTAGTCGACGTACGGGTAGTCGGCCGGCAGGACCTCGTTGAACAGCGCGAGGCCCAGCGTGGTGTCGAGCGTGATCGACTGGCCGGGCTCCCAACCCTCGGGAGCCGTCCAGCCGACCGGTGGTGTGAGGTCCTTGAACCGGAGCTTGATCTTGCTCTGGATGTGGATCTCGTGCCGTTCGAACGCCATCAACGCCTCGGCGACCGACCCGAACGCCCGACCCGCTCCCGGCAGATCGTCGCGGTCCATGGTGAGGAAGAAGATCCCGATGATCATGTCGTGAGTCGGCATGGTCACCGGTCGACCGTCGGACGGCTTGAGGATGTTGTTGGTCGAGAGCATCAGGATCCGGGCCTCGGCCTGCGCCTCGGCCGACAGCGGCAGGTGCACCGCCATCTGGTCGCCGTCGAAGTCGGCGTTGAACGCCGTACACACGAGCGGGTGGATCTGGATCGCCTTGCCCTCGATCAGCTGCGGCTCGAACGCCTGGATGCCGAGTCGGTGCAGCGTCGGTGCCCGGTTGAGCAGCACCGGGTGCTCGGCGATGACCTCTTCGAGCACGTCCCACACGACGGGGCGGGCTCGCTCGACCATGCGCTTGGCGCTCTTGATGTTCTGCGCGTGGTTGAGGTCGACCAGCCGCTTCATCACGAACGGCTTGAAGAGCTCGATCGCCATGCCCTTGGGCAGGCCGCACTGGTGCAGCTTCAACTGCGGACCGACGACGATCACCGAACGACCGGAGTAGTCGACCCGCTTGCCGAGCAGGTTCTGGCGGAACCGGCCCTGCTTGCCCTTGAGCATGTCGGACAGCGACTTCAGCGGACGGTTGCCCGGCCCGGTGACCGGACGGCCGCGGCGGCCGTTGTCGAACAGTGCGTCGACGGCCTCCTGCAGCATCCGCTTCTCGTTGTTGACGATGATCTCGGGCGCGCCCAGGTCGAGCAGCCTCTTGAGCCGGTTGTTCCGGTTGATCACCCGGCGGTAGAGGTCGTTGAGGTCACTCGTCGCGAACCGGCCACCGTCGAGCTGCACCATCGGGCGCAGGTCCGGTGGGATGACCGGCACGCAGTCGAGCACCATCCCGAGCGGGTTGTTGCTGGTCGTGAGGAACGCCGACACGACCTTGAGCCGCTTCAACGCCCGGGTCTTCTTCTGACCCTTGCCGTTCTTGATGATGTCGCGAAGGTTGACCGCCTCCGCCTCGAGGTCGAAGGTGTCGAGGCGCTGCTTGATCGCCGCGGCACCCATGTCGCCGTCGAAGTACTTGCCGAACCGGTTGCGCATGTCGCGGTAGAGGATCTCGTCGCCTTCGAGGTCCTGGACCTTGAGGTTCTTGAACCTCGTCCAGACCTCCTCGAGCCGGTCGAGCTCACGCTGGGCGCGGTCACGGAGCTGGCGGATCTCCCGCTCAGCACCTTCCTTCACCTTGCGGCGGGCGTCGGCCTTCGCGCCTTCGGCCTCGAGCTGCCCGAGGTCCTCCTCGAGCTTCTTCATCCGCTGCTCGACGTCGTTGTCGCGGCGCTGCTCGAGCTGCTTGCGTTCGACATCGATGCGCGCCTCGAGCGACGGCAGGTCGCGGGTGCGCGCCTCGTCGTCGACCCTGGTGATCATGTACGCAGCGAAGTAGATGACCTTCTCGAGATCCTTGGGCGCGAGGTCCAGCAGGTAGCCGAGCCGGCTCGGCACGCCCTTGAAGTACCAGATGTGGGTCACCGGCGCGGCCAGCTCGATGTGGCCCATCCGCTCCCGGCGTACCTTGGCACGGGTCACCTCGACACCGCACCGCTCGCAGATGATGCCCTTGAAGCGGACCCGCTTGTACTTACCGCAGTAGCACTCCCAGTCGCGGGTGGGCCCGAAGATCTTCTCGCAGAAGAGTCCGTCCTTCTCGGGCTTCAGCGTGCGGTAGTTGATGGTCTCGGGCTTCTTCACTTCGCCATGCGACCACTGGCGGATGTCGTCGACGGTCGCAAGGCCGATTCGAAGCTCGTCGAAGAAGTTGACGTCGAGCACGTGTTCTCGAACCCCTTATGTTGTCGCTCGGGGGTCCGGGGGTTGCCCCCCGGGCCAGCACTGTGGATTCGCTCAAAGTCGGTGGTCTGGCCGGACGTCGCACAACCCGCGATCGTCCGGCCAGGCCGCCGTCAAACCTCCTCGACGCTGCTCGGCTCACGCCGGGTCAGGTCGATTCCGAGCTCTTCCGCTGCGCGGAAGACGTCTTCCTCGCTGTCGCGCATCTCCACGGCCATGCCGTCGCTGGAGAGCACCTCGACGTTGAGGCAGAGCGCCTGCATTTCCTTGACGAGCACCTTGAACGACTCCGGAATGCCGGGTTCAGGGATGTTCTCGCCCTTGACGACGGCTTCGTAGACCTTGACCCGGCCCATGACGTCGTCGGACTTGATCGTGAGCAGCTCCTGCAAGGCGTAGGCGGCACCGTAGGCCTCGAGCGCCCACACCTCCATCTCGCCGAAGCGCTGACCACCGAACTGCGCCTTACCACCCAGCGGCTGCTGAGTGATCATGGAGTACGGGCCGGTCGACCTGGCGTGGATCTTGTCGTCGACCAGGTGGTTGAGCTTCAGCATGTAGATGTAGCCGACCGCGACCGGCTCGGGGAACGGCTCCCCCGACCGACCGTCGAGCAGCCTCGCCTTGCCGTCAGGGGCCACCATGCGGTTGCCATCACGGTTGGGCAGGGTCGACGACAGGAGCCCGGTGATCTCCTCCTCGCGAGCACCGTCGAACACCGGTGTCGCGACGTTGGTGCCGGACTCCGCCTCGGCCGCGCCGATCGCCGCGAGCCTGGACTTCCAGTCCTCGTCGTCGCCCTCGATCTTCCAGCCGGCGTTCGCGACCCACCCGAGGTGCGTCTCGAGCACCTGGCCCACGTTCATCCGCGCGGGCACGCCCAACGGGTTGAGGATGATGTCGACCGGCGTGCCGTCCTCGAGGAACGGCATGTCCTCCACCGGAAGGATCTTGGCGATGACGCCCTTGTTGCCGTGCCGGCCGGCGAGCTTGTCGCCGTCCTGCACCTTGCGCTTCTGGGCGACGTGGACGCGAACGAGCTGGTTGACACCCGGCGGCAGTTCGTCGCCTTCCTCACGGTCGAAGACCCGGTGCTTGATCACCGTGCCGCTCTCGCCGTGCGGCACCTTCATCGAGGTGTCGCGGACCTCCCGCGCCTTCTCTCCGAAGATCGCACGGAGCAGCCGCTCTTCTGGCGTCAGCTCTGTCTCGCCCTTCGGTGTGACCTTCCCGACGAGGATGTCCCCAGTGGTCACCTCGGCGCCGATCCGGATGATGCCGCGCTCGTCGAGATCACCGAGCATCTCCTCGGAGACGTTCGGGATGTCCCGGGTGATCTCCTCCGGACCCAGCTTGGTGTCGCGGGCGTCGACCTCGTGGTCGGTGATGTGGATCGAGGTGAGGATGTCCTCCTCCACGATCCGCTGGGACAGGATGATCGCGTCTTCGTAGTTGTGACCCTGCCACGACATGAACGCGACCAGCAGGTTGCGCCCCAGCGCCATCTCGCCGTTCTCGGTGCACGGGCCGTCGGCGATGACCGTGCCGACCTCGACCCGAGAGCCTTCGGACACCAGCGGCCGCTGGTTGATGTTGGTCCCGGCGTTGGAACGACGGAACTTGGCCAACCGGTAGGTCTGGTAGGTCCCGTCGTCGTTGGCGACCTCGACGAAGTCGGCGCAGGCCTCGCGGACCACACCGGGCTTCTCGGCCGTCACGACCTCACCGGCGTCGACGGCGGCACGGTATTCCATGCCGGTGCCGACCAACGGCGACTCCGAACGGATCAACGGCACCGCCTGGCGTTGCATGTTGGAACCCATGAGTGCGCGGTTGGCGTCGTCGTGTTCGAGGAACGGGATCATCGCCGTCGCGACCGAGACCATCTGCCGCGGCGAGACGTCCATGTACTGCACCTCGGCGGCGGCGATCGCGTCGACCTCACCGTGCCGCTTGCGGACCAGAACGCGGTCCTCGGCGAACGTACTGTCGGCGTTCAACAGCGCGTTGGCCTGGGCGATGACGTAGCGGTCTTCCTCGTCGGCCGTGAGGTATTCGACCTGGTCGGTGACCCGACCGTCGACCACCTTGCGGTAGGGCGTCTCCACGAAGCCGAACGGGTTGACCCGGCCGTAGGTGGCGAGTGACCCGATCAGACCGATGTTCGGCCCCTCGGGCGTCTCCACCGGGCACATCCGGCCGTAGTGGGAGTGGTGGACGTCACGGACCTCCATGCCGGCCCGGTCACGGGACAGACCACCGGGCCCGAGCGCGGAGAGCCGCCGCTTGTGCGTCAGCCCGGCGATCGGGTTGGTCTGGTCCATGAACTGGCTCAGCTGGGAGGTGCCGAAGAACTCCTTCAGCGCCGCGACCACCGGGCGGATGTTGATCAGGGTCTGCGGCGTGATCGCCTCGACGTCCTGGGTCGTCATCCGCTCGCGGACGACCCGCTCCATCCTGGCGAGGCCGGTGCGGAGCTGGTTCTGGATCAGCTCGCCGACCGTGCGCAGGCGCCGGTTGCCGAAGTGGTCGATGTCGTCGTCCTCGACCACGATCGGACCCTGCGGTGCGGGCAGCTCGGTCCGCCCCTCATGCAGCGCGACGAGGTAACGGATGGCGGCCACGATGTCGTCGATCGTGAGCACCGACTGGTCGTGGGGCAGCTCCAACCCGAGCTTCTTGTTGATCTTGTAGCGACCGACCTTGGCGAGGTCGTACCGCTTCGGGTTGAAGTAGTAGTTCTCCAGCAGCGCCTGGGCGGCCTCCCGGGTGGGTGGCTCACCTGGCCGCAGCTTGCGGTAGATGTCGAGCAGCGCGTCATCCTGGCCGGAGGTGTGGTCCTTCTCCAGGGTGAGCCGCATCGACTCGTAGTCGCCGAACTCCTCGAGGATCTGCGCGTCGGTCCAGCCGAGCGCCTTCAGGAGGACGGTGACGTTCTGCTTGCGTTTGCGGTCGAGGCGTACGCCTACGGTGTCGCGCTTGTCGACCTCGAACTCGAGCCAAGCACCCCGCGAGGGGATCATCTTGGCGGTGAAGACGTCCTTGTCGGACGTCTTGTCGGGTACGCGCTCGAAGTAGACGCCGGGCGAACGGACGAGCTGGCTGACCACGACACGCTCGGTGCCGTTGATCACGAACGTCCCCTTGGGCGTCATGAGCGGGAAGTCGCCCATGAACACGGTCTGGGACTTGATCTCGCCGGTCTCGTTGTTCATGAACTCCGCGGTGACGAACAGGGGCGCGGCGTAGGTGAAGTCGCGGTCCTTGCACTCGTCGACGGAGTTCTTCGGCGGCTCGAACCGATGATCGCGAAACGACAGGGACATGGTTCCCGAGAAGTCCTCGATCGGGGAGATCTCCTCGAAGATCTCCTCGAGGCCGGACTTGCCGGGAACGTCCGTGCGGCCCTGTTCGAGGGCTTCGGCCACCCGGGCCTGCCAGCTGTCGTTGCCGACCAGGGTGTCGAAACTCTCGACCTGCAGCGCGAGCAGGTCGGGAACCTCGGCAGGCTCCTTGATCTTGGCGAACGAAATCCGGCGCGGTGGTTCGACGCGGGTGGAGTTGTTCGGACGGGCGGACGTGGTGGACGCATTGGTGCGCGAAGCGGCCAAAAGGGGTCCTTCCGAGGCTTGCGGCTCATCTCGCAGATGGCGGGTCTCTCACATGCCGGACCGACCTAAGAATTTCCCAGGCGCGGTCGGAAGGCAGGGCAAAGCGACAGTGTAGCTACAGCGCCCACTGCTGTCTAGTCCCCTCAGATTTCTTTGGACTTGCCACTGCTCCGTCGCCCGACACCAATGCGGGGAGTCCCTGCCGACCCCGATACGACCTATTCGCCGAGCATGAGCCCTACTGTGAGGCCACGTCAAGCATCCCGGCGACCGTTTGCCGGCCTTTCGCCCGTGCGTACCGCCCGACTTGAGCTAGTTGCCCGGAAGGCGCGGGTGATGCCTCAGAGCGCGTCGACCTTGCTGACGAGCCACCGGTCATTGACCCGCTCGACCGTCATGAGAACCCGGTTCAGGTCGGTGCGCGGTTCGTCCGCGCGGTTGCTGGTCGTCGTCTGGTTGACGAACAGCAGCGCGACCACCCGGTCAGGCGTCGCCGACACCACCGACGATGCCCGCACCTCGGCGACCACCACCGCCCGGGTCTTGGCGGCGGTCGGCTTGACGACCCGTGCGGTGGTGGAGGCGTACTCCTTGCGGAACTCGCCCGTGAGTAGCTTCCGCGCCCGGGAGAAGTCGCGGTCGAGATGGCGGAAGTCGTACGCCATGAACACCGGTGCCGCGGACCTGGCGGCGTCCAGTCCTTCCGACCGGGCCGTGTCCAGCTGGCTCGCCGCGTGCGCGCGGTAGCCGAGGGCGGCACACGCCAGCAGCGCGACGACCACGCCCACGGCGAGCCCGATGGCCAGGGCGACCGGCAGCCAGCTCTTCCCTCCGGGGGGCGGCGGGCCCTCCGCCGGCTGGATGTACGTGCTCGCGCTCATTGCCGCCAGCTCCCTTCGTCCCGACGCTCCGTTGAACCGCTCACGGCCCGCTCCCGACCCCTCATCCGACGAACGACAGGTCGACGACCCGCCAGCCGTCAGGCTCCCGGCTCAGGTCGAGCTGCAGGCGGTAGGTGCGCAGCTGCGGCTTGTCGGCCGCGACATTGGTGACGTCGGCGTCGGCCACGACCAGAACGCGCGCCGAGTCGGGGTCGAAACTCACGACGCCGGCATAGAGGACCTTGCCGGAGGAGACGGTCTTGTTCTCCTTGACGAGCTGCTCGAGCTCCTTGGACGCATTGGCGTACTGCTGGCGGAAGTCGCCGGCCGACAGCGCCAGCACACCCTTCGTGCTCTTGTCGAACGACCGGTGGTCGACGGTCGTGAAGTTGACGACGAGTTGCCGGGCGGCGTGGACGGCTTCGGTACGCAGGCGCTCCTCGTCCTGCGCCGCGGCGACTCGCTGGCCGAGGATCGCCGCGCCGACCAGCGCGATGACGAACAGGCCCGCGAGGACGCCGACGAGGACGTTCCTGACCCGGCGGGCATGGACCGCCTCGTCGCCCGACTCCGCATGGCCGGCGAGCGGCGCAACAGACTGGGCGGCGGTGGGCTGGTCACCCACCGCGTTGGCCACGGCAGACTCGTTGGCCGCCGCCTCGTCGACGGCCGGCTCGGCGCCGACGCCGTCCTTCACTGGGTGAGCGGTCCGATCAGCAGCCACTTCCACGAATCCTCTCCAAAGGCGCTGCGCTGCCCCCCGAGTGAGCCGACACGTGCGGATCCGCCGTCCGGCAGCCGGACCCTACCGCTTGCCGGGTCGTACGCCGCGGCAGCGTACGTGTCGTCGTCACCACCCTCAGGTGCGGAGGGCGGTGCGAACTGGGCACCTCGTTTGTTTCTCGTGCGGTCGTCGCACCTGGCGTCGACGTTGGCGGGGGTGGGTTCGACCTGCTCGGGCGGACGTTTGTGGGTGCTCTCGTAGCCCTTCCGGCAGGAGCCGGGAGTGGCGCCGAGCTGGAGCCCGAAATGTGCGGTGTAGTCGCCGGTCGTCGGGTCTGGGGCGATGACGGTGTAGCCGCCGCGTACGACGTAGGGGTACAGGATCAGGATGTGCTGGACCCCGTCGAGCCGGGCCCGGACGATCTGGCCCGTGGTGAGGAGATTGCCGAGCAGGACCGGCACGTCGCCGGCGTTCTCGTCGATCAGCGCCTGCAGTTGGTGGGCGGTCGCCACACCCGAGTCGAGGGTCGTCCGCAGGTCGGGGTCGGCTTCGACGAGGGTGTCGGACAGGTCGGCGAGGTCGGCCGAGAAGCTCGTGATCGCGCTGCCGGACTCGCGCTGGGTGTCGAGGACCGTACGACCATCCTCGATCAGGTCGACGGTCTGCGTCAGATTCGCGTCCGCGCTCTCGACCAGCGCGTTGCCCGCGTCGACGAGGCGGGACAGGTCGGGGCCGGTGCCGCGGAAGGCGGTGCCCAGCTCGTCGATCACCGTGACGAGGTCCTGCCGCGGCACCGACGCGACCAACCGGTCGAGGTCGAGCAGCAGGGCAGTGGTCGACAGCGGGGTGCGGGTGTCGGCGCGCGCGATGACCGAACCGTCGCGGAGGTACGGGCCGCCGGACCCGCGGGGCTGGAGATCGACGTACTGCTCGCCGATCGCCGACCGGTTGGCGACCACCGCGAGGGTGTCGGCTGGTACGCGGGCCGCTGGCTCCAACGCGAGGGTCACCTCGACACCGGTGCTGGTCGGGGCGAGCTCTGTCACCCGGCCGACGCCGACGCCGCGGTAGGTGACCTCGGCGCCCTCGAAGATCCCGCCCGCGTCGGCGAACTCGGCGCGGACCCGCTGCTGGCCACCGAACAGCGCCTCCCCGATCCCGGCGTACCGGGAACCCGCGATCGACACGCCGACCAGAGTGAGGATCACGAACAGCACCAGCTGGATGCGTACCGTCCTCGTCGTCATCCCAGGCCTCCCAACAGCAAGTCGGTCAGGTCGGACTGGTCCTCGCTCGAGGCACCGGAACCACCGAGCGGCGGGAGCGGAAGGAGGGTGGGAACGTCGGTCGGCAGCGACGTCGGGTCGTCGTCGGAAGGCTGCGGCACCTGGGGCAGCGGTGGCGGTGTCGAGCCCGACAGCAGGCCTTCGAGGTCGGCGTCGAGCGTGATCTGCAGGTTGGTGTAGTCACCCTGCACGGCGTCGGCGGCCGAATCGGCGAACGGATAGGTGAACAGCAACTCCAGCGACTTCGGCAGGCTGTCGCCAGCCCTGGCCAGCTCGGTGAGGATCGGCGCGAGGGCTTCGAGGTTGGCGAGCAGGTCCGCACGGGTCCCCTCGATCACCCGGGTGCCGACGTCGCCCAGCCTGGACAGCTCCACCAGCATCCGGGTGAGGTCCTCCCGCTGGTCGGCGAGGATCGTCAGCGCGGCCGGCAGTTCGTCGACGGTGCTCCCGATCGTCCTCCGCTGCTTGGCGAGCGACGCCGAGAGCCGGTCGAGACTGTCGATCGCCCGGCTGATCTCCCGCTTGTGCGCGTCCAGCTCGCCGACGAACGTGTCGAGCCGGCGGAGCAGCTGGTTGATGTCGGTCTCGCGGCCGTCCATGGCCTTGGTGAGCTCGACGTTGATGGTCTTGAGTTGCGCGACACCGCCGCCGTTGAGCAGCAGGGACAGCGCGGAGAGCACCTCCTCGACCTCGACGCTGCGGCCGGTCCGGGCGAGCGGGATGACGTCGCCGTCCGCGAGCCGGCCGTAGGACCGCTGGCCGCCGCGCGGAGCGGAGACGGAGACGAACTTCTCCCCCAGCAGGCTGGTCTGGCGGATCTGTGCCGTCGCGTTGTCGGGCAGGCGTACGGACCGGTCGAGCCGGAGCCTGGCGTTGGCCGTGAAGCCGTCGAGCCAGATCTCCTCGACCTCGCCGACGGTGACGTCGTTGACCTTCACCGCGGAGCGGGGAACCAGGTCGAGGACATCGGCGAACCGGACGGTGACCTGGTAGCTGTCGCCGCCCGGGCCGGCACCTCCCGGCAGGGGCAGGTCGTACGCCGAGAACGCGCATCCGGCGAGCAGCCCACCCGCGAGGACGGCGAGGGCCGTCCGGCGAACGCAGCTGAGTAGGCGGCTCATCGCAGGATTCCCCCCAACGTCAGGTCACGCGGAGGCTGTCCGGCGGTACCGCTGGGGACCCGGGACGCCACCCCGCCGGGCACCTCGGGCAGGGGAAGGTCGTCGAGGACCCCGCGCAGGTCGTCGCACACCGACTGCGGCTGACCGGCCTGCAGCAGCAGCGAGCAGAGGTACAGACCGGGATCGTCGAGCTGGGCGAAGTTGTCGCGGGTGTCCAGCGTGCCGGTCTGGGCGTTGTAGGCATGGTCGAGGTTGGCGAGCGCGACCGGCCCGACGTCGAGTGCCTCACGCAGGGCGTCCTGCTGCTTCACCAGGGTCTTGGAGAGCTCGGTGAGGCCGTCGACGTTGGCCCGAAGCTCCCCGCGGTTGTCGCGGACGAACGTCGAGATCTCCGTCAGTGCCTTCGCGAGGTGGTCGAGGGCGAGCTGCAGATCACCACGCTCGGCGGCCAGCTGGTCGGCGACCGCGGCCAGGTCGGTGTTGAACTCCCGGACCTGAGCGTCGTTGGCGGCGAGGGTGCTGGTGAACTGCTGCAGCTGGCGTACGGTCGCGAAGAGATCGTCCCGGGACCCCGAGAGCGTCTGCGTGGCGTCGGAGAGGTCGCCGATGGTGCCGTGCAGCTTCTCCCCCTGACCGTCGAGGTTGTCCGCGCCCACCCGCAGCAGCCGCGACAGTGAGCCGTCCTTGTTGGCCCCCTCCGGCCCGAGGGCGACGGCGAGGTCGTCGAGGCTCGCATAGATCCGGTCCAGCTCGACCGGCACCGCCGTCTGGTCGAGCGCGATCTCGGCACCGTCGGCGAGCACCGGACCCTTGCGGTAGACCGGTGTGAGCTGGACATAACGGTCGCTGACGATCGACGGAGAGATGACCGCGGCCCTGGCGTCGGCCGGGATGTCGTACTCCGCCTCGTAGGTCATCTCCACCCGGACCGCCCGGCCGTCGGGCACGACCCGCTCGACCCGGCCGATCGGGACGCCGAGGACGCGGACGTCGGATCCCTCGTAGAGCCCGACCGTCCGGGGGAAGTGCGCGGTGAGTCGCTTGCGCGGCTCGTCCGGCCACAGGGCGTAGGTGAGGGTCGCGACGATGGCCAGCGCGACGACGACCGCCAGGACGTGGGTGCCCCGGGAGAACCGGCGTACGAACGAGAGGCGGGGTTCGGACCAGGTCATCGGCCGCCTCCGTTTCCGGCCGCGCCGTCGGGCAGCGAACCCGTCCCATCCGGCAGGCCAGGCAGCCGCGGCGTGCCCGGCAACGGGACCAGGTTGGGGATGTAGGTGTCGAACCACGGTCCGGTGCCGACCGTGTTGGCGAAGACCCGCAGGAACGGCGCGAGCAGCTCGATGCTCTTGTCGAGGTGTTCCTGGTTGTCGCGGAGCAGCTTCACCACCGCCGCGAGGCGCTGGAGCGCGGGTTCGAGCTGCCTGCGGTTGTCCTCGACCAGGCCGGTGATCTGCAGGGACAGTTCCTGCGTGGTGACGAGCAGCTGGTGGATGAGCGCGCGGCGGGCACGGACCTCCTTCAGCAGCAGGTCGCCGTCGCGGATCAGCTTCGCCAGCTCCTGGTCGCGGTCGGACAGCACCTTGGAGACGGTGTTGGCCCGGGCCAGCAGAGCCTGCAGCTGCTTGTCACGGGAGGCGATCGTGCGGGAAAGCCTCGACAGGCCCTCGAGCGAGCCGCGCACCTCCTCCGGCGTGTCCGCGAACGTCGTGCTCAACGTGTCGAGCGCCTTCGCCAGCTGGGCCGTGTCGATGCTCTCCGTCGTCGTGGTGAGATCACTGAACGCCTCGACCACGTCGTACGGAGCGACCGTGCGTGAGCGCGGGATCTCCTTGTCAGGGTCGAGCTCGCCCGTGCCGGCGGGGGCGAGGGCGAGGTACTTGCGGCCGAGCAGGGTCCGGATCCGGATCGCGGCACCGGTCTCGGCGCCGAGGCGTACGTCCCGGTCCTCGACCTTGAACTCGACCCGCACGTGGTCGCCGGCCAACTCGACCGCGCGGACGGCACCGACCTTGACGCCTGCCACGCGTACCTCGTCGTCGACCCGGATCCCGCCGGCCTCGGTGAACTGGGCGGCGTACGTCGTGCCACCTCCGATGAACGGCAGATCCGCGGCGTTGAACGCGGCGTACAGCAGGGCGGCGATGACGGCAAGACCGACCACCCCGGTCGTCACCGGGTTGCGCGCGTCGCGGCCCCTCATCGCTGGCACCTCGCCGCGTCGACGTGCAGCCCGGCGCGCGGCAGTTCCTGGCCGGTGGGCAGCACGACCCGGCCGTCGAAGTCGCAGAGGTAGAAGTTGAACCACGAGCCGTAGGTCGCTGTGCGGGTCAGCGCGGTGAGCTTCGGCGGCATGTTCTGCAACGTGCGCTCGACGATCGGTCCGTTGTCCTCGAGGGTGCCGGCGATTTTGCCCAGCTCGGCGATGTCGGTCTTCAGGTCACCGCGGCTATCCTCCAGCAGGCCGGCGGTCTGCTCGTTGAGGGCGACGATCGAGCCGAGCGAGTCGCCGATCGCCTCCCGGTCGGCGGCGAGCCCGGAGACGAACCGCTGGAGCTCGAAGATGAGCTGGGTGAGCTTCTGGTCCCGGTCGGCCACGGTGGCGAGCACGACGTTGAGGTTGTCGATGAGGTCGCCGAGCACCTTGTCCTTGTCGGCGAGCGTGGTGGTCAGGGATGCGGTGTGCGCCAGGAGGCTCTCGACGGTGCCGGCCTCGCCCTGGAGGACCTGGATGATCTCGTACGCCAGTTTGTTGACGTCCTGCGGCGACAGCGCGGCGAACAACGGCTTGAACCCGTCGAAGAGCACGGTCAGGTCCAGCGCCGGCTGGGTCTGCGAGACCGGGATCGTGCCGCCGGCGGGCAGGGGCGCCGCCGAGCCGGCACCTTCGCTCAACGCCAGGTAGCGCTGACCGACGAGGTTGCGGAACCGCAGCGCGGCCTGGGTGCTGCGAGACAGTGACTGGTCGGCGTCGACGGTGAAGGTCAGCTCGGCCAGGGGTCCGCCCGCCGACCCTGCGCTCTCCGACGCTTCGCCACCCGCGGCGCCGCTGGCCCCAGCGTCCCTTCCCGCGTCGAGCACCTCGATGTCGCGGACCTCGCCGACGCGTACCCCGGCGATGCGTACGTCGTCGCCCTTCTCGACACCGGTGACGTCGGTGAAGACGGCTTTGTACTCCTCGGTGCCGCCCAAACCGACATTGGCGATGGTGAGTGCGAGCAGGGCCGTGGCGAGCGTGGTCACGACGACGAAGACGACCAGCTTCGCCGCTGCCGCCGTCGTCGCCCGGTCCAGCGGACGCAACCGCACACCAGGGAACGTCACTTCACACTCACCTCCGTTCCGCGGGCCATGGGACCGAAGAGCAGGGTGGCGATATCGGGGACGTCCTGCGGCGCGGTCCCCGTCGCCGGTCCGACGATGGCGTCGACGATCTGTTGCTCCGCGGCCGTTCCGGCGTACCCGCTCGTGGTGTCGAACACCGGCACCCGCGAACCCGGGCCCGGCTGGTTGCCCACACCCGTCTGGACGCCGCTGCGCGGCGCCAGATTCTCCTGGGTGTACGGCGGATTCGGCAAGCCGCGGCAGCCGGGTCCCCGGTCGTCGAGGAACGCCGGCCGGTCGTCGTCGGTGTAGGCGTTGTTCTGGTTGACGATCTCGAGGGTGATGTGCAGCGCACCCGAACTGCCGTCGAAGTGGTCGCCCTTGCCGAACGCGTCCTCGAAGCGCGGCACCCAGCCCGCCATCCCTTCCAGCAGGCAGGAGTACTCCGGTGAGTAGGTCTCCAGCAGGTCGAGGGTGGGGCGGCTCACCTCGCCGACCCGGATGAGCGAGCGCTCGTTGTCGGCAAGGAAGTACCGCGCCGTCGTGCTCGTGCCGGCGAGGTCGGTGAGGAAGTCCTCCAACGCCCGCTGCTTGACCACGACCGTGTTGCCGGTCCTGGTGGCGTTGGCGAGGAGGCGCACGAGGTCAGGGCTCGCCTCGTCGTAGACGTCCGCGACGTCCGCGAGCGCCGACACGTCCTCCTTCAGCGCCGGAAGGTGCGGGTTGAACTCACCGAGGTAGTCGTTCAGGCGGGTGAGGTTGCCGCCGATGTCATCGCCCCGTCCTTCCAGGGCGGTCGCGAGCGCCGACAGGGTGGCGTTGAGCTTGGCCGGCTGGAGGGTACGCAGCAGCGGGTAGGTGTCGTCCAGGACCTGTTCGAGCTCGATGTCGACCCTGGCCCGCTCACGGCCGATGACATCACCCGCCGCGAGCGGCCGCAGGTCCGGGTCGGGCGGCACCACGAGTTCGACGTACTTCTCGCCGAAGAGCGTCTTGGGCACGATCCGCACGCGTACGTTGGCCGGGATCGCGTCGATCGTGTCGGGCTTCAGCGCGACGTGGATGCGCGCCCCACGTCCGTCCGACTCGACGTCGCGCACCTCCCCCACCAGCAGTCCACGCATCTTGACATCGGCATGCCGACTCAACTGCAGCCCGATGTGGGACGTTTCCACCGTGACGTCGACGGACGGCGTGAACGCCTTGACGAAGAAGGCGTAGGTGAGGACGCCCACGAGGGCCAGCACCAGCAGGAACCCCACGCCGAGTGCCGATCGCCTGCGGTCGTGGCCGCTCCTGCCGTGCCCTGTACGTCCGTGCCCTGTACGTCCGTGCCCTGTACGTCCGTGCCCTGTACGTCCGTGCCCTGTACGTCCGTGCCCTGTACGTCCGGCCATCGCTACCCCGCCAACCTGACTGTGGTGGTCGCGCCCCAGATCGCCATCGACGCCAGCAGGTCGACGACGTTGATGGCGACGATCGAGGTACGCACCGCCCGACCCACCGCGACGCCGACACCGGCCGGACCGCCCGATGCGTGGTAGCCGTAGTAGCAGTGGATTCCGATGATGACGATCGCGAAGATGACGACCTTTCCGAACGACCACAACACGTCGTACGGCGGGAGGAAGAGCTGGAAGTAGTGGTCGTAGGTGCCGACACTCTGGCCGTAGTAGCCGGTGACGATCAGCCTCGTCGCGAAGTACGACGAGAAGAGCCCGATGACATAGAGCGGCACGACCGCGGCCAGTCCGGCGATGATCCGCGTGGTCACCAGGAACGGCAGCGACGGCACCGCCATCACTTCGAGCGCGTCGACCTCTTCACTGATCCGCATCGCACCGAGCTGTGCGGTGAACCCGCAGCCGACCGTGGCGGCGAGGGCGATGCCGGCGATGAGCGGAGCGATCTCCCTGGTGTTGAAGTACGCCGAGACGAAGCCGGAGTAGGCTGACGTGCCGAGCTGGTTCAGAGCGGCGTACCCCTGCAGGCCCACCTCGGTGCCGGTGAAGAACGCGAGGAACGCGATGACGCCCACCGTGCCGCCGATCACCGCCAGCGCGCCGGTGCCGAAAGTCACCTCGGCGAGCAACCGCCCCACCTCACGGCGATAGCGACGCAGCGTACGGGGTGTCCAGGCGATCGCCCTGACATAGAAGGCGAGTTGGCCGCCGAGCGCGTCGAGTCCGTCGACCGGTTTCGCTGCCAGCCTGCGGAGGGTGGCCCGGCGTCTGGCAGCCCGGCGTTGGGCTCCCAACCGGGCGGGATCGACGTGTATCTGGGTCATCGCCGCCTCACGCCCCCTTCGGCGGGACGACCTGGCGGTGTTTGCCCAGGGGGACGACCCCCTGGCACCCCCGACCCTGGCTGATCATGCAGCTCACGCCCCCTTCGGCGGGACGACCTGGAAGTAGATCGCCTGCATCACGAAGTTGGCGAAGAACAACAGCATGAACGTGATGACGACCGACTGGTTGACCGCGTCGCCGACGCCCTTGGGGCCCCCTCCTGCGTTCAATCCCTTGTACGACGCGACGATCGCGGCGATCAGACCGAACACCAGGGCCTTGATCTCGCCGGCCCACAGGTCCGGTAACTGGGCGAGGGCGGTGAACGACGCGAGGTAGGCACCGGGAGTGCCGCCTTGGAGGACGACGTTGAACACGTAGCCACCGATGACGCCGACAACACTCACGAGACCGTTGAGGAAGACGGCGACGAACATCGCGCCGACCACCCGCGGGACCACAAGGCGTTGCAGCGGATCGATGCCGAGCACCTGCATGGCGTCGATCTCCTCCCGGATCCGGCGTGAGCCGAGGTCGGCGCAGATCGCCGAACCGCCCGCGCCGGCGATCAGCAGCGCGGTCACGATCGGCGAGGCCTCGCGGACGACGGCGAGGACCATCGCCGCACCCGAGAACGACTGGGCGCCGAACTGCTTGATGAGTCCGCCGATCTGCAACGCGATGACGGCACCGAACGGGATCGACACCAGAGCCGTCGGCACGATCGTCACACTGGCGAGGAACCAGGCCTGCCGGATGAACTCCCTTACCTGGAAGGGTCCTCGCGGCACGACCTTGAGGACGTCCCACGCGAAACCGCAGAGATTACCCGTGGCGCGAAGCGGCGCCGTGAGCTGCCAACTCATGCGTCGTCCCGCTTTGCTGTGCACACAGGCGAGGCACCAGGCACGCTGTGTCCACTGATCCGCTCGCTCATGTCCATCCCCCGCCGCTGGGCGTGTCGGTCGGGGCGCCGACGATCGCTCCGGGCGCGGTCGTGACGTCGCGCTGGAACGAACCGGGCGGCGGGCGTACACCATGCGCCAGACACCACTGGCCGGCCGGGCGTTGGGTGTAGCGAGGCTGGCCGTTCGACGGCTCCAGCTGCAGCGGGATCGGCGGCAGCGGTGGGAGTTCGACGCCCAACGCCTGCTCTGCCGCGAGCTCGTCGGCGTCCTTCTCCTCCGCCATACCGATCGGTCCGAACCTCTGCGCGTTGAGGAACTGGCGTACGACGGGTTCTTGCGAGCACAGGCACATCTCCCGCGGACCGAACATCGCGAGGTGCCGGTGATAGAGCAGGCCGATGTTGTCCGGGACCGTGCGTGCGGTGTTGACGTCGTGGGTGACGATGAGGAACGTCGCGCCGGTCTGCTGGTTGAGGTCGACGATGAGCTGGTTGAGATAGGCCGTACGCACGGGATCGAGGCCGGAGTCGGGCTCGTCGAACAACACGATCTCCGGTTCGAGCACGAGCGCGCGCGCCAGGCCGGCCCGCTTGCGCATGCCACCGGAGATCTCGCCGGGCAGTTTGCGTTCGGAGCCGAGGAGCCCGACCATCTCGAACTTCTCCATGACGATGGCCCGGATCTCGGACTCGGGCCGCTTCGTGTGTTCCCGAAGGGGAAACGCGACGTTGTCGTAGAGGTTCATCGACCCGAAGAGGGCGCCATCCTGGAAGAGCACACCGAACAACCGGCGCACTTCGTACAGCTCCCGCTCACGACACGTGGCGATATCGTGACCCTCGATAAAGATGTGACCGCGTTCGGGATTGAGGAGTCCGACAAGACACTTCAGGAAGACCGACTTCCCGGTGCCGGACGGGCCCAGCATGACGCTGATCTCGCCCGAGGGAATCGTCAGGCTGACATCCCGCCAGACCGCCTGCCCACCAAAGGACTTGGTGAGCTCCTCGACTCGGATCTCCACCCCCAAGGGACCACTCCTCACACCGTCGGAAAGGCTCACGGCCTCGATGTCATGGAGGTCGCCTCGGCTACCGGGGTCCCCCGCGGACAGCAGCCAGCACGCCCTGACCTCACCCAACGAGCAGCGCGCCGTGAGGTTACGTACGAGTTACCGCTCGGGAGGGCGCCTCATCCACACTCACGTCGCCCGGCGTAGACCAAGCAGAAGGGGCGGCCACCAGGAACCTGGTGGCCGCCCCTTTCGGTGCGAAGAACACAGCCCGGCAGGTCGAACCCGCCGGCGTACTGCGATCTGCTGCCTACTTCACCGAGACCGACGCGCCAACGCCCTCGAGGGCTTCCTTGGCCTTGTCGGCGGCTTCCTTGTTGACCTTCTCCAGGACCGGCTTGGGCGCGCCCTCGACCAGGTCCTTGGCCTCCTTCAGACCAAGGCTGGTGAGGCCGCGGACCTCCTTGATGACCTGGATCTTCTTGTCGCCGGCAGCCTCGAGGATGACGTCGAACTCGTCCTTCTCCTCCTCGGCCGCGGCCTCGCCGCCACCGCCGCCGACAGGAGCCGGGGCGACGGCGACCGGCGCCGTCGCTGTGACGCCGAACGTGTCCTCGAACTGCTTGACGAACTCGCTGAGCTCGAGAAGGGTCATCTCCTTGAACGAGTCGAGCAGCTCATCGGTGCTGAGCTTTGCCATGGTGGCGTTACCTTCCGTGTGTGATGCCGTGGTGATGGGTGGTCGTACGTAGGTCAGGACTCACTCCGAGTCGCTGCTCTCCTGCTCGCCCGCGGACCCTGACTCCGGGGCCGCCTCGGCGGCCGACTCCGCCGACCCGGCGGCAGCCGGACCTTCGGCTTCGACCTTCGCCCGCAGCGCTTCGGCAAGCCTCGCGGCCTGCGACAGCGGCGCCTGGAACAGCGACGCCGCGCCTGCGAGCGACGCCTGCATGGCGCCTGCGAGCTTGGTGAGGAGCACCTCGCGGGACTCGAGATCGGCGAGCTTGGTGATCTCGTCGACGGCGAGGGTCTTGCCCTCCAGGACGCCGCCCTTGATGACAAGACTCGGGTTGGCCTTGGCGAAGTCACGCAGACCCTTGGCGACCTCGACCGGGTCCCCAGAGATGAACGCGATGGCCGTGGGGCCGACCAGGAGCTCGTCGAAGTTCTCGACGCCTGCTTCCTTCGCCGCGATCTTGGTCAGCGTGTTCTTCACCACGGCGTAGCTTGCGTTGTCGCCGAGCGAGCGCCGCAGCTCCTGCAGTTGCTTGACGGTGAGCCCGCGGTACTCGGTCAACACCGCGCCGCCCGATCCGCGGAACTGGTCCGTGAGCTCGGCGACGGCGGTTGCCTTGTCCGGCCTCGCCATGGTTCTCCTTCCACTGTGTGGTGGCCCGAGGACGGTGCCGGTCGTGGAAGGACCCGAATGATGCGAAATGCCCCGTGCAGACGCACGGGGCATGCTGTCACGGAAGCGGGGAGACGGTGCTGGGCGTACGCCCATGATCGTCGCCTGCTACGTGGCTACCACGTCACGCCTGCGCGGGCCGCCCGCATCGCGGGACCTTCAGCCACCCGAGGGCGGCAACCAGCGGTCTTCGGCAGCGGCCAGGATACGGGAGGGTTCACGAAGGGACCAAACCGCCCCCGCAACCCGGCCGGTGGTCAGTCCTTGCTCAGGACGGGACTGTTCTCGAGCACCTCGACGTCCTCGGTCACCGCCGGAAGGTTCACCGGGACGATCTGCTCCGGCGCCAGCGGCGGCACCGTGACGTCTCCCGTCCAGCTGACGTCGAGCGTCACCGTCTTCTGGCCGGGGCGTTCGAAGATGTTCGTGACGTAGAAGCCGGGGTTGTTCTCCGGCAGTCGTCCCGAGACGTACGGCCTGCCGCGCCCGGTGGCCGTACCTCCGTCCTCGAACGTCCAGGTGAGGTCGGCTTCCGCGGTGATCTCACCGTCCAGTCCGCCGTTCGGCCGGTCGATGTGGATCGGGATGCTGATCCGAGGCGGGTCCTGCGACAGGACCGTCGCGGGTGGGCCGATCCCGGCTGGATAGTTCGTCGAGACGATCGTGGGCAGGTTGATGAGGGTCCGGGCATTCGGCGAGATCTGGATGGCCGGCGCGTTCAACTGCTGGAAGACCTGGTAGTTGACCTCCCAGCTGATCTCCTGCATCGGGATGAAGTCGTCGTCGCCGGGCTCTTCGCAGTCGGCTTCGCGTCCGACCCACGGCCCCGGCTCGCCGTCGACGATCTCCCGTTCCCACCTGATCCACGCGAAGAGCGGAAGGCCACGCGGGCCGCGGAGGTTCGCACCACAGATGATTCCGGTGATGTACGCGGGAGGGCCGTCGCAGGCGAAGTCCGGATCTCCTTCAGGGCACAGGAGTTCGTTGGTGTTGCTCCGCTGGACGAAGACGGTGGCCGGGCCACTACTCCCTCCGGTGGGAGGCGCTCCGGTCGCCTGTGGCGGGCGCCAATAGCCGCTGGCGGACTCGCTGTACTGCCAGCCGATGCCGTCCTGTGGTCCTGCGTAGGCCGGCGTGACGAGGCCCACCGCCAGGAGACCGGTGAGCAGGGAGACGCTCAGAGCCCTTCGCGCAAGCCGCCTCATCCGACCTTGCTCCCTTCGGCGATCCGCCAACTCTCGCCGACGTTGGTGACGGAGTACTGGTATCGCACGGTCTCGGCCGGGCCCTTGTCGACGACCTTGCCGGATCCGCTGGTTGTTTCGTACGCGCTGATCACGGCGTCGACGGTCACCACGATGCGGTCGGAGCGTTGGCCGCCGACGGTGATCTCGGGCTTCGTGAAGATGCCGCCCTCGACCTTGCCGCCGCTGGAATAGGCACCGCTGATGTACTGCTTCGAGGCGTCGCAGACGGTGCACGACTCCACCATCGCATCGACCGCGGAGAAGTCGCCGTCGCCCGTCGCCTTGTTCTGTGCCGCGAGGTAGTCACCGATGAACGCCTTGACGTCGGCAGCGGTCGCGGGATCGACCTTTCCGGCACCACCGGTGATGATCTTGCCGGACTTACCGCTGGGGCTCGCGGACGCCGTCGGGCTGGGATCTTTCGTCGCGTCGCTTGTAGCGGAGGTGCGCGCCGACGGCTTGTCGAGCGACTTCGGCTCGGGCGAGCCACCGCAGCCGGCGATGGTCAGCACAAGTCCTACGGCGGCCATCGCCGCCCACCCCACTCGTCGCACAGCCCAAAGCTCCCCAGAAGCACCGTGGCGCCGCCCAGTCCGACAAACCGGGCCAACCGTAACAGCACGTGACCGACCGCCGGAAGCGGCGATCTCGGAAACAGCGCACGCACGGACAGGTTCGGTGGTTGCGCCCGACCTGCGCTCTGTCGGTTCGATGAGTACGTGCGTACTGGCCCGTGGGCCCCCTGCGGCCAGGCTCAGTCGTAGGTCCATCCCGCGACGTGCCAGGTGCCGTCCGCGTCCTTCTTCAGCGTGAACGTCGAGGCGTTGGGCTTGGCGGGGAACTTCTTGCTCGACCCGGCGGCGCTCACGATCTCGTAAGCGGACACGGTGCTCTTGACCTCGACGACCACCGAGTCGTCGTCCCTGCCGGAGACGTTGAACGTCGGCTTGGTGAACGTGCCGCCCTCGACCTTGCCGCCCTCTTCGTACAGCTGGGAGTAGTAGGTCGCCGACATCTGGCAGTTGCCGCACTCGTCGGCGCTCATGGCGGTGACGGCCGAGAAGTCGCCGTCGGCCATCGCCTGGTCGTGGGCTGCGAGGAACGTCTGGACGAACCTCTTCGCCGCCGCCTCGTCATCGGCGGCGACGTCGGCACCTTTGGCGGCGGAGCTGGGCGATGCCGAGACACTGGGGCTCGCACTCGCGGAAGGGCGCGCTTTGGTGTCCTTCTTCGGTTCGTCGGTGCTGCCCGGCGAACCGCCGCACGCCCCCAGCGCCAGGCCGAGTCCCACTGCCAGACCGGCCATCCACCCCGCTGTCGATCGCACTGTCCACTCCCACGTTGATCTGGTGCCGCGACAAAGCCGGGCAACCGTAACAAACCGTGCGGGTGTCCTCTCAGCCGGGATTCTGATCAAACAGATCCGACCGATACGAACGCGTGCCTGTGTACGACGGCCTGTAAGCCGGCTGTTAGCCCGTTCGGACCAGTCTCGACTGCGCACAGCTCCACTGGATGGTCGCTGTGCGTAGGGGGCGCCATGAGGACCGAGCCGGCCGGCCAGAACGACGTGGCCGCCATCGTCGTCGGCGGGGCCGGCCTCTGCCTCCTGCTCCTGGGGCTGGCGCTGCCGTGGATGTCCGGAGCCGAGTTCACCAGCGGCTGTGAGGTCACTGGGTCGACGGCCTACGCATTCGAGTTTCGTCCCTGGTCGGTGATCTACGTCGTCTGCGCCGGCGCCCTGGTCGGTAGCCAGTTCTTCGGCAGGTTGAGGGCGCCGGGCAGGCTGGCGGTTGCCGTGCCGCTCAGGTTGGTCGCGGTGCTCGTCGCGTTCGGCGCCACGCTCGGCGCGGAGGCGATGATCCGGGCCGAGGACATCAGGGCGAACCAGCGCCTGGTCGTTCGTGGCGACGTCGGCGACTGCGACGCCGCCGCCTGGATGAGCCCGACGGGCGGCTTCTTCCTCTCCCAGCTGGTCGTCCTCGTGCTCGGGCTCATCGTCCTGCGAGTCCTGCCGCGGTGGTTCCGCCTGGTGGCCTGCGCCGGCTACGGGATGCTGTTGCTCGTCGCGTCGCTGGCGATGCCGTGGGCGGAGTACCGGGCCTATGTCGCCGGCCGCGTGGAGACGGAGCTGTACTGGTTCACGTCGTACGGCTCCAAGGGTCTCGGGTATCTGTGGGGTGTGGTCACGGTCGGCGGGCTGGTCCTCCTCTCCTTGGGTACGAAGGGTGCAGCGCGCCGGATATTCGCCGCCCTCGCCATCGTCGCGACGGTCGCCGTGCTGGTGTTGCTCGGTCTCGTGGACCTGGGCGACCTGCAGGGTGCGGTCCGTCCAGAAGAATCACCGGTGTACGACGACATCGACACCGGTCACAGCACCTGGCTGGCGCTCGGGGTGGCCGGCGCCCTCACGCTGATCTCCACAGCGGCGTCAGCCCTTCGCGGACGACTTCTGCCAACACCTCGTACGCCTGGCAAACCGGCGTTGTTCTCGAGCAGGGAAACCAGCTGAAGGGACTTCGAAGGTTCACAGCATGCAGTCTTGACCGGGCGGCGAGAGGCTTCGCCATCCGACGCCCTCACTGTTCCCCGCGCGGCACCCCGCGGATCGCTTTCGTGCACCAGGCGTGGGCGTCGGCGATGAGTGTGGTGAACGCGGCGTCGGTCCAGCGGTACGCCGGATCGGGCGGGCCTGGAGGCTCGGCGTCGAGTCCGAGCCGCGTCGCCGCTTGCTCCAGGCCGATCGGGAGGGGCAGGCCCAGCTGTCGCCGCAGTGCGTCCCACTGGCCGGCCAGCACCGTGCTGGCCTCGTAGTCGCCGAGGTCGGCGGCGAACAAAGCCGTCTGGAGTACGCCCGGCAGCGCGTGGCGAAAGTTGGAGTGTCCCAGGCTGGCATCCAGACCGTCGACGAGGGCTGCCAGGCCGGCCGCCGGGTCGCCGGCCCGTCGGTGCGCCTCGGCAAGCAGCATCCACAACGCAGCGTGCCGCGCGCCGAGCCCTGGGTAGGCAGTACGCATCAAGTCCGTCGCCTCGGTGAGGAATCGCCTGGCCCCTTCGCACTCACCAGCGGCGAGGTGGGTGAGCGCGATCGCCCGGCGCGGCGGCTCCTGCTCGGCCGGATTGGTGATCTCGGCCAACCGCGCGGAGAGTGCGTGGGTCGCGTGACGCGCCCTTGCGAGGTCGCCGCGGCATAGCGCAACCTCGATCTGCACCGCCTCCTGGGCGGGCGAGGGTGGACGGCCGGCGAGTGCCGGAGCGCGGTTGTAACGTTCACAGGCGTCGGCGGCTTCGTCGTAGCGACCCCAGGTCGTGAACACGGACGCGGTGGCCGTGAGGACCGTTCCGGCGGCCGGGTACGAACTCGCTCGCACGTCATCAACGGCACGCGCGGCATCCGCCAGCGCCTCGGGATCCAGCAAGGAGCAACGAATGGTGAGGAGGTTTGCCTGCGCCTCGAGGTGTTCGCGGGGTCGAAACCGAGCCAGGTCGTCGGTGATACCGCTCATCAGGGCGAGGTTTCCCAGGTAGTCACCGCGGATCGCGCGCAGCATAGCCTGATGGAAGCGCAGCAGGACAGCCACCTCGTGGACCGCCGCGACGTCGACGCAGGCCAACGCGCGATCGAGCCAACGCTCCCCTTCGCGAAGGTACGCCCGGTGCGTCAACCAGAACTCGAAGAGGCGGGCGGTGAGCTCCGCCGCCTCGGTGACACGGCCGCGGGCGTACGCATGGTCCAATGCACTGCGGAGGTTCACAACATCGGCCTCGAGCTCCCGCGCGGCTGCTACCCGGTCCCGGTACCGGAGCAACCCGTCGAGGCCGCATGCACGGTCGAGCCACTGCGCCAGGTGCCGATCGGCAACGGCCACCGTCTCACCCGCATCTGCGAGGCGTTCCGCCGCGAACACGCTGACCGCCTGCAACAGCCGGAAACGCCGTTGCTCGCCGCGCCCCTGCGGCTGGACCAGCGAACGCTCGACAAGCCTGGCAAGGACAGGCGCCACCTTCGCCTCGTCCAGTGGCGCGAACCCGCAGACCCGTTCGGCATCGGCCAGCCGGAACCCGCCGGCGAATCCGGACAGCCGGCGAAGCAGGAGACATTCGTCCGCGCCCAGCAGGCCGTACGACCAGTCGACTGTCGCCGAGAGCGTGCGGTGCCGTGGATCGCCGCCTGAGCTGGCCCGCTCCAACAGCCCTATCCCGTGCCTCAGCCGCTTGTGCAGCTCGTTGACGTCCAGCACGCGCAGCTGGGCCGCGGCGAGTTCGACAGCGAGTGGCAGCCCGTCCAGGAGCCGGCAGATCGCCGCGACGTGTGACAGATCCTCGTCCTCGGTGAGTGCGAGGGACGGCAGGGTCTCTTCCGCGCGGACGAGAAAGAGGGAGACCGCGGGTGTCTTCGGGTCGGGCAGGCTTCCTGCAGCAGGCACGGCGAGCGGCTCGAGCGGCCAGACGGCTTCCTCAGCCACACCGAGCGGTTGGCGGGAGGTCACCAGCACGGTCAGGTCCGGGCAGGAGCCGAGCAGGCGCCGGACCAGCACCGCACATTCCTCGGCGAGGTGCTCGCAGTTGTCGAGGACCAGCAGCATGCGTCGTCCGGCCAGCAGGCGTTCGACGCTACTGAGGACGTCGCCGTGCGGGTTGTTGATCCGTACCATCGCGCCGAGCGCCGCGACCGCATCCTCCGCCGACGCCAGAGCCGCAAGCGCCACCACCGCGACACCGTCGGGGAAGCGCGGCGCCATGTCCTCGGCCACCCGCAGCGCCAGCGTCGTCTTGCCGCAGCCACCGGCACCGGTGACGGTCACCAGCCGCCGGCCGGCGAGGAGGCCCAGCAGTGCGAGCTTGTCCTGGTCGCGTCCGATGAGCCGGTGAAGGTGGCAGCGCGGGCCGCGCCAGGTCGAGGCGTACGACCTCCGCTGCGGCGGCCGGCGCCCGCCGACGGACTGGTGCAGGAGACGCTCATGCGCCTCGCGTATCTCGTCGCCAGGATCGACGCCGAGCTCATCCGAGAGGCGTCTCGTCAGCCCATGCAGAAGGTCGAACGCCGCTGCCTGCTCACCTCGGCTGGCAAGCAGCAGCGCGTGGCGCGCGTGCAGCCGCTCGTGGAACGGGTGCTCCTCCACCAACGTGGCCAGGTGTGGCAGTGCGTCGTCCGCGCCGGTGCACCGGAGTGCCGCCTCGGCCAGCTGTTCGGCCGCGACCAGGCGTTCACGGTTCAGGCGTTGGGCGCGCTCGCAGGTGCGTACGGGATCCGGGACGTCGGCGGCGACCGGTCCGCGCCACAACGCCAGCGCGCTGGTGAGAAGGGCGCACCGCTCGTCGGCATCGTGCGTGGCGGCGGCCGTCGCGACTAGGCCGGTGAACCGGTGGGCGTCGGACTCGCCGCCCGGGATGGCGAGTCGATACCCGCCGGCATCGCGGTCGATGCGTACGGCATCACCCATGTGCGTACGAAGCCAGGCGCGGAGCCGGTTGACCGCGACGTGCACCCAGGTGCGGCCGCTCGCGGGAGGGTCCTCCTCCCACAACAGGTCGAGGAGCCGGTCGGCGTCTACTGATGGCTCGCTGAGCGCGAGTGCGGCGAGCAGGCTGCGCTGGGTGGCCGGCATGGAGAGCATCGACGCGTCGCCGTCGCGCCAGACTCCGACCGCGCCGAGCGCCCCCACCCGAACCACCGGCTTGCCCACATCGCGCTCCCCCGCCACACCAAGATCACCTAGCCCGTCACCTTAACCGAGCGTCGGCCTTCCTGCTGTAAGCCAGGTGTAAGCGTGCGCTGGCCATCCTCGACCACACGTACGGAGTGGGGAGCATCGGGATGAGCCAGGTAGGCGGATCGAGGGAATCCGGGCGGGCGCTGGTCGTTGTGCTCCTCGCCGTTCTGGTCGTCGTGGCTGGCGGAGTCGGTTACGCGGTCTGGTCCTGGTCGGCCAAACCGCGCCCCCTGGACGGACTTCCTGACACCTCCACCGTCGCCGAGGCGTGTGCCGAGCGCGGGTACTTCCCTGCCGCCGCACCCCATGACGGTTCCGGACCAGCCCCGGTACGGATCGCGATCCGGAAGGAGAAGGAGGGTGCGTACGGCGGGGAGTACGAATCCCTGCTGATCCGTCCTGTGCCGGGGCAACGGGTACCGGCCACCCTGAATCCGACGCGGAATGAGACCGCAGAGCTGATCGCCTGCCTCGACCAGACCGGCGTGGGCGAGCAGGTCGAGACCTGCCGGTTCGACAGTGCATCCGACGAGATTCCGATGTACGAAGCGACGTACGACGTCACGGTCTACGAAGCCCGCACCGGTGAGCAGGTGGGGAGGACCGCGCTCGCCGACGCCGAGCAGGCTCTCTGTCCGGCCATGCTGTTCGTCGGTGATGGCGAAACGAAGCTCTATACCGAACCCAGCGCCCGCCAACTCGACGACGCCCTGTCGGAGTTCACGTCATGAGGACGGAGGATTCCATGGACGGGACTCCGGCGTGCCGCCTGCTGGGCGAGGTTCGGCGGCTGTGGGGAGACCGGCTGGCACTCGTTCCAACCGAGCACCTTCGCGACAACATGCCGGAGGACGTCCGCCTCTTCCTGGCTCAGGTAGGCCTTCCCGTGCGGTCGCCGACGTTGGTGACGTTCCGCGACAACGATCGACTCGGAGAGCTGATCTCCGCTGGAGAGGCGGAATTCTCTGCCCTGGCAGACGAGGCTGAGGCAACCCTCGGAATCAAGTCAGGTACTCACCAGATATGGGCTGTGCACCCCGAAGGCCTGTTACCTCAGCGCTTTGTGAACTCCGACCTGCCGCGATTTCTCCTTTTCCTGGCCCACTTTGATGACCACCTGCCGGATCTCCGAGATGCCGACAACCAGCAGGAAGCACGCGCACTCACCGGTCAGCTGCGCCGGCTGTTCACCGTCACGGACCCAATAGCGCTGACCGATCCAGAAAGCTGGTGGAGTCTCGTGCTCGAACAGGCTGACGAGGGGTTCATGTGAAGGCCATACGGACCCCTCGCACAGTGCTCGCCCTTCTCCTGGCGTTAGCGCTCCTGGACGTAGGCATCACCTCAGCACTGGCGGCACCCCCATCAGCGGCGGCGCACTCCTCTGCCCCGAGCAATCCCGAGCCTGGCCCTCGCTTTACGCCGGACCCGCGATCTGGAGGCACCACCCGCAACGTGCCCGCACCCAGCCGTGATCTCGACTTTCGAGTCGCGCAGTACCGAGTGCGATATCAGATCCAGGCGCGGAACATCGCGATTTACGAGTGCATTTTCAATGGGGAAAGGGTGACCGTAACCACCGCCAGCGTGTCAAGCTTCAAGAACAGTCCCAAGGTGGCGATATTCGAGTTCCGGAACCAGGTGGGTAACCTGATCCAGGTCAAGGACAGTGGCGGCAACCCGATGTCAGAAAAACACCTCTCAGACATTGATGGACAGTCGGTGATCGGGAAGCACGCCGAGGAGCTCATTGAAATGATGCTCGACCATCTTGGAGTAAATTCTCAGGCGGTCAACAGGATTCACTCGGAGCTCGACTTCTGCACGCTTCCGGGTCACAACTGCGGCCCGCGGGTCCAATCCAAGTTTGCCGGGGCGACCAAGACGTCGTGTTATCGTTACGGAACAGCGGAGGAACGATCTGCGGCCGAACGCAACCTACGCAACGACACTGCATATTTCACGAAGGTGCTCGGCTCGGCCAGCTTGTTGTTCAACCAGGCCTCGCGAGCGACTTACGCCGAGGTGCTGACAGAGCTGTTCAACGAATTCACAAGTCCCACGCTGGGCGGAGTGGACTTCTCGACACTGGAACTGCGATACCTCTCCGAACAACCTGGCGGCGACAAGGGCCGGGTCATGTATGTCTTCAGCGTCGTTCCCGGACAGGATGCTCGGAAGAGTGGTCCCTTGGAAGGTGTACACCATGCAGACGAAGCGTCGGATGCATTCATGGTGTGGTTGGCGTTGCGGCCGGAGACGTTCACCGTCAACCTCAACCCCAACGAGCCGGACCGGATCATCGACAAGGACTTCGGGCGCACGAACGCCGGCCGCGTCCTGCTCGAAGCCGACCTGCGGCTGAAGAAGACCGTCGCCGGGTTGATCCATCCGAAACGGCCGCTCGGCAAGGCATTCTGGGCACAACTCCAGGGTCCGGACAGGTGCGTCTCGATCCGTCAGTGGATCGTCCCGGATCAGGCTACGGTCCGCGATACCGGCGACGAACTCTACATCCTGGATGCGCCGTTACAGGTCCTGGCCGAAACGCTGTACCTGAAGAAGCGCGGAAACCGCCACTACGACTCCTGCCCCGGTCAGCCCCAGGCCGCCACCGACCACAACGAGGCGCTGTTTCGCCGGATGGTCCTCCCCCACGTGGAGCGGACGGTGAACGCGGCGCCCGACTACGCCGCCCTTCGTCGCGTCTACCTCAGCCGGGTCGCCGCCGAGTGGGTCCGCGACCGGCATGGCTACCAACGCACCGCCTACGACAACCTCATCGACTCCGGGCGCATCGATCGCTGGAGGCTCCGCGTGAACTGGACGCCGCAAGACACCTTCCGGCGCTATGTCCACTCCTACGAGCACGGAGAGTTCCAGGTCGCGATCCCGGGGCCCGGCGGAAGCGCTCCTACGAAGGCGTACGTCTTCGGTGGCGTGGACCTGACCAACGTGCCCAGCCGCAACGTCGGGGATGTGGAGTTCCGCAGGCGGTGGCCAGACACCGCGCAAGCGATGCGGAAAGCAGCCAGCGAACCGACATTCGACGAGAGCACGCGGCGACTGCTGGTCGGCGGGCAGACGGTGTTCCAGCAGACATCGCCCGGTTCCTCGACTGACGAGAACCAACATCGAGACGCGCCTCCGCAGCTCCCTGCGGGCGTGTTCATCGCGCTCGCGGTCGGCCTCGGGTTCGTACTACTGCTCGCCCTCCTCTTCGTACGTACTGCAAGGAGGCGATGACAGGCGGCCCGGGTCGGGATACACGAACGCCCCCCGGCACGCGGGGGGCATTCGCGGCGGAGGGCGTTCGTAGCGAGGCGTCGAGACAGACCGCGCGATCAGGCGTTCGCGGCCTCCGCGTCCTCCACGGTCTTGGCGGGGTCGACGGGGATACCCGGGCCCATCGTCGTCGACAGGACGATCCGTCGAACGTACCGACCCTTCGACGACGACGGCTTGAGCCGGAGCACCTCGCCCAGCGCTGCGTCGTAGTTCTCGCCGAGCTGCTTTTCGGTGAACGACGCCTTGCCGATGATGAAGTGCAGGTTCGCGTGCCGGTCGACACGGAACTCGATCTTGCCGCCCTTGATGTCGGTGACGGCCTTGGTGACGTCAGGGGTCACCGTGCCGGTCTTGGGGTTCGGCATCAGGCCACGGGGACCGAGCACCCGGCCGAGGCGACCGACCCGGCCCATCAGATCAGGCGTCGCGACAACCGCGTCGAAGTCGAGCCAGCCACCCTGGATGCGTTCGATCAGGTCGTCGGAACCGACATGATCGGCGCCCGCCGCAAGCGCGTCCTCGGCCTTCTGGCCGACGGCGAACACGAGCACGCGGGCGGTCTTGCCGGTACCGTGCGGAAGGTTGACCGTCCCGCGCACCATCTGGTCGGCCTTGCGCGGGTCGACGCCCAGGCGCACGGCGACGTCGACGGTCTCGTCGAACTTCTTCCCCGCGCCTTCCTTCGCCAGCCGCACCGCCTCGCTGGGTGCGTACAACGCGTCCTTGTCGATCTTGGACTCGGCCGATCGGTAGGTCTTGCCGCGCTTCATGATTCTCCTCAGATTCCGTCAGGTGATGGGAGTTGTGGTGCGGGCCAGCGCGTGGCCCTCCCACGGGTGTGGCACCGGAACCGCCTCAGTCGTTGACCGTCACGCCCATGGAACGTGCGGTGCCTTCGACGATCTTCATCGCCGCGTCCATGGAGGTGGCGTTGAGGTCGGGCATCTTCGTCGTGGCGATCTCGCGCACCTGGTCGCGCGAGATCGACCCCACCTTGTCGGTGTGCGGCGTCGATGATCCCTTGTCGAGGCCGGCGGCCTTCTTGATCAGTTCGGTCGCCGGAGGGGTCTTGGTGACGAAGCTGAACGACCGGTCTTCATAGATCGTGATCTCCGCCGGCACGACGTTGCCGCGCATCTGCTCGGTCGCGGCGTTGTAGGCCTTCGTGAACTCCATGATGTTGATGCCGGTTGGACCGAGCACCGTACCCACCGGTGGGGCGGGCGTTGCGGAGCCGGCCTGCAGCTGGAGCTTGAGGACGGAGGCGATCTTCTTCTTCGGGGGCATCTCGTCGGATCCTCTGTGGGTAGTACGTGGTCGCTGCGTTGTCCGTGGTGGACCGTACGACGGATCAGGACTTCTGGATCTGGTTGAACGACAGCTCGACCGGAGTCTCGCGGCCGAAGATCTCGACCAGGGCCTTGACCCGCTGGGCATCGGGGTTGAGTTCGGTGATGGTGGCGTGCAGGGTGGCGAACGGCCCGTCGACCACCATGACCGAGTCGCCCACGGCGAAGTCGAGCACCTCGGCCTTCTTCTTCTTGCTGTCGGGCACCTTGGTCTCGACGACCACCGGCGCCAGCATCCCCTCGACCTCCTCGAGGCCGAGCGGCACCGGCTGGTGGGCGTGGCCGACGAAGCCGGTCACCGATGGGGTGTGGCGGACGGCCGCCCAGGACTCGTCGGTGAGGTCCATCCGGACGAGGACGTAGCCGGGGAGGACGGTACGCCTGACCATCCGGCGCTGGCCGTTCTTGATCTCGGCCACTTCCTCCTGCGGGACGACGACCTCGAAGATGTAGTCCTCCATGTTGAGGGACTGGATGCGGTTCTCGAGGTTGCCCTTGACCCGGTTTTCCATGCCGGAATAGGTATGGATCACATACCAGTCACCCGGCTTGGCACGCAGCTCCGCGCGGAACTCGTCGAGAACGTCGTTGCTCTCGGTCGGTTCCTTCTCTTCCTCTTCGTCGGCAGCGTCGGCGGTTTCCATAGCGTCGGCGGTATCTGCGGCATCCGCACTGTCCGCGGCATCCGCCGCGTCCAGGCCGGCACCTGTGTCGAGGCTCGCCTCGTCGCCTTCGCCGGCGGCGCTTCCCGCCGTACCGGCCGCCTCGAACTCGCGGGCGTCGTCAGCGGAGGCCTCATCGACAGGCGCGCCACCCAGAGGGTTCTCGGCGGCGGCCGCCTGCTCCGACGCAGGACTCTCTTGGCCCTGGTTATCGTCGTCGAGGTCGGACACTTTGGCACTCCGTCTTCTGTGAGCTTGGGTCTTCTGTGAGCTTGGGTCTTGCCTTGAGCTTGGTTGTGGTCGTACGGCGGTGGTGGTCGAAACCCGGCAGTGCTGGCTCGAAGGTGGGGTGGGTGTGCCTCGTCAGCCGAAGATCTTGAACGTCAGCCAACCGATCCCCAGGTCGAGGAGCGACACGATCCCGATCACGACGAGGACGAAGACCAGGACGACCAGCCAGTAGGTCGTGAGCTGCTCCCGCGTCGGCCAGATGACCTTGCGTAGCTCACCGACGACCTGCCGGTAGAAGAGGCCGATACGGGCGATGGGACCCCCGCCGTGTTCGCCACGCTTGTCCGGGCGAGCACGTTCCGGGGTCGCGGTCGACCCGCGCGTCTCGGTCACTGTTCGTCCTCACCGGTTCCTTCGAGCCCAGCCGGAAGCTCCGCCTGGGCGCAGCGGCCGCACATAGAAGGAACGAACGAGTGTCCCCCTTAGTGCGGTCCCTCGCGCATCACCCGCCGCGAGCGACACGCGCGACTCCGACCGTCACGGCCGAGGCCGGCAGGGCAGGAGGGACTCGAACCCCCAACCACCGGTTTTGGAGACCGGTGCTCTACCAATTGAGCCACTGCCCTTTGGAGGTCGTACGAACCGTCCGTGCACCATCTGCTGTGATGCTCGCGTTGGGCACACTTCGGAGAGGTCCTAGGACCACCAGAAGGACGAGTGTACGGGGTCCGCGTCCGCCCGGTCGAGCCGGCCCCGCGAGGCCCAGGCCGCCGCAAACCCGTCATCTCGAGCGAAACACCGTCCACGCGAGTGGAGCGTCCGAACCGCCCGGACCCGGACGTGCCGCCCACCTGCCCACGCCCGCAGGGGCCCGCCTGCCCACGCCTGCTGGTGCGGCCACTTGCCCGCGCTCGGTGCAGGCGCAGCGCAGGGACCCGCGCGCCGGTCGGGGGTAGACGAGGTCCAGACTGGACCGAAGTGCCACGATAAGGCTTATGACCAGCCCCGAGCGCGGCACCCACGACGAGGTGGCCGCAGAAGCCTCCCGCGCCGTCCCGACCCCCAGCCCTTCCCCCACGGCCGCGAAGACCTCGCACGACGGCCGTGCCACGAAGGTCGACAAGGGGCGGATCTCCACGCGCGTCGCCGCGATCGCGGAGTCGGCGACGCTGGTGGTCGACGGCAAGTCGAAGGCGCTCAAGGCGGCGGGGCGGCCGGTCATCGGCTTCGGTGCTGGGGAACCCGACTTCCCGACGCCCGACTACATCGTCGAGGCCGCCGTCGAGGCCTGCCGGGACCCGCGCAACCACCGCTACACCCCTGCCGGCGGCCTGCCCGAGCTCCGCGAGGCAGTCGCGGCCAAGACCCTGCGCGACTCGGCGTACGACGTGAAGGCCAACCAGGTCCTCATCACCAACGGCGGGAAGCACGCGGTGTTCGCGGCGGTCACGGTCCTGCTCGACCCGGGTGACGAGGTGCTGCTCCCCGCGCCGTACTGGACGACCTATCCCGAGCCGATCGCTCTCGCCGGCGCGCGGACCGTCCCGGTGCTGACCGACGAGTCGCAGGGCTATCTGGTGAGCGTCGAGCAGCTCGAGGCCGCGCGCACACCGCGGACGAAGGTCCTGCTGATCTGCTCGCCGTCCAACCCCACCGGTGCGGTCTACCCGGCCGAACTGCTCCGCGAGATCGGCCGCTGGGCGCTCGACCACGGCATCTGGGTGATCACCGACGAGATCTACGAACATCTGACGTACGACGGTGTGAAGGCCACCTCGCTCCCGGTCGAGGTGCCCGAGATCGCCGACCAGTGCCTGGTACTCAACGGCGTCGCGAAAACGTACGCCATGACCGGGTGGCGGGTCGGCTGGCTGGTCGGCCCGGCGGACGTCGTGAAGGCCGCGGTCAACCTGCAGTCCCACACGACCGGCAACGTCAGCAACGTCGCCCAGCGGGCCGCGCTCGCGGCGGTGTCGGGTGACCTGTCGGCGGCGGCTGTGATGCGGGAGGCGTTCGACCGGCGGCGGAAGGCGATCGTCCGGCTGCTGTCGGAGGTGCCGGGGTTCAGCTGCCCCACGCCCCTCGGCGCGTTCTACGCCTATCCGTCCGTGAAGGGCGCGCTCGGGAAACTCATCCGCGGCAAGCGACCCACGACGTCGGCGGAGCTCGCCGAGCTGATCCTCGACGAGGTGGAGGTCGCGGCCGTGCCGGGTGAGGCTTTCGGTACGCCGGGCTATCTGCGGTTCTCCTACGCCCTCGGCGACGACGACCTGCACGAGGGCGTCACGCGGATCCAGAAGCTGCTCGCCGAAGCACAGAACTGAGCGCGCGAGGTGCCGGCGCACGCGGACCGGGCCAGCCATGGGGGTGCGGCACGTCCGCTCGACGCGCTGCCGAAGGCGCACCTGCACCTCCACTTCACCGGCTCGATGCGACACGAGACGCTGGTCGAGCTGGCCGACCAGCACGGCGTACGCCTGCCTGACGCACTGCGCAAGGACTGGCCGCCGAAACTGCTCGCGACCGACGAGAAGGGCTGGTTCCGGTTCCAGCGGCTCTACGACGTGGCGCGGTCGGTGCTGCGCGGCGAGGCGGACGTACGCCGGCTGGTCCGCGAGACCGTCGAGGACGAAGCGGCCGAGGGCTCGGGCTGGCTGGAGATCCAGGTCGACCCGTCCGGTTATGGTGCGCGGTTCGGCGGGATCACGGCGTTCACGGAACTCGTGCTCGACGCGGCGCAGGACGCGTCCGCGCGCACGGGCGTCGGTGTGGCGGTCGTGATCGCCGCCAACCGGACCCGGCACCCGCTCGACGCCCGGACGCTCGCCCGGTTGGCCGTCCAGTACGCCGGGCGGGGCGTCGTCGGCTTCGGCCTGTCGAACGACGAACGCCGCGGCCGGCCGGAGGAGTTCGCCCGGGCGTTCGCGATCGCGGCCCGGGCAGGCCTCGGCAGCATGCCGCACGGCGGCGAGCTGTGCGGGCCCGACAGCGTGCTGGGCTGCCTCGACGCGCTCGGCGCCACGCGGGTGGGGCACGGTGTGCGGTCGGCGGAGGATCCGCGCCTCGTGGAGCGGCTGGCGGGAGCCGGGTTGCCGCTCGAGGTCTGCCCGGCGTCCAACGTCGCCCTGGGCGTCTATCCCGATCCGGCGGCGATCCCCCTGCGGAAGCTGTACGAGTCGGGTGTCCAGATCGCGCTGGGGGCCGACGATCCGTTGTTGTTCGGCGTACGCCTGACCGGGCAGTACCGGCTCGCCCGGGAGCTGGGATTTGCCGACGCGGAACTCGCCGAGCTGGCCCGGATGTCGGTGCTCTCGTCGTACGCGCCCTCCGAGGTGCGGGCCCGCCTGCTCGCCGGCGTCGACACATGGCTCACCGACGAGTCGGACACCCACCGCTCAGCCCCGGCGCCGCATGCCCCATCCGGTGATCATGATCGTGATCATGAAACGTTCCGGGACGTAGGACACCGTTCCTCTTCATGATCACGGAGGCGGGGTGAGGGTTGGACTGGGCTGCTGAGCTGGGCAAGGTCGGCTTGACGGTAACCGGCCAGCTGGGCGCGGGCATGGACGGTGCGGTCTTCGCGCTCGCCGACGGGTCCGTCGCGAAGGTCTGGAGCCGGCAGGACGCCGCGACGCTGGCCCGGTTGCGGGACTTCTACGCACAGCTGGACGGCAACGGCCTCCCCTTCGCCACGCCGATGATCCACGAGATCCGATCGGTCGCGGGTACACCGGTCACGGTCGAACGCCACCTCGAGGGCTGCCCGCTGAGCGAACGCATCGCTGGACGGGCGGACGGCGGGCATTCGGAGCGGGCGATGCGGACGTTCGTCGAGGTCCTCGCGGCTCTCCGAGAGGTCCCGGTGCCGTCAACGGCGCGAACCCTGGCCGTCATGGACGAGCCCGAGCCGTTCTACGCCAGTTCGGACGACACGTGGCCGGCCGCACTCGAACGCCTCGTGTGTCGACGCGTCGATGCGTTCGGGCCACCACTGCGCCGGGCGGTCGCCGATCTCGACACGCTTCTCGACCAGGTGGTCGGCGGCCTTCGCGCGCTGCCTGATGGGGACCGCTCCGTCATCCACGGCGATCTGTGTACGCCGAATCTCCTGGTGGGCGACAAACCAGGCGACAACCTCGACGTGGTGAGTGTCCTCGACTGGGGCTACCTCAGCATGGAGGGCGATCCGGCGTTCGACGCGAGCCTCGCCGCCGGGTTCTTCGACATGTACGGCGACGACGCGCGCGCGATCGACCAGACCCTCACCCGTTGGATCGCGGTCGAGTTCGGCTATCCGGTCGAGCTGCTGGCGTTGTACCGGGCGGTCTACGCGATCGCTGGCGCCTGTGCGTACGACCCGGACGGTCGCGACGGGCATTTCGCGTGGTGCGTGGACCAGCTCCGCCGCCCCGACCTCCGCACGCTTTTGCGCTGACCCGTCCTGCCTTCCCGTGATCATGATCGTGATCATGATCACGGGAAGGCGCTTCGGGCTCTGCAGAGCCGGAGGAGGGCACGCTCGGCTAGATGGCGCAGCCGACCAGGACAGGTTCGTTGACGAGCTCGATGCCGTATTTCGTGCGGACGCCCTCACGCACCTCACGCGCCAACCGAAGCAGGTCCGTGGTCGCCGCCCCGCCACGGTTGGTCAGGGCGAGCGTGTGCTTGGTCGACAGGCGTACGACACCATCGCCGTGCCCCTTGCCGAACCCCGCCCGCTCGATCAGCCACGCGGCGCTCGTCTTGACCTGCCCGTCGCCCGACGGCCACCGCGGCGCGTCGACGGGCAGTGACGCCGCGATCTCGGCCGCCACGATCGGATTGGTGAAGAACGACCCGACGCTCCACGTGTCATGGTCGTCCGCGTCGAGCACCATGCCCTTGCCTCGCCGCAAGCCCAACACCGCGGTACGCACGTCGGCGAGCGGTGCGCGCTTGCCGATCTCGACGCCGAGCGTGCGGGCCAGTTCGGCGTACCGGACGGGCGCGCCCAGGTCACCCTTCTCGAGTTGGAACACCACCTCGAGCACGACATAGCGTTCCGGCGTCCGCTTGAACCGGCTCGTGCGGTAGCCGAAGCCGCAGTCGGCCACCGGGATCGTGCGTACGACCGAGTCGACGCGGTCCCATGCCCGCACCTGCGCCAGCGTCTGCGCAACCTCCTGACCGTAGGCACCGACGTTCTGGATCGGAGCCGCTCCGACCAGGCCGGGGATGCCGGACAGTGCCTCGACACCCACCCAGCCCTGTCCGATCGCGTGGACGACGAACCCGTCCCAGTTCTCACCGGCGCTGACGCGAACGGTGGCTCCGCCGCAGGCGCTGTCGGACTCGACCTGGATCCCTCGCGTGCGCACCTGGACGACCGTGCCGGGGAAGCCTTCGTCGGCCACCACGACGTTGCTGCCGCCGCCGAGGACGAGGACCGGTTCCCGTTCGGCGTCGCAGGCGCGGAGCACCTCGACCAGTTCAGCGGTGTCCTCGACCTCGACCAACCGCTTGGCGGGGCCACCGAGCCGGAGCGTGGTCAGCTCCGCGAGCGGGACGTCGAAGCGTTCGTACACAGGCCAGCCCATGGTTGTCGAGTCGCGGATGATCAGGTGAGCCGGACGGTCGCCCGTGCGGCTCCGAGCACCTTCACCCCGTCGCCGGCCGGCTTGTCGCCGACCGGTTCCTCGGCGGCGAACGCGGTCAGGTCGACACGGACGAGACCGTCGTCACCCCTGCTCACCACCTTCCCCCCGAAGCGAACCTCGACTCCCTCGTCGGTGTCCGGAACGACGACCGGGCGGGTGAAGCGGACCGAGTAGTCCACGATCCGAGCGGGGTCCCCCACCCAGTCGGTGAGCACTCGTGCCGCCGCCGCCATCGTGAACATTCCGTGGGCGATGACGTCCGGGAGGCCGACCTCGTGAGCGACCCGGGCGTTCCAGTGGATCGGATTGAAGTCGCCCGAAGCGCCCGCGTACCGCACCAGGTCGGAGCGCCGCACGGCGATCGTGACCGTGGGGAGTTCCGTGCCCGCCTCGACCGCGTCGTAGGTCAGCGCGCTCATGATGCGGCTCCGTCGGGCCGGTGGACGACGGTCGCCTGGGCCGTGCAGACCGGCGCGCCCTCCGCGGTGGTGATCTCGGTACGCGTGGAGATCAGGTCGGTGCCGGCGGCCTGGCGTACGCCGGCGACCGTGAGCGTGCCGACCAGCCGGTCGCCTGGGTGGATCGGCCGGGCGTAGCTGAACTTCTGGTCCGAATGCACGATCCGGTGCAGCGCCAGACCCGCCTCGGGGTCGGCGAAGAGGGCCTCCAGCAGGCCGAACGCCACGACGATCGGAAAGGTCGGTGGCGCGATCACATCCGGGTGACCCAGCGCCTTCGCGGCACCGGCGTCACGATAGGCGAGATTTCCGTCACCGATCGCGTCGGCGAACTCGCGAATCTTCTCGCGGCCGACTTCGTACGGTGCTTCGGTGGTGTAGGTCCGCCCCACGAGGGCAGCATCGACGGGCATGACCGCGACCGTAGCGCGGAACGCCTCAGCGCGTCTCGCGGTGGGCCCGGTGGGCGCGGCAGCGCGGGCAGAACTTCTTCAGCTCGAGCCGGTCCGGGTCATTGCGGCGGTTTTTGCGCGTCAGGTAGTTGCGCTCCCGGCACTCGGTGCATGCCAGCGTTATCTTCGGGCGTACGTCGGAGCTTTTGCTAGCCACGGGATGCCTCTTGTGCTCGGTGGGACCAGGTTCCAGGGTTGGCCCCTGGACTTCACGTGCCCCAGGGGGTTGCCCCCCTGGGCTAACACAGCGAGCACGGCGCAGCTGATCGAAGATCAGCAAGCAGCCCCACCCGCCACGGGGGTTCCAGGGGGTTGCCCCCCTGGGCTAACACAGCGAGCACGGCGCAGCTGATCGAAGATCAGCAAGCAGCCTCACCCACCGCGTAGCGGTGGCCGGACTTGAACCGGCGACACAGCGATTATGAGCCGCTTGCTCTACCGTCTGAGCTACACCGCCGCCGGACCGGGTGACCGCGTGAGCGGATCCGGCCAGAGCCCCAATACGGAATCGAACCGTAGACCTTCTCCTTACCATGGAGACGCTCTACCGACTGAGCTATTGGGGCGAGCGACAACCGAGGATACAAGAGCATCGATCGCGACCGGTAATCGGATGGACCTCACGCGCCCAGGTTGTTTCCGGCAAGGTCGACGAGCTCGCCGTCGGGACGGTGCAACGCCACGCTGTCGCCGCCCTTGCTGAAGACCGTGGAGGTCAGCCCGCTGTAGTAACGGCCGTCGGTGTGGTGGCCATGCCCGACATAAACGGCGAGGGTGCCACCGCCGGCGATCACGCGGTCCGGCCCGATCGGCAACCGATAGCCCGGATCGTCCCGGAGGTACCAATCGCCGACGTCGACCGGCTCGGCCGTCAGGTTACGCAGGACAACGTGTTCGCCTCCGTCGGGCACGTCTCCGACCACGCGTTCGATGACGACCGGGGCCGGGCCCGGCACCGGGTCGCGGTTCTCCACCATCGCCCGTGCGACGGCTGGATAGTTCTGGATCAGCGCGTCGGCCCCCTGGGCAAGCAGCGAGGCAACGGCTACGGGGTCGTTCGGTGTCCAGAACCCGGTCTTCAGGCCCGCCGAGCGGATCCGCACGATGTCGCCGGGCCGCAGCCTGCGGTAGTTGGGGATGAAGTACTGCATCCAGCCGGCGAGCTCCCGCAGCGTCGCGTCGTCGGGGACGCGCTCGGTGATCCCACCGACCGGCACGGCGTGGTCGACCTCCCGTACGAAATCGGCGAGTACGTCGAAGTTGAACGACGTCACCTTCAGCCACCGGGCACGGTCGGGTGCGGTCAACCAGCCGCCAGGTGCGGTGCGCAGGACATCCGCGACCGCCTGCACCAGCCGCGGATGCCGGTCTGGGCTCTTCAGCTCCATCCAGAGGCCGAGGCCGTGGCCGCGGAAGACCCGGAGCGCCTCCCGCAGAGTCGGGATGTGCTCTCCCGCGAAGCGCTGATCGAACCACCCGCCCGCGTCGAGCATCCGCAGTTCGGCGAGGGTGAACTCGGCGACGTTCCACGTGGTCCGCTCGGGGAAGATCTCCGCGACGTTGGTCGTACGTTCCAGCGTCAGGTCATGGGCCAGCACCGGCACGCCGTCCTTGCTGAGCACCACGTCGACCTCGGCGAAGGTCGCACCCTGGGCGGCGGCCTCCCGCAGAGCCGTGAGCGTGTTTTCCGGTGCGGTGCCGGAAGCGCCGCGATGGGCGACGACCTCCACCTCACGTCTAGCCCGCACGGTGGTTCGGACGTCCGGATCTTCCCGCATTGACTGCATTCCTCCTGCCCCGGCCACGAAGGTCACAGCGTGACCGAGCCGGCGTACCGCCGTCCAGACCTGGCTCACGTGCTGGCCACGACTTTTCCTCCATGCAAGGCGTGGCCGCCGTGCCGGTGCGGGAACCTGGAGCACACCCGGAATCTCGGCGTTCGAGAGTGGCAGCGGGAACCGCGCGGCCTGGAGACCGTGGCGGCCGCGATGGCACGACCGAGTTCTGGTAAACCTCGATGGCATGCGCATCGGAGTGGTGTTTCCACAGACCGCGATCGGGGCTGACCGGGGTGCGATCCGCGCGTACGCACAAGGCGTGGGCGAGCTCGGCTACAGCCACCTTCTTGCCTTCGACCACGTGCTGGGCGCCGACCCTTCCCAGCATCCCGGCTGGTCAGGTCCTTATACGCACGTGAGCACGTTCCACGAACCGTTCGTGTTGTTCGGCTACCTCGCCGGGATCACGTCACTCGAACTGGTCACCGGCGTCATCGTCCTGCCCCAACGCCAGACCGCTCTGGTCGCCAAGCAGGCCGCAGAGGTCGACATCCTCACCGACGGCCGGTTCCGCCTGGGCGTGGGAATCGGATGGAACGCCGTGGAGTACGAAGCTCTCGGGGAGGACTTCCGCACCCGTGGACGCCGGATGGACGAGCAGATCGACGTGCTCCGGCGACTCTGGACGGAGCCGGTCCACACCGTCGAGGGCCGGTACCACCGGATCACCGCGGCCGGGATCGCGCCACTCCCTGTGCAACGGCCGATCCCGATCTGGCTTGGCGCTCAGAGCGCTCCTCGGTCACTTCGACGGGCGGGGCGGCTCGGCGACGGCTGGATGCCGCAGTTCCAGCCTGGTACGCGCGAGCTCGAGGACGCGATCGCCCACGTCCACGAGGGGGCCCGGGAGGCAGGCCGCGATCCGGCCTCCCTCGGCATGGAGGGCCGGCTCTCGGTCGACCGTACGACCGTGGACGACGTCGCCGAGAACGCCCGCCGATGGCGGGACGTGGGCGCGACCCACCTCTCGATCAACACGATGGGCGCCGGGCTCAGCAGCGTCGACGAGCACGTCGACCTGCTCGGACAGGTCGCCTCAGCCGTCACGCTGAGCCGCTGAGCCGGCGGACTCACGAAACCTCCGCCAACCGAAGCGCTGGCCTCTTCCGAGCAGGAGGGCTCAGCGGCGGCCTCGGCGTACGACGGCGGCGATGGCGGCCGACCCGCCGAGCAGCAGCATCAACATGCCGGTGATCTTGAGCCCTCGACGGGAGGACCCGCGCGACGACAGCGGCCTGCGTGCCGAACGCCTGTTGAGAACGGGCATCGTCCACCTCTTTCGGGTCGCAGCGATTGCTGGATCTTCGAGGTATGCCCGCGGTAATGGTCGCCGCCGTCGCCCAGTGAGGGTGAAACACGAGCAGCCGCAGGCAGGGGCGGCGTGTCGTGGCGGCCACCACGCCCGTCAGTGCCGGCCTGTAGCCGTCCGGCAGCCCAGCCTTGCTCAGCTCCCCGCGTCGTCGAACTCACCCTTCTTGGCTCCGTCGAGGAAGCACTCCCACTCGTGGTGGTCATAGACGAGGACCCGGTTGCTCGCTTCGCCACCCACGCGCATCAGGACCCACGAGCCGACGAACCCCACTTCGATGCTTCCGGCGGAGTTGCCGGAACGATGCCAGTCCACGGTGTCGAGGTCGATGCCGAGTTCGTCGACCGTCGGCTTCCGCCGTGCGTTCACGTTGTGCCCCTTCATTCGCCCGGTCTTCGTGGCCCCGCGTTGCGTTCGGGCGCTTGCCACCAGCGCCGCGTCGGCGCCAGCCCACTATTAGACCCTCGCAACACGTCGTAACCACGTGCCAGGGTGGTACGACAACGGCCGACTCGCCATGGCGTGCGCCACGTGACGCCGCCAACCGCCCCACCGCGCGGCGACCTGGCCGATCCGGCGCCCGCGTCGTAGGGTCATCCCGTTCTGGTCACGCGCCGTCACCACGCAACGTGCTCGCGTGCGAGCCGAAGGTCGTCGACTGGGCACGTCGGGGCCCGCCACCGGAGCCACCGGGCCACCCCCTGGTGCCGATGTCGGCAGGCAGCTGTCGGCGACAACGTCCGACACGGGGAACGGAAGGCACGGTGCAGCACCGACTGGTGGCCAGAATTGCCGGAGTTCACCTCCGGCGAGATCAACTTTGAGGCACGCTAGCACAAGACAATCCGCGCACTCCGCGAGTCGGGATCTTGGACAGACGCACTTGTGATTCACAAGTTAAGGGAGCAGTATGATGCGTGCGACGTCCTGTCAAGAGGTAGAAGCCGGCGCGAACGAAGGAGGGCCTAGGTGAGCGACGCCTACGGCGCCACCATCGCGAAGCGCCGGCTCTCACGCAGGCTCACCGAGCTGAGAATCGCCAGTGGCTACACCGCCAACCAGGTCTGTGACCGGCTGAACTGGGGACGCGGCAAGGTTGGGCGCTTCGAATCCAACCAGTGGGTCCGGCCGGAGATGAGCGACATCCGCGACCTGCTCCGGATCTACGGCGTCGACGAGGACGAGGCGAAGGAACTCGAGGACCTCGCCTCTCTGGCCCGCAAGCGTGCGTGGTGGCGCGACTACAACGACGTCTGGGCCAACGAGTTCCCCGGCTACGAAGACGACGCCGCACGCATCTGCACCTACACCCCACTGATCCTGCCGGCCTATCTGCAGACGCCTGCGTACATGGAGGCGCAGATGCGGCTGACCACACAACCGTCCGCGTGGCGCAACCGCGCCGTGGGCGCGCGGTTGCGGCGCCAGGAAATCTTCGACCGGACGGACGGCACCGCGCCCGAGTTGGTGGCGGCCATCACCGAGGCATCCCTGATGTACCGCTGGGGCTCATCTGCCGAGCGACGTTCCCAGGTCAATCACCTGGTGGAGATGAGTCGCCGCGAAGGGATAGAGATTCGCCTGCTCCGGTTCGCCGACGGCCCGCATCCCGGGATGGGTGGACCCATCAACATCTTCGAGTTCCCCGGCGGTGAGCCCAGCGTGGCTTACGTCGAGACCGACTTCGCCCTCCAGGAGGTGAGCAAGCCCAAAGAGATCGACGCGTACGTACGGGTTTTCAACCAGGCCCGCGCCGCGGCGTTGGAACCAACGGCGACCACGGCGCATCTAAAACAACTCGCGGAAACGCTGGAGTGAGCATGATCGACCTGTCTCAGGCTCAGTGGCGGAAGGCCAAGCGCAGTGGTGCGAACAACGGAGGCTGTGTGGAGATCGCAGCCAACCTGCCCGGTGTCGCGGCAGTACGCGACAGTGTGCATCCCGACCGAGGCGCACACGTCGTGGACCGAGGTACGTTCGCGGCCTTCCTAGAAGACGTGAAGGCTGGTCGCTACGACCTCTAGGTCGAGCAGATCCGCCCTCGCACAAAGCAGATCCCCCCGGAGCGCAGATCCGGGGGGATCGCTGTTTCTACGCCCTGTCTCAGCGGGCAGATGATCACCATACAACGACCGGCAACGGACAATGAAGTGGTGAGGACACAGCGCATCTGAGACGGGGCCGGCCACTACCCCTCGCCATGGGGTGCGCTCCCGGCGTTTCAGTGCCGTGACCTCGGCGTATGCCGCCATCCGCCCTCGCGAGACGACGACATCACCGGGGCGTCGACCAACCTGCTCAACGCAACCCGCCGCTCCATGGCCTTCGCTGTCAGCACTTCAGGTCGACTACGCAACGCAGCCGTACGACTCCACTACTAATTAGTCACATTCCTTCTCAGCTTGTGATTGTCAAGGACACGATTCGTGCCATACGCTTCGGTATGTGTGATTCACAGATTCCAAGACAGGAAGTTCCAAGACGTGAACTTCCGAGACGGGAAAGGCGGAGGCGCATGTTGCAACGACGACACGGCCGTGACCAGGCCTTGACCCGCTCACCCGTCGCGGAGTCGCACCACAACACCTGGGGACCACTCTCGTTCGTAGCCAGGAAACCGCTTTCTACGGCCAGAAATCGGAGTCTCACTCCAGGCCGATCAGAGGGGCGCTCCGCCCACACCGCGGCCGGAGCGGGCCATGAGCCAACCGGTCGCCCCCGCACGCAACGGCCGACGGCAGCCGGCTGTTCGCTCGACCCCTGACACGCGCATGTGCGATCCGGATCCTCAGACCTCGGAAACGGAGCATCAGATGAGCAGCTCGGTTGATCTCGGCGCCACCCAGTCGGGATCCCTCCGACCCCTGATCGTGACGCATGTGCCTGGTATCGGGCGGGTCGAGTGGTCCCAGACAGAACTCTCCGCGCATGCCGGCCTCCTGAACCGTACGCATGTGCCGGACCACGCGCCCACGGGTTTCGGTGGCCGCTGGTTCCGCCTGCCGGTGTCGCGATCCCACCGCCAGCCCGCCTGCTGCGTGTCATGCGCGCTCGACTGGCCGTGCCCTGAAACCCGCTGGGCGTCCTCCTGGCTCTCGGCGAAGCAGCGCCTCCTACGAGCTCTCACCCATCAGCCCCGCAGGTAACGCCAGTCAACCCAACCCGCGGCGTAGGGGGACAGCTCCCAAAGCCGCATCGACCGCACCGCAGCGACGGAGGGAGACCGGTCGACAATGGCCGCCATTCACGAGCTCTCACGGGACAACGTGAGTGTGCAACGTGCCGTGGATTTTGAGGATCTGGTAGCCGCGGCGCGGATCCTGGTCCGCGTCCACGAAGCAGACAGCCTCGGCGTCGGTGTGCGCTGGCAGTGGGGCGTCATCCCGGTCCTCTACAGCAAGAAGCGCACCTGCATCGTGTGCCATGGCGTGTGGCCCTGCTGGCGCGCACGCTGGGCAGCATCGACGCTCTCGACGCTTGACGGCGTGTGGCGCGAGATCACCGGTGAGGACCTGGCCTCGGAGTACGGCTACACGGCACCTCCCGAGCAGCTCGCGACGCTGTACGAAGCGCAGCCGTGGCCAGCCGAGGAAGCCTCCGGTCCCGGCCTGGACCGCCGGGCAGGGTAGCGCGTCGCCGCATTCGCAACGCCGCGTTTCCTGGTGTCGTCGCCACTTCCGCCGCAAGGCGGCTACCATGGGTAGTGGTTGCAAGTTTCTGTGTACGTGTTGGCCCTGTTCTTTCACGCCCGCGGAAAGTCGATGCGGGCCTTTGCCTTGCCAGGAATGGTGGGCGCTCCGCCGCTCGAGAGTGACCAGCAGGTCCGTAAGACCACGGACCCGCTTCCACCACACCTGTTCAGGAGAAGTACGAAATGACGCAGGGCACCGTGAAGTGGTTCAACCCAGACAAGGGTTACGGCTTCATCACCCCGGACGACGGCGCGAAGGATGTCTTCGTCCACTTTTCAGAGATCGTCGGCGGCGAGACCTCAGGATTCCGCACCCTGGAGGAAAACCAGCGGGTGGAGTTCGAGGTGACGCAGGGGACCAAGGGACCTCAGGCGAGCCAGGTTCGCCCACTCTGATCCACTCGGACCCGCCATCGGGCCGCCCTTCTGCGGCGGCCCGGTGGCGGGTTTCGTCTTTTCGGCCCGTACGCTCGGGCTCCGGTGGCAGGTTCCGCGTCATCGTGCGCGTCCGGTGAGGGCTCGGTGCCGCGGCGGACGCCAGGTCTGATTCCCGCCGGCTGTGGCGCCACCAGCCCGGCACGCTGGTGACATGCAACCAACCTCCCGTTATGACTACCGCGCCATCGATCCGGACGTCCTCGGCCAGATCCGGGTGAGTGACGACGCCGGTCGGCCGCCGAGGCTGCTGGTGGACGAGAGCGGCAACAATCCGTTGCGGTGTTGCCTGGGCCGCAGCCGACCCGGCGAGGAGATCGCGCTCGTGTCGTACGCCCCCCTCCGCCGGTGGGCGGCCGAGGCCGGAGCCGAACCAGGGCCGTACGACGAGACCGGCCCCGTCTTCATCCATCCCGTGCCGTGCGCAGGACCGAGCCAGTCGGGTTACCCGGTGGCGATGGGCGGCGAACGCCGGGTCTTCCGGGCGTACTCCCCCGACGGTCGGATCCTCGGCGGTCAGATCCTGGACGACCACACCTCCGAGCAGGTCGAGCGTGCCGAGGAAGCCCTCGACAAGCTCTTCGCCGACCCGGACGTCGCGGTCGTGCATGTCCGGGCGGTGGAGTTCGGCTGCTTCGCCTTCGAGGTACGCCGTCCGCCAGGATGAGGGAATGGCCACCAAACTGATCGAGCGGATCGAACGTGCGGCGGGGATCCCGGGTCTGGTCGAGGTCCTCGCCGACCGGCTCAGCCCGACAGACCTCTCGTCGCTGCTCCTGGAGGTCCACCGCCGCCGGGTCGAGCGGATCGCCCCGGCGAAGGTCCTGGGGCAGTACGAAACCAACCGGTTCGTCCGCCCTACCGGCATCGATCCCGCGGCCCTGGCGGACTTCGACCGGCTGGCGTTCGAGTCGCTGCGTTCGGCGGGCTACGAGGCCATCGAGCTGTCGCCGGTGAGTCCGCTGGGCACGGTGGCCGCGCTCGCGACGGTGGACCAGAACAACGTGCTCACCACCAGTCGTACGACCGAGGTCGTCGCCGACGCCACGAACTCCCTCGCGCTCGAATGCGCCCTGCGCAGGCGTGCCCTGCTCCGCTCCAGTCCTCGGGACATCTCACGGGTACGCCTGTGCGCGTCGCACCGACTCGTGCGGGGCCAGCTGTTCGACGGGCCCGCAATGTGGCCGCACTTCCGGCTGCTGGCGCTGACGACGGCCGGACGGGACGAAGGGTCGTTCCGGTTCGAGACGACGAGCCTGCGCGACGAGCTGGGTGCACTGTTGTGTCTGCTGGCCCGGGCGCAGGACGCCGGCCCCGCATTGTCGGACGTACGTCTGACGATCACCGAGTTGGCGGACGGTCTGCGTAAGCCGGTGCTGCAGGAGCAGGTCCTGAGGCCGCTGGCCGAGCGGTTTCCGGACGTAGCGGTGGCCTTCGACGACGAGCGTGAAGGCGGTCGGGGCTACTACACCGGCGCCTGCTTCCACCTCCACGGCACCCTTCCGGACGGGCAGCGGCTGCAGCTCGGTGACGGCGGCTTCACGTCCTGGACCGCACAACTGCTCGGCAACGCGAAGGAGCGGCTGCTCATCGCGAGCCTCGGGATCGAACGCCTGTGCGCCCAGCCGGGTACGTGAACCCGCCGGTCACCGTGGGCCTGGTGCTCCTCCACCGTTGGCGAGCTTGCGAAGCTCGGGACCGTATTCGGGGTGGTCGAGCGCGGCCGCGAACTGCGCCCGCAGGTAGCCCAGCGGGTTACCGGTGTCCCACCAGGTGCCCTCGATGACCTGTCCGAAGACGGGACTCTCCGACGCGTGGGCGTGGATGGCGCCCGACAGATAGATCTCGCCGTCGGGATTGTCGCGGTGCCGCTCGACCTGGCTTTCGAGCTCGGCAACGATGCCGGGCGTGACGACGTATCCGCCGATGGCGGCGTAGTTCGACGGCGCTTCCTCGGGCGCTGGCTTCTCGATGATGCCGGAGATCCGCAGCAGACCCGCGCCGAGCTCGTCGTCGACGATGGGTACGCCGTAGCGGCGGGACTCGTGCGGCTCCATCGGCATCAGGCCCAGGACCGGTGCGCGGGTCCGTTCGTACGCCGCGATCAGTTGCTGGGCACGCGGGACGGCCGCGGTGAACACGTCGTCGGCCCACAACACCATGAAGGGTTCGTCGCCGACGATCCGGGCGGCGTTGAGCACCGGCGTGCCGTTGCCGTAGGGGCCGTGCTGGTAGAGGTAGGTGATGCGGGCCATCGAGGTCACGGCGTGCAGCGTGTCGGCGATGTCGGACTTGCCGTCGGAACGCAGGCGTACGTCGAGGTCCTCGTCGGGCGCGAAATGTTGGTGGATCAGTGCCTTGCGGCTCGACGTGACGATGATGATGTCGTCGATGCCGGAAGCGACGAGTTCCTCGATGGTGTGTTGCAGAACTGGCTTGTCGAGGATGGGCAGCATCTCCTTGGGCAGCGCCTTGGTCAGGGGAAGCAGCCGGGTGCCCAACCCGGCAACGGGGATGACTGCCTTGCGAACCATCTGTGGCGTCCTTCTCCTCTGGCGATGGCGATCGTTTCGCCGTTTCGAGCCGACTCGACGACGCTACCGTCTCGGGATGAGGGGAGCCGGCAAAGTGACCGAATGCCCGTGTCCGTTGGGGTTCCGGCATCCTCGCGGGATGGCTTCGATCACGATCATGTAACAGCGGCGAGGTCGTGCAACCTCGCCGCTCTTCTTGATCGTCTTCCGTGGACAACTCTTCGACGACGAACAGGGGTCGCGTGTGCGCGCTGAACGGCAGGTAACTCGGCTGGCTGTCATCGGTGCCGTCACACTGGCAGCCGCGTACGGTTTCCCCGGCGCCGCCGACGCCATGCATGCCGAGGACGAGTCTGCTCCGATCCGTCCGGGCGAGCGCCGCGTCACCCAGGACCAGCCACCCGCGCCCCCGGCGGACCTACCGGGATGGCGGGTACACGAGGCCGAGGTGGGCTCGAGCACCTGGGTGGACATCTCGGCGCCCACGCTCGACAACGTCTGGGTGATAAGCGAAGGGGATGTCGAAAACGGACTCGGCTCGCGGGTCGCGCGGTGGGACGGCGAGCGGTGGACGGAGGACACGTCAGCGCAGTTCTGGGCGCACACCATCTCGGCTGCCGGCGAGGACAGTGTGTGGGTCATGGGCATGGACACCTGGGAAGCCGAGTCCGACCGGGACAGCCTGGCGTACCACTGGGACGGTGGGTCCTGGACCGAAGTGGAGCTTCCTGCAGAGCCGCCGCAGTCAGGGCCGCCCGAGCAGTCAGGGCCGCCCGAGCAGTCAGGGCCGCCCGAGCAGTCAGGGCCGCCAGGGCAGGGACCGACGGAGAGGCAAGGCCAGGCGCAGCAGACGGTTCACGACGCGACGTTCCATGACGTGGCATCGATCGCACCAGACGACGTCTGGGCCGTCGGTGAGTACGGCACCGAACTCCTCGAGGACGGCGTCCCGATCAGCCAGACCTACCGGCCGTACATCGTCCACTGGGACGGCGAGGCATGGAATACGGTGCCCACACCCACGTTCGGCAAGCACAGCCGGCTCACCGCACTGGCACCGGTATCGGCTGACGACATCTGGGCCGTGGGCCACGACGCCCCGGACGCATGGGTCTCCGGAACGCCGATCGCGGCGCACTGGAACGGGCGATCCTGGCAGCAGGTGACGCTGCCAGACCTGCCCGGCAAGGCAAGGTTGACAGCCGCCACCGCGGCCTCGACGACGAGCATCTGGGCAGTGGGCACTCTCAACGGGAGCCCACTGGCCCTGCACTACGACGGTGGGACCTGGCATGTCGTCCCGACACCGGGCCAACGGGGCGAGCTCACTGGTATCGCCACCGACGGCTGCGGCGGCCTCTGGGCGACCGGCGAAGACGAGGACGTCGAGGAGGAGCACGGCACCACGACGTATTTCCTGCACTGGGACGGCACCGAGTGGACCCGGGTCGAGGACCCTGCTGGCGGGCAAGGCAACCTCGACTCGATCGCGCGCGTACCCGGCACCACGACGATCGTCGCCGGTGGGGACAGGTCGGGAGGCGGCGTCGACTACGCTGACCACGCCATGATCGAGGTCAATGGACGACTTGCGCGGGGATGCTCCTGCGAGTGCGTGGAACCGGCGAAGTGACCGAAAGCCTTGTGTCCGTTGACGATGGGGCGCGACTCTGGACCATGACGACCGGCCCGGCGGGCGGTGCGGCAGACGCTGGGGCAGGCGGTCCGGCGGGCGGTACGACAGGCGCGACGACAGATCCTTCGGCCGGGACCGCGGTGGTTCTGTGTCATGGGGGACCTGGACTGTGGGACAACCTTGCCCCGGTCGCGGACCTGATCGACCCGACTCAGGTCGTCCACCGCTACGACCAACGCGGCTGCGGACGGTCGACCGGGCCGGACGACTACCGCCTTGCCCGGGCGGTCGCCGACCTCGATGCGTTGCGGGCGTACTGGGGACACGAGCAGTGGATCGTCTTCGGTCATTCATGGGGTGCCACGCTGGCGCTCGCCTACGCCTGGACCCATCCGGAGCGGACCCGCGCGGTCATCTACTGCGGCGGCGTCGGGCCGGGCTCGGCATGGCGCGAGCCCTGTCGCGCCGAGTCCGCCCGGCGGCTCACCCCGGAGCAGCGCACCCGGCTGGCCGAGCTCGAAGACGGGGAGCGTACGTGGGAGGAGGAGGTGGACTACCGCACGCTCTGCTGGGTGCCCGACTACGCCGATCCGGCCACGGCGGAAGCCGCCGCGCGCGCCGAGGCAGTCACGCCGTACGACATCAACTGGCGGGCCAACCGCGGGCTCGCCACCGACCTGCCGGACGTCGAGGCACTCGCGCCGACGGTCCGCGCACCCACGCTGATCCTCCACGGCGAAGCCGATCCGCGACCGCTCGCCAACACCAGGCTGCTGCTCGACCTGATCCCCCGCGTCCGACTCGCGGTGGTGCCCGACGCGGGCCACAGTCCGTGGGTCGAGGCACGGGGCGCCGTCGCCGCCGAGCTGCGTGCCTTCCTCACGACCGTCTGACCCGTTCGGTCAGCTGACCTGGAATCGCAGGTCCCTGGCTGTCAGACAACCGGTGGGCGGCCGAGCCGGGTCATGCGCCAGACGGTCCGCCACCTCATCGGCCGCCGGACGCCGGAGAAGCTCCGCCAACCGTCGACGAAGCCGGCGCACCACTGCCGAAGCCCCGCCCACGGCGGCCGCCGGAGCAGCGTCACCACGATCCAGGTGCCGAGGTAGATAGGGACGAGGACGGCCGGCAGATGGCGCCGGGCCAGCCAGACCCGGTTGCGCGCGGTCAGCCGGTAGTAGGTCGATCCGTGCCGGGCCGGCGAGGTCTTCGGGTGCTGGAGCACGATGTCGGGCCGGTAGTCGATCCGCCAGCCGGCGTCGAGGGCGCGCCACGCGACGTCGGTCTCCTCGTGCGCCCAGTAGAACTCCTCCGGCCAGGTGCCGGTCTGGTCGACGACGGCCATCCGGATCGCGTTGCCGCCGCCGAGGAACGTGGTCACCTCCGATGCCCGCTGCGGATCTCGCGCCCGCAACCGTGGCACGTGGCGGCGCTGTGTCGTGCCCTGCTCGTCGGCGATCCGGAACCCCACGATCCCCAGCACAGGATCGCGGGCGAACGCCTCGCGCAGCTTCTCGGCCGTGTGGGCATCGAGCAGAAGGCCGTCGTCGTCGAGGTACATCACGACATCGACGTTCCCGTGCGTCCGCAGTGCGGCGAGTCCGATGTTGCGTCCCGCGAGCAGGCCGAGGTTCTCCGGTAGCTCGATCGCCTCGACGCCTGGGGGCATGCCGGGCAGTGGCGTGCCGTTTCCGACGACGACGATCCGCACCGGCGGACCTTCCTGCGTACGTACGGACTCCAACAGGGCTGTGAGTTCGGCGGGCCGCGTACCCATGGTCACGATGACCGCGGCGATCCTCGGCGCGGCAGCATCGACCGGGCGGGCCGAGTCCTGCAGCTGGCCGTAGACCACCACTGGGCCTCCTCGCGCGGCACGACAGCATCGTGACCGGGACATGAAGGGGACGGAACTGGATCGTAACCGACCGGGGTGGGAACTCCCCGCACCCCGGAGCGCGCCCGACGCCGTCGTTACAGAATGGCGAGCATGCTGAGGAAGATCGACTGCGTCATGGTCCGCGTCGAGGACGTGAGCGCCGCGGCGGACTACTACGTCGGGGTCATGGGGCTGCGGCGGCTCTGGTCCGACGCCGACGGTGGGCACCAGACCGTCGGCCTCGGCTTTCCCGAGACCGATGCCGAACTCGTCCTGCACGACGACCCAGGCGTGCCGGGGCCGCTGAACGTCCATTACCTCGTCGAGGACGTACGCCTCGCCTGCGACGCGCTCGTCGGGCAGGGGTGTGCACTGCGCGTCGCGCCGTTCGAGATCAGGATCGGCTGGTGCGCGCTGCTCGACGATCCGTTCGGGACGCAGCTCTGCATCCTCGACATGTCCAAAGGGCCCCGGCCTGTGGCGGCCGGGTAGGCACGCCCGCAGAACGGCGTTCCTGCCGTACGTACCCGTCTAGATATATAACCGTCGTGGTATGTTCGTCGTCATGTCCGCGCCCTTCGACGTTCTCGCCGAGCCCACCCGGCGGCGGATCCTCGACCTCCTGCTCGAGCGTCCCCGGTTGGTGGGTGAGCTCACCGGCCAGCTCGGGCTCTCCCAGCCCGGAACCTCCAAGCACCTGCGGGTGCTGCGCGAGGCGGGGCTGGTCCGGGTCCGTCCGGACGCCCAACGCCGGTGGTACGAACTGCGGCCCGAGCCCCTCGTCGAGCTCGATGCCTGGCTCGCGCCGTACCGGCGGCTGTGGGCCGACCGCCTCGACGCTCTCGAACGCCACCTCGACACGATGCCCGACACTCCGGTGTCGCCCCAGGAACGCGACGACGATGTTCCAGGATCGCAGCAGGAGAAGGACCTCTCATGAACGAAACGCTCCTCACCGTCGACGGTCGACCGATGCTGCGGATCGAACGCCGCCTCGGCCATCCGCCGGAGAAAGTCTGGCGGGCGGTCACCGAACCTGCCGAGCTGAGCCAGTGGTTCCCCGCGACCGTGGAGATGGAGCTCGAACTGGGAGCGAAGGTCAGCTTCGACGTGGGCGACGGAGGGGGGCCCAGCGTCGACGGCACCATCGTCGAACTCGACCGACCACGCGTCTTCGCGTTCACCTGGGTCGACGACCTGCTGCGCTGGGAGCTGCGCCCGCATGACGACGGGTGCCTGCTGGTCTTCACCCACACCTTCGACGACCGCTTTGGCGCGGCGAGCTTCGCCTCGGGGTGGCGGCAGTGCCTCGACGCCCTGGAGCTGGTGGTCGCTGGTCAGCCGATCCACCATGTACGGCCGTCAGCGGAGCTGCACGACGGTCTCGTCACGGCGTTCGGGCTGGACGAGGGCACGGCGGAGGCGACACCCGGCGGCTGGCGGGTCCGGTTCGAACGCCAGCTCACCCAGCCGGCCGAGTCGGTCTGGAAGCTGCTCGTCAGCGACGGGGCAGACGCCTTGGCGGTGGGCGGCGCGGTTCCTGGTGAGTTCACGGTGGCGGGTTTCCGTCCCGGCGCAGTCACCGCGGTGGAGCGCCAGACGGTGCTGGAGTACAGCTGGTACTTCGACGGCGACGACGCACCCGCGGACACCACAGGACCATCCGGTGCAGCGGGGCCTTCAGGCGTGGCCGGGACCGTCCGGTGGGAGCTGACCACCGGGACCGGACACGGTGCCCGCCTGATCCTCTCCCAGACCGGGCCTGAGGATCTGGTCACCGAGCGGTCCCGCGCGCTCGCCGCCTGGCGCTCGCGCATCGACGAGCTCGCCGCCCAGTTGCGCGGCATGGCCGACTGAACCGAGGCCCGCCCGCCGCGCCTGTCCCCTCGACGCCGTACGTACTGGAAGGACCCGATCACCATGCTGGGCACGTTGGCGACCACCGACGACGGAAGGTACGCACTGCGCTTCGAACGCCGCTACGCCCACCCACCCGAGAAGGTGTGGCGGGCGATCACCGAGGCCAAGCACCTGCGCGCGTGGTTCCCGGCGGTGGTCGACTTCGATCTGAGACCGGGCGCGACGCTCCGGTTCCTGCCCACCGCCGAGCAGGTACGCAGGTACGGCATGACCGAGGACCAGGCCGCGACCGGCGAGATCACCCGGGTCGATCCACCACACCTGCTGGAGTACACCTGGGACGCTGAGGTCCTGCGCTGGGAGCTGACCGCCGACGGTGTGGGCGGATGCCGCCTGGTGTTCACCAACGTCTTCGACGACCGCGCCATGGCGGCGCCCGCGGCGGCCGGGTGGCATGCCGGGCTGGAGGTCGTCGCTGCCCAGCTCGACGAGCGGGAGATCGACTGGTCGCCGTGGGAGCGCGCGGATGCGCTCACCGGCGAGTATGTCGGCAGCATCGATTAGTGTTCCGAACGCCTGGCCGGAGTGCTCTCTGGACCTGGCACGGGCGCCCGATCCGGGCGTGTCGCAAGGAGAGACATGAACGCAGCACCCGCCGAGCTCGCCATCGAGGCGTCCGGGCTCGTCAAGGTTTTCGGTCAGACCCGGGCGGTCGACGGCGTGGACCTCGCCGTACCTCCTGGCGGTGTCTACGGTTTCCTCGGTCCGAACGGCGCCGGCAAGACCACGACCATCCGGATGCTCGCCACCCTGATCCCGCCCGACGGGGGCACCGCGCGGGTCCTCGGCCACGACGTCGTACGCGCTGCCGATGACGTGCGCAGCCGGGTCAGCCTGACCGGACAGTTCGCCTCGGTCGACGAGGATCTCACCGGCATGGAGAATCTCATCCTGCTCGCGCGCCTGCTGGGCTATTCGCGGCCACGCGCGAGGGAGCGGGCGAACGAGTTGCTCGAGGCGTTCGGACTCGCCGAGTCGGCCGGCAAGCAGGTGAAGACCTACTCCGGCGGCATGCGGCGCCGGATCGACGTCGCGGCGAGCATCGTCATCACCCCCGACCTGATCTTCCTCGACGAACCGACCACCGGCCTCGACCCACGCAGCCGCAACCAGGTGTGGGACATCGTGCGGGCGCTTGTGGCCGAGGGCACGACCGTGCTGCTGACGACGCAGTACCTCGACGAGGCCGACAAACTCGCCGACCGGATCGCCGTCATCGACCACGGCAAGATCATCGCGGAGGGCACGAGTGGCGAGCTGAAGGCTTCGGTCGGTGCGGGAGCGGTCCACGTGCGACTGCTCGACCCCTCCCAGCGACCCGAGGCGGCGCGGGTGCTGTCGGCCGCACTCGGCGCCCAAGCCCATCTGGAGTCCGACCCTTCCGCACTGTCGGCGCGGGTCGGCACAGGTGCAGACGGGAACGAAGCGGGAGAGCGGGTCGCACAGGCGCTCGCCGAGTTGTCCCGGTCGGGTGTGGCGGTCGGACACTTCTCGCTCGGCCAGCCGAGCCTCGACGAGGTGTTCCTGGCCCTGACCGGCCATCCGGCCGAGCCGGGAGACGCTGACAGGCAACCCGCGGGGGCTGCCGAAGGAGGCGCCGCATGAGTACGCCGACCGCACCCGCGTCCTCCGAGCTCGCCGACGCCGGCGCTCTTCGCACCGCTCTGTCCTCGGGGAGTCGCCCGCCACGGCCTCACCCGGTGTCGGTCTCGCTGACGTTCGGCTGGCGTGCCCTGCTGAAGATCAAGCACGTGCCGGAGCAGCTCTTCGACGTCACCGCCTTCCCGGTCATGCTCACGCTGATGTTCACGTATCTGTTCGGCGGGGCGCTGGCCGGCTCGACCGACGCCTACCTGCAGTACTTCCTGCCCGGCATCCTCGTGCAGACGGTCACCATGATCACGATGTACACCGGCGTCGCGCTGAACACCGACATCTCCAAAGGGGTGTTCGACCGGTTCCGTTCGCTGCCGATCTGGCGGCCCGCCGCATTGGTCGGCGCCCTCCTGGGCGACGTGGTGCGCTACTCCCTCGCGTCGATCGTCGTCGTCGTGCTCGGCGTCGTCATGGGGTTCCGGCCGGGAGCGGGGCTCACCGGTGTCGTGCTGGCGGTGCTGCTCCTGTTGGTGTTCTCGTTCAGCCTCGCCTGGGTGTGGGCCGCGCTCGGCCTCATCCTGCGCACCCCGAACTCCGTGATGGGCTGGAGCATGATGGTGCTGTTCCCGTTGACGTTCGGGAGCAACATCTTCGTCGACCCGCGGACCATGCCGGGATGGCTGCAGGCGTTCGTCGACGTGAACCCGATCAGCCATCTGGCGACGGCGACCCGCGGGCTCATGCACGGGACCGTGACGACCGGCCAGCTCGGCTGGGTGTTCCTCGCCTGCGTGCTGCTGGTCGCGGTCTTCGGACCGATCACCATGCGGCTCTACCGGACGAAGAGCTAGGGACTATCCCCGCTGGTGGAGGTCGCGGTCGACGGCGACCAGGCGCCACCAGTCCGAGGTCGGGATTAGGGTGACTCGGGTGGAGAGAGCGTCCGAACCCGGCGACGTCGCCGAGCGCGACCTGCTGGTCGGCTGGTTGGCGTTTCACCGGGACGCGTTGGCCGCCAAGTGCGAGGGTCTCGGCGACGGCGACTTGGTGATCGCGTCCGCGCCGCCATCGGACCTTTCGCTGCTCGGCCTTGTCCGCCACATGACCGAGATGGAGCACGCGTACCTCGCCTTCGCGCTCGGCGGCGCCGACGACGGGCCATTTCGACTCATCTACTGCACGGACGACGCGCCGGACGGTGACATCGTCGGCCTCACCCCGGCGATGACACGGCCGTCCCTCGACCGATGGCACGAGGAGCGCCGGCGCGTCGACAATCTCCTCGCCGGTGTCGCATCGTTCGACGCGACGAGTCCCGGCAATGGCCGCGCGGTGCGGTGGAACCTGCTCAAGGTGATCCAGGAGTACGCCCGCCACAACGGCCATGCCGACCTCATCCGGGAACGCATCGACGGCACGACCGGCGAGTGAGCTATCCCCTCGTGGCGGTACCGAAGCTCGGCAGCGCCGCGTCCTTGACGGACAATGACGTGCACGAGAGCCGGCACGCCTGCTGCGCCGAAGGATGAACCTGCTCGCGGCTGGCCGGCGTCGACGGAACGTGCTTCGATGCGTACGTGCTCGACATCGGTGTGGTGGGCGCGGGCCTGCGCGGGCGGCTGTTCGCCCGCGCGCTGCGCCAGATCCCGGACGTACGCATCGTCGCGGTTGCCGACGCGAACTCGGCGGCGGGTGAGGCGTTCGCGGCAGAGTTCGGAGCCGCGGCCCATCCGGATCACCGGGCCCTGCTCGCCGCGTCGCCCGGTCTCGCGGGGCTCGTCGTGGCGACACCCGACTTCGCCCACCGCGACGCCGCCGTCGAGGCGGCCCGCACGGGCGTCGGCCTGCTGATCGAGAAGCCGCTCGCCACCGACGTCGCCGAGGCCGAGCAGATCCACGAGGCTGTGCAGCAAACGGGTACCAAGGCCATGGTGGCCTTCGAGAACCGCTGGAACCCCCGCTTCGTCCTCACCCGCCAGCAGGTGAGGTCCGGCGCTGTCGGCGACGTGCTGTTCCAGTGCGCGCACCTCAACGACACCACGTTCGTGCCGCGGACGATGCTGTCGTGGGCGGCACGCACCACGCCCGGATGGTTCCTGATGCCGCACACCGTCGATCTGGCGTTGTGGCTGTCGGGCAAGCGGCCGAAGACGGTCTACGCCACCGGCCTGCGCCGGGTGATGGCGGCGTCCGGGATCGACACGTACGACGGAATCCACGCCCTGGTGACGTTCACCGACGACACCACGCTCACGCTCCAGTCGCACTGGATGCTGCCCGAGTCCTATCCCAGCGTTTTCGACTTCCGGTACGAACTCGTCGGCGAGCGAGCGGCGCTGCAGATCGACGGGGCCGACGAGGGTGTGTCCATGGCCGGCCCCCGCTACCAGTGGCTGCACCACGCCACATTGGAGGATGATGGCCGCGTCATCGGCGTCGCCGCTGAGATCGCCCGCAGTTTCGTCGACCTGCTGACCGGTGCGCGCCGGCCGGACGACGTACCCACAGTTGCCGAGGCGGTCGTCGTGACGACCGTCGTGGCCGCGATCCACCAGAGCATCGAGGCGGGGGTACCAGTTCAGCTCGGATCCGCCGCCGGGTGAGGACGTCACCCGCAGCGGGTAGGGGAAGGGAGCCCGTCATGAGGAAGCTGCTCGCCGTTCCGGCTGTGCTCTGCGGGGTGGCCATGGTTTGTGCGTCGATCGCACCAGCCGCCACGGCCGCGCAGGTGGCACTCGACGCCCCCGCCCCGAAGGAGAGTGCCGACAACCGCGTCGTGCGTGCGTACGAACCCAGCGACGCCAACCTGGCCAACCCCGAACGCGGCTTCTACCACCACACCGAGACCCACTACCGCGCCGACGGATCCGGCTACGTGCCGCTCGACGGCGCACGCCTCGCCACCTGGCGGCAGGACGAACAGATCACCCAGATCCTGCGGGTGATCTACCTGGAGAAGTTCGCGGACGTGGACACGCTCGACCGGGCATACCTCGACCTGCTCCGCGCCGACTTCGCCACCGCACGTGACGCGGGCGTCAAGGTGATCGTGCGGTTCGCGTACGCCCAGCCGAAGGATGACTGGCCCTACCAACCGCCGTACGGCGACGCGCCCAAGGCACGGGTCCTGTCGCACATCGCCCAGCTCACGCCCGTGTTGCGCGAGAACGCCGACGTGATCGCGACCGTGCAGAGCGGGTTCATCGGCCTGTGGGGTGAGGGCTACTACACCGACCACTTCGTCGCCGACCCGACCGATCCCGGCACTGTCACCGAGGAGGACTGGGCGAACCGGCGCGACGTCTTCCTCGCGCTGCTGAAGGCGCTGCCGAAGGACCGGACGATCCAGGTGCGCACCATGCTGATGAAGCAGAAGGCACTGAGCCGGCCGAGCGGTGTGGAGGGTGCGCTGACGGCGGAGGAGGCGTTCGACGGCTCGCCCGCCGCCCGGATCGGTCACCACAACGACTGCTTCCTGGCCAGCCCGGACGACTTCGGGACGTTCCTGTCCGACCCGATCACGCTCGACCAGGAGTACCTCGGCCAGGAGACGAACTTCGTCCCCATGGGCGGGGAGACCTGCAACGTCAACCCCCCGCGATCGGAGTGGCCGAGTGCGTCGGCGGAGATGGCGCGCTACCACTACAGCTACCTCAACACCGACTACAACCGCGATGTGCTGGGCAGTTGGGGCGAGGCCGGGATCGAGGAAACCAAGCGGCGGTTGGGTTACCGGTTGGCGCTGACCGAGGGTTCGTTCACCGAGGGCGTACGACCGGGGAGGGCGTTCACTGTCAACCTCGGCTTGCGCAACGACGGCTGGGCCGCACCGTACAACCCGCGGGACGTCAAGCTCGTGCTGGAGGGTGAGCACAAGACGTACGCCGTCCGGCTGGACACCGATCCCCGGCAGTGGGCGGCGGGTACGACGGCCGACGTGGCGGTGAAGGCCTGCGCCGCCGTGCCGCCGGGCGAGTATCGGTTGCTGCTCGACCTGCCGGCACCCGAGCCCCGGCTACGGTCGGACACGCCTTTGCCGGGAGTGCCGGGGATGAGCTACCACTCGGCGTACGCCATCCAGCTCGCCAACGCTGGCGTCTGGGACGCGGCGACCGGGGCGAACGACCTCGGCCACACGCTGGTGGTCGGCTGGGACCAGCCGTCGACGGGTGGCTGCAACGGCGCTCTGCTGCCGGGTCAGGTGGCGACGGCCGGGGCACGGTGACCATGACGGCGCTGCTCAGGGTCCGAGCCCTCGCAGCAGGCGCAGGGCGTGGGCGTGCGGTGGAAGGGCGTGGGCTGGTGGGTCAGGTCAGGGCGTCGGCGACTGAACGGAGGAACGCGAGTTCGTCCTCGGTCGGGTCCTGGGTGCCGGACTGGTTGCCACCACCTGAACCCGGGCCCGCGCCGTCGGTGCCCGTCTCGGCCGCCTGGTCGGCGTTCACACCGAAGATCGAGAGCACCTGGTCTCCGACCTTGACGAACGTTCCGTCCATGGGTGAGCCGAAGTAGTACGCCTGGTCGCCGATCCCGTCGAGCGCCTGACCACCGGCCTTGCTCGCCTCGAAGTTCGTCGAGTCCTCCGACGAGTCACCGCTGGTGATCGAGAGCGCCACACCTCGCGCGGTGAAGTCGCAGGCGAACTTCCGGTCGTTCGTCCGCACCGATCGCTGCCCGCTGAACTCCTCGGCCCCGAGGACGGTGCCGGCGAGCTTCAGGTCGACCTTCGTACACGGCTGCTCGATCTTCTTCGGCTCGACCCGGAGCGGATCGGGCAACCGGAAGTGGGCCGTCCGTGCCAACTCGATGGCCGCCGGGACATCCGGCTTCGCGTCCTTCGCGACGTGCAGGCGTACGACGATCGCGACAGTGCCCTGCAGCACGTGCACATCGACCGTCTGTGGAGCCAGCCGCTGGCTGTTGTCGCGGCCGACGACTGGTACGTAGGTCGTCTGCGTCCAGGCGTCGTCACCGAGCTGGGCGACCTCGCGCGGCTTGGCGTCGGGGTACTTCTCGAGTCCACTGCGCGGTCGCGTCTGCTGGCTCGCCTCGAAGTCCGCGGACGTCGTATCCGTGGTCACCTCGACACTCGAGGTGTAGGCGCCGAGGCTGTCACCCGTCATGTACCCGCACGTCGAGCTCCACCCACGCTCGGTCTGGCGAACCGATCGCGCGGTGACCTGGTGAGGCTTGGTGTCGAGGGCGTCGTCGAAGTCCTCGGGAAGCAGCAGTCGGCACTCGTCGAAGAACTTGGGCTCGGCCGGCATCTCGAAACCCGGCTCCTCTTCGCCAGGCGGCGGGGAGTTTTCCTCGGTCTGCGGCGCACCGCCGCAGGCGGCGGTGAAAGTGAGCAGGGCTGAGATCGACAGAAGTAGGTTCGCCGATCGCCGTCCCATCGTCCCCCCGAATCTGTCGAAAGCGTGACCTCGACGTGGCCTGATGCTCAGCACCCACTGCCAGGCAGCGGCCGAGTTGCCGGCCACGCGAGCCAGGCTGATCCTAAGGTGCCGCGCGCGGGACGTCTACGCCGGAGGACCGGCACGTGAGCCGGCTCACGGACGAACCCGCGCCGCGGCAAATCACGAGTCCTCGCCTTGTGTGTTCCGGGAACTTTCAGGATCACCGTGTCGTCGGTGGGGGTCGGTACGGCGGTGTGGGCTAGCGTGCCGGTCATGCGCGAACCGGATTGTGTCGGCGCCTTCATCCACGACGACCACCACCGGATCTTTGTGCAGCGCAGAAGCCCACACCGCCGCGTACTCCCCGGAATCTGGGATGTCGTCGGCGGCCACGTCGAAGCCGGCGAGACGCCCGAGCAGGCACTTGCCAGAGAGCTCAACGAAGAGACCGGCTGGAAGCTCGCCCACATCGAGGCGATGATCGCCGACTGGGAATGGGAGTGGGACGGGGTGGTACGCCGGGAGCTCGACTATCTCGTGCAGGTAACGGGCGACCTGTCCGCGCCCCGGCTGGAGGAGGGCAAACACGATGAGTACGCCTGGGTCGGCCCGGACAACCTCGACCTGATGATGGTCGGGCGTACCGACAACGACCGGCGCCTCCGCGACATCGTCGGCAAAGCGGTCCGGATGCGGCTCACCGAGCGGCTGCGGCTGGAGCCCGTCGGACCTGGCCACACCGACGATCTGGTACGCCTCCACGACGACGCCAACGTCGCCTTCTGGTACGCCGGCCGGTGGAGCACCGACGAGGCCCGCCGCTGCGCGGTCCGCATGGGCGAGGCGTGGGAGGCCGACGGCGTCTGCAAGTGGATGGCGTACGAACGGTCCGGTCGCCGCACGGGCGCCGGTGAACTGGGCGGCGACGGTGAGTTGGTGGGAAGGGGCGGTCTGTCGCGGATGGCGTCCGAGGCCGAGGTGACGCGGCGGATCGAGACGGCGCTGGGCCACCGGGGGCGAGCGTGGGCGCGACAGCGGCTCGAGCTCGGTTGGGCGATCCGCACGTCGGCGTCGGGACGAGGGCTTGCCACGGAGCTGGGTCGGGCCGGGCTGAGGTACGCGTTCGACACGCTGGGCGCGAACGAGGTGGTCGCTTTCACCGAACGCCACAACACCCGGTCGCGTGCGGTGATGGGACGTCTCGGCATGGAGTACGTGGGCGAGTTCCCCGGCGAGGGTCTGGTGGAAGGTGTCGAGGGGGTCCAGGAGGGCGCACCGTTCGCGCTCCACGCGATCGCGCGCTCCTGAAGATGATCTTCGATCCGGGACGAACGCCTGGGGCCTGACCACCGGCGCCAGGGCACCATCAGGAGCCTCGCGGTTACTCGGTCGCCCAGGGTTGGCGGGTGGTGCGGATGACCTCACCCGTACGCACCGCCCGCTCGATCATCGTGCCGAGATAGTGGTCCTGCGACGCCTCGGGCAGCCCGTAGAAGTCCGGCCCACCCGCGACGTACTCCCCCATCTTGGCCAGGCAGGTCGCGATCGCGATCTCGTCGTCGTAGAGCCGGCCCGGCTGGAACGGATTCGTGTACACCCAGCGGTCGCCGGCCGTGATCCCGGCCAGAAAGTAGCCCTCCTGGTTCTCCCACTCGCCCTTGTTGACCCGCGTGAGCGAGTAGTCCAGCTGCGTACACGAGGGATCCTGGATGCGGACCCGCTCGTCGAAGATCTCGCCGCGCTGGCCCCGGACCGAGAGGTGGTTCGACCGGATCCAGGAGCGGTGCTGGTTGCCGGTGAAGTCGTAGATCCCGAGCCGGTCGCCGAAGTCGAGCCAGGCCAGGTCGCGTTCGGAGGATACGAGGACGTCCTCCGTCGGCGGCCCGCTCCGGTTCGGTCCGGCCACCCAGTCGGAGACGAACCGCATCCCGCGGATCTCCGCGTCGGCAAAACCCACGCCCAGCATGACCCGCATGAGGCTGGCCGCGTGGTAGAGGTGGGAGATCGAGATGGTGGCCTGGGTGACGGGGCCAAGCCGGCCTTCGGCGATGAGCGCCAGCCGGGCCTGGTTGAGCGGGTGGAACTGGTACTGCTCGGCGACCTGCACCTTGGCGCCCGCCGTAGTCAGGTCCTCGTGGAGCCGGACCAGGCCGGCGAGGTCCGGGGCGGGTGGCGTCTCGGCGAGGGCGGGGATGGCGAGTGCCGCCAACTGCCGGAGATAGTCGGCGCAGGCGGCCGGGCTCACGGAGACGACGACGAAACTCGGTTCTTCCTGCGCCAGAAGGGATTCCAGGCTCCGATAGGTCGCGACACCCCACTCCTGCTGCATGGCCCGCCCGCGCGCCTCGTCACGGACGACCATCCCGGCCACCCGAAACGTTTCGGGAAGGGCGCGGGCGATCCGGAGGAAATACTGTGCCCGGAAACCTCCGCCGCCGATGATGCTGAACGTCGTGCACGTCCCCATCCGTACGCCCTTTCCTGACCCCACTGCCGACCCCGCCGCCCGAGAAAGCTACCGGACGTCGGTCGCAGACGACGGTCTCAACCGTCGCGGAGCCCCACGCAGTCGAGGTCCCAGAATGTCTGCGAGTAGACGAACGTGCCGGTCATCTCCGGCTCGTACGACCGCAACCGGGCGACCTGGAACGCTGGCGGCGGAATTCGCAGCGACGGCGGACGAAATCCCACCGTGTCGGCTCTTTCGAAACCCCGGGGACCGTAGAAGTCCGGCGACCCCTCGAGGAAGACGAGCGGTATTCCGTGGGCGTCGGCGGCCGCGAGGGCGTGCGCGACGAGGTGCGTACCGATGCCGCGATTCTGGTGGTCAGGGAGCACCCCGAGCGGCGACAGGGTGAGCACGTCCACCAGTCGGTGGGGTGCGTCGAGCCGGCAGGCGCTCAGCAGGACGTGGCCCACGATGACGTCGTCGACGGTGGCGACGTAGGACAGCGGACCGATCGGAGCCTCGGCAGCCCGTAGCGCCTCGACGAGCCGGGGAACCACCTCGTCCCCGCCGAATGCCTGAGCATGGACCGTGTGCACGTCCTCGCGGTCGGCGTCCCGCTCCGCCCGGATCCGCGCTGGCGACGTCGATGAGGCTGGTGTCATGACGAGTGAGGCTAGCCGCTGTCAGGACGCCAGCTCACTGCATTTCTTCCAGCTCCCGGCCCTTCGTCTCCCTGATGCGCCTCACCACGAACACCAGGGAGAGTGCCGCGAAGAACGTGTAGATGCCGTACGCGAATCCGAGGCCGATCGCCTGCAGCGTCGGGAACGTCGTCGAGACGGTGAAGTTCGCCAGCCACTGT